>NZ_JBLIYX010000002.1:0-562507 GCF_057480955.1 Pseudomonas sp. P65(2024)
GCTTGGGTTTTTAAGAAACCCTAAACTTGGCTCAGCAATCTCAAATGACTATGTGATTTCTCGCATGGCCACTTGTGATGCTGATAATCTTGGCGACTACCAGTCCGTACTCACAAGCACCCACACGAATTGCTTGATTCAATTTGTTAAAGAGCGTTTGGCTGAGAGCGTTTCGTCTCAACCGAGGCGCGCATTCTACGCTTTCCTCATTTGCTGTCAAGCGTTTATTTTGAGGTTTTTAACGAAGAACTCGTTTCACTTCAAACACTTGACTCGCTGCGATCTCTCGTAGCGGGAGGCGAATCATACAGCGTTACAACCTGCTGTCAACTGCCTTTTTCACCGCTGCCGATCAGATGATCGAAGCACCTCCGCCACCCTCTTCAACAATCAACTCATTGATATTCAAGGAGTTTTTCGTTCCGATGTCGCTGGAAGTGGGGCGCATTGTAAGGGAATCTGAGAGGGCGTCAAGCTTTTATTAAAGAAAGATTTCAGGCCGCCCTCCCCCGCCCCATCAATCGTGGAACACGCCGCCATACCGGGGGAATGCGCAGCACCAGCAGCAAGACTCCGATAGCGGCATACACCGCCCATTCCTTCAGGTCCGAGCGCACGATCCACAGGAAGTGCAACAGCCCCAGCCCGAGAATCACATAGACCAGCCTGTGCAGCTTTTTCCACCGCGCCCCCAGGCGCCGCTGGCTGTAACGGTTGGAGGTAACCGCAAGCGCCAGCAGGCCAAGGAAACCCAAGGCGCCAACAATGATGTAGGGCCGCTTGCGCAGCTCGACGCCGAACTGCCCCCAATCCAGCCCCAGGATGAACACCATGTACGCCGTCATGTGCAGGACTATATAAGCAAAGCACCACAGCCCCAGCTGGCGCCGCACCACAATCCACCCCGACCACCCCGTCAGCCGCTGCAGCGGCGTCATGCCCAGGGTGATAAGCAAAAACACCAACGCCCCCAAACCAAGTCGGTCCATCATGATCTTCCCAGGATCCGGCCCAAGCAGCCCCATGGCAGCTTCATAGAACCACCACAGTGGAAACAGGCACCCCACGACGAAGATCGCCAGGCGAAACCAGGGATAGCGCATCAGTAGTTCTTCCGCAGGTCGAGACCGGTATAGAGCGACGCCACTTCATCGGCATAGCCGTTGAACATCAGCGTATCGCGCACATTGGGACTGAACAGCCCGCTGGGCAAGCGGCGCTCCCGCGCCTGGGTCCAGCGCGGGTGGTCGACCGTCGGGTTGACGTTGGCATAGAAGCCGTATTCGTCCGGCGCCAGCCCCTGCCAGGTGGTCTGCGGCTGCTCCGCCACCAGGCTGATGCGCACGATCGACTTGATGCTCTTGAATCCGTACTTCCATGGCACCACCAGGCGCAGCGGCGCGCCGTTCTGGTTGGGCAGCTCGCGGCCATACATGCCCACAGCCAGAATCGCCAACGGGTTCATCGCCTCATCCAGGCGCAAGCCCTCCACATACGGCCAGTTGATCAGGGCGAAGCCGGAACGCTGGCCGGGCATGCTCTTGGGGTCTTCCAGGGTTTCGAAACGGATGTAGCGCGCCTTCGAGGTAGGCTCGACCTGTTTGAGCACCTGCGCCAAGGGGAAGCCCAACCAGGGAATCACCATCGACCAGGCCTCCACGCAGCGCAGGCGGTAGATCCGCTCCTCGAGCTGGTAAGGCTTGATGAAGTCCTCCAGCGCATAGCGCCCGGGCTTGGCCACCTCACCATCGACCACCAGGCTCCAGGGTTCGGTCTTCAGACCGCCGGCATTGGCCGCCGGATCGCCCTTGTCGGGGCCGAACTCATAGAAGTTGTTGTAGTGGGTGGCGTCCTTGAACGGCGTGATCGCTTCGCCACTGACGGTGACCGCCTGCCAGCGGGTGCTGACCAGCTTGTCGCTGAACCAGCCGGGGGCGGCACCGCCCTCGACATCGGCATAGCGGGACACCTCGGCAGCCGCGCCCAACCGCGGCAACGCGCCCAGGGCCACGCCCGCCAGGCCTGCGCCTAGCAAGGTGCGACGGGAGAAGTAGATGGATTCGGGGGTGATCTCCGAGGCTTTGCAGTCGGATGGTCGGGGAAGCTTGATGAGCATGGCGGCTCCACAGTACGGGTCACTGATGTACACGTAAGACTATGGAGCCTGCAGGTTATTCCGCGATTAAATCCTTGTCAGGATTTACGACGGCGCGCCCGCAACAGGAACTGGATCGGCCCCGATGCAGCATAGGCAAGGAAGATCAGCAGCAGGATGCGCGGCGGATCGCTGAACACCACGGCGAACACCAGCACCACGGCGAGGATGGCGACGAAGGGCACGCGCCCCTTGAGGTCGAGTTCCTTGAAGCTGTTGTACTTGATGTTGCTGACCATCAGCATGCCCGCGGCCGCCACCAGCAGCGCCACCAGGAACGACAGCTTGGAGCCCTGGATGCCGTAGTCGCTGAACGCCCAGACGGTACCAGCCACCACGCCGGCCGCCGCCGGGCTGGCCAGGCCGATGAAGTAGCGCTTGTCGGCGGTGCCGACCTGGGTGTTGAAACGCGCCAGGCGCAGCGCGGCGCCGGCCACATAGATGAAGGCGACCATCCAGCCGACCTTGCCCATGTCCCCCAGGGCCCAGCCGAACGCCAGCAACGCCGGGGCCACGCCGAAGGCGACCATGTCCGACAGCGAGTCGTACTCGGCGCCGAAGGCACTTTGCGTATTGGTCATGCGGGCCACGCGGCCATCGAGGCCGTCGAGGACCATGGCGACGAAGATCGCGATGGCGGCGAAGGCGAAATACTTGCTCGCCTCCCGTGGATCACCCGCGCTCAGGGCGCTCTGCGCGCTCATCGAGCTGATGATGGAATAGAAGCCGGCGAACAGGTTCGCGGTGGTGAACAGGTTGGGCAGCAGATAGATACCGCGGTGACGCACCTTGCGCCCTTCGGCGTCGTGACCTTCTTCAACGTGCTCATCGACAGGTAGCAGGCTTTCGGCGTCGGAGGGCTTGTTCGGCTCTTCGGGACGTTCGCTCATGAAAAGTACCTTGCAACAGGGTGGAATATGTTCGACATGGGCTCGGCAAAACCGTTCTAACAGCGAGCCACTGGTCGCTTTATACCAGAAGCTGACCGCGCAAACGAAAAAACGCGGCCGAAGCCGCGTTTTTCATTTATCGACGCAAGACTCAGTTCTTGGTCTTGTCGACGATCTTGTTGGCCGAGATCCAAGGCATCATCGAACGCAGTTGCTCGCCGATGATTTCGATGCCGTGGGCGGCGTTGTTGCGACGCTTGGCGGTCATCGAAGGATAGTTGGTGGCGCCTTCGCTGATGAACATCTTCGCGTACTCGCCGTCCTGGATGCGCTTGAGGGCATTGCGCATGGCCTTGCGGGATTCTTCGTTGATGACTTCTGGGCCGGTGACGTACTCACCGTACTCGGCGTTGTTGGAGATCGAGTAGTTCATGTTGGCGATACCGCCTTCGTACATGAGGTCGACGATCAGCTTCAGCTCGTGCAGGCACTCGAAGTAGGCCATTTCCGGGGCGTAGCCCGCTTCGACCAGGGTCTCGAAACCGGCCTTGACCAGTTCCACGGTACCGCCGCACAGAACGGCCTGCTCACCGAACAGGTCGGTTTCGGTCTCGTCCTTGAAGGTGGTTTCGATGATGCCGGTACGGCCGCCACCGACGCCAGCGGCGTAGGACAGGGCGACGTTCTTGGCGTTGCCCGAGGCGTCCTGGTAGACAGCGATCAGGTCAGGGATGCCGCCGCCCTTGACGAACTCGGAGCGCACGGTGTGGCCCGGGGCCTTCGGCGCGATCATGATCACGTCGAGGTCGGCACGCGGAACGACCTGGTTGTAGTGGATCGAGAAGCCGTGGGAGAAGGCCAGGGTGGCGCCCTTCTTGATGTTCGGCTCGATCTCGTTCTTGTACAGCTGGCCCTGGAATTCGTCCGGGGTGAGGATCATGACCAGGTCGGCAGCGGCGACGGCGGTAGCCACGTCAGCCACTTTCAGGCCGTGGGCTTCTGCCTTGGCAACGGTGGCCGACCCTTTACGCAGACCGACGGTAACGTCCACACCGGAGTCCTTCAGGTTGCACGCCTGGGCGTGACCTTGCGAACCGTAACCGATGATGGCGACTTTCTTGCCCTGGATGATGGAAAGGTCGCAGTCTTTGTCGTAGAAAACTTTCATGAAAATACCCCTGTTATATCTCGGCCCCAGCGGAGCCATCGCTAGTTTTTGAAGTTAGATGCTGAGCACTTTGTCGCCACGGGCAATGCCGGTGACGCCACTGCGCACGGTTTCGAGAATCGATGCGGTGCCGATGGCCTGGATGAAGCTGTCCAGCTTGTCGCTGGTGCCGCTCAGCTGCACGGTGTACACGCTGGCGGTCACGTCGACGATCTGGCCACGGAAGATATCCGTGGTGCGCTTGATTTCGGCGCGCTGGGCACCGGTGGCCTTGACCTTGACCAGCATCAGTTCGCGCTCGATGTGGGCGCTTTCCGACAGGTCCACAAGCTTGACCACTTCGACCAGCTTGTTCAGGTTCTTGGTGATCTGCTCGATCACCTCGTCATGGCCAACGGTGGTCAGCGTCAGACGCGACAAGGTCGGGTCTTCGGTCGGTGCCACGGTCAGGCTTTCAATGTTGTAGTTGCGCTGGGAGAACAGACCGACCACGCGAGACAAGGCACCGGGTTCGTTTTCCAGCAGCAGGGAGATGATGTGCCGCATATCAGGTACGCTCCGTCTTGCTCAGCCACATGTCACGCATCGAGCCGTCCTTGATCTGCATCGGATAGACGTGCTCGGTCCGGTCGACCGCGATGTCGATGAACACCAGGCGGTCCTTCATCGCGAAAGCCTCTTCCAGCTTCGGCTTGAGGTCCTTCAGGCTGGTGATGCGGATGCCCACATGGCCATAGGCCTCGGCCAGCTTGACGAAGTCCGGCAGCGACTCGACGTAGGAGTGCGAGTGGCGACCGTTGTAGGCCATGTCCTGCCATTGGCGGACCATGCCCAGCACACCGTTGTTCAAGTTCACGATCTTCACCGGCAGGCCGTACTGCATGCAGGTGGACAGTTCCTGGATGTTCATCTGGATGCTGCCTTCACCGGTGACGCAGGCCACGTCCTGGTCAGGGAAGTTGAGCTTGATGCCCATGGCCGCCGGGAAACCGAAGCCCATGGTGCCCAGGCCACCGGAGTTGATCCAGCGGTTGGGTTTGTTGAAGCGATAGTACTGGGCCGCGAACATCTGGTGCTGGCCCACGTCGGAGGTGACGAAGGCATCGCCTTTTGTCACTTCGCACAGGGTCTCGATCACCTGCTGCGGCTTGATGAGGTTGCCGTCGCCCTTGTCGTAGGGGAACAGTGCACCGTCGCCGCGCCATTCGTCGATCTGCTTCCACCAGGCATCCAGCGCCGCCTTGTCGGGTTGCTCGCCGATCTCCTTGAGGATGGTGAGCATCTCGCTCAACACGCTCTCGACCGGGCCGACGATCGGCACATCGGCCTTGATCATCTTGGAGATCGACGCCGGGTCGATGTCGATGTGGATGATCTTGGCGTTCGGGCAGAACTTGGCCGGGCCGTTAACCACGCGGTCGTCGAACCGCGCGCCGACGGCGAAGATCACGTCGGCGTGGTGCATGGCCATGTTGGCGGTGTAGCTGCCGTGCATGCCGAGCATGCCGAGGAACTGGCGATCGGTGCCCGGGAAGCCGCCGAGGCCCATCAAGGTGTTGGTGACCGGCAGGTTCAGCGACTTGGCGATTTCGGTGAGGGCTTCGGAGCCGCCGCCGAGGATCACGCCACCACCGGAGTAGACGATCGGGCGCTTGGCCGCCAGGAGCATCTCGGCCGCCTTGCGGATCTGCCCGGAGTGACCACGAACAGCCGGGCTATACGAACGCAACTTGACCTTTTTCGGGTAGATGTACTCGAACTTCTCGGCCGGGTTGGTCATATCTTTGGGAATATCGACCACCACCGGGCCGGGACGGCCGGACTGCGCAAGATAGAAGGCTTTTTTCAGGACTTCGGGGATTTCCGAGGCGTGCTTGATCATGAAGCTGTGCTTCACGATCGGCCGGGAGATACCGATCATGTCGGTTTCCTGGAACGCGTCGGTGCCGACCATGGTGCTGGGCACCTGGCCAGACAGGATGACCATCGGAATGGAATCCATGTAGGCGGTGGCAATGCCGGTAATGGCATTGGTCGCGCCCGGACCGGAAGTCACCAGGACCACGCCGGCCTTGCCGGTGGCACGGGCGTAACCGTCCGCCATATGGGTGGCAGCCTGCTCGTGACGGACCAGGATGTGCTGGACTTCCGGTTCCTTGAACAGGGCATCGTAAACATGAAGGAGAGCACCGCCAGGGTACCCGTAGATGTGCTTAACGCCTTCGTCACGCAAGAAGCGGACGACCATCTCAGCGCCAGATAAAAGCTCCACGTTGTTCACCTCTAAAACGCCAGAATACCGCCCTCACTGAGCGGGTCTTAATAGGTTTACTGCCAAGCAGAGCATGAGCGAACGTCAGCACTGACTGAGCAAGTATTGGGAGTGCCCTGGTGTGTTGCGGGCCTTCCCACCCAGCGCGAGGTAACGCGTTGCGGGGTGTTACAAGTCGGCGCGGGTGTGCGCCTCATGATCTGCTTAGCGGGTCTGCTTCTGGCAGTCCCTCTACAGCGGAATCTGGATTCTTGTGATTCGGCGCGCACAAGTCAAGAGAAATTATTGCCAATTTTTCCGCAAGATGAATCTCCGCCACCACTAAAAAGGCCGGCAGCAGCAGATATAAGAAGATTTTCATAAAAAAGGGCCACAATCTGCGGCCCTTGATGGAAAAAGAGAAGAAATCAGGCGGAGGGGCTGATCAAATGGTCGAATGCTGCCAACAGGCGCCGTAGCTCGCGGCTTTGTTCCGGACGGTCGACAAACACCGTCTCGGCCATGACCAGGATGCCCGAGGCATTGGGCAGCGGGTGACCGTGCTCGAGAATCAGTTTCATCCGCGGCAGGAAGATCCACTGCAGCCACTGCTCGAAGGCCATGCTGTCGACGGCGAACGGCACCACGCTGGCCAGCGCCTCGGCGCTGGGCGTGGCATCACTCCACCAACCTTGGACCTTGAGCTCGCGCTCGATCAGCAGCAAGTGGTCGGCGATATCGAGGATGCGCTGCTCCATCACAGGTTGACCCGCGCCTTCTGCCGCGCCAGGGCGGCACCTGCGCTGTCACCTTGCTTCTCGCGGGCCTGGGCGATGGTGTTCCACAGCTGGGCCTGCAGGTCTGGGCGACCGTTGGCGTAGGTCAGCGCACGGCGTGCCAGTTGCTCGGACTGCGCCGCATCGCCCTGGGACAGGCGCACCTGAGCCAGGCGGAACAGCACCTGCGGCTCACGCGGGGCGATGCGCTGGGCACGCTCCAGGCTCGACGCGGCGCCGTTGAAGTCGCCACTGCCCTGCTGCTGCTGGGCGGTGGTCAGCAGCGCCAGCACCGGGCCGTCGAGCTGTTCGTCGGCGGACAGGCCGCCGCCGGACGTGTTGCCACGCGGGATACCGGTCGGGGCACTGGTCACCGGCGCCGGATTGCTCATCGAGGCGATATCGAACGGTTCGTCGGCGATCGGGTTGGGGTTGGTCGTGATCGGGCCGCTGCTGACCGGGCCCGGGGTGATCGGGCCGGTGCTGATCGGCGCCGGCCCGGTGCCTGCCGGGAACGACTGGATCGGCGCGCCGCCGGTCCCTTGCGGGATCATCACGGTGACGCCGGAGTCTTCCGGCAATGACTGGGCCTGGCTGCTGCCACCGCTGGTCGGATAGGCCGACGTGCGGTTGGCCGAGACGCGCTCGCTGTTGGAGACCCGGGTGCTCGAATCGACCACCGGAATGTTGCCACGCGGGACGCTGGCACAGCCGTGCAGCACGGTCACTGCCGCCACGGCAGGAATCCACCACTTGTTCACTTCACACCCTCTTCAGAAGCTCGCGCTCAATTCATCCAGCCCTTGACCCAGTCCATCACCTCTTCGGCCGGGTTCTGCTCGCCACCACAGGTGGCGCCAGCGGGTGGTTCACTGCCACGAATATACGGCATCTGCACCGCTCCCGGACAGCTGCCGTCGGAACCCTGGCCGCTGTATGGATCGATCCAGGCCTGCACCACGTTGTCCGGCTGCGGCATGTCCAGCGGCAGCGGGTCGGCCTTCTTCATGAAGCTGGTCCACACCTGCAGCGCGCCGGTGGCACCGGTGAACGGCGTCTTGCCGTTGTCGTCGCGGCCCAGCCAGACCACCGCCAGCAGGTCCTGGCTGAAGCCGGAGAACCAGCTGTCGCGCGAGTCGTTGCTGGTACCGGTCTTGCCCGCCAGGGTCAGCGAGCTCGGCAGCACGCTGTAGACCGAGCGACCGGTGCCTTCGCGCATCACCCGCTGCATGGCGTTCTGCACCAGGTAGATCGAACCCGGATCGAAGGTCTGCTGGATCTGGAACGGGTAGCGCTTGAGCGGCTCGCCTTCGGCGGTGAGCACGCTGCGGATACCGCGCATCGGCGTGTTGAAGCCACCGTTGGCGATGGTCTGGTACATGGTCGCCACCTGCATCGGCGACATGCCGCCGGCGCCCAGCAGCATCGATGGGAACGCCGGCCAGTCGACCTGCACGCCAAGCCGACCGATGGTCTTGATCACGTTGGGCACGCCGACTTCAAGGCCGAGCTTGGCGGTCGACAGGTTGTAGGAATTAGCCAGGCCCTGGTACAGGTAGATGGTGCCGTGAGGGCGGCGATCGTAGTTCTGCGGACGCCACACCTGGCCGTCGCCGCCCTTGACCGAGAACGGCTCGTCCTGCACCCAGCTGGTCAGGGTGAACTTGCTCGGTTGCTCCAGCGCGGTCAGGTAGACCGCCGGCTTGACCAGCGAGCCAATCGGCCGCACGGCGTCGATGGCGCGGTTGAAACCGGCGAAACCCGACTGGCGGCTGCCGATCAATGCCTGCACTTCACCGGTCTCGGGGTTGGTGACGACCATGGCCGATTCCACTTCGTCGGCACCCTTGCGCCCGGCAAGGCGCTTGAAGGTCTCGCTCATGGCGGTCTCGGCCTTCATCTGCAGGATCGGGTCGAAACTGGTGAAAATGCGCAGGCCTTCTTCGGTGAGGTCTTCATCGCGGTAGTCCTGGCGCAGCTGACGCTTGACCAGGTCGAGGAAGGCCGGGAACGAGCTGTCGGCCAGGCTGCCGCGCTTGGTCACGCCCAGCGGCATCTTCTTCGCCGCGTCGACCACCTCCTGCGTGGCCACGCCCTGCTCGGCGAGCAGGTCGAGCACCAGGTTGCGCCGTTGCAGGGCGCGCTCGGGGTAGCGGCGCGGGTTGTAGTAGGACGGGCCCTTGACCATGCCCACCAGCAGGGCGATCTGGTGCAGCTTGAGCTCCTGCAGCGGCTGGCTGAAGAAGAACTGGCTGGCCAGACCGAAGCCGTGCACCGCGCGCTGGCCGTCCTGGCCGATGAACACTTCGTTCAGGTAGGCCTCGAGGATCTCGCGCTTGTCATAGTGCAGTTCCAGAAGCAGCGACATCATCGCCTCGGTCAGCTTGCGGCTGAGGCTGCGCTCGTTGGTCAGGAAGAAATTCTTCACCAACTGCTGGGTCAGGGTACTGCCGCCCTGGCGCATGGCGCCGGAGGAGGTGTTGACCCACACCGCCCGGGCAATGGACTTGGGTGACACGCCGAAGTGGCTGTAGAAGTCGCGGTCTTCGGTGGCGATCAGGGTTTCCACCAGGTAGGGCGGGACCTGGTCGATCTTGATCAGGATGCGGTCTTCAAGGTTCTTCGGGTAGATGCCGCCGATCATCAGCGGCTCCAGGCGTACCACGTCGAGCTTGCCGCCATTGGCGCCGCTCAAGCCCGCGACATAGTCGCCGGAAAAGCGCACACGCACGAACTGCGCCGGCTCCATGCCCTCATAGAACTGGAAGCCACGGGTGTTGAGGTCGACGTTGTTGCCGTTGACCGACGCGGCGCCCGGGCCATTGGCCACGCCTTCGCGGCGATAGCCCAGGGCATCGAGTTCGGTGAGGAAGTCGTTCTTGCTCAGCTTCTGGCCAACGAACAGCTCCAGCGGCCGGGCATACACCTTGGCCGGGATGGTCCAGCGCTTGCCGGAGAACTTCTCCTGGACGGTGGCATCGAGGTAGACCGCGAAGCCGGCGATCACCACCAGGCCGACCAGGCTGAGCTTGAGTGCCCAGCCCAGCCAGGCGCGGGCGCGGCCGGTCGGGCGTTTTTTAGGGGTGCGGGAATTTCGGGTACGTGTCATGGCGGCGGATTATACGCACTTTGGAAAAGGGGGGCAGACGCCCCTCGGCGGTTTGCAGGGACGGCACCATTGACCATAATGTCCGATTCGAATTCCCTGACTCCTGAAGGATGATCCGTGAGCCAAGCCCTGATCAGCGCGCTGCAGAACCCCGCCCTCTATCCGCACCCGGTTGCGGGCTTCCAGCTCATCGAGACGCACATCTCCTGGGTTTTGCTCACCGGCGAGTACGCCTACAAGATCAAGAAGCCCATGAACTTCGGCTTCCTCGACTTCACCGGCCTGGACCAGCGCGGGCATTTTTGTAACGAAGAGCTGCGGCTGAACCAGCGCCTGACCGAAGGCCTGTACCTGGAAGTGCTGCCTATCACCGGCAGCGTCGAGGCCCCGCAGATCGGCGGCGAAGGCCCGGCGATCGAGTACGCGCTGAAGATGCGCCAGTTCCCCCAGAACCAGATGCTCAGCACCCTGCAGGCCAACGGCGAGCTGAACGCCGGCCACATCGACCAGATGGCCCGGCAGATCGCCGAGTTCCACCTGCGGGCGCCGAAAGTGCCGGTCGACCATCCGTTGGGCACCCCGGACGCGGTCATGGCGCCGGTGGAACAGAACTTCGAGCAGATCCGCCCGTTCCTGACCGACAAGGCCGACCTGCAGCAACTGGACAACCTGCAGGCCTGGGCCCAGGACAGCTTCAAGCGCCTGCACGGCCTGCTCGAGGCGCGCAAGGCCAATGGTTTCATCCGTGAGTGCCACGGCGACATCCACCTGGGCAACGCCACCCTGATCGACGGCAAGGTGGTGATCTTCGACTGCATCGAGTTCAACGAGCCGTTCCGCCTGACCGACGTCTACGCCGACGTCGGCTTCCTGGCCATGGACCTTGAGGACCGCGGCCTGAAGTGCCTGTCGCGACGCTTCATCAGCCAGTACCTGGAACTGACCGGTGACTACGAAGGCTTGGAACTGCTGAACTTCTACAAGGCCTACCGCGCCCTGGTGCGGGCCAAGGTCGCACTGTTCAGCCTGTCGCCCGACGCCGACGGCGTGCAGCGCGCCACCACCCTGCGCACCTACCGCAACTACGCCAACCTGGCCGAAAGCTACAGCGCCATCCCTTCGCGCCTGCTGGCCGTCACCCAGGGCGTCTCGGCCGTGGGCAAGAGCCATGTGGCGATGCGTCTTGTCGAGGCCTTGGGCGCGGTGCGCGTGCGTTCGGACGTGGAGCGCAAGCGTCTGTTCGGCAAGCAGTCGGCGGCCGACGCGGGCCAGCTCGAGGCGGGCATCTACGACAAGGAAGCCAGCATCGCCACCTACCAGCGCCTGCATGAGCTGGCGGCGATCATCCTGCACGCCGGTTTCCCGGTGGTACTCGACGCCACCTACCTCAAGCATGACCAGCGCAAGGCGGCGGCGGACGTCGCCAGCGAGACCGGCGTGCCGTTCCTGATTCTCGACTGCCAGGCCCCCGACGCGGTGATCGCCAGCTGGCTGGCCCAGCGCCAGGCCGAAGCCATCGACCCGTCGGACGCCACCCTGGAAGTGATCCAGGCGCAGCAGGCCAGCCGCGACCCGCTGGATGCCGAGGAGCAGAAGCACAGCAAGCGCGTGAACACCCAGGAAAGCGCCAGCATGGACCAGCTGATCGAGCAGATCCGCCAGCACCTGCCCGGCCTTTGAGCCACAAGGCGTGAAGCAGTCGACAGTTCACGCCTGAAGTCAGGCGCCCCTCCAGTGATGTCATTACAATATCATCACACCCCACGGAGGAGGCGCCGCCATGAATCAGCCCCGTCAGCTGGACAACGTCCTGTACACGATGATCCGCGACGAGAAGATCGCGGCGTTCAACCGCGAGAAGCCCAGCGATACGACTATCGACTTTCGAGGCGGTGATTTCCGCGGCCTGGACCTGCGCGCCCTGGATGTGCGCGGCATCGACTTCACCGACGCGTACTTTCGCGCCGCTGACCTGCGTGGGCTCGACCTGCGCGAAAACGGCCTGGAGGGCGCCAGCCTCGCCCACGCGCAGATCTCCGGGACCTACTTCCCGGCTGAGCTCAGCGCCGACGAAATCCTGATGTCAGTGAAGTTCGGGACGCGGATGCGATATCGCAGTGCTCGCCAAGGGTAAGTGCCTGGCCTGCGCCAGGCTGTGGATGGGAACTTTGTGGGAGCGGACACACGTGGGAGCGGGCTTGCCCCGCGATAGCGTCTGCCCCAGCGATCGCCATCGCGGGACAAGCCCGCTCCCACGCAACCCGCTCCCATAGGGTCCCACCCAGCGAAAGTACTGCATCCCGTCGGCGCCGATGGCAAAAGGCCGCGTTATTCACAACCCCCGCTACACTCCTCATTGACCTGCTCGCGATTTATCCCCACGACCCGTTCAGCCATCGCAAGGAGGCTCGATGAACGATGAATTGCAGCATCTGAAAAACCTTGGCAAGACCTCCGCGCAATGGCTGCACGCCGTCGGTATCCACAGTGCTTCGGACCTGCGCCGGCTCGGCGCGGTGGGTGCCTATCAAGCCGTGAGAACGCGAGGATTCCGGGCTTCGAAGGTGTTGTTGTACGCCATCGAGGGGGCCCTGCTGGACATGCACTGGAACGACCTGCCGGCCGAACGCAAGCAAGCGCTGAACCAGCAGCTCGACGCGAAGTGCCCGGCACAGAAAAACGAAAAATAATTCGCAAAAAACATTGACCTCGAAATGAGAATCGTTATGATTATCACAACTGGTCGCGAGACTGGTTGGGTAACCTGAATGCTCCCTGGTTCGGACGCTCAGATTATCTCCTCATCAGGCTAATCACGGTTATTGACCCGGCACTTTGCCGGGTCTTTTTTTGCCCGCGATTCAGTGCGCCTTGCGCAGCTGGGCGCAGTAGTCCTGCTCCGGCGTCGCCGGGGTATACCAGACGAAGTCAGCCATGGCTGGCTCGACCGCCTCCCCCACTTCCGCCAGCAACAGCACCGTGCCCTCGGCATTGGCGCCGAGATCGGCCAGGTGCAGGGGCACGCCCAGGTCCTTGCGCGCATGGTAGCTGCCGGTGAGCAGCAGTGCCGGCTGTGGCGCGGCCAGCAGCCGCTCGGCGATGCGTCGGTCACGCTGCTGCTGCACCGCCAGCATCGCCGGTAGCTGGCTTTCCGGCAGCAGGTTGCAGTGGCCGGCGCGCACCTGGGCCAGCAGCGCCTGCACCACTGCCGGCGCATTGGAGCGCTCGCCCGGGGGTGTCGCTGGCTGGCGATAGGCCCGGCGGACTTCCTCCGGCGACAGGTTAGCGGCCAGCAGCGGGTAAGGTTGGGCCAGGGCCTCGCGGACGATCGGCCCGTACAGCGCCCAGTTCCAGCCGGGCTGCCAGTCGAGGGCCTTGGGCAGGTCGGCTGCCGGCGACACCTTGCCCTTCTGCGCATCGACCAGGGCCTGCTGCCGCGGCTCAAGCATTTCCAGCAGCAGGCTGCCCTGTGGCCGACGACTCTCCAAGGCACGCAGCAACCAGAGCTGCAGGCGGTGGTGGTCGGGGTTGTCGTGCTTTTCACCCACCAGCACCCGTGGCGCATCGGCCAGGCGCTGGACCAGCTGCCCGGGACTCAAGGCCTGGCCGCTGGACAATTCGATGATCTGCCCCAACTGGACGTTGGCACGGCCCTCGGTACCCTGCCAGGCCGGCACGGGTGGCAGGCTCGCCTGGCAACCACCCAGCGCCAGCACCAGACAGATGGACAGCAGGGGATGGCGCATGGTGCAAGCCTCTTAGCGAGTGATGATCAGCGGATGGCCGCGCTCCGGGTGCGGCTGGACCAGGACATCGATACCGAACACTGCCCGCAGCGCCGTTGGCGTCAGCACCTGTTGCGGCGTGTCCAGGGCATGGCAGCGGCCCTGTTCCAGCAGCAGGATATGGTCACAGTAGCGCGCCGCCAGGTTCAGGTCATGCAGGATGACCAGCACCGCCGCGCCACGGTCGGCGAAGCTGCGCACCGCCTGCAGCGTGGTGTGCTGGTGCAGCGGGTCGAGCGCGGAGGTGGGCTCGTCGAGCAGCAGCGTGGTGCCGGGCTCGCCAGGCCACAGCTGGGCCAGCACCCGCGCCAAATGCACGCGCTGGCGTTCGCCGCCGGACAGCGCCAGGTAGCTGCGCTCGACCAGATACCCCGCATCCGCCGCCGCCAGCGCCGCATCGACGATCTCCCGGTCACGCTGACGGCCGCTGGCATGGGGCAGTCGACCTAAGCCGACCACCTCCTCGACACTGAATGCAAAGCCCAGGCTGGACACCTGCGGCAACACCGCCAGTCGCCGTGCCCGTTCCTGGCCCGGCCAGCCATCAAGGCTGCGACCATCGAGTTGCACCTGCCCGGCGCTGGGCGCCAGTTCGCCACACAGGGCGCCGAGCAGGCTGCTCTTGCCGGCACCGTTAGGCCCGAGCACGCCGAGGACCTGCCCGGGCCGCAGCGTCAGGTTGATGTCGTGCAGCACTTGGCTGCCACCACGCTTGAGAGACAGCCCTCGGACGTCGAGCATCAGCTGCGCACCTTCACCAGCAGGAACAGGAAGAATGGCGCCCCGATGAACGCGGTGACAATGCCGATAGGCAATTCCGCCGGGGCCAGGGCCAGGCGCGCGATCAAGTCGGCGAACAGCAGCAGGGTACCGCCCGCCAGCAACGAGGCCGGTAACAGCACCCGGTGGTCCGGTCCCGCCACCAGCCGCACCAGGTGCGGCACCACCAGGCCAATGAAACCGATCAGGCCGGCGGCGGCAACCGCCGCCCCCACGCCCAGCGCCGTGCAGAACACCAGTTCGCGCTTGAGCCCTTCGACCTCGATGCCCAAGTGACGGGCTTCCGACTCGCCCAATAGCAAGGCGTTGAGTGCCTGCGCCCGGCGCGGCAGCCACAGGGCCACGGCCGCCGCCACCAGCAGCAGGGGCCATAGCCGCTCATAGCTGGCGCCGTTGAGGCTGCCCAGGTTCCAGAACGTCAGGGTGCGCAGCGTGGCATCGTCGGCCAGGTAGGTGAACAGGCCCACCGCTGAGCCGCCGAGCGCGGTCATCGCGATACCGGCCAGGAGCATGGTGGCCACATTGGTCTGGCCGTCACGCCGCCCCAGGCGGTAGACCATCGCCGTCACGCCCAGCCCACCGACGAAGGCGCAGAGCGACAGCAGGTAAGGCGCGAACCAGTCGGGAATGCCCCCCAGCCAACTGCCGCCGACGATCGCCACCGCCGCGCCCAGGGCGGCGCCACTGGCGACGCCGACCAGCCCCGGGTCGGCCAGCGGGTTGCGGAACAGCCCCTGCATCGCCACCCCGGACAACGCCAGCACGGCACCGACCGCCAGCCCCAGCAGGGTGCGCGGCAGGCGGATCTGGCCGAGGATCATCTCGGCCTGCTCCAGGCCTTCGCCGGGCACCGGCAAGCCGACCAGGCGCAGGCCGGCGCGCAGGGTATCGAGCAACGGCAGGCTGACCGGGCCCAGCGCCAGCGACAGCCAGACCGCGAGCAGGCACAGCAACGCCAGGGTAATGAACAACGTACGTGGTCGAACCCGCTGCCTCATGGGGTGAAGCTGGCCTTGGCGGCAGGATAGAAGCTGGCGGCCAGCTCATGCAGGGTGGCCGGCAGGCGTGGGCCCAGGCCGCCGACCAGCAGCGTCGGGTCGAGCGACAGCAGGCGCTTGTCGCGCGCCGCGCGCGAAGTCGCCAGGGCCGGGTTTTCCTTGATCAGTGCCTGCAAGGCCTGCTCGCCGCTGAGGGCTCGGTCGGAGAACACCACCACGTCCGGATTCAGCGCGGCGAGGGCCTCCACCGAGAAGTTCTTGTAGCCCTGGTGATCGGCGAGGTTGCGTCCTCCCGCCTGGCGCAGCACCCAATCCCCGGCGGTACCCTGCCCCGCGATCATCGGCTTGGCGCCGGCATGGCCGATCAGCAGCAGGACACCGGGCGCCTTGTGCCCGGCCTGGGCCTGTTCGACCTCCTTGTGCAGCACCTCCAGTTGCCGACGATAGTCGGAGGCCAGTGCCTGGGCCTTCTTCTCGTCATCCAGCAACGCCCCCAGGTGCTTGAGGTTTTCGTCCACCGCATCAAGCTCAGCCTTGCTGGAGAACAACTCGACTCGTACCCCGGCCTTGCGGATCTGCGCCAATACTGGCGGCGGCCCCATCTCCTCGGTACCCACCAGCACATCGGGGCGCAGGCTGAGGATGCCCTCGGCCGACAACTGGCGCTGGTAGCCGATGCTGGGCAGCGCCTTGAGCGACTCGGGGTGTTGGCTGGTGGTGTCGACACCGACCAGCCGCTGCTCGCCGCCCAGGGCGCTGATCCACTCGCTCAGGGCACCACCGGCGCTGACCCAGCGCTGCGGCAGCTCGGCGGCCATGGTGTGGGCGGACAGGGCAAGACCGGCGCACAGGGCAATCAAAGCAGCGGGACGGCGCATCATCGGATTCCTTTGCAGAGGGCGGGCAGCACACCTTGTGGCGGGCGGCACAAGTGCGCACCATAGACAGCCTGGCGCGACGAATGCGGGCAATTTGATAATTATTCGCATTGAAGCGTCAAGCCATCCCTTTGTCACACGGCTTAACCGGAAACTCCGCTGCAATGCATTTTCTCTGCGCCTCCAACGACCTCGCCGAGGGCCATAGCCGCGCCTTCAGCGTAGCCGGCGTGCCGCTGTTCGGCGTGCGCCGCCAGGGCAAGGTCCACCTCTACCGCAACCGCTGCCCGCACCGGGGCATCCCGCTGAACTGGGCGGCGGACAGCTTTCTCGACGACAGCGCGAGCCTGATCCAGTGCGCCCATCACGGGGCCCAGTTCCTCATAGAAAGCGGCGAATGCATCACTGGCCCCTGCGCGGGCGAGTGGCTGGAGGCCCTGGACTGCCGGGAAGACAGCCAGGGCATCTGGCTCACGGAGTGAGCAGCACCGGCAGCGGACGGTCGATGACCAGTTGCTGCGCATCCAGGCGGGTGCCGTAGGCCAGTACCTCGACCCCTTGCGCCACGGCGGCGCGCAGGGCCTGGGCATAGGCGGCGTCGATCTCCTCGGCAGGGCGCACGGCCTCGATGCCGGTCAGGTTCACGCAATACAGCTGCACCGCGCGGATCCCCTGGCGCGCCAGGGTGGCCAGCTCGCGCAGGTGCTTGGCACCGCGCTGGGTGACGGCGTCGGGGAAGGCCGCCACCGGCGTGTCGGGGTAACCCAGGGTCACGCTCTTGACCTCGACATAGGCCTTGGCTCCGTCGGCATATTCCAGGTAGAAGTCGATCCGGCTGCGCTCCTCGCCATAGGCCACCTCACGCTTGAGCGTGGTGAAGCCGGCCAGCTCGCCGACCACGCCGGCGCGCAGGGCCTCCTCCACCACGGCGTTGGCGCGCCCGGTATTGACGCAGGCCAGCCGGCCCTGGGGCGTTTCGCTGATTTCCCAGGTACCCGGCAACTTGCGCTTGGGGTCGTTGGAGCGGCTGAACCACACCTGCCCGCCCTCGCGCATGCAATTGAGCATGGAGCCGGTGTTGGGGCAGTGGATGGTGATCTGCTCGCCACTGGCCAGCTCGATGTCGGCCAGGAAGCGTTTGTAGCGGCGCAGCAGGCGCGCCTGTTCCAGGGGCGGAAACTGCATCGGTCAGCCCTGCCAGCTCTGCAGGCCACGGGCGATGCGCTGTACCGCCTCTTCCAGGCGCGGCAGGCTCTGGGTGTAGGCGAAACGCACATGATGACCGGCCTGGTGTCGGCCAAAGTCCAGGCCCGGGGTAAACGCCAGGTGCTCGGTTTCCAGGAAATGCCGGCAGAACGCGAAGGCATCGCCGCCAAACGCGCTGATATCGGCATACAGATAGAAGGCCCCTTGGGGTTCCACGGCAATGCCGAAGCCCAGCCCGCGCAAAGCCGGCAGCAGGTAGTCGCGGCGACGGGCGAACTCGGCGCGGCGCTCCTCGAGGATGGCCAGGGTTTGCGGCTCGAAGCAAGCCAGCGCGGCGTGCTGGGCCATGCTCGGGGCACTGATGTAGAGGTTCTGCGCCAGCTTTTCCAGGTCGCCCACCGCCGACGGCGGTGCCACCAGCCAGCCCAGGCGCCAGCCGGTCATGCCGAAATATTTGGAAAAACTGTTGAGGACGAATGCCTCATCGTCCACCTCCAGCACGCTCGGCGCATCCATGCCGTAGGTGAGACCGTGGTAGATCTCGTCCACCACCAGATGCCCATGACGCTCGCGGGTGGCCTTGGAAAGGCTGGCCAGCTCGTCGCGGTCGAGCACCGTGCCGGTCGGGTTGGCCGGCGAGGCGACCAGGGCGCCGACGGTGTCCTTGTCCCAATGGCGATCGACCAGATCGGCGGTCAATTGGTAATTGACGTCCGGCCCCACCGGCACCAGTTGCGCACCGCCTTCGACCAGGCGCAGGAAATGCCGGTTGCACGGATAACCCGGGTCGGCCAGCAGCCAGTGCTTGCCCGGATCGACCAGCAGGCTGCTGGCCAGCAGCAGCGCGCCGGAACCGCCCGGGGTGATGAGCACGCGCTCTGGATCGAGGTCCACACCGTAGCGCTGGCCATAGAACCCGGCGATCGCCTCGCGCAGTTGCGGCAGGCCACGGGCCGCCGTGTAGCGGGTGTGCCCGGCGGCCAGGGCGGCCTGGCCGGCGGCGACGATCGGCGCGGCGGTGGTGAAGTCCGGCTCGCCGATCTCGAGGTGAATCACGTCGTGGCCCGCGGCCTGCAGCTCGTTGGCACGGGCCAGCAGGGCCATGACGTGGAAGGGTTCGATGGCGCGACTGCGCGCACTGTGTGGCTGAGCCATGGGCCTTCTCTCAATTGGGTCTAAACTGGTGATTCTACCTGTGCACGCCAACGAACGCGCCGGTGATGCCGCTGTCAAAAGCAGGCATAGGGCGGGGTAGCGCACCCCGGATCTATCTGGTAAGTTCGGCGGCTCGCAGTCGCAGGGCCGGCGGGCGCCGGAGATGGAAGCAGCCTGCGCATTGGATCAGATGAGTGAGAGGCGGTCTATTCATGTCCACCGTAGAAAAGCAAAAAGTCCAGACCATGTACGGTGTCGAACCCTACGTAGAGACCAAGGGTGAGGAGTACATGGGCGAGCTCATGAAGCAGCACTTCACCAAGCTCCTCAACGCCTGGAAAGGCGAGCTGATGGTCAGCGTGGATCGCACCGTGGACCACATGAAGGACGAAGCAGCCAACTTCCCCGACCCGGCGGACCGTGCCAGCCAGGAAGAAGAATTCGCCCTGGAGCTGCGCAACCGCGATCGCGAGCGCAAGCTGATCAAGAAGATCGACAAGACCCTCGACAAGATCAAGGCCGACGAGTACGGCTGGTGCGATTCCTGCGGCATCGAGATCGGCCTGCGCCGCCTCGAGGCCCGTCCGACCGCCGACCTGTGCTTCGACTGCAAGGAAATTGCAGAGAAGAAGGAAAAGACTGTCGGTAAAGGCTGATCCCGGACCCTCGCAGACGGGGCGTATCGGTTGTGGAAGCAGGCTAGCCCGCTTTCTACGACGGGTACGCCCCGTCTTCATTTATATAGCTGTGCAATCCATGAACGACTCCCGCTACATCGGCCGCTTCGCCCCCACCCCCAGCGGCTTCCTGCACTTCGGCTCGCTAGTCGCCGCCCTCGCCTCCTGGCTCGACGCCCGCGCCGTCAACGGTCGCTGGCTGCTGCGCATGGAAGACACCGACCCGCCCCGGGAGATGCCCGGCGCCCGTGACGCGATCCTGCAGACACTGGAGCGCTACGGGCTGGAGTGGGACGACGAGGTGGTGTTCCAGAGCCAGCGTCACGATGCCTATGCCACGGTAGTCGACCGCCTGTTCAACATGGGCCTGGCCTATGCCTGCACCTGCTCGCGCAAGCAGCTGGAAGGCCACAACGGCATCTACCCGGGTTTTTGCCGCAACGCCGGGCACGCCCGCGAAGGCGCGGCGATCCGTCTGCGGGTGCCGGAGCTGATCTACCGATTCAGCGACCGGGTCCAGGGCACGTTCGAGCAACACCTGGGGCGCGAGGTGGGCGACTTCGTCATCCAGCGTCGCGACGGGCTGTATGCCTACCAGCTGGCGGTGGTGCTGGACGATGCCTGGCAGGGTGTCACCGATATCGTGCGCGGAGCCGACCTGCTGGACAACACGCCGCGCCAGCTGTACCTGCAGGAGTTGCTGGGGTTCTCGCAGCCGCGTTACCTGCACATTCCATTGATCGTGCAGCCGGACGGGCACAAGCTGGGCAAGTCGTACCGCTCGCCACCACTGGAGGCGGACCAGGCGACGCCATTGCTGCTGCGCGCCCTGCGGGCATTGGGACAGCAGGCAGATCCGGCACTGGCGGGGGCCAGCCCACGTGAAGTGCTTGCGGCGGCCCGGCAGCAATGGCGGCCGGAGCAAATTGCGCGGCAGATGACGGTGCCCGAGGCGCAATTGCGCTAAAGCAG
The DNA here is from genome assembly GCF_057480955.1 of Pseudomonas sp. P65(2024). Classification (NCBI taxonomy): domain Bacteria; kingdom Pseudomonadati; phylum Pseudomonadota; class Gammaproteobacteria; order Pseudomonadales; family Pseudomonadaceae; genus Pseudomonas; species Pseudomonas sp. P65(2024). The sequence goes on from NZ_JBLIYX010000002.1 coordinate 20,801, forward strand.
TACCGGCCCTATCGCGGGGCAAGCCCGCTCCCACGCAGACCACATTGGCATCGTGGGAGCGGGCTTGCCCCGCGATAGGGCCAGAACACGCAATACCAAAATCAAAAGCCCAACAAATTCAACCCCTTGGCGAACCCTACCGATTCCCGCTAGCATCGCCCCAGCCATTTGCGCCAATAATAAGTCCAAGCCCGCAGCGCCCAACCCATCGAGGCCAGCATGTACATCTATCGTTTGGTCCTGCTTCTGGTCGTGGGGATCTATCTGTTCTCCCCGGCCATCATGGACTGGTGGATCGAGCCGACCGGAGCCTGGTACCGCCCCTACCTGCTCTGGCTGATCCTGATCGTCGTCACCTTCATCCTGCAGAGCCAACGAGATGCCGATGAGCTTTAGCCTGACCCAGATGATCCTGATCAGCGCCGCCTACCTGCTGGTGCTGTTCGGCGTGGCCTGGATCAGCGAACGTGGGCTGATCCCGCGCGCGGTCATCCGCCACCCCTTGACCTACACCCTGTCGCTGGGCGTCTATGCCAGTGCCTGGGCCTTCTATGGCTCGGTCGGCCTGGCCTACCAGTACGGCTACGGTTTCCTCGCCTGTTACCTGGGTGTGTCGGGGGCGTTCCTGCTGGCGCCGGTGCTGCTCTACCCGATCCTCAAGATCACCCGCACCTATCAGTTGTCGTCGCTGGCCGACCTGCTGGCGTTTCGCTTTCGCAGCACCTGGGCCGGCGCGCTGACCACCATCTTCATGCTGATCGGCGTGCTGCCGCTGCTGGCCCTGCAGATCCAGGCGGTGGCCGACTCGATCAGCATCCTCACCGGCGAGCCGGTCAAGGCGCGGGTGGCGTTCGCCTTCTGCGTGCTGATCGTGCTGTTCACCATCTTCTTTGGCTCGCGCCATATCGCCACCCGCGAGAAGCACGAAGGCCTGGTGTTCGCCATCGCCTTCGAGTCGGTGATCAAGTTGCTGGCCCTGGGCGGCGTCGGCCTCTACGCGCTGTACGGCGTGTTCGGCGGCCCCCACGGCCTGGAAGTCTGGCTGCTGCAGAACCAGACCGCCCTCGCCGCCCTGCACACGCCACTGCAGGAGGGGCCGTGGCGCACCCTGCTGCTGGTGTTCTTCGCCTCGGCGATCGTCATGCCGCACATGTACCACATGGCCTTCACCGAGAACCTGAGCCCACGCTCGCTGGTCAGCGCCAGCTGGGGCCTGCCGCTGTTCCTGCTGCTGATGAGCCTGGCCGTGCCGCTGGTGCTGTGGGCCGGCCTGCGCCTGGGCGCCAGCACCAACCCCGAGTACTTCACCCTGGGCCTGGGCATCGCCGCCAACAACGAAGCGCTGGCGCTGCTGGCCTATGTCGGCGGGCTGTCGGCCGCCAGCGGGCTGATCATCGTCACCACCCTGGCGCTGTCGGGCATGGCCCTGAACCACCTGGTGCTGCCGCTGTACCAGCCGCCAGCCGAAGGCAACATCTACCGCTGGCTGAAATGGACCCGTCGGGCCCTGATCGTCGCCATCATCACCGCCGGCTTCGTCTTCTACCTGACCCAGAACACCCACCAGAGCCTGGCCAACCTGGGCATCGTCGCCTTCGTCGCCACCTTGCAGTTCCTGCCCGGCGTGCTTTCGGTGCTGTACTGGCCGACCGCCAATCGCCGCGGCTTCATCGCCGGGCTGCTGGCCGGCATGCTGGTGTGGATGGTGACCATGCTGCTGCCACTGCTGGGCAACCTGCAGGGCTTCTACATCCCGCTGCTGGACATGATCTACGTGCTGGACGACACCAGCTGGCACATGGCGGCCATCGCCTCGCTGGCGGCCAACGTCCTGCTGTTCACCCTGATCTCGCTGTTCACCAACGCCAGCAGCGAAGAAGTCAGCGCCGCCGAGGCCTGCGCGGTGGACAACGTGCGTCGCCCGCAGCGCCGCGAGCTGCACGCTGCCTCGCCCCAGGAGTTCGCCACCCAGCTGGCCAAGCCACTGGGCGCCAAGGCCGCGCAGAAGGAGGTCGAGCAAGCCCTGCGCGACCTCTACCTGCCCTTCGACGAACGCCGCCCCTATGCCCTGCGCCGCCTGCGCGACCGCATCGAGGCCAACCTCTCCGGCCTGATGGGCCCTAGCGTGGCCCAGGACATGGTCGAGACCTTCCTGCCCTACAAGTCCGGCAACGAGAACTACGTCACCGAGGACATCCACTTCATCGAGAGCCGCCTCGAGGACTACCACTCACGCCTGACCGGCCTTGCAGCCGAGCTCGACGCCCTGCGCCGCTACCACCGCCAGACCTTGCAGGAACTGCCCATGGGCGTGTGCTCGCTGGCCAAGGACCAGGAGATCCTGATGTGGAACAAGGCCATGGAGGAGCTCACCGGGATCGCCGCCAAGCACGTGGTCGGTTCGCGCTTGGTGACTATCGGCGAACCCTGGCGCGGCCTGCTGCAAGGCTTCATCAACGTGCCCGACGAGCACCTGCACAAGCAGCGGCTGGCACTCGATGGCCAGCCGCGCTGGCTCAACCTGCACAAGGCGGCCATCGACGAGCCGCTGGCCCCGGGCAACAGCGGCCTGGTGCTGCTGGTCGAGGACCTCACCGAGACCCAGGCGCTGGAAGACAAGCTCGTGCACTCCGAGCGCCTGGCCAGCATCGGTCGCCTGGCCGCAGGGGTGGCCCACGAGATCGGCAACCCGATCACCGGCATCGCCTGCCTTGCGCAAAACCTGCGCGAGGAGCGCGAAGGCGACGGCGAGATCATCGAGTTGTCCAGCCAGATTCTCGAACAGACCAAGCGCGTGTCGCGCATCGTCCAGTCGCTGATGAGCTTCGCCCATGCCGGCGGCAGCCAGCAGAACAGCGAGGAGCCGGTGTGCCTGGCCGAAGTCGCGCAGGACGCCATTGGTCTGCTGGCGTTGAACCGGCGCAATTTCGAAGTACAGTTCTTCAACCTCTGCGACCCGCAGCACTGGGTCGAGGGCGACCCGCAGCGCCTGGCCCAGGTACTGATCAACCTGCTTTCCAACGCCCGCGACGCCTCCCCGCCAGGCAGCGCCGTGCGCGTGCGCAGCGAAGTGAACGAACACACCGTCGACCTGATCGTCGAGGACGAAGGCAGCGGCATCCCGAAAAGCATCATGGACCGCCTCTTCGAACCCTTCTTCACCACCAAGGACCCGGGCGAAGGAACCGGACTGGGGCTCGCTCTGGTCTATTCCATCGTGGAAGAGCATTATGGGCAAATCACCATCGACAGCCCGGCCGACATCGAGCGCCAACGTGGTACCCGGATCCGCGTGACCCTGCCCCGGCATGTCGTAGCGACGTCCCCTGAAATTCGAGACCGTCGAGAGAATTGAATCAATGCCGCACATTCTGATCGTCGAAGACGAAACCATCATCCGTTCGGCCCTGCGTCGCCTGCTTGAGCGGAACCAGTACCAGGTCAGCGAAGCCGGCTCGGTGCAGGAAGCCCAGGAACGCTTCAGCATTGCCACCTTCGATCTGATCGTCAGCGACCTGCGCCTGCCGGGCGCCCCGGGCACCGAGCTGATCAAGCTCGGCCAGGGCACACCGGTGCTGATCATGACCAGCTACGCCAGCCTGCGCTCGGCGGTGGACTCGATGAAGATGGGCGCGGTGGACTACATCGCCAAGCCCTTCGACCACGACGAGATGCTCCAGGCCGTGGCCCGCATCCTGCGCGACCGACACAACGCCCCGGCCACCGCGCCTGCCGCCGAACCTCGTGCCGGCAACGCCAAGGCCGTCAGCGACAAGGCCGGTAGCGCGGCCGCCAACGGCGAGATCGGCATCATCGGCTCGTGCCCGCCCATGCAGGACATGTACGTCAAGATTCGCAAGGTCGCCCCGACCGACTCCAATGTGCTGATCCAGGGCGAGTCGGGCACCGGCAAGGAGCTGGTCGCCCGCGCCCTGCACAACCTTTCGCGCCGGGCCAAGGCACCGATGATCTCGGTAAACTGCGCGGCGATTCCGGAAACGCTCATCGAATCGGAGCTGTTCGGCCACGAGAAGGGCGCGTTCACCGGTGCCAGCGCCGGGCGCGCGGGCCTGGTCGAGGCCGCCGACGGCGGCACCCTGTTCCTCGACGAGATCGGCGAACTGCCCCTTGAGGCCCAGGCCCGCCTGCTGCGCGTGCTGCAGGAAGGCGAGATCCGCCGGGTCGGTTCGGTGCAGTCGCAGAAGGTCGATGTGCGCCTGATCGCCGCGACCCACCGCGACCTGAAGAACCTGGCCAAGGCCGGGCAGTTCCGCGAAGACCTGTACTACCGCCTGCACGTGATTGCCCTGAAGCTGCCGGCCCTGCGCGAGCGCGGCAGCGACGTCAACGAGATCGCCAATGCCTTCCTCGCCCGCCAGAGCGCGCGCATCGGCCGCGACGACCTGCATTTCTCCCACGAGGCCGAGCAGGCCATCCGTCACTACAGCTGGCCGGGCAACGTGCGCGAACTGGAGAACGCCGTGGAGCGCGCGGTGATCCTTAGCGAGAGCGCGGAAATTTCTGCCGAGCTGCTGGGCATCGACATCGAGCTGAGCGACCTGGAAGACGACGACGTACTGGACAACCTGCCGAGCCTGGCCAGCGCCAACAACGCCAGCCACGAGCCGACCGAGGACCTGTCGCTGGAGGACTACTTCCAGCATTTCGTTCTCGAGCACCAGGACCACATGACCGAGACCGAACTGGCGCGCAAGCTGGGCGTCAGCCGCAAATGCCTGTGGGAGCGCCGCCAGCGCCTGGGCATCCCGCGGCGCAAGAGCAACGCCACCAGCGACAATTGATTCAACGCCGACAGATCGCGGGGAATGCCCGCTCCCACGCCAGCCTTGCCTGGTCCGTGGGAGCGGGCATTCCCCGCGATGCGTTTGCGCGGTAACACATCAGTTCCCGCAAAAATCTGTTACCCCACCCTGTCAGGCGTAACATCTCCGAGGCGTAAGGTAACGAAATTTCTACATTTGCCCCGCGCCAAAACCTGCCTGAATCACTGAACCCCCCGATTTCATTGGGTTTTCAAAAGTTGGCACGGCACCTGCTATATGTCTGGTACAAGAACAATAACAAGCACTGCAACTCAGAATAAGAACAAGACGAAACGACTCACGCACAATAAGAACAAGACGGCGGAGGCGCAGCTAACTGATTCTTTTGGAGAGGCGTTGTGTTTGGGGCTTGCCCCACGATCAGGCAGAGAACAACAAAAACTGCACTAAAAAGCAGCACCTGAACTGATTGGATCGACAGATCAGCATCAACTCGGCGACCAAAGCAATCCGTTTGCTCTTCACCCCTGGTTTGGGGGTCGTCCACAAGCTTTCAGATTTGTGGACAGGGCATTCAACAAAAACAAGAAGCCCGTAAAAAAACAATAAGAGCACGCAACGACTTGATGGGGAGCTTCGGCTCCCCATGTCGTTTCTCCCCTTCGTATCACCCCCTGCGACACCGCCTACACCATTCCCCCAGTAAATGCTAGAATCCCCGCCCATCATGCGGCCATTCTCCTATCCTTGGCCGATCATTCCTTCAAACAGTGCATCCCATGCTGAAGAAGCTGTTCCAGTCGTTCCGCCCGCCCGTTCGTGGCCAGCACCACAGGCGCACCACGCCTGAAGTGATCAACAAGAGCCAGCACTCGCTGCAGCGCAGCCAGTTCAGCCGCCATGCCGTGAGCATCGTCGAGCGTCTGCAGGCAGCCGGTTACCAGGCCTACCTGGTCGGTGGCTGTGTCCGCGACCTGCTGCTGGGCATCACGCCCAAGGACTTCGACGTCGCCACCAGCGCCACGCCCGAGCAGGTCCGCGCGGAGTTCCGCAACGCCCGCATCATCGGTCGGCGCTTCAAGCTGGTCCACGTGCATTTCGGCCGTGACATCATCGAGGTCGCCACCTTCCGTGCCCCGCACTCGGATGAAGACCAGTCCGATAGCCACCGCTCGTCGCATAACGCCAGCGGCCGCATCCTGCGCGACAACGTATACGGCACCCTGGAAGAAGACGCGCAACGCCGCGACTTCACCATCAACGCCCTGTACTACGATCCGGTCAGCGAGCGCATCCTCGACTACGCCAACGGTGTCCATGACATCCGTAATCGTCTGCTGCGCCTGATCGGCGACCCCACGCACCGCTACCAGGAAGACCCGGTACGCATGCTGCGCGCCGTGCGCTTTGCCGCCAAGCTGGACTTCGGCATCGAGAAGCACACCGTGCAGCCAATCCGCGAGCTGGCGCCCATGCTGCGTGACATTCCGCCGGCACGCCTGTTCGAGGAAAGCCTCAAGCTGTTCCTCAACGGCCAGGGCGCGATCACCTTCGAGATGCTGGTCGACCTGCAACTGTTCGAGCCGCTGTTCCCGGCCAGCAGCCAGGCCCTGGAAGAGCGCCCGACCTACACCCACACCCTGATCAGCCAGGCCCTGAGCAACACCGACCTGCGCGTCAAACAGGGCAAGCCGGTGACCCCGGCGTTTCTCTTCGCTGCCCTGCTCTGGCCGGCCCTGCCGGGACGTGCGCTGTACCTGCAGAGCCAAGGCGTGCCGCCGATCCCGGCCATGAACGGCGCGGCCCACGACCTGATCGCCGAGCAGTGCGCGCGCATTGCCATTCCCAAACGCTTCACCCTGCCGATCCGCGAGATCTGGGACATGCAGGAGCGCCTGCCACGGCGCAGCGGCAAGCGCGCCGACATGCTACTGGACAACCCGCGCTTCCGCGCCGGCTACGACTTCCTGCTGCTGCGTGAAAGCGCCGGCGAGGAAACCGACGGCCTGGGCGAATGGTGGACCGACTACCAGGACGCCAACGACAGCCAGCGCCGCGACATGATCCGCGAGCTAGGCAGCCGCGACGACGGTGCCGGCGGCACTGCCGGCCCACGCAAGCGCAAGCGCAGCGGCGGCAAACGCAAGCGCGACGACGAGCAGGCCTGGGACTGAGCATGAACACCCGTGCGTTCATCGGCTTGGGCAGCAACCTGGATGAGCCCGCCGAGCAGCTGCGCAGCGCCCTGCAGGCGCTGGACCTGATCGCCGACACCCGCCTGGCGGCGGCCTCGGCGCTCTACACCAGCGACTCGCTGCTGCCCGGCCAGCCGCGCTACACCAATGCCGTGGCGGCCATCGACACGGTCTTGGCGCCGCTGGAGCTGCTTGACGCGCTGCAAGCCATCGAGAACGACCAGGGCCGCGTGCGCCAGGAGCGCTGGGGCCCACGCACCCTCGACCTCGACGTGCTGTTGTTCGGGGACCAGGTCATCGACGTGCCGCGCCTGCAGGTGCCGCACTATCACATGCACGCCCGCCCCTTTGTGCTGTACCCGCTCGCCGAGCTGGTGCCCGCCGAATTCCGCCTCGCCGACGGTCGCGCACTGGCGCAGCTGCTCGAAGATTGTCCGTTCGTCGGCCTGGAACGCCTGTAATTCGGGCGTTTCCGACCGCGGTAACGCCAGTAACACCGGTGCCGTAACAATGCGGTAACACGCCTGGTTGACTTCCCCCACCTCGCTCACGACTATAGGCGTCCCGCGGCGCCACTCTGCCGCAATCACCCATTTAGGCCCGGACGGACCTGTGCCCGAACATCACAGACGATGATGTGCCGCTCCGGAAGATGAATACACGCGTTGTACGCAGTTGTTGTTCACAGCGCCTGAACGAGGATTCCCCTACATGCCTGAAGTAACCCTGACCACCCTGCACGGCCTGAAGGCCAAGGGCGAAAAAATCACCATGCTGACCTGCTACGACGCGACCTTCGCCAAGGTCGCCAGCCAGGCCGGCGTGGAAGTCCTGCTGGTGGGCGACTCCCTGGGGATGGTCCTGCAGGGCCATGACAGCACCCTGCCCGTCACCAACCGCGACATGGCCTACCACACGGCGTGCGTCAAACGCGGCAATGATGGCGCGCTGATCCTCGCCGACCTGCCGTTCATGGCCCATGCCACTCCCGAACAGGCCTTTGCCAACGCCGCCGAACTGATGCGCGCCGGCGCCCACATGCTCAAGATCGAAGGCGCCGCCTGGCTGGCCGAAACCATTCGCCTGCTGGCCGAGCGCGGCGTGCCGGTGTGCGCGCACATGGGCCTGACCCCGCAGACGGTCAATGTGCTGGGGGGCTACAAGGTCCAGGGTCGCCAGGAAGCCCAGGCCCGGCAAATGCGCGCCGACGCCATCGCCCTGGAGCAGGCCGGCGCGGCCATGCTGCTGCTTGAGTGCGTGCCCAGCGAACTGGCGGCGGAAATCACCCAGGCGGTAAGCATTCCGGTGATCGGCATCGGCGCCGGCAGCGCCACCGATGGCCAGGTGCTGGTCCTGCATGACATGCTCGGGCTGTCGCTCAGCGGCCGCGTGCCGAAGTTCGTGAAGAACTTCATGGCCGGCCAGCCGGACATCCAGAGTGCCCTGGCCGCCTATGTCCGTGCGGTCAAGGAAGTCAGTTTCCCAGGCAGCGAACATGGGTTCAGCGCATGAATACCGTCAAGACCGTCCGTGAACTGCGCGCCGCCGTAGCCCGCGCCCGTGGCGAAGGCAAGCGCATCGCCTTCGTGCCGACCATGGGCAACCTGCACAGCGGCCACGCCGCCCTGGTGACCAAGGCCGCCCAGCGCGCCGACTTCGTGGTCGCCAGCATCTTCGTCAACCCGCTGCAGTTCGGCGCCGGCGAGGATCTGGACAAGTACCCCCGCACCCTCGCCGCCGACCAGGAAACACTGCTCCAGGCCGGCTGCCACCTGCTGTTCGCCCCCACCGTCGAGGAGATGTATCCCGACGGCATGGCGGTGCAGACCCGGGTGAGCGTGCCGCAGCTCTCCGAAGGCCTGTGCGGCGCCAGCCGCCCCGGCCACTTCGAAGGCGTGGCGACGGTGGTCAGCAAGCTGTTCAACATGGTCCAGCCGGACTTGGCCGTGTTCGGCGAAAAAGACTTCCAGCAACTGGCGGTGATCCGCGCCATGGTGCGCGACCTGAACATGCCGATCCAGATCATCGGCGAGCCGACCGTGCGCGCCGAGGACGGCCTGGCGCTGTCGTCGCGCAATGGCTACCTGACGCCAGAACAGCGAGCCACCGCCCCGGCGCTGTACCGCACCCTGAACGGCATCGCCGAGGCCCTGCGCCATGGCCAGCGCGATTTCGCGGCGCTGATCGCCGAGGGCCAGGCGCAACTGGAAGCGGCAGGCCTGCGCAAGGACTACCTGGAAGTGCGCCACGCCCTGACGCTGCGCCCGGCGATGATCGACGACCGTGACCTTGTGGTGATCGCGGCGGCGTACCTGGGTAATACCCGTCTGATCGACAACATATACCTGCACCTGGAAGAGCAGACCGCCTGACATCCGCGCGTGGGCGCGGCGAATCGTCGCCCCACGCACGCCAGGTATCCAGGTGGTGACAATTTTTAATCCACACCGTTTGCCTCGCCCCATTCCCGCCTTGGCGCCAATGCCTATAATGTCCAGCTTGCAACCGGCAACGAATGCCGCTGTCCAAGCCTGACCATGCACCAAGGAAACCACCCGCAATGGCGTATTACCGTACCCCCCACGATGTGACGGCGCTGCCCGCCTGGCAGGCGCTTCAGCAACACCGCGACGCCATGCAGGGCTTCAGCATGCGCGAAGCCTTCGCCGCCGACGGCAAGCGCTTCGAGCAGTTCTCCTTGAGCAGCTGCGGCCTGTTCCTCGACTACTCGAAGAACCTGATCACCGAGCAGACCCGTGACCTGCTGGTGAACCTGGCCAAGGAAGTCGACCTGGAAGCGGCCATCAAGTCGATGTTCAGCGGTGAGATCATCAACGCCTCCGAAGGCCGCCCGGTGCTGCATACCGCCCTGCGCCGCCCGGTCGGCGACAAGCTCAGCGTGAACGGCGTCAACGTGATGCCGGAAGTGCACAAGGTACTGAACCAGATCACCGAACTGGTCGGCCGCATCCACGACGGCCTGTGGCGCGGCTACAGCGAAAAACCGATCACCGACGTGGTCAATATTGGCATCGGTGGCTCGTTCCTCGGCCCCGAGCTGGTCTCCGAGGCGCTGCTGCCCTACGCCCAGCGCGGCGTGCGCTGCCACTACCTGGCGAACATCGACGGCAGCGAGTTCCACGAGCTGTCGGCCAACCTGCGCGCCGAGACCACCCTGTTCATCGTCTCGTCGAAGTCGTTCAACACCCTGGAAACCCTGAAGAACGCCCAGGCCGCGCGCACCTGGTACCTCGCCCAGGGCGGTTCGGAGGCAGAGCTGTACCGTCACTTCATCGCCGTGTCGAGCAACAAGGCCGCGGCCGTGGCCTTCGGCATCCGCGAAGAGAACATCTTCCCGATGTGGGACTGGGTCGGCGGCCGCTACTCGCTGTGGTCGGCCATTGGCCTGCCAATCGCCCTGGCCATCGGCACCGCCAACTTCAAGGAACTGCTGTCCGGCGCCTACACCATGGACCAGCACTTCCAGACCGCGCCGTTCGAAAAGAACATGCCGGTGCTGCTGGCCCTGCTGGGCGTGTGGTACGGCAATTTCTGGGGTGCCCAGGCCCATGCGATCCTGCCGTACGACCACTACCTGCGCAACATCACCAAACACCTGCAGCAGCTGGACATGGAATCCAACGGCAAGAGCGTTCTGCAGGACGGCAGCCCGGTGAAGACCGACACTGGCCCGGTGATCTGGGGCGGCGTCGGCTGCAACGGCCAGCACGCCTACCACCAGTTGCTGCACCAGGGCACCCAGCTGATCCCGGCCGACTTCATCGTTCCGGTGGTGAGCTTCAACCCGGTGGCGGACCACCATCAGTGGCTGTACGCCAACTGCCTGTCGCAGAGCCAGGCGCTGATGCTCGGCAAGACCCGCGAGGAAGCCGAGACCGAGCTGCGCGCCAAGGGCCTGAACGAGGCCGATATCGCCAAGCTGGCACCGCACAAGGTGATCCCGGGCAACCGTCCGAGCAACACCCTGGTGGTCGAGCGCATCAGCCCGCGCCGTCTTGGTGCGCTGGTGGCGATGTATGAGCACAAGGTGTTCGTGCAGAGCGTGGTCTGGGGCATCAACGCCTTCGACCAGTGGGGCGTCGAGCTGGGCAAGGAACTGGGCAAGGGTGTCTACCAGCGCCTGGTCGGCGCCCAAGAGGACAACGCCGAGGATGGTTCGACCCAGGGCCTGATCAACTACTTCCGCGGCCGTCACCGCGGCTGATCGACCAGCAAGACCAATCGCGGGGCAAGTCGCATCGGTGCGCCGATGCGACTTGCCCCGCGATGCTTTGCACCCGGGAACACCCCCACCTTCTACACTGTCCATCGAATAAGCCGTTGCAGTCCCTCGCCCCTAACAAGAGCAGGACCACCCGCCATGTTCGATCTCCGCGACTATCCCCAAGCCCTGGCCGTGAGCCAGTCCGCCGCCCTCAGCGACGACGACTACCGCCGCCTCTACCGCCAGTCGGTGGATGCCCCCGACACCTTCTGGGCCGAACAGGCCAGGCGCCTGGACTGGATCAAGCCCTGGTCGAGTGTGCAGCAATGCGACCTGAACACTGGCAGCGCCCGCTGGTTCGACGGCGCCCAGCTGAATGTCAGCCTTAACTGCATCGATCGCCACCTGGCCCAGCGCGGCGAGCAGACCGCCCTGCTCTGGGAGGGCGACGATCCCGCGGACAGCAAGGCCATCAGCTACCGCGAACTGCACCGCCAGGTCTGCCGCCTGGCCAACGCCCTGAAAGCCCGTGGCGTGAAAAAAGGCGACCGGGTTTGCATCTACATGCCGATGATCCCCGAAGCCGCCTACGCCATGCTCGCCTGCACGCGCATCGGCGCCATCCATTCGGTGGTGTTCGGCGGCTTCTCCCCCGACGCACTGCGCGACCGTATCCTCGACGCCGACTGCCGTACAGTGATCACCGCCGACGAAGGCGTGCGTGGCGGCAAGCGCATCCCCCTCAAGCAGAACGTCGACAAGGCCCTTACCAGTTGCCCGGCGGTGAGCAGCGTATTCGTGATCAAGCGCACCGGCGCTGACGTGGCCTGGAGCGAAAGCCGCGACCTCTGGTACCACGAGGTGACGGAAAAAGCCGGTGACGACTGCCCGGCCGAACCGATGAACGCCGAGGACCCGCTGTTCATCCTCTACACCTCGGGCAGTACCGGCAAACCCAAGGGTGTGCTGCACACCACCGCTGGGTACCTGCTGCAGGCGACCATGACCTTCAAGATCGTGTTCGACTACCGTGACGGCGAGGTGTTCTGGTGCACCGCCGACGTCGGCTGGGTCACCGGCCACAGCTATATCGTCTACGGCCCGCTGGCCAATGGCGCGATCTCGCTGATGTTCGAGGGCGTGCCCAACTACCCCGACACCTCGCGCTTCTGGCAGGTGGTCGACAAGCACCGGGTGAACATCTTCTACACCGCGCCCACCGCCCTGCGCGCGCTGATGCGCGAAGGCCCCGAGCCCTTGCAAAGTACCTCGCGCCAGAGCCTGCGCCTGCTCGGCAGTGTCGGTGAGCCGATCAACCCGGAAGCCTGGGAGTGGTACTTCAAGGCCGTCGGACAGAAACGCTGCCCCATCGTGGACACCTGGTGGCAGACCGAGACCGGCGGCATCATGCTCACCCCCCTCCCCGGCACGCCAAGGCTCAAGCCGGGCTGCGCCACCCAGCCGATGTTCGGCGTGCAACCGGTACTGCTGGACGACAAAGGCAAGCTGATCGAAGGCCCCGGCGCCGGGCTGCTGGCGATCAAGGCCAGCTGGCCCGGGCAGATCCGTAGCGTCTACGGCGACCACCAGCGCATGGTCGACACCTACTTCAAGCCGATGCCCGGCTACTACTTCACCGGTGACGGAGCCCGCCGCGACGCCGATGGCGACTACTGGATCACCGGGCGCATCGACGACGTGATCAATGTCTCCGGCCACCGTATCGGCACCGCCGAGGTGGAGAGCGCCCTGGTGCTGCACGACAGCGTCGCCGAGGCCGCCGTGGTCGGTTACCCCCATGACCTCAAGGGCCAGGGGGTATACGCCTTCGTCACCCCCATGAACGGCGTCGTGCCGGACGACGCGCTCAAGGCCGAACTGCTGGCCCTGGTCAGCAAGGAGATCGGCAGCTTCGCCAAGCCTGAACTGATCCAGTGGGCGCCCGCACTGCCCAAAACTCGTTCGGGCAAGATCATGCGGCGCATCCTGCGCAAGATCGCCTGCAACGAACTGGACAACCTGGGCGACACGTCCACCCTCGCCGACCCGAGTGTGGTCCAGGGGCTGATCGACAAACGCCTGAATCAGTAAGCAGCTTCACAGGGCGGTCTCTGCCGGCCGCCCTGGGGCGATTTGACATATCGGTAAATCCCGATATTATCGCGTCATGGAACTGCTCGACGTATTCAAGGCACTCTCGAACCGCACACGCCTCGAGATCCTCAAAGGCCTGAAAGACCCGGTGAAACACTTTCCTCCGCAGGACGAAGGTGACGTTCACACCGTGGGTGTCTGTGTGAGCAGTATCCAGGAAGGCGTGGGGTTGTCGCAGTCAACGGTGTCCGACTACCTGGCCACCCTGCAGCGTGCAGGCCTGGTCGAGGTCCGCCGCATTGGCCAGTGGACCTACTACAAGCGCAACGAAACGGCCATCAGCGCGCTCGCGGAGCTGATCGGGAGCGAACTGTAGGGTTTGCTTTTATCTCAATATATCGGTATTTCCCGATATCCCGCTTTAACGAAACCACGGAGCAATCACCGAGGTGCCTGCCAGGCGCCCAGAACCAGAAAGGCAGTTTGATCCCACTTATTATATCGATATTTCTCGATATCCCTTTTTATCGAAGCGAGGAAACACCATGAAAGCGTTAATACTGGATGCCTTCGGCGGCCCGGATGCGTTCGTCTATCGTGACACCGCCAAACCGGTGCCAAAGGCCGGGCAGGTGCTGGTCCGGGTGCATGCCACCTCCGTCAACCCGCTGGACTACCAGGTCCGCCGCGGCGACTATCCCGACCTGGTGCCGCTGCCGGCCATCACCGGGCACGACGTCTCCGGCGTCGTCGAAGCCGTCGGGCCTGGGGTGACGGCGTTCAGCCCCGGTGACGAAGTGTGGTACACCCCGCAGATCTTCGAAGGCGCCGGCAGCTATGCCGAATACCACGTCGCCGCCGAAGGCATCGTCGGCCTGAAGCCGCCGTCGCTGAGCCATCTCGAGGCGGCAAGCCTGAGCCTGGTCGGCGGCACGGCCTGGGAGGCGCTGGTGGTCCGCGCGGCGCTCAGGGTGGGCGAGAGCATCCTGGTGCATGGCGGTGCCGGCGGAGTCGGTCATGTGGCGATCCAGCTGGCCAAGGCCATGGGCGCCAGGGTCTTTACCACGGCGCGCGAAGCGAACGCCGAATTCGTTCGGCGCATGGGCGCCGATGTGGTCATCGACCACGAGCGCCAGGACTATGTCGATGTCATCCTCAAGGAAACCGCTGGCCATGGCGTCGACGTGGTGTTCGACACCATCGGCGGCGATGCCCTGTCTCGCAGCCCGGACGCCCTGGCCCAGTTGGGCCGCGTGGTGTCGATCGTGGACATTGCGCAGCCGCAGAACCTCCTGCAGGCCTGGGGCAAGAATGCGAGCTATCACTTTGTCTTTACCCGCCAGCAGCGCGGCAAGCTCGATGAGCTGAGCGCGCTGGTCGAACGCGGCCAACTGCGGCCACATGTGGGCGCCGTCTACCCCCTGGCCGACGTTGCGCTCGCCCACGCCCGGCTGCAAAGCCCCAACAATGGCCTGCAAGGAAAGATCGCCATTGCGGTCGTGCCTGCGAACACCCCAGCCAGCGTTTGACGCCCCCATCACCCAACGAGAACCGCCATGATCTACGAAATCGCCATACTTCCCATCCAGCCGGCACATATCGACAGCTTCAGGCACGCCTTCGCCGAAGTGGCCCCTCTGCTCAGCCGGGCCAATGGGCACATCAGCCACCTGCTCGCGCAAGGGATCGAAGCACCCTATCAATTCAACCTGATTGTGCAGTGGCAATCCCTCGAGGATCACACGCCTGGCTTCGAGGCCAGTGAAGATCACCAGGTCTTCATGGCCCACCTGTCGCCGTATTTTTCCGAGGAGCCCACGGTTTATCATGTCCAGGGTGGCACGTTCGAGACGCGCTCCACCTCAGGCCCGGCTGATGACCGGCTGAACGATAAACGCCTCAATTCATAGACGGCCGCCATGGCGGCCAGCACAGGTCGCCATGGAAGTCCTACGCCGTCGCATCGAAACCCAGGTAATGAGCCTCACCGGGCTGGCCCTCGGCCAGCTCGACCTGGAATCGCCCAAAGGCGATCCCGGCCTGTTCGGCCCACAGAGCATCAGCTGGCGGGTACATGGCGACTTCCCCAGCATGCTGGTGGGCGGGATCAGCGCGTTGATGCTGCAACTGCTGCACCCGCTGGCATTGGCCGGGGTGTGGGATCATTCGAATTTCCGTCAGGACCTGTTAGGACGCCTGCGCCGCACCAGTCAGTTCATCTCCGGCACCACCTTCGGCTCCACCCGCGACGCCGAGTGGCTGATCGACAAGGTCCGCACCATCCACCTCAAGGTCACCGGCACCGCGCCCGACGGCCGCCCCTATGCGGCCAGCGACCCAGACCTGCTGACCTGGGTGCATGTGGCCGAAGTCAGCAGCTTCCTCGCCGCCCACTTGCGCTATCGCAACCCCCGCCTGCCGCGTGCCGAACAGGACGCCTACTACGACGAGATCGCACTGATCGCCGAACGCCTCGGTGCACGTGACGTGCCACGTTCCTGCGCCGAGGTCGACGAGTACCTGCAACGCATGCGCCCGCAACTGCAGTGCGACGCACGCAGCCTGGAGGTGGTGGACATCCTGCTCAAGGCCCCGGCGCCCAGCCGGATGGCAGAACCGGTGGGCAAGCTGATGCTCAAGGCCGGCATCGACCTGCTGCCAGAGTGGGCTTGCGCCATGCTCGGCCTGCACCTGGGCGCGGTCGAACGGCGCATGATCCGCCTGGGCCTGGACAACACCGCCCCGGTACTGCGCTGGGCCATGCGCGACGGTTCGGCGCACCGAGCACGGCGGCGCATGGGCCTCGAATGAGGTATTTTGCTCCGTTCATCGGAACCGATTTAACGTGCCATACTCCAAGCACTCCAGCCTGATACAGACGATGCGACACATGCCCAAAGGATTGACCCGCGCTATCGGCGCACTGCTGGCCCTCGTGGCCCTGTACGGCCTGCTCGGCTTTTTCATTCTTCCAGGTGTCGCCCTGCGCATTGCCAACCAGCAGTTGGCGCAATACGCCACGGTGCCGGCACACCTGCAGCGCATCGAACTCAACCCGTTCAGCCTTGAGCTGACGCTCTGGGGTCTGCAGATCGGCGAACCCGGCAAGGAGCAGGTCGGCTTCGAACGCCTGTACGCCAACCTCGCCCTCGACAGCCTGTGGACCAAGGCCCTGCGCCTCGACGCCGTGGAACTGGACAAGCCGCGCACCGAGCTGCTGTTCGCCAAGGACGGCAGCCTCAACCTGACCCAGCTGTTCAAGATTCCGCCGAGCGAGCCCAAACCGGACGAGCCGCCCAGCGATCCGTTCCCGCTGCGCATCGCCAGCATCAAGCTCAGCGAGGGCTACCTGCACTTCCAGGACCTGCGCCCGAGCGAGCCGATCGAGTTCCTCTACGACTCGATGAACCTGGAACTGAAGAACCTCAGCACCCTGCCCGACGACAACGCCGACATGACCCTGGTGGCCAACGGCCCGTCAGGTGGGCGCATCGACTGGAGCGGCACCCTGAGCCTGACGCCGATCGCCTCCGAAGGCACCCTCAAGGTCACCGACGGCAAGATGAAGCTGTTCTGGCCTTATGTGCGTGACGCCGTGCCGCTGGTGCTGGAAGACGGCATGGTCAGCCTCGACACCCACTACAAGCTCAACCTCGCCAAGGAAACCGAGTTCCTGCTCGACAACACCTCGGTGCGGGTCGCGCCCTTTGCCATAAAGGCCCCGGACGGTCGCCCGCTGGCCCGCCTGGCCAGCCTGGAAGTCAGCGAGACCTCCATCGACCTGGCCAAACAGCTGGTCACCGTCGGCAAGATCCGTAGCGAGAAGCTGGAGACCTGGGCAGCCCTGGAGAAGGACGGCCAGCTCGACTGGCAGAAGCTGTTCGCCAGCCAGCCCGCCAAGGCCACGCCGAAGGAAAAGGCCGAGCCCGCCGCCGCCGAGCCGACCCCTGAAGAGCAGGCCGCCAAGGAGCCGGGCAAGCCCTGGCAGGTCCTGCTCAAGGATGTGCAGGCGCGCAACTACCTGGTCCACCTGGCCGACCGTAGCCAGAAGGAGCCCGTGGCCCTGGATGTCGGCCCGCTCAACCTCGACCTGCAGAACTTCGACAGCCTCAACCAGTCACCCTTCACCCTCAAGCTCGACACCGGCGTGGGCAAGCAGGGCAAGCTGCAGGCCGCCGGCCAGGTCAACCTGGCACCGGTCACGGCGAAACTCGACGTGGCCACCCGCGACATCGACCTGCGGGTCGCCCAGGCCTACATCAGCCCGTTCATCCGCCTGGAGCTGCGCAGCGGCATGCTCTCCAGCGACCTCAAGGTCGACCTCAAGAGCACCGAACCACTGGCCTTCAGCATCACCGGCAAGGCCCAGGCCAACCAGCTGCACACCCTGGACACCATCAAGAACCGCGACTTCGTCAAATGGCAGCAGGTCAACGTCGATGGCCTGTCCTACGTGCACGGTGATGCCCTGTCGATCGACAAGGTCACTCTGCTGCAACCCTATGCGCGCTTCATCATCAACGAAGACCGTACCACCAACGTCGACGACCTGCTGATCCCGCAACCCGCGGACAAACCGGCTGCGGCGCCGAGCAAGTCGGCGGCGTCCGGCGGTGGCAAGGAACTGGGCATTCGTATCGGCCAGATCAGCATCAATGACGGTTCGGCCAACTTCGCCGACCTGACCCTTACACCCAACTTCGCCACCGCCGTGCAGCAGCTCAATGGCCAGATCGGCACCATCGACAACCGCAAGCCGCTGCCGGCCAAAGTGGACATCAAGGGCAAGGTGGACCGCTACGCGCCGGTCACCATCAAGGGCGCGCTCAACCCGTTCAACCCGCTGGCCAGCCTGGACATCGCCACCAGCTTCAAGCGTGTCGAGCTGACCACCCTCACCCCCTATTCAGGCAAGTTCGCGGGCATGCGCATCCGCAAGGGCCGGCTGAACCTGGACCTGCACTACCTGATCACCAACGGTCAGCTCAAGGCCGAGAACAAGGTAGTGATCGAGCAATTGCAACTGGGCGAGAAAGTCGACAGCCCGGACGCCGTGGACCTGCCGATCCGCCTGGCGGTGGCGCTGCTCAAGGACACCGAAGGCAGGATCTCCATCGAGCTGCCCGTGTCGGGCGACCTCAACAACCCGCAATTCAGCGTGATGCCGATCGTCTGGCAGACCCTGCGCAACCTGGTGCTGCGCGCGGCACAGGCGCCGTTCAAGCTGCTCGGCGGGCTGGTCTCCGGCGGCGGCGCGCAAGACCTGGGCAACGTCTCTTTCGCGGCGGGCTCCAGCGACCTGACCCCTGATGTGCAGGCCTCCCTCGACAAGCTCGCCTCAGCCCTCAAGGCACGCCCCGAACTGCGCCTGGAGATCGAAGGCACCGCCGCCCAGAGCAGCGACGGCCCGCTGATCGCCCAGCAGCGCCTGGAGCGCGAGTACCAGGCCACCTGGTACAAGATCCTCCAGCGCCGCGGCGACAAGGTACCGGCCAACGCCTCGCTGCTGGTGGTGGACGACAGCGACAAGCCGGCAATGCTCGAAGGCATCTACCGTACCCGCTTGAAACAGCAGCCCCCGGCTGAATGGCAGGACCTGAGCCGTGACGAGCGTAGCGCCAAGCTGCGCGAGGCGGTGATCAAGTCCTGGGCGGAAAGTACCGTGCTGCTGCGCAATCTGGGCCAGGAGCGGGCCAGCAGCATCAAGGACTACCTCGTGGACAAGGGCCAGCTGGAAGATGACCGGGTGTACTTCATCGACACCAACCTCGGCCAAGCCGAGAGCGATGGCCGCGTGGTGACGCCGATGCACCTGGATGCCGAGTAAAGCATCTCGACCCAATCGCCCTCATCGACGGCTTGCCGGCGATGAGGGTAGCGCTGGCGATCAATACCATCAGGCCAGCCGTTGCCCCGACACCGCCGGGTGATACAGCGGCTGCACCTTGTTCCCCGCCGGGTCCAGCAAATGGAAGCTGCGCGCCCCATCGCCGTGATTGAACGGGCGATCCAGCAACGTCACGCCATGGGCCTTGAAGTACTGGTACCAGTCTTCCAGCTCCTCCACGCTGTCGACGATGAAGCCATAGTGGTCCAGTGTCTGCAGCCCATTGGCCGCCCCTGCTCCGCGCCCCAGTGACAAGTTGTCGTTGCCACAGGTCAGGTAGACCAGGTCTTCATTGGCGCGGTTCAGCACCTCCATGCCTAGAACATCCACGTAGAAGCGCTCGCATTCCTCCAGATTGGGGACCAGCAAGGCGATATGACGCAGGCCATTCAGGCGGCCTGGTCGCACAGGTAGTTGGGACATGATCGCGGCTCCTATTTTTGTATACAATTAAGAAAAGAATTTAAAACAAAAGGAGATTCCTGTGTACTGTCTGTTTATCAAGACCCGCGTGAAACCCGGTACTGCCGAAGCCTTCCTCACTGCAATCAAGGCCAACGCCGCCGCTTCGGTGGCTACCGAACCGGGCTGCCTGGTGTTCGATGTGGCCCAGGATCGGGAAAATCCAGATGTGATCTACCTGTACGAGATCTACCAGGACGACGCTGCGTATGAGACCCATACCCAGACCGCGCATTTCCGGGACAGCAGGCCGCTGGTGGAACCGTTGATCGTGGAGCAGGTGTGCTTCGAGAGCGATGTGATCGCACGCAATCCGGTGAACTGAAGCGCGCCTGCATGAGCGCAAGCAAAAGCCCCGGCTAATGCCGGGGCTTTTGCTTGAAGGGGTGGCCAAATCCTTTTGGCCGACGGGACATTCCTTATTCGGACTTCAGGCCATCAGCAGACACGGCCTGCACGCCCTTGATCTTTTTGGCGATGGCAACCGCCATCTCCTTCTGCGCATCGGTAATGGCCACGTCCGAGGACAGGGACACTACGCCTTTGTTGGTTTCGACCTTGATGTCGCTGCCTGGCACGCCTTTCTCGGTCATCAAGTCGGCCTTCACCTTGGTGGTGATCCAGGTGTCGGAAGTAGCTTCCTTGGCTTTGGTCACCTCACCGGCCGCCAGCGTCATCGGGGCCTGGGTGGACTGGGCAGCGAACGCCGCGTTAGCCATGGTCAGGGTCAGAGCGGTGGCAGTAGCGGCAGCAATGGCGAACTTCTTCATGTGGGTCACTCCTGTTTTTTCGAAAGGTCTGCGCCGTGGTTCCTGGCGTCAGGTAGAAGTGATGTTGCAGGGCGTGTGCCAGCTTTTTGATTTTAGTTTTTATCTTTTAAATCAATAAGTTAACAATTCATCAATAGATAGCTGGTCGTGCATTTTGCAAGCCCGGGCAAAATCCTGCATGCAAGATGCAAGTCCACAAGACAAAGCCGCAGGCATAAAAAAAGGACCCCGAAGGGTCCTTCCTTTCAGCCTGGGAAGGCTTAGACGCCCGATGCCTTGGCAGCGGCAACGTCCTTGATCGACAGCTTGATACGGCCGCGGTTGTCCACGTCCAGTACCAGCACTTCGACTTCCTGGCCTTCCTTCAGCACGTCGGTGACTTTCTCGACGCGAGCATCGCTCAGCATGGAGATGTGCACCAGGCCGTCCTTGCCCGGCAGAATGTTGACGAAGGCGCCGAAGTCGACAATGCGCTCGACCTTGCCGACGTAGATCTTGCCGATCTCGGCCTCGGCGGTGATGCCCAGGATGCGCTGCTTGGCAGCGTCCGCGGCTTCCTTGGTCTCGCCAAAGATCTTGATCGAGCCATCGTCTTCGATATCGATCGAAGCCTTGGTCTCTTCGCAGATGGCGCGGATGGTGGCGCCGCCCTTGCCGATGACGTCACGGATCTTGTCGGTATCGATCTTCATCGCGATCATGGTCGGGGCGTTGGCCGACAGCTCGGTACGCGACTCGCCGATGATCTGGTTCATCTGGCCGAGGATGTTCAGGCGCGCTTCCAGGGCCTGGCCCAGGGCGATTTCCATGATCTCTTCGGTGATGCCGTTGATCTTGATGTCCATCTGCAGCGCGGTGACGCCTTTGGCGGTACCCGCTACCTTGAAGTCCATGTCGCCCAGGTGGTCTTCGTCACCCAGGATATCGGTCAGGACGGCGAACTTGTCACCTTCCTTGACCAAGCCCATGGCGATACCGGCAACCGGTGCTTTCATCGGCACGCCGGCGTCCATCAGGGCCAGCGAGGCGCCGCAGACCGAAGCCATGGAGCTGGAACCGTTGGACTCGGTGATTTCCGACACCACGCGGATGGTGTACGGGAACACGTCGGCGGCCGGCAGCATGGCCTGGACCGAACGACGGGCCAGACGGCCGTGGCCGATTTCGCGACGACCGGCACCGCCCATGCGGCCACACTCGCCCACCGAGAACGGCGGGAAGTTGTAGTGCAGCATGAAGGGGTCTTTCTTCTCGCCTTCGAGGGTGTCCAGCAACTGGGCGTCACGGGCAGTACCCAGGGTCGCGACGACCAGGGCCTGGGTTTCGCCGCGGGTGAACAGCGCCGAACCGTGGGTCTTCGGCAGAACGCCAACTTCGATGTTCAGCGGACGCACGGTCTTAGTGTCGCGACCGTCGATACGCGGCTTGCCGTTGACGATGTTTTCGCGAACGGTGCGGTATTCGATTTCGCCGAAGATCTCTTTGACTTCGCCGGCCGACGGTTGGCCTTCTTCGCCGGAGAACTTGGCAATGGCTTGGTCACGCAGCTCGCCCAGGCGCGCGTAGCGGTCGGCCTTGACGGTGATGGTGTAGCCCTGGGAAACGGCTTCGCCGAATTCAGCACGGATGGCGTTGAACAGCTCAGTGTTGGCAACGGCAGGTTTCCAGTCCCAGTTTGGCTTGGCAGCTTCGGCAGCCAGCTCTTTGACCGCCTTGATCACGGCCTGGAATTCGTCGTGGGCGAACAGCACGGCGCCCAGCATCTGGTCTTCGGTCAGCTCCTGGGCTTCGGATTCGACCATCAGCACGGCGGACTCGGTACCGGCAACGACCATGTCCAGGCTCGAGGCAGCCAGTTGCTCGTAGGTCGGGTTCAGCAGGTAGCCGGTGCTTTCGTGGAAGGCGACACGGGCGGCGCCGATCGGGCCTTCGAACGGAATGCCGGAGATGGCCAGGGCAGCCGAGGTACCGATCATCGCGGCGATGTCCGGATCGGTCTTCTTGCTGGTGGAAACCACGGTGCAGACGACCTGGACTTCGTTCATGAAGCCTTCAGGGAACAGCGGGCGGATCGGACGGTCGATCAGGCGCGAGGTCAGGGTTTCCTTCTCGGAAGGACGGCCTTCACGCTTGAAGAAACCACCTGGGATCTTGCCGGCGGCGTAGGTCTTTTCCTGGTAGTGCACGGACAGCGGGAAGAAGCCCTTGCCCGGATCAGCCTGCTTGGCACCGACCACGGTCACCAGTACGGTGACATCGTTGTCGACGGTGACCAGCACGGCGCCGGTGGCCTGACGGGCAATGCGGCCCGTTTCGAGGGTTACGGTCGATTGACCGAACTGGAATTTCTTGATTACCGGGTTCACGGTTTCCTACCTTCTTCAGTGGCTCTTGGGGGAACTGGTTCTTGCGAATTCTTGGGCAGAACGGGGAATCGGCCCCATTGACCGTCCAGATACAACACGAGGCTGGGAGCCTGGCGCCGGGCGGATGAACCGCACGACGGACCAGGCTGCCAACCTCGCAGATCGCGTGGCGTGTCCAACGCCAGGGTTGCCGGGCAACCCTGCCGATGCGTGCGACACGCCATGCAACACCACTGGCCAGGCCGCTATTAGCGACGCAGACCCAGGCGACCGATCAGGGCGCTGTAACGGGTGGTGTCTTTGCCCTTCAGGTAGTCCAGCAGCTTACGACGCTGGTTGACCATACGGATCAGACCACGACGGGAGTGGTGGTCTTTATCGTTGGCCTTGAAGTGGCCTTGCAGCTTGTTGATGTTGGCGGTCAGCAGAGCAACCTGCACTTCCGGGCTACCGGTATCGCCGGCGGCTTGCTGGTATTCGGCAACGATCTGAGCTTTTTCTTCGACGCTGAGGGCCATTTGGCTTCTCCTGATAAACGGATCCCGCGAACGGTCTCCAATAGGCCAGGGACAAGTCCCCGTATTAAAAAGAAGAGGTGTGACCGTGCCTAATAACAGCCACCCTCGTATCCACCGGTTTCAGCCGAAGCCTCTGCCCGTGGTTCCGGTCATTCCGACCGAATCAGCCGACGCGGCGCGATGCGCCCGTCTTCGCTCACTTCACCGATACCGATGAAGCGACCATTGTGATCCTGTACCCGAACCATGCCAAACTGCGGCGCGTCCGGCGCACGTACCGCCTGGCCATGCAGCCAGTAGAACGCGCTGTGCTCGGACAGCAGCACCAGTGGCCAGTCCTGCAGCCCGCTGTCCGAAGGCATGAGGAAGCGATCAAGCGCTTCGTTGCCGCCTTCGGCATGGGCTTGCTCGAGTTCCTCGAGCGTCACCGTTTGTGCCAGCTCGAAGGGGCCCGCCTGCGTACGGCGCAGTTCGGCGACATAGGCACCACAGCCCAGCGCCTCACCGATATCCTCCACCAGGGTGCGAATATAGGTGCCTTTGCTGCATCCAACCGACAGGCGCGCACGGGTGCCTTCGCACTCGAGCAACTCCAAGCGGCCAATAGTAACAGAACGCGCCTCGCGCTCCACTACCTCTCCTGCACGTGCCAGCTTGTAGAGCGGCTGGCCATCGCGCTTGAGGGCCGAGTACATCGGCGGCACCTGAAGGATTTCACCCTTGAAACGCGGAATCACGGCATCGATGTCGGCGCGACCAACGGTTACTTCGCGGGTCTGCAGGACCTCGCCTTCGGCGTCCGCGGTGGTGGTGGTCTGCCCTAGCTGCATGACCGTCTCGTAGCCCTTGTCGGAATCGAGCAGGTACTGGGAGAACTTGGTCGCCTCACCAAAGCACAGTGGCAGCACGCCGGTTGCCAGCGGATCGAGGCTGCCGGTGTGGCCGGCCTTTTCCGCGTTGAGCAACCAACGAACCTTCTGCAGGGCGGCGTTGGAGGTGAATCCCAACGGCTTGTCGAGCAGGATGATGCCGCTGACATTGCGGCGGATACGTTTGACCTGGGCCACCGTTTACTCCTTGGCGTCCAGCTCGTCGGCATCCTTGTGCAGGCGGTCTTCGGCCACCGCACGCTCGATCAGCGCAGACAGGTGGACACCACGGCTGACGCTTTCATCGAAGTGGAAGTGTAACTGTGGCACGCTGCGCAGTTGCATCGAGCGCCCCAAGTGCAGGCGCAGGAAGCTGGCGGCGCTGTTCAGCGCCTTGAGCGACTGCTTCACTGCGTCGGGCGTTTCTTCGCCCATGACGGTGATGAAAACCTTCGCATGACCCAGGTCACGGCTGACGTCGACAGCGGTGATGGTCACCAGACCGACACGCGGGTCTTTGACTTCACGGCGGATCAGTTCTGCCAGCTCACGCTGCATCTGATCGCCGATACGTTGGGTACGGCTGTATTCTTTTGCCATTCTTGCTACCTGTAACGTAAAGCGGCAAACGCCCGGTCAGGCTTAAGCCTGACCGGGCGCTACCTTCAGAGGCGCCGCCAGCCGCCTTGCGACGGGGCCTGCACCCGGCTCGGCCCTTACAGGGTGCGAGCCACCTGGACTTTCTCGAAGACTTCGATCTTGTCGCCGACCTTGACGTCGTTGTAGCTCTTGACGCCAATACCACACTCCATGCCGTTACGCACTTCGGAGGCGTCGTCCTTGAAGCGACGCAGCGATTCCAGCTCGCCTTCGAAGATCACCACGTCATCGCGCAGTACGCGGATCGGACGGTTGCGGTACACGGTACCCTCGATGACCATACAGCCGGCGATGGCGCCGAACTTCGGCGAACGGAACACGTCACGCACTTCGGCCACACCCAGGATGTTCTCGCGAACATCGCTGCCGAGCATGCCGGTCAGGGCCTTCTTGACGTCTTCGATGATGTCGTAGATCACGTTGTAGTAACGCATATCCAGACCTTCCTGCTCGACGATCTTGCGCGCACCGGCATCGGCACGCACGTTGAAGCCGAACAGCACCGCGTTCGAGGCCAGTGCCAGGTTGGCGTCGCTCTCGGTGATACCACCGACGCCGCCACCAATGACGCGTACCTGAACTTCGTCATTGCCCAGGCTGCCGAGCGAACCCTGCAGCGCTTCGAGGGAACCACGCACATCGGTCTTGAGGACGATGTTGAGGGTCTTCTTCTCTTCCTGACCCATGGTCTCGAAGATGTTTTCCAGCTTGCCGGCGTGAGCACGGGCCAGCTTGACCTCGCGGAACTTGCCTTGACGGAACAGCGCAACTTCACGCGCTTTCTTCTCGTCAGCAACCACCGACATCTCTTCGCCTGCGTCCGGTGTGCCGTCCAGGCCAAGGATCTCGACCGGGATCGACGGGCCAGCTTCCTTCACAGGCTTGCCGTTCTCGTCGAGCATGGCACGTACGCGGCCATAGTTGGAACCGACCAGGACCATGTCGCCCTGACGCAGGGTACCGTCCTGAACCAGGATGGTGGCCACCGGGCCGCGGCCCTTGTCCAGACGCGACTCGACCACGACACCACGACCAGGAGCGGTCGGAGTGGCCTTGAGTTCGAGGATCTCGGCCTGCAGCAGGACAGCTTCGAGCAGTTCGTCGACGCCGGTACCCATCTTCGCCGAAACCTTGACGAACGGCGTGTCACCACCCCAGTCCTCGGAGGTCACGCCTTCGACCGACAGCTCGTTACGGATGCGATCGAGGTCGGCACCCGGCTTGTCGATCTTGTTCACGGCGACAACCAGCGGAACGCCAGCCGCTTTCGCGTGCTGCACGGCTTCGCGGGTCTGCGGCATCACGCCGTCGTCCGCCGCCACCACCAGGATGACGATGTCGGTCGCCTTGGCACCCCGTGCACGCATCTGGGTAAACGCAGCGTGGCCCGGGGTGTCGAGGAAGGTGACCATGCCACGGTCGGTTTCGACGTGGTAGGCACCGATGTGCTGGGTAATACCACCGGCTTCGCCGGCGGCAACCTTGGCACGACGGATATAGTCGAGCAGCGAGGTCTTACCGTGGTCAACGTGACCCATGACGGTCACGACCGGCGCACGCGATGTGGTCTCGCCTTCGAACTTCAGCGATTCGGCCAGGGAATCTTCCAGGGCCGTGTCGCTGACCAGGGTGACCTTGTGGCCCAGCTCTTCGGCGACCAGCTGAGCGGTCTCCTGATCGAGCACCTGGTTGATGGTGACCGGAGTACCCAGCTTGAACATGAACTTGACGACTTCAGCGGCCTTGACCGACATCTGTTGCGCCAGTTCCGAGACGGTGATGGTCTCGCCGATGGTCACGTCACGAATGACTGGACCGGTCGGGTTCTGGAAGCCGTGCTGGTTGCGCTTCTTGCCTTTGCCCTTGCCGCCGCGACCACGACGGAAACCATCGCTCTCTTCGTCGGTGGTGCGTGGCGCTGCACGTGGAGTCGGAGCCTTTTCCTTCTCCTTGACCTTGACCTTGACCGACATGCGCGGCGCTTCGCCACGACCGGCCGCAGCCGGGCCACCACCGCGACGATCGTCATCGCGGGTACGGCTTTCGTTACGACGGCTCTCGTCCTTCTTGCGCTCGGCGGCACGAGCGGCGGCGTCTTCGGACACCGGCGCGTTGGCCATTACCGGGGCTGCAACAGGTGCAGGCTCGGCCTTGGCCACTGGTGCAGCGGCCGGGGCCTCGGCAGCCTGACGGCGGGCCTGCTCCTCGTTGCGCTGGCGCACTTCGGCTTCAACCTTTTCGCGCGCGGCGTTTTCGGCGGCGCGGCGCTCTTCCTGCTCACGCTTCTGCTCAGCCTGGATTTCCTCCGGGCTGCGCTGCACGAATACTTTCTTCTTGCGTACTTCTACGCTGATGCTCTTGCTACCGGCGACACGCAGAGTGCTGGTGGTCTTGCGCTGCAAGGTGATCTTGCGCGGCTCTTCCGCCTTGCTCTTGTGGCTGCTCTTCAAATGAGTCAGCAGGGTCTGCTTCTCATTGTCGGTCACTACCTGACCGGCGTCGGTGTGCGGCAGACCTGCCTCACGCATCTGCTGCAGCAGGCGCTCTACCGGTGCCTCGACCTCTTGGGCCAGTTCTTTCACCGTGACTTGCGTCATGCACTTCTCTCCTCAGGCCGCGCCTAATTACTCGAACCAGTGGGCTCGGGCGGCCATGATCAACTTGCCGGCACGCTCTTCGTCGATGCCGTCGATGTCGAGCAGGTCGTCAATCGACTGCTCGGCCAGGTCTTCGCGGTTAACCACGCCGCGCACCGCCAGTTCCGCCGCCAGGTCCTTGTCCATGCCCTCAAGGGAGAGCAGGTCGTCGGCCGGATGGGCGTCTGCCAGTTTTTCTTCGGTAGCGATGGCTTTGGTCAACAAACGGTCCTTGGCACGAGCGCGCAGCTCATTGACGATATCTTCGTCAAAGCCATCGATGTTGAGCATTTCTTCCAACGGTACGTAGGCAATTTCTTCGAGGCTGGTGAAGCCTTCGTCGACCAGCACCTGTGCCAGCTCTTCGTCGACTTCCAGTTCCTCAATGAAGTTACGCAGGATGTCGCCTGTCTCAGCCTGTTGCTTGGCCTGGATGTCCTTCTCGGTCATCACGTTCAGGGTCCATGCAGTCAGCTGGCTCGCCAGACGGACGTTCTGACCGCCACGTCCGATGGCCTGAGCCAGGTTGTCCTCGGCCACGGCGATATCCATCGCATGGGCGTCCTCGTCAACGATGATCGCAGCAACCTCTGCTGGCGACATGGCGTTGATGACGAACTGCGCCGGGTTCTCGTCCCACAGGACGATATCCACACGCTCGCCACCCAGCTCGCCGGATACGGCCTGGACACGCGAACCACGCATGCCGATGCAGGCGCCTTGCGGGTCGATGCGCTTGTCCTTGGAGCGGACGGCGATCTTGGCGCGCGATCCCGGATCACGGGAGGCGGCCATGACTTCGATGAGGCCTTCGGCGATTTCCGGCACTTCGATGCGGAACAGCTCGATCAGCATCTGCGGCGCAGTGCGCGACAGGATCAGCTGAGGACCACGGTTCTCGGTGCGGATTTCCTTGAGCAACGCACGCAGGCGCACGCCGACACGGAAGGTCTCACGGGGAATGATGTCTTCGCGGGCCAGCAGCGCCTCGGCGTTGTTGCCCAGGTCGACGATGACGTTGTCGCGGGTGACCTTCTTCACGGTACCGGAGATGATCTCGCCCACGCGCTCGCGGTAAGCGTCGACCACCTGGGCGCGCTCGGCCTCGCGGACCTTCTGCACGATGACCTGCTTGGCGGTCTGGGCGGCGATGCGGCCGAACTCGATCGACTCGATCTTCTCTTCGATCACGTCACCGATCTTGGCGTCCGGGTGCGTGTCCTGGATCTTTTCCAGCCAGGTCTCGATCGCCGGATCGTCCAGGTCGTTCTCGTCGACCACGGTCCAGCGGCGGAAGGTCTCGTAGCTACCGGTGTGGCGGTTGATTTCCACACGCAGGTCGACTTCGTCCTCAAAACGTTTCTTGGTTGCAGTGGCCAGGGCCACTTCCAGCGCCTCGAAAATGACGCCGGGCGGTACACCCTTTTCGTTGGATACCGATTCAACAACCAGCAGTACTTCTTTGCTCATCGTACGCCTCGCCTTGCGCAAGCCATTGGCCCCGGGTGTTTCGCCGGGTCCGGCACGTCTCAGTCAAAACTGGGAATAATATTGGCCTTGTCGATCGAGTCGATCGGCAACAGGAACTCGTGCTGGTCCACCTGGACCACCACATCCTGCTCCTCCACACCGCGGAGAAGGCCCTGGAAGTTACGACGGCCCTCGAAGGGCGTACGCAGCTTGATCTTCACCTGCTCGCCGGCATGCGCAGCAAACTGTTCCAGAGTGAACAGCGGGCGGTCCATGCCTGGAGAGGACACCTCGAGGGTATATTCAGAGCTGATCGGATCTTCCACATCGAGAATGGCGCTGGCCTGACGGCTGACGGCTTCGCAGTCGTCCACCAGGATCCCGTCTTCTTTGTCGATGTAGATACGCAGTACCGAATGCTTGCCTTGGGAGACGTATTCGATCCCCCAGCATTGGTAGCCCAGGCCCTCGACAACCGGGGCCAACAAGGCCTGCAACTGTTCTAGCTTGCTCGACACCTGAACCCCCTCGTGCATGCTGTGCAAATAAAAAATGGGCGAAGCGCCCATCCCTGAAAGCGCCGTTGGACAACGGCGCCGAAAACTGTTCGGCTAGCAAAAAGCCCCTGAAAAGGGGCTCTGCTGAAGCTGGTTGCGGGGGCTGGATTTGAACCAACGACCTTCGGGTTATGAGCCCGACGAGCTACCAAGCTGCTCCACCCCGCGACAAAGCTGGGGCGAAAGTATAAGACTGAACCCTTTGCCGGGTCAATCCGACCTCCACCTGCAAGAAAGCCCGCTAAAGCGGGCTCTCATGCTTCAATTGGTACCGAGAAGGGGACTCGAACCCCTACACCCTATGGGCACAACCACCTCAAGGTTGCGTGTCTACCAATTCCACCACCTCGGCAATACTACTTCTTGAAACCCGTTACTGCTGCTCTTTGGCTGGAGGAGGTACGTCACCAGAGTTGGTGGTTTCGCTCTTCTGCTGCTGGAGCACCGGTACATCATCATTGACTGCCGGCTTTGGCTCTTTGACTTCCAGCACTGCTGGATCTGGCAGACCAGCTTGAGTCAACTGGTGAGCCTGCTGCTTGGCGAAATATCCTAACCCAAGTGCAGTCAAAAAGAAAGTGGCAGCAAGTATAGCAGTAACTTTACTCAAAAAGGTAGCGGAACCTTGGCTTCCGAACACAGTATTTGAAGCACCTGCGCCGAAAGATGCACCTGCTTCCGCACCTTTACCCTGTTGCAGCAGCACCATTACAACCAGTGCCAACGCTGCCAACAGATGAAAAACAACTACGACTGTTTCCAGCATTTGTTCAGTTTCCTGCGGCGCGACAAATTGCACCGAATTCGTCTGCGTTCAGGGACGCTCCACCAATGAGCCCCCCATCGATATCCGGCATGCCGAACAGTTCAGCCGCATTGGCCGCCTTCACGCTGCCGCCGTAGAGAAGTTGCACGTTTTCTGCAACTTCGGCGTCCTTCGCCGCCAACTGCTTGCGGATGGCTGCATGCACATCCTGGGCTTGCTGTGGCGAGGCCGTCAAACCAGTACCAATGGCCCAAACAGGCTCATAGGCAATAACTGCATTGGCAAAAGCCTTGATACCGAACACGTCGATAACACTGCTTAGTTGACGCCCTACAACTTCAAGCGTCTCACCTGCCTCGCGCTCTGCAAGAGTTTCCCCTATACACAGCACTGGCGTCAAACCACTTTTCTGAGCGGCTGCAAACTTCTGATTCAGCACTTCATCGCTTTCACCAATAATCTGGCGACGCTCGGAATGCCCAATCAATACATATTTGCAACCGACTTCAGCCAACTGACTCGGTGCAACTTCGCCGGTCAGCGCGCCTTGCTCAGATTGTACCGCAGAATTCTGTGCGCCTACGTTGATTCCTTTTCCCTCCAAGCCATCAATCACTTGATTGATGAACAGGGATGGCGGAAACACCGCGACTTCCACTCCGCTCGGCAGGGACAACTTGCCCAAGCCCTGGGTCAGCTCTACGACGCTGGCGCGGGTACCGTGCATCTTCCAGTTACCAGCTACCATGGGGCGACGCATGCTTTACCTCGTCGGTCAAAGTGGGCGCAGATCTTACCCAACCCGATCTGCGCTGGCAAGCCTCTTTCAGGCACAAACTTCTTCGACCAGCTTGGCCAGGGCCTCGGCATGGCCACGTACCTGGCTTTCATCGTCGCCCTCGACCATCACCCGCACCAGCGGTTCGGTACCGGACTTGCGCAGCAGCACCCGCCCACGACCGGCCATGGCCTCGGTGGCCTTGGCACTGGCTTCCTTGATCAGGGGGTTTTCCAGCGGGTCGTTCTTGCCCGCCGCGAAACGCACGTTGATCAGCACCTGCGGGCACTTGCGCACGGCCTGTCGGGCCTGGGCAAGGTTTTCGCCACGGCGCTTGAGCGCCATCAGCACCTGCAGCGCGGCGATGATCGCATCACCGGTGGTGGTGTGGCTGCCACAGACGACATGACCGGAGTTTTCGCCACCCAGCAGCCACTCGCGCTCGAGCAGTTCGGCCATGACGTAGCGGTCGCCCACCTTGGCCCGCACGAACGGGATGTCCAGTTCCTTGAACGCCAGCTCCAGGCCCAGGTTGCTCATCAGGGTGCCGACCACGCCGCCTTGAAGCTTGCCGCGCTCCTGCATGTCGCGACCGATGATGAACAGCAGTTCGTCACCGTCGACGATGGCGCCGGTGTGATCGACCATCAGCACGCGGTCGCCGTCGCCATCGAAGGCGATGCCGATATCCGCATGGCCAACCAGGACCGCCGCCTGCAGCGACTCGATATGGGTCGAACCGCAGTTCTCGTTGATGTTCAGGCCATCCGGGGCGGCGTGCAGCACGGTGACGTCAGCCCCCAGCTCACGGAACACGCTCGGCGCGACCTTGTAGGTGGCGCCATGGGCGCAGTCCACGACGATCTTCAAGCCTTCGAAGCTGGTGCTGCTGGGCACGCTGCTCTTGCAGAACTCGATGTAGCGCCCCGCCGCGTCGTTGATGCGCGAGACCTTGCCCAGCTTGCCGGACTCGACGACATTCATCGGCTGGTCGAGCAACTCCTCGATCATCAGTTCGACTTCGTCCGGCAACTTGGTGCCGGCACCGGAGAAGAACTTGATACCGTTGTCGTCATGGGGGTTGTGCGAAGCACTGATGACGATGCCGGCTTCGGCGTGAAAAGTGCGAGTCAGGTAGGCGATGGCCGGCGTCGGCATCGGGCCGAGCAGCATCACATCGGCACCGGCGGCGGACAGGCCCGCCTCGAGCGCGGATTCGAACATGTAGCCGGAGATCCGCGTGTCCTTGCCCACCAGTACCCGGCAGTTGCCCTGCTTGCGGAAGGCCATGCCGGCGGCCCAGCCGAGTTTCAGCATGAAATCAGGGGTGATGGGGAATTGGCCGACGCGACCGCGGATACCATCGGTACCAAAGTATTTTCTGCTCATAGTGACTCCAATGTTCTTATTCGGCGCTCTGGACCGCGGCGATCATGCGCACGACATCGACGGTTTCGGCGACGTCATGTACCCGCAGGATGCTCGCGCCCTTGGTCATGGCCAGGGCGGCCAGGGCCAGACTGCCATAGAGCCGCTCACCGACCGGACGGTCCAGCGCGAGACCGATCATGCTCTTGCGCGAAACGCCCACCAGCAGCGGGCGCCCCAGGCGATAGAGCGCTTCCATGTGTTTGAAAAGGCTCAGGTTGTGCTCAAGGGTCTTGGCAAAGCCGAACCCTGGATCGAGGATGATGCGCTCAGCCCCGATGCCGGCCGCCGCGCAGGCGGCCATACGCTGCTCAAGATAGCGCGTTACATCGGCTGTCACATCCTCGTACTGCGGATTGTCCTGCATGTTGCCCGGCTCGCCACGCATGTGCATCAAGCACACCGGCAGGCCGGTATCGGCCGCCGCATCGAGCGCGCCGTCACGCTCCAGGGCGCGCACATCGTTGATCAGCCCTGCACCAAGGCGGGCCGTCTCGCGCATGACCGAGGGCGTC
Organism: Pseudomonas sp. P65(2024); assembly: GCF_057480955.1. Classification (NCBI taxonomy): domain Bacteria; kingdom Pseudomonadati; phylum Pseudomonadota; class Gammaproteobacteria; order Pseudomonadales; family Pseudomonadaceae; genus Pseudomonas; species Pseudomonas sp. P65(2024). Next base: position 53,781 of record NZ_JBLIYX010000002.1, read on the forward strand.
GAGGTATCGACCGAGATGATCACGTCGAGCCGACTGCTGATCGCCTCGACAATTGGCGCCACGCGCTCCAGTTCCTCGATAGGCGAGACGGCGCGAGCCCCAGGACGGGTAGACTCCCCGCCCACGTCGATCAGGGTCGCACCGGCCGCAACCATCTCCTCGGCATGGCGCAAGGCCGCATCGCGCTGGCTGAAGCGCCCACCATCGGAGAACGAGTCTGGGGTGACATTGAGGATACCCATGACATGGGTACGGGACAAATCAAGAACCCGGTTGCCGCAAGGCAACCGGGTCGGGTACTGCGTCAAGCTCATAGATACCCTTAGTGTTGAGCCGCTGGACCGCCGATCGGCGACTCCGGACGATCATCCTGGGAAGCCTGGTTGCCGGAGGTTCCGGAATCATTGTCCCAGTCACGTGGCTCGCGCGGGGTACGGCCAGCCATGATGTCGTCGATCTGGTCGGCATCGATGGTTTCGTACTTCATCAAGGCCTCGGCCATGGCGTCGAGCTTGTCGCGGTTGTCGGTAAGGATCTGCTTGGCCGTGGCGTAGCACTGATCGATGATGCTGCGCACTTCGGAGTCGATCATCTTGGCGGTTTCGCCCGAGACGCTGGCATGCTGGCTCGCCGCGCTGCGACCGAGGAATACCTCGCCCTCCTCTTCGGCGTACATCAGCGGGCCGAGTTTCTCGGACAGGCCCCACTTGGTGACCATGTTCCGGGCGATCTGGCTGGCGCGCATGATGTCGTTGGAGGCCCCGGTGGTAACACCGTCGAAGCCCAGGGTCATCTCTTCGGCGATACGGCCACCGTACAGCGAGCAGATCTGGCTGATCAGCGCACGCTTGGACAGGCTGTAGCGGTCTTCTTCCGGCAGGAACATGGTCACGCCCAGGGCGCGGCCACGGGGAATGATCGAGACCTTGTAGACCGGGTCGTGCTCGGGAACGACGCGACCGACGATGGCGTGGCCCGCCTCGTGATACGCGGTGTTCTGCTTCTCTTTCTCGGACATGACCATGGTCTTGCGCTCGGCGCCCATCATGATCTTGTCTTTGGCCAGTTCGAACTCCTTCATCTCGACCAGGCGCTTGCTGGCACGGGCGGCGAACAGCGACGCCTCGTTGACCAGGTTGGCCAGGTCGGCACCGGAGAAGCCCGGGGTACCACGGGCAATGACCGCCGCGTTGACGTTCTCGCCAACCGGGACCTTGCGCATATGCACCTTGAGGATCTGCTCACGACCGCGAATGTCCGGCAGGCCAACCACCACCTGGCGGTCGAAGCGACCGGGACGCAGCAGCGCCGGGTCGAGCACGTCGGGCCGGTTGGTGGCTGCAATGACGATGATGCCATCGTTCATCTCGAAGCCGTCCATCTCGACCAGCAACTGGTTCAGGGTCTGCTCGCGCTCATCGTGACCGCCACCCATGCCGGCGCCACGATGACGACCGACAGCGTCGATCTCGTCGATGAAGATGATGCACGGCGCGTGCTTCTTGGCCTGTTCGAACATATCGCGAACACGACTGGCGCCCACGCCGACGAACATCTCGACGAAGTCGGAACCGGAAATGGTGAAGAACGGCACCTTGGCTTCACCGGCAATGGCCTTGGCCAGCAGGGTTTTACCGGTACCCGGCGGGCCGACCATCAGCACGCCGCGAGGGATACGACCACCCAGGCGCTGGAACTTGCCCGGATCGCGCAGGAATTCGACCAGTTCGCCAACCTCTTCCTTGGCCTCGTCGCAGCCGGCGACGTCAGCCAGGGTGGTTTTCACCTGGTCTTCGGACAGCAGGCGCGCCTTGCTCTTGCCGAAGCTCATTGGCCCGCCCTTGCCACCGGCACCGCCCTGCATCTGGCGCATGAAGAACATGAACACGGCGATGATCACCAGGATCGGGAAGCTCGCAACCAGCAACTGGGTCCAGATGCTCTGTTGTTCAGGTTGCTTGCCCTCGACGGTGACGTGGTTGTCGACCAGGTCTCCGATCAAGCCGTTGTCGGTAATCGCCGGGCGTACGGTCTTGAAGTTGTCGCCGTCAGTGCGCTTGCCGGTAATGATATAGCCGTCGACGGTCACCCGCTCAACCTTGCCATCCTTGACCTGCTGGATGAAGTCGGAATAGTTGAGGGTCTGCGGCTCGTTAGGGCTGGAGAAGTTGTTCATCACCGTCACCAGGACGGCGGCGATGATCAACCACAGGATCAGATTCTTTGCCATGTCGTTCAATTCGCTACCCTCTGAGGCCGGCGCACGACGCAGCCGTGCCTCGCATGATATTCATCGCCCTAACTTACTACATTACCCACGCATCCGCAGGCACCGTCTGTAACCCTTTGTGAAAGCTAGACTACACGAAGTTCGGACGATCCAGTCGGGACGGCCGATTGGAAATAACTATCGGCAACCCCGCAACACGCCTTTCATGCGCCCTTGAAACCCTTGCCCAGCAGGTACTGTTCACGGGAACGGTCTCGCGAGGAGGACGGCTTGCGCATCTGCACCTTGTCGAACTTGCTGCGCACGTCCTTGAGGTACATGTCGAAGCCTTCGCCCTGGAAGATCTTGATCAGGAAATCTCCGCCGGGCTTGAGCACGCGGGTCGCCAGATCCAGGGCCAGTTCGCAGAGGAACATGGCGCGCGGCATGTCCACTGCAGGCGTACCACTCATATTGGGGGCCATATCGGAAATCACAAGGTCGACGTGCGAATCGCCGACCGCCTGCAGGATTTGTTGCAGCACTTCGTCTTGGGTGAAATCGCCCTGGATGAAGGTAACGTCGGGGATCGAATCCATTTCCAGTATGTCCGAGGCGATCAGGCGGCCCTGCCCGCCAATCAGACGACTGGTTACCTGCGACCAGCCACCGGGAGCCGCACCGAGGTCGATCACGCTCATGCCCGGACGGATCAGGCGGTCTTTCTCCTGGATCTCCAGCAGCTTGTAGCTCGCGCGCGAGCGGTAGCCATCCTTCTGCGCCTGCTTGACGAAAGGATCGTTGAAATGTTCACGCAGCCAGTTTGCGCTGCTTTTGGAACGTTGTACCACGGGGCACCTCGATGATATGCGTCGTGTTTGACTGGGCGGAGCCACAGGCCCTCGGGTAAAATGCCCGTCAATTTTACAGAATCAGACGAAAAGGGTCAGATTATGCCGCTCAATAACGAGCAGAAGAAGCAATACAAGTCCATTGGTCACGACCTGAAGCCGGTCCTGATCGTTGCTGGCAACGGTTTGAATGAAGGCGTGATCGCCGAACTGGAGCGCGCCCTGGTCGACCATGAGCTGATCAAGGTCGAGATTCGCTCGGAAGATCGCGAGGAACGCGCCGAGACCATCGCCGAACTGTGCAAGGCCGGCCGCGCCGAACTGGTGCAGACCATCGGCAAGAAAGCGCTGATCTACCGCAAGAACCCACAGCCGAACAAGCAGCTGTCCAACATCCACCGTTACAAGTAACGGTAGCAGGGCTGCTGCGCAGCCCTTTCGCGACACAAGGCCGCTCCCACAGGGGGCCGCACCGACCTCCGGCGCAGCGCAATCCCTGCGGGAGCGGCCTTGCATCGCGAAAGGGCCGCAAAGCGGCCCCGGCGATATTGAGTCGCTTACCGCCGCGCCCTGACCGGGACCGGCTGGGCCACCAGCACGATGCCGGAGAAGCCCAGCACCAGGAAGCAGAACATCTGCCAACGCTCGCCCACGGAGATCCCGTAGCGCAGCGTGTAGTAGCTGACGCAGGCGCCGAAGCCGAGCAGCAGCATCTGGCCGCGGAACTGCCGCCACCAGGCCGCCAGGCCATCCACCCTCGCCAGCACTGCCAACTGGGTCAACAACCCGAGCATGGCCACGCCAATCAACCAGCGGTCGATCTGCGCAGCCACGTCGTGCACCAGCAAAGGCGCCAGGCCACTGACCTTGAGCGCCGGCACCAGCCCCACGTGGAACACCCACAGGCCGCCGACCCAGAACACCTGGGCCAGCTGCCAGAGGATCCCCTCGAGGGATGGCGCCCGCAGGCGCCGGTCAGATGTGCTTGACTTCGACAATCTCGTACTCGACCGTGCCACTTGGCGTCTTGACGACGACAGTATCACCTTCTTCCTTGCCGATGATGGCGCGGGCGATCGGCGCACCGCTGGAGAGCTTGCCCTGCTTCACGTCGGCTTCGTCTTCGCCAACGATCTGGTAGGTCACCTCTTCATCGGTCTCGGTGTTCGCCAGCACCACGGTGGTGCCGAAAATCACCTTGCCGGTGTGGGCGATGGTGGTGACGTCGATCACCACCGAGTTCTGCAGACGGCCTTCGATATCGCGGATACGCGCCTCGACCATGCCCTGCTCCTCACGGGCGGCGTGGTATTCGGCGTTTTCCTTGAGATCGCCCAGCTCGCGAGCCTCGCCGATCGCCTGGCTCAGGCGTGGGCGCTCGGTCTTGCTCAGGAACAGATGCTCTTCCTCCAGGGCGCGAGCGCCCTGGACGGTCATCGGGTATTTGGTAATGCTCATGCTTTGAGTCCTGCATGCAGATCCTGCAGGCGACGAACGGTCTTTTCCGGACCGAATTTCAGCGCCTCGCAGATGGCTTCACCGGCCGCAATGGTGGTGGTGCAGTAGATCTTGTGCTGCAACGCATTGCGACGAATCGAGTAGGAGTCAGCGATCGACTGGCGACCTTCGGTGGTGTTGATGATCAGCGACACTTCGTCGTTCTTGATCATGTCGACCACGTGCGGACGCCCCTCGGTCACCTTGTTCACGCGACGCACTTTCAGGCCGGCCGCTTCGATTACCTTGGCGGTGCCGGCAGTGGCGACCACTTCGAAGCCCAGGGCGATCAGGTCGCGGGCAACGCCAGCCACTTGCGGCTTGTCGTCGTCACGCACGCTGATGAACGCGGTACCACCGGTCGGCAGCACTTCGCTGGCGCCCATCTGGGCCTTGGCGAAGGCTTCGCCGAAGCTATCGCCGACGCCCATGACTTCACCGGTCGATTTCATCTCAGGGCCGAGGATCGGGTCAACCCCCGGGAACTTGGCGAACGGGAAGACGGCTTCCTTGACGCTGTAGAAGTTCGGGATGATTTCCTGGGTGAAGCCCAGCTCTTTCAGGGTCTTGCCGGCCATGACGCGGGCCGCGATCATCGCCAGGGAAGTGCCGATGCACTTGGAGACGAATGGCACGGTACGCGAGGCGCGTGGGTTGACCTCGATCACGTAGATCTTGTCGCCCTGCAGGGCCAGCTGCACGTTCATCAGGCCGACCACGCCCAGCTCCAGGGCCATTTTCTTGACCTGGACGCGGACTTCGTCCTGTACTTCCTTGCTCAGCGAGTAAGGCGGCAGCGAGCACGCCGAGTCGCCGGAGTGAACGCCGGCCTGCTCGATGTGTTGCATGATCGCGCCGATCACCACGTCGGTGCCGTCGCAGACCGCGTCCACGTCCATCTCGATGGCGCAGTTGAGGAAGTGGTCGAGCAGCACCGGGCTGTCGTTGGAGACCTGCACCGCTTCACGCAGGTAGCGCTTGAGCTCGTCCAGTTCGTAGACGATCTCCATGGCGCGGCCGCCCAGCACGTAGGACGGGCGAACCACCAGCGGGTAACCGATCTTGCCAGCGGCAGCGATGGCTTCGTCTTCGCTGCGAACGGTGGCGTTTGGCGGCTGCAGCAGGTTCAGGCGCTGAACCATCTGCTGGAAGCGCTCGCGGTCTTCGGCGCGGTCGATGGCGTCCGGGCTGGTACCGATGATCGGTACGCCGGCTTCTTCCAGGGCACGCGCCAGTTTCAGCGGGGTCTGGCCGCCGTAGTGGACGATCACGCCCTTCGGCTTCTCGACGCGGCAGACTTCCAGCACGTCTTCCAGGGTCAGCGGCTCGAAGTACAGGCGGTCGGAGGTGTCGTAGTCGGTGGAGACGGTCTCAGGGTTGCAGTTGACCATGATGGTCTCGTAACCGTCTTCACGCAGGGCCAGCGCGGCGTGCACACAGCAGTAGTCGAACTCGATGCCCTGGCCGATACGGTTCGGGCCGCCACCCAGGATCATGATCTTGTCACGGGTCGACGGGTTGGCCTCGCACTCTTCCTCGTAGGTCGAGTACAGGTAGGCGGTATCGGTGGCGAACTCGGCGGCGCAGGTGTCGACGCGCTTGTACACCGGGAACACTTCCAGCTTGTGGCGGTGACGGCGCAGGTTCTTGTCGGTGATGCCGAGCAGCTTGGCCAGGCGCTGGTCCGAGAAGCCCTTGCGCTTGAGGCGCAGCATGTAGTCCTTGTCGATCGACGACAGGGCCAGGGTCTTGACCTTTTCTTCTTCCTTGATCAGGTCTTCCATCTGTACCAGGAACCACAGGTCGATGCCGGTCAGGGCAAAGATTTCCTCGATGGTCATGCCCGAACGCATCGCGTCGGCGACGTACCAGATACGCTCGGCGCCCGGCACGGTCAGCTCGCGCTTGAGGATGCTGGCGGCTTCCGGGCTGGCCAGGTCGACTTTCGGGTCGAGGCCGCAGGCACCGACTTCCAGGCCGCGCAGGGCTTTCTGCAGGGATTCCTGGAAGGTGCGGCCGATGGCCATGACTTCACCCACGGATTTCATCTGGGTGGTCAGGCGGGCGTCGGCTTTCGGGAATTTTTCGAAGGCGAAGCGTGGCAGCTTGGTGACGACGTAGTCGATCGACGGCTCGAAGGACGCCGGGGTGCGGCCACCGGTGATGTCGTTCTGCAGCTCGTCGAGGGTGTAGCCGATGGCCAGCTTGGCGGCGATCTTGGCGATCGGGAAGCCGGTGGCCTTGGAAGCCAGAGCCGAGGAACGGGAAACCCGCGGGTTCATCTCGATCACGACCATGCGGCCAGTGTTCGGGCAGATACCGAACTGCACGTTGGAGCCGCCGGTCTCGACACCGATTTCACGCAGCACCGCCAGCGAGGCGTTGCGCATGATCTGGTATTCCTTGTCGGTCAGGGTCTGTGCCGGAGCAACGGTGATCGAGTCACCGGTGTGCACGCCCATCGGGTCGAAGTTCTCGATCGAGCAGACGATGATGCAGTTGTCCTTCTTGTCGCGGACCACCTCCATCTCGTATTCCTTCCAGCCGATCAGCGATTCGTCGATCAGCAGCTCCTTGGTCGGCGACAGGTCCAGACCACGGGTGCAGATTTCTTCGAACTCTTCACGGTTGTAGGCGATACCACCGCCCGTGCCGCCCATGGTGAACGATGGGCGGATGATGCATGGGAAGCCGAGCTTCTCGAGGACCGCGTTGGCCTCTTCCATGCTGTGGGCGATACCGGAGCGCGGGCACTCCAGGCCGATGTCCTTCATCGCCTTGTCGAAGCGCGAACGGTCTTCAGCCTTGTCGATGGTGTCGGCGTTGGCGCCGATCATCTCTACGCCGAACTTCTCCAGGACGCCATGGCGCTCCAGGTCCAGGGCGCAGTTCAGCGCGGTCTGGCCACCCATGGTCGGCAGGACGGCGTCAGGGCGCTCTTTCTCGATGATCTTGGCCACCGACTGCCACTTGATCGGCTCGATGTAGGTGGCGTCGGCCATGGCCGGGTCGGTCATGATGGTGGCCGGGTTGGAGTTCACCAGGATGACGCGGAAACCTTCCTCGCGCAGGGCCTTGCAGGCCTGGGCGCCGGAGTAGTCGAATTCGCAGGCCTGGCCGATCACGATCGGGCCAGCGCCGAGAATCAGGATGCTTTTGATGTCTGTACGTTTTGGCATGGTTGTCACTCAAATCCGGGGTCAGTCGGCAAGCCGCTTTGAACAATCTGGGTCAGGCACTGCCGGGCGCGGCGCGAGCCGGCCCGGGGCCTTGAAGCAGGATGCTCAGCGGCGCTTGGCCATGGCATCGGTGAAACGATCGAACAGTGGCGCGACGTCGGTCGGGCCTGGGCTCGCTTCAGGGTGACCCTGGAAGCTGAACGCGCTCTTGTCGGTGCGCTCGATACCCTGCAGGGTACCGTCGAACAGCGACTTGTGAATGGCGCGTACGTTAGCCGGCAAGGTGGCTTCATCGACGGCAAAGCCGTGGTTCTGGCTGGTGATCATGACCACGCCGGTGTCCAGATCCTGGACCGGGTGGTTGGCACCGTGGTGGCCATGACCCATCTTCACGGTCTTGGCGCCGGAGGCCAAGGCCAGCAGTTGGTGGCCGAGGCAGATGCCGAAGACCGGAATCTCGGTCTCGAGGATTTCCTTGATCGCCTGGATGGCGTAGTCGCATGGCTCCGGATCACCAGGGCCGTTGGACAGGAACACACCATCGGGGTTGAGCGCGAGCACTTCACTGGCCGGGGTCTGGGCAGGCACCACGGTCACGCGGCAACCACGCGCGACCAGCATGCGCAGGATGTTCAACTTGACGCCGTAGTCGAAGGCAACCACGTGGTACGGCAGGTCGGCAGCGTCGATGGTCGGGTGGCTGTCGGTCTTCAGTTCCCAGACGCTGGAACGCCACTCGTAGCGCTCCTTGGTGGAAACGACCTTGGCCAGGTCCATGCCCTTCAGGCCCGGGAAGGCACGGGCAGCGGCGATGGCCTGCTCTTCGGTGATGTTGTCACCGGCGAGGATGCAACCGTTCTGGGCGCCTTTTTCACGCAGGATACGGGTCAGGCGACGGGTATCGATACCGGCGATGGCGACAACATTGTTGGCCTTGAGGTACTCAGGCAGCGACTGGGTATTGCGCCAGTTGCTGGCCAACAGCGGCAGGTCGCGGATGACCAGGCCGGCGGACCAGACGCGGTTGGATTCGGCGTCTTCCGGGGTGGTGCCGGTATTGCCGATGTGCGGGTAGGTCAGGGTGACGATTTGCTGCGAGTAGGAAGGGTCTGTAAGGATTTCCTGGTAGCCGGTCATAGCGGTGTTGAATACCACCTCGCCAACGGTCTGACCGTCGGCACCAATGGCTTCACCGCGAAAAATACTGCCGTCGGCAAGGGCGAGTATGGCTGGCTTTGTCAAGAAGACCTCCCGTAAATCAAGCATGAAAGGGCGATCGCAGGTTGCAAAAAAGCGGAGTGACGTATGGACACGTCACCCCGCTTTTAAGTGCTGAATTCAATTCGCTGCGCGCTTTTAGTGGACACACTAAAGCTGTAGCTTACAGAAAAGTGCGTTTTGGGTCTACCGTAGATGTGTCTCTAAACCACACTAATGCGACAAGGGGCTGCCAGGCAGCCCCGCGACATCAACGCAGCTCAAGCACGTCCTGCATGTCGTACAGGCCAGGCTCACGCCCTTCCAGCCACAGCGCAGCGCGTACGGCGCCCTTGGCGAACGTCATGCGGCTGGAGGCCTTGTGGGTGATCTCCAGGCGCTCGCCTTCGGCGGCGAACAGCACGGTGTGGTCACCGACCACATCACCGGCACGTACAGTAGCGAAACCGATGGTCTTGCGATCACGGGCGCCAGTCTGGCCTTCACGGCCATAAACGGCCACTTCCTGCAAGTCGCGCCCCAACGCACTGGCAACCACTTCACCCATGCGCAGAGCGGTCCCCGACGGCGCGTCGACCTTGTGCCGGTGATGGGCTTCGATGATCTCGATATCCACATCATCGCCCAGCACCCGGGCCGCCATGTCCAGCAGCTTGAGGCTGAGGTTCACGCCCACGCTGAAGTTCGCGGCGAAGACGATCGGAATCTCCTTGCCCGCCTCCGCCAGCAACCCTTTCTCTTCCGGCGTGAAACCGGTGGTGCCGATGACCATGGCCTTGCCCGCCTTGCGGCAGAACGCCAGGTTCTTCAGGGTCACCGAAGGATGCGTGAAATCGATCAGCACATCGAACTCGTCGGCGACCTTGGCCAGGTCATCGCAGATCAGCACGCCGATACGCCCCAGGGCCGCCAGCTCACCGGCATCGGCCCCGACCAGCGAGCTGTCCGGGCGATCGATCGCCGCTGTCAGCCCGGCCTGGGGCGCCTGCTGCTGCACAGCCTCGACGAGGGTCTTGCCCATCCGCCCCGCCGCGCCCATTACCGCAATACGTCGCATAGCCTGTTCCTTCTCAGAGATCGCCGAAGAAGCGCTTCACACCCTCGAACCAGCCGCTGGCCTTGGGCGAATGGGAGCTGTCGCCTTCCAGCGAATCGCGCAGCTCTTCGAGCAGCTCGCGCTGGCGACGACTGAGGTTGACCGGCGTTTCCACCGCCACCCGGCACAGCAGGTCGCCTGCCGCGCCACCGCGCACCGGCGCCACGCCCTTGCCGCGCAAGCGGAACTGCTTGCCGGTCTGGGTGCCTTCGGGGATCTTCAGCTTCACGCGACCATCGAGGGTCGGCACTTCCAGCTCGCCACCCAGGGCGGCATCGGTATAGCTGATCGGCACTTCGCAGTAGAGGTGCTTGCCGTCGCGCTGGAAGATCGGGTGCTCGCGCACATTGACGACCACATACAGGTCACCGGTAGGACCACCATGGGCGCCCGCCTCGCCTTCGCCGGACAGGCGAATGCGATCACCGGTATCGACACCGGCCGGAACCTTGACCGACAGCGTCTTGTACTCCTCTACACGACCTTCGCCGTGGCACGAACCGCAAGGGTCGGTGATGATCTTGCCCTGGCCATGGCAACGCGGACAGGTCTGCTGCACGGCGAAGAAGCCCTGCTGCATGCGCACCTGGCCGATACCGCCGCAGGTCGGGCAGGTCGACGGTGTCGAGCCCTTCTTGGCGCCGGAGCCGTCGCACGGCTTGCAGTTGACCAGCGTGGGCACACGAATGTTGACCGTGGTGCCGCGCACCGCCTCTTCGAGGTTGAGCTCGAGGGTGTAGCGCAGGTCGCTGCCGCGCTGGGCACCACCACGACCGCCTCCGCGGCCGCCGCCGAAGAAGTCGCTGAAGACATCGCCAAAGATGTCGGAGAAGTTGGCACCACCGAAACCGGCACCGCCGCCACCCATGCTCGGGTCAACACCGGCGTGGCCATACTGGTCGTATGCCGCGCGCTTGCTGGCATCGGACAGCACCTCGTAGGCCTCGTTGGCCTCCTTGAACAGGTCTTCCGACTCCTTGTCGCCCGGGTTGCGATCCGGGTGGTACTTCATCGCCAGACGGCGGTAGGCCTTCTTGAGATCACCTTCACTGGCGCCACGCTCGACACCCAGGACCTCATAAAAATCACGCTTTGCCATAGGTCATTTGCACTCTTGGGGGCGTTCGGCATACCTCGGCGCATCGTGCGCCATGCCACCAGCACCTGCCGTCATGGGCGAATGCGCCGCGACAGATGCCGTAAATAATTCTCGTGTTCCAGACACGCCAACGCGGGAGCAAGCTCCCGCGCGGCGACATCCTACCAGTTCACCAGCAAACGACGGTGAACCGGCCGACAACATGCAGGAATTACTGCTTGTTGTTGTCTTTCACTTCTTCGAACTCGGCGTCAACCACGTCGTCGTGCTTGGCTTCCGGCTCGGCCTGCTGGGCGCCGCCCTGTGGCTGCTCGGCCTGCTGCTCGGCGTACATCTTCTGGGCAACAGGCGCCGAGACCTTGGACAGCTCCTCGACCTTGGCGTCGATGGCGGCCTTGTCGTCGCCTTTGACGGCGGCTTCCAGGGCGACCACGGCGGCCTCGATGGCGGTCTTCTCTTCAGCGGTGACCTTGTCACCGGCTTCAGCGACCATCTTGCGGGTCGAGTGAACCAGCGCGTCACCCTGGTTACGGGCGGCGGCCAGTTCTTCGAACTTGCGATCTTCCTCGGCGTTGGCCTCGGCGTCACGCACCATTTTCTCGATTTCTTCGTCGGACAGGCCGGAGTTGGCCTTGATCACGATCGACTGCGCCTTGCCGGTGGCCTTGTCCTTCGCGCCGACGTGCAGGATGCCGTTGGCGTCGATGTCGAAGGTCACTTCGATCTGCGGCACGCCGCGCGGAGCTGGCGGGATGTCGGCCAGGTCGAACTTGCCCAGCGACTTGTTCTGCGAAGCTTGCTTGCGCTCACCCTGCAGCACGTGGATGGTCACGGCGCCCTGGTTGTCATCGGCGGTCGAGAACACCTGCGACTTCTTGGTCGGGATGGTGGTGTTCTTCTCGATCAGCGCGGTCATCACGCCGCCCATGGTTTCGATACCCAGGGTCAGCGGGCTGACGTCCAGCAGCAGCACGTCCTTGACGTCACCAGCCAGAACAGCGCCCTGGATGGCGGCACCCATGGCAACGGCTTCGTCCGGGTTGACGTCCTTGCGCGCTTCTTTACCGAAGAAGTCGGCAACGGCTTTCTGCACCATCGGCATACGGGTCTGGCCACCGACCAGGATCACGTCGTCGATCTTGCTGGCGTCGATGCCGGCGTCCTTCAGGGCGATGCGGCATGGCTCGATGGTACGGTTGACCAGGTCTTCGACCAGCGACTCCAGCTTGGAGCGGGAGATCTTCACATTCAAGTGTTTCGGCCCGGTCGCATCTGCGGTGATGTACGGCAGGTTGACATCGGTCTGCTGGCTCGAGGACAGCTCGATCTTGGCCTTTTCAGCGGCTTCTTTCAGGCGCTGCAGGGCCAGGGGATCGTTCTTCAGATCCATGCCGGACTCTTTCTTGAACTCGTCGACGAGGTAGTCGATCAGGCGCATGTCGAAGTCTTCGCCACCCAGGAAGGTGTCGCCGTTGGTGGCCAGTACTTCGAACTGGTGCTCACCGTCGACTTCGGCGATTTCGATGACCGAAACGTCGAAGGTACCACCACCGAGGTCGTAAACGATGACGGTGTGGTCGCCCTTGGCCTTGTCCATGCCGTACGCCAGCGCAGCGGCGGTCGGTTCGTTGATGATGCGTTTTACGTCCAGACCGGCGATGCGACCGGCATCCTTGGTGGCCTGACGCTGGCTGTCGTTGAAGTAGGCCGGCACGGTGATGACCGCTTCGGTGACCGGCTCGCCGAGGTAATCTTCGGCAGTCTTCTTCATCTTCTTCAGGACTTCGGCGCTGATCTGCGGCGGAGCCATTTCCTTGCCGGAGGCCTCGACCCAGGCGTCACCGTTGCTGGCCTTGACGATCTTGTAAGGCACCAGCTTGATGTCTTTCTGCACGACATCTTCTTCGAAACGGCGGCCGATCAGGCGCTTCACAGCGAACAGGGTGTTGTGCGGGTTGGTGACCGCCTGGCGCTTGGCCGACTGACCGACCAGGATTTCGCCGTCGTTTGCGTAGGCGATGATCGAAGGCGTGGTACGCGCGCCTTCAGCGTTCTCGATGACCTTGGCGGTGCCGTTTTCCAGCACGGAGACGCAGGAGTTGGTGGTCCCCAGGTCGATACCGATGATTTTACCCATGTTGATTCTCCCGAAACTTGAATTTGATAGCAGCGACTGCCTTGGCCCACTGCACTAATACTTGAAGGCTTGACACCTAGATGGGGGTGCCCGGAAAGATTTCAAGCCTTTTCATTGATCGAAGGCTGCGCAGCGCTCGGCGCCTTGCTGACCACCACCATGGCGGGGCGCAGCAGGCGGCCGTTGAGCAGGTAGCCTTTCTGGAACACGTTCAGCACGCTGTTCGGCTCGACCTCGGCGCTTTCCTGCATGGCCATCGCCTGGTGGTGCTCGGCGTTGAATGGCTGGCCGTGCGGATCGATGGCCTCGAGGTTGTAGCGCTTGAGGGTGTCCTGGAACATCTTCAGGGTCAGCTCGATGCCTTCGCGCATCGGCTTGATGGTCTCGTCGTCGGCATTGGACAGTTCCAGGCCACGCTCCAGGCTGTCGATGATCGGCAGCAGGTCGCCGGCGAACTTCTCCAGGGCGAACTTGTGGGCCTTCTCGACATCCTGCTCGGCACGGCGGCGGATGTTCTGCAGGTCGGCGGCGGCGCGCAGGGACTGGTCCTTGGCGGCGGCCAGCTGCTCCTCGAGCTCCAGGACACGGGCATCGGCATTCGCGGCGCCTGCTTCTTCGGAATTCAGGTTCTTCTCATCCAGCTGTTCGTCAGCCATTGGGTTTCTCCTCCACGATTTCTGTCGTGCGAGCCAGGCTCGCCATGTCTTGCCGGCTATATGGGGTCGGAAAAACCAGGTTCAAGGGGGAAGGTGCTTTTCCACATTCGTCGACCGGCTATTGGCAGACTCGCGAAAAGCACTGTATAAATATCCAGACACGACCTTCCGGGAGCCGCCCCATGCTGGTGCACCTGTCCATTCACAACTACGCCATCGTCGAACACCTCGACCTCGAAATCGCCCGCGGCATGTCCGTGATCACCGGCGAGACCGGGGCTGGCAAGTCGATCATGCTCGACGCCCTCGGCCTGGCCCTGGGCGACCGCGCCGACAGCGGCGTGGTGCGCCCGGGCACCGACAAGGCAGACATCCTCGCCACCTTCGACCTGATCGACATCCCCGAGGCCCACGCCTGGCTCGCCGAGCGCGACCTGGAAAGCGACGGGCCGTGCATCCTGCGCCGGGTGATTACCGCCGAGGGCCGCAGCCGAGGCTACATCAACGGCACCCCCTGCCCACTGGGCGACCTCAAGGCCCTGGGCGAACTGCTGATCGACATCCACAGCCAGCATGAACACCAGTCACTGCTCAAGACCGACACCCACCGCCGACTGGTTGACGAATACGCCGGCGCCAGCGACCTGGCCCGCCAGGTCCAACTGGCCGCCAAGCGCTGGAACCAGACACGCCAGGAGCTGGAGCGCCTGAGCAATTCCGGAGACGAGCAACGGGCGCGCCATCAACTGCTCAGCTACCAGCTGGAAGAACTGGACAACCTCGGCCTTGGCGAAAACGAGCTGGAACAGCTGGAACAGGAACACAAGAACCTGACCAACGCCGAGGCGCTGTTCGGCATCTGCCGCCAGGTCATCGAGCAGTGCAGCGAAAGCGACTCGGGCAACGTGCTGAGCGCCCTGACCGTCAGCCTCAACCGGCTCACCGCTGTCGTCAACGGCCCAAAGGCGCTGGACGAGGCGGTCAACCTGATCGCCAGCGCGCAGATCCAGGTAGAGGAGGCCGTTGGCGAACTCAACCGCTTCCTCGACAACTTCGACGCCGACCCGATGCGCCTTCAGGCCCTGGAAGAGCGCCTGGACACCATCTATACCCTCGCCCGCAAACACCGTGTACACCCCACCGAGCTGCCGCACCTGCAACAGCGCCTGATGGAGGAGCTCGAAGGACTTAACGCCAGCGACGAGTCGGTTGAGCGCCTGGGCGAGGAGCTGGCCGCCTACGCCCAGCACTATAAAGAGAAAGCCAGCGAGCTGAGCGCGCTGCGCCAGCAGGCCGCCAAGCAACTGGCCACCGCCGTCGAGCAGGAAATCCAGCGCCTGGGCATGCCCGGCGGGCGCTTCTGCATCGAACTTACGCCCTTCGACAACGGCGACCTTTCGCCCCATGGCCTGGAGCAGATCGAACTGCTGGTCAGCGCCAACCCCGGCCAGCCACTCAAGGGCCTGGCCAAGGTCGCCTCGGGCGGTGAGCTGTCGCGTATCAGCCTGGCGATCCAGGTGATCACCGCGCAGACCTCGCGCATTCCGACCCTGGTGTTCGACGAAGTGGACGTGGGGATCGGCGGCCCGACGGCAGAGATCGTCGGCCAACTGCTTCGCCGCCTCGGCGAGCGCGGCCAGGTCCTAACCGTGACCCACCTGCCCCAGGTGGCAGCGCAGGGCCATCACCACCTGTTCGTGCACAAGGTGCGCAACAGCGACACCACGCACACCGCCGTGGCCAGCCTGGGCAAGCGTGAGCGGGTCGAGGAAGTGGCGCGGATGCTGGGTGGGATCGACCTGACCAAGGAGTCGCTGGCCCATGCGCGCAAGATGGTAGTGAGCAGCAAGGCCTGAGCCTTCGCGCTCCAGAAATCGCGCAAGACTTGAGACACCACAAAGCACAAAGGCGACCCGAAGGTCGCCTTTGTCATCAATAACGATCTAAATCGTTACTTCTTTTTACGCACATACAGAACCAGATTGTGGTCCACCAGCTCGAAGCCATGCTCGGCAACGATCTCTTTCTGGCGCTTCTCGATTTCGGCATCGAAGAACTCAATGACTTCACCGCTGTCCACGTTGACCATGTGATCGTGGTGCTTGCCATCCGCCAGCTCGAACACCGCGTGGCCGCCATCAAAGTTGTGGCGCTCCACCAGGCCCGCCGCTTCGAATTGGGTCAGTACGCGGTACACGGTCGCCAGACCGACATCCTCGCCAGCTTCCATCAGCGCCTTGTAGACATCCTCGGCACTCATGTGACGCTGCTCGGCGGAGTCGAGCATCTGAAGAATCTTGACTCGAGGCAGGGTAACCTTGAGGCCCGCTTTGCGCAATTCGCTATTTTCAACCATGGTCAGCTTTCTCGCCGATGCTGCTTCGCAGCTTCTCTTAATACGGGTATGATCGGGGTTTACGTTGTCCAGCCAAGATAGTGGAAGTCGCCCACCGATGCAAAACACCAAGCTCTTGCTAACCAGCCTCACCCTAGTGGGACTGCTCGCACTCGCCGGTTGCTCGTTTCCCGGGGTTTACAAAATCGACATCCAGCAGGGCAATGTCGTCACGCAGGACATGATAGACCAATTGCGTCCGGGAATGACCCGCCGGCAAGTAAGGTTTATCATGGGCAACCCGCTGCTGCAGGACACTTTCCACACCAACCGCTGGGACTACCTGTACAGCCTGCAGCCCGGCGGCGGCCAGCGCCAGCAAGAGCGCATGAGCATCTTCTTCAACGAGAGCGACCAACTGGTCAGCCTCTCCGGCGACTTCATGCCGGGCGTCAGCCGCGACCAGGAAATCCTCGGCGGCAGCGGCGACACCACGGTCAGCCCGGTCAAGCAGCCCAGCCAATCCGAAAAGCCGGCCAAGCCAGGCTCGCTGGAAGACACACTGCAAAAAGAAATCGACAACATCGAGACCACCCCGGTCCCGACGCCAGCACCGCTGGAAACCTCGCCGCAGTAAATGCGCCGACACTAAAAAGCCCGGATCCAGTCCGGGCTTTTTATTGCGCTGTCGAAAAGCCTGCGGATCAGACCACGAGCCCTAATCAGCCATTGATCTGCTTGGCACGCTGGCAAAACGCATCGACCATGGTATTGGCCGCCTGATTGAACAATGGCCCCAGTGTCGCCCGCACCAGGGCGCCGGCATAATCGAACGACAGGTCGAGGCTGATCTTGCAGGCCTTCTCGCCCAGCGGCTTGAACACCCACAAACCGTGCAGCTGGGTGAACGGCCCATCTTCCAGGTTCATTTCGATCGACTGGCCCGGCACCAGCACATTGCGCGTGGTGAACTGCTGGCTCATACCGCCCTTGGCCACTTCCAGCCTGGCCCGCATGTGCGTGTCGCTGGCCTCGAGCACGGTGGAAGCCGAGCACCAGGGCAGGAACTCCGGGTAGCTGGCCACATCATTGACCAGGTCGTAGAGCGCCTGGGCAGGGAACGGCAGCAGGGCGGAGCGTTGAATATGGGTAGTCATCCAGGCGTCACTTCCAATCTGGGCGGCGGCGCGTCGCAGCGCCTCGAATACGGTTCTGTGTGGCAGAACGAGGCCTGTATTGTCCGGGATTCACACAACTGGCTCAAGCGCACCTAAACCCCATAGCCGAGGACGCGGACTCTCCCTATAATGCCGCCCCTATGGCTAAGCAAAAGAAACATCCGACCGGGACCATCGCGCAGAACAAGAAGGCGCGACACGATTACTTCATCGAACACAAGTTCGAGGCCGGGCTGGTCCTGTCCGGCTGGGAAGTAAAGAGCCTGCGGGCCGGCAAGGCGCACCTGACCGACAGCTACGTGCTGCTCAAGGATGGCGAAGCCTGGCTGTTCGGCAGCCACATCACCCCGCTGACAACCGCCAGCACCCACGTCATCGCCGACCCGATCCGCACCCGCAAGCTGCTGCTGAACAAGCGCGAGCTGGAGCGCCTGGAAGCGGCCGTGGCGCAGAAGGGCTACACCTGCGTGGCGATGTCGCTGTACTGGAGCAAGCACCTGATCAAGTGCGAAATCGCGCTCGGCAAGGGCAAGAAGGAGTTCGACAAGCGCGACACCGTGCGCGAACGCGACTCCAACCGCGAACTGCAACGCACGATGCGCAACAAGGGCAAGGAAGAATAATTCCTGCCCTGCTCGGTCACTGTAGGGGCGGCCTCGTGTCGCGATAGGACTGCGAAGCAGCCCCGACGATCTTGAGTGGTGGCCGCTCCCACAAGAACCGCGTACGCCGTCTCTCAGCGCCCGCTGCGCCGCTCCGCCCGGGCCACCCGCTGGGCCTCCTGCTGCGCCTCCTGCAGCACCTCCTGCACATACAGGATATGCCGGCTCGACACCTCCCGCGCATCGTCCGCCCGCCCCTCGACAATCGCCAGGTACAACTCGCGATGCTGACTGATCAGCATGTCGCGGGTCTCCGTGCGCTGCTGGTACATGCCGCCGATGTTGGTCACCACGTTGCGCTTGAGCAGGTCGAACAAGCCGCGGATGGTATGCAGCAGCACAGCGTTGTGACTGGCTTCTGCAATGGCCAGGTGGAAACGCGCATCGGCCGCGCCCTCCTCCACCCGGTCCACCTCGCCGACACGGCTGTAGCAATCCTGCAGCGCATCGAACGCCGTCTTCAAACGCTCGCGATCAGGCTCGGTAGCACGCTGGGCCGCGTAGTAGGCGCATGACGCCTCCAAGGTATGACGGAACTCCAGCAAGTCGCGCTGAGCCTCCGGATTGCGCTCCAACAGCTGCAACAGCGGGTCGCTGAAGGTGGAACCCAGGGCTTCGGCCACATAGTTGCCGCCACCCTGACGGCTGACCAGCAGCCCCTTTGCCACCAGCTTCTGGATGGCCTCGCGCAGTGACGGACGAGACACGCCGAACTGCTCGGCCAGGACGCGCTCGGCGGGAAGGCGCTGCCCCGAAGTCAGCGTGCCCTCGAGAATCATCCCTTCCAACCGGTCGACGATGTCGTCGGACAGGCGCCGCTGACGGACCTGATCAAAAACCATTGCTTGCTCTCCACGAACCCCGGGGATGCGAATCCGGGGGCGCCTATTCTGCGCCTATCCGGCCGGCGCCGACACCCATCAGGCGGCGATTTTCCCTGCCGCTCAGATGCCCGCTCATCGGCATCCGACCAAAGTTTTCCACAGGACAAATTGACACACCCTGCGCGGCGCTCTTAACCTAGCGCCCAGCCATTGTAAATTGGTATTACCAATTATCCAATGCCAGAGCCTTGACCAACAACAATTAGGGGCCACCCCATATGCAAACCTGGCAACAACTCTATACTCCGCTTGGTAGCCTAGGCCTGTCCGCGCTGGCGGCGGTCATCCCCATCGTATTCTTCTTCCTCGCCCTTGCCGTGTTCCGCCTCAAGGGCCACGTCGCCGGCAGCATCACCCTTGCGCTGTCGATCCTGATGGCGATCTTCGCCTTCCAGATGCCTGTCGACATGGCCCTGGCCGCCGCGGGTTATGGCTTCCTCTACGGCCTGTGGCCGATTGCCTGGATCATCGTCGCTGCGGTATTCCTCTACAAGCTCACGGTCAAGAGCGGCCAGTTCGAGGTGATTCGCAGCTCGGTGCTGTCGATCACCGACGACCAGCGCCTGCAAGTGCTGCTGATCGGCTTCTGCTTCGGTGCCTTCCTCGAAGGCGCGGCCGGCTTCGGCGCCCCGGTGGCCATCACCGCCGCGCTGCTGGTGGGCCTGGGCTTCAACCCGCTGTACGCCGCCGGCCTGTGCCTGATCGCCAACACCGCGCCAGTGGCCTTCGGCGCCCTGGGCATCCCGATCATCGTCGCCGGGCAAGTGACCGGTATCGACGCCTTCCACATCGGCGCCATGACTGGCCGCCAGCTGCCGCTGCTGTCGCTGTTCGTGCCGTTCTGGCTGGTGTTCATGATGGACGGCGTGCGCGGCGTGAAAGAGACCTGGCCCGCCGCCCTGGTGGCCGGCCTGAGCTTCGCCGTCACCCAGTACTTCACCTCCAACTTCATCGGCCCGGAGCTGCCGGACATCACCTCTGCCCTGGCCAGCCTGATCGCCCTGACCCTGTTCCTCAAGGTCTGGCAGCCCAAGCGCTCGTTCGCCGAAGCCAAGGGCAGCGTCGGCGCCGCCGTCGTGCAATCGGGTGGCAGCCAGCCTTCGCCGTACAGCTTCGGCGAGATCTTCAAGGCCTGGTCGCCGTTCCTGATCCTGACCGTGCTGGTCACGATCTGGACCCTGAAGCCGTTCAAGGCGGCCTTCGCCCCGGGCGGCGCGATGTACAACTTCGTGTTCAACTTCGCCATCCCGCACCTCGACCAGTTGGTGATCAAGACCGCGCCGATCGTCACCGCGCCGACCGCCATGCCGGCGGTGTTCAAGCTCGACCCGATCTCCGCCACCGGCACCGCGATCTTCCTCTCGGCGCTGATCTCGATGTGGGTATTGAAGATCAACTTCAAAACTGGTCTGACCACTTTCAAGGAGACCTTCTGGGAACTGCGCTGGCCAATCCTGTCGATCGGCATGGTGCTGGCCTTCGCCTTCGTCACCAACTACTCGGGCATGTCTTCGACCATGGCTCTGGTGCTGGCCGGCACGGGCGCCGCGTTCCCGTTCTTCTCGCCGTTCCTGGGCTGGCTGGGCGTGTTCCTGACCGGTTCCGACACCTCGTCCAACGCCCTGTTCAGCTCGTTGCAGGCCACCACCGCGCACCAGATCGGGGTCAACGACACCCTGCTGGTGGCGGCCAACACCAGCGGCGGCGTAACCGGCAAGATGATCTCGCCGCAGTCGATCGCCGTGGCCTGCGCCGCCACCGGCCTGGTCGGCAAGGAATCCGACCTGTTCCGCTTCACCGTCAAGCACAGCCTGTTCTTCGCCACCATCGTCGGCCTGATCACCCTGATCCAGGCCTATTGGCTGACCGGCATGCTGGTTCATCACTAAAGTGAAAGGGCCCGGGCGCCGACCAGCGCCCGGCACCGCCTTCAACCCACGCTGCGAGAATCCATGATCATTTCCGCCTCCACCGACTATCGCGCCGCGGCCCAACGCAAGCTGCCCCCCTTCCTCTTCCACTACGCCGACGGCGGCGCCTACGCCGAGCACACCCTGCGCCACAACGTCTCGGACCTGGCCAGCATCGCCCTGCGTCAGCGCGTGCTGAAGAACATGTCGGACCTGAGCCTGGAGACCCGGCTGTTCGACGAAACCCTGAGCATGCCTGTGGCCCTGGCCCCGGTCGGCCTCACCGGCATGTACGCCCGCCGTGGCGAAGTGCAGGCGGCGCGCGCGGCGGCGGCCCACGGCATCCCATTCACCATGTCCACGGTATCGGTGTGCCCGATCGAAGAGGTGGCCCCGGCCATCGACCGGCCGATGTGGTTCCAGCTGTATGTACTGAAAGACCGTGGCTTCATGCGCAACGCCTTGGAGCGCGCCAAGGCGGCCGGCGTGAAGACCCTAGTGTTCACCGTCGACATGCCCGTGCCCGGCGCCCGCTACCGAGATGCCCACTCCGGCATGAGCGGCCCGAACGCGCCGCTGCGCCGCATGTGGCAGGCCATGACTCACCCGCAGTGGGCGCTGGATGTCGGCCTGCTCGGCCGCCCCCATGACCTGGGCAACATCTCCAAATACCGGGGCAACCCTACGGGCCTGGCCGACTACATCGGCTGGCTGGGCAACAATTTCGACCCGTCCATCTCCTGGAAAGACCTGGAGTGGATCCGCGAATTCTGGGACGGCCCGATGATCATCAAAGGCATACTCGACGCCGATGACGCCCGCGACGCGGTCAAGTTCGGCGCCGACGGCATCGTCGTCTCCAACCACGGTGGCCGCCAGCTCGACGGCGTGCTGTCCAGCGCCCGCGCCCTGCCGGCGATCGCCGACGCGGTGAAGGGCGACATCAAGATCCTCGCCGACTCCGGAATCCGCAACGGCCTGGACGTAGTGCGCATGGTCGCCCTGGGCGCCGATACCGTGCTGATCGGCCGCGCCTTCCTTTATGCCCTGGCCACCCATGGCGAAGCGGGCGTGAAGAACCTGCTGGCGCTGTTCGAGAAAGAAATGCGCGTGGCCATGGTGCTGACTGGCGCCAAGTCCATCGGCGAGATCACCCGCGACTCGCTGGTCCGCGAACTGGGCGCCTGAGCGCGCCCGCCAACGCCTGATTACCCGGGGCACGCCGCGCACAAGACGCCGCGGCCCCGCGAGGAGACTGCATGAGCCTGCCCGCCGCGTTCCTGCGTGATGCCGAGCGCCTGATCCCTGCCGAACGCCGCTTCGACGACCCGACCTCGACCTTGGCGTTCGGTACCGACGCCAGTTTCTACCGACTGATTCCCAAGCTGGTGGTGCGCGTGGAATCCGAGGACGAAGTGGTCGCCCTGCTCCAGTTGGCCCAGCGTGACCGGGTACCCGTGACGTTCCGCGCCGCCGGCACCAGCCTGTCGGGCCAGGCCATCAGCGACTCGGTGCTGATCGTGCTCGGCGACAACTGGAACGGCCGGGAGATTCGCGGCCAGGGCACGCAGATCCGTCTGCAGCCCGGGGTAATCGGTGCCCAGGCCAACGCCTGGCTCGCACCCTTCGGGCGCAAGATCGGCCCGGACCCGGCCTCGATCAACGCCTGCAAGATCGGCGGCATCGTCGCCAACAACGCCAGCGGCATGTGCTGCGGCACCGCGCAGAACACCTACCACACCCTTGCCGGCCTGCGCCTGGTGCTGGCCGACGGCACCCGCCTGGACAGCGAGGACCCGGCCAGTGTTGCCGCGTTCGAGCAAAGCCACGCCGGCCTGCTGGATGAACTCGCGCGCCTTGGCCGCGAGACCCGCGCCAACACCGAACTGGCCGATCGCATCCGCCACAAGTACCGATTGAAGAACACCACAGGCCTGTCGCTCAACGCGCTGGTGGACTACGACCAGCCGCTCGACATCCTGCAGCATCTTCTGGTGGGCTCCGAAGGCACCCTCGGTTTCATCAGCGCCGTCACCTACGACACCGTGCCCGACCATCCGCACAAGGCCAGCGCGCTGCTGGTGTTTCCGAGCGTCGAAAGCTGCTGCCGAGCGGTGACCCTGCTCAAGCCGCAACCGGTGTCCGCCGTGGAGCTGCTCGACCGCCGCAGCCTGCGTTCGGTGCAAGAGATGCCTGGCATGCCGGCATGGGTGAGAGGCCTTTCCGACAACGCCTGCGCCCTGCTGATCGAGTCCCGCGCCGCCAGCCAGAGCCTGTTGCACGAGCAGCTCGACCAGGTGATGGCAGCCATCGCCGAGTTCCCGCTGGAGCAGAAGGTCGCCTTCAGCGAAGACCCGGCGGTGTACAACCAGCTGTGGAAGATTCGCAAAGACACCTTCCCCGCCGTCGGTGCCGTGCGCCAGACCGGCACCACGGTGATCATCGAGGACGTTACCTTCCCCATCAAGCAACTGGCCGAAGGCGTCAACCGCCTGATCCAGCTGTTCGACAAGCACCGGTACGACGAGGCGATCATTTTCGGTCACGCCCTGGAAGGCAACCTGCACTTCGTCTTCACCCAGGGTTTCAACAATGCCGAAGAAGTGGCGCGCTACCAGGCGTTCATGGACGATGTGGCGCAATTGGTGGCGGTGGAGTTCGGCGGCTCACTCAAGGCCGAGCACGGCACCGGGCGCAACATGGCGCCGTTCGTCGAGCTGGAATGGGGCAACGACGCCTACCAGCTGATGTGGCAGCTCAAGCGCCTGCTCGACCCGAACGGCATCCTCAACCCCGATGTGGTGCTGAGTGAGGATCCTGACATTCACCTGAAGAACCTCAAGCCGCTGCCGGCCGCCGACGAGATCGTCGACAAATGCATCGAGTGCGGGTTCTGCGAGCCGGTGTGCCCATCGAAAGGGCTGACCTTGAGCCCACGCCAGCGCATCGTCATGTGGCGCGACATCCAGGCGAGGAAGCGCGCCGGCGTCGACACCCGCGAACTGCTGCGCACCTATCAGTACCAAGGTATCGACACCTGCGCCGCCACGGGCCTGTGCGCCCAGCGTTGCCCGGTGGGCATCAATACCGGCGAGCTGGTGAAGAAGCTGCGCGGCCAGGCCGCTGAGCACGGCAAGGCCGCCGACTGGCTGGCCGAGCATTTCCACACCACCCTGCGCGGCGCCCGCTTCACCCTGGCCGCCGCCAATGGCGCGCGCAAGCTGCTCGGCGCTCCACGCATGAGCCGCCTCAGCGCCAGCCTGAGCAGGGCCAGCAAGGGCCGCCTGCCGCAGTGGACGCCCGCCATGCCGCAGCCGCTGCGCGCCATCGACTTCCCCGCGCCGAGCCACGATGCCCGACCACGGGTCGTCTACCTGGCCGCCTGCGTGTCGCGAGTGATGGGCCCGGCCTACGCCGACCGCGAACAGAGCTCGCTGCTGGACAAGACCCGCGCCCTGCTGGAAAAGGCCGGCTACCAGGTAGTATTCCCGGACAACGCCGACAGCCTGTGCTGCGGCCAGCCGTTCGCCTCCAAGGGCTACCCCGAGCAGGCCGAGCACAAGCGCCAGCAGTTGATCAACGCCCTGCTGCACGCCAGCCGCGGCGGCCTCGACCCGATCTACTGCGACACCAGTCCCTGCACCCTGCGCCTGGCGCAGGACCTGGGCGAGTCGCGGCTGGACCTGTACGACCCGGTGCGCTTCATCCGCACCCACCTGGTCGACAGGCTGGAGTTCACCCCCCAGGACGAGCCGGTGGCGGTGCACGTGACCTGCAGCACCCAGCACCTGGGTGAAAGCCAGGCGCTGATCGACCTGGCGCGCCGCTGCAGCCGGCAGGTGGTGATCCCCGAGGGCATCCATTGCTGCGGCTTCGCCGGCGACAAGGGCTTCACCACCCCGGAGCTCAACGCCCACTCCCTGCGCACACTCAAGGACGCCGTGCAGTATTGCAGCGAAGGGATCTCCACCAGCCGCACCTGCGAAATCGGCCTGTCGAGCCACAGCGGCATCGACTATCACGGCCTGGTGTACCTGGTCGACCGGGTTACCCGCGCGCGAAGCCTCTGAACCGCAGGGCTGCCCCGCGCTCTCCCGTGGGAGCGGGCTAGCCCGGCGATGGCACCGGTTAATTACGGCACCACAACTGCGTCCTGCACAAAGCCCCCGCACTCAAGTAAACTGGCGGCCTTTTCGCGCAGCCTCGGGCTGCCCCTGTCGATTTACCAAAGGTGCCCGCCATGCCCTGGCTGCAAGTACGCCTGGCCATCAGCCCGGAACAAGCCGAAACCTACGAAGATGCCCTGCTCGAAGTAGGCGCCGTCTCGGTGACTTTCATGGACGCCGAAGACCAACCGATCTTCGAACCGGACCTCAACACCACCCCGCTGTGGTCGCACACGCACCTGCTGGCGCTGTTCGAGGCCGATGCCGAGCCCGAGCAGGTGTTCGCCCACCTGCGCCTGCTGACCGGCGCCGAGCTGCCCGAGCACCACGCCGAGGTGATCGAGGACCAGGACTGGGAACGCAGCTGGATGGACAACTTCCAGCCCATGCGCTTCGGCCAGCGCCTGTGGATCGTGCCGAGCTGGCACGAAGCCCCTGAAAAGGACGCCGTCAACCTGCTGCTCGACCCGGGCCTGGCGTTCGGCACCGGCACCCACCCAACCACCGCGCTGTGCCTGGAATGGCTTGACGGCCAGCAAATGGAAGGCACGCAGGTGCTGGACTTCGGCTGCGGCTCGGGCATCCTCGCCATCGCCGCGCTGCTGCTGGGCGCCCGCGAGGCAGTCGGCACCGACATCGACGTGCAGGCGCTGGAAGCCTCGCGCGACAATGCCCAGCGCAACGGTATCGCCGACGCGCGGTTCGCCCTGCACCTGCCCGAGCAGATGCCGGCCATGCAGGCCGACGTGCTGGTGGCCAATATCCTGGCCGGCCCGCTGGTCTCGCTGGCGCCGCAACTGTCCGGCCTGGTGCGTCCCGGGGGCCTGCTGGCGCTGTCGGGCATCCTTGCCGAACAAGGCGAGGAAGTGGCCGCCGCCTATACGGCCGACTTCGACCTGGACCCGATCGTCGTGCGCGACGGCTGGGTACGTATCAGTGGTCGCCGCCGCTAAGCGCGCCTAGACTCATTTCCTGCACAGCTCCCCGGACAGCCGCATGACCGACAGTTTCGTCACCCAGTGCCCGCATTGCCAGACCAGCTTTCGCGTCACCCATCACCAGTTGAGCGTGGCCCGCGGCGTGGTGCGTTGCGGCCATTGCCTGCAGGTGTTCAACGCGGCGAAACAGCTGCTGGAGCAGAACCGCGCCGCCACCGCCGAAGGCCGCGCCGAGGCACCGCCCGCCGTGGCCGAGCCGGTCGCACCGGTGGCCACGGCAGCCGAGCCGGCGGCCGAAACCCCGGCACCGGGCGACGACAACTGGAGCGTCACCGCCGAGGAACTGGACGCCCTCGACCTCGACCAGGAACTGGCGCGCCTTGAACGACGCAGCCCGGGTGACCGGCGCGGCGCGGCGCAGAGCGTGCTGCAAGCCCGTCGCGATGAGCAAGTAGGCGATGGACATGGCGATGAACTGTTCGGCACGGCCACCGATGACGACCTGACGCCCGCACAGGTGCGCGAGGAAGCGCCGGTACTGGTCGAACAGGAACCGCTGGACCTGGAAGCCGCGGCCGACGAACGCACCGAACCGACGCTCGGCAACGCCGATCTCGACCTGGACGACGAACCGCCGGTGCGCCACCAGCCACCGGCCGACGACCTCGACGAGCCACTGGAGCGGTTGTCCGTCAACGACGAGCCGGTTCCGCAAAAGGGGCTGTCGGCGCTGGACGACGAGGTCCGCAGCGAGCCGCTCTCGGCCCGCGACGAGGAGCCCGATGAACAGCACGGGCAGCGCCTGGAGCCGAGCCTGGCGATCAAGCCCGAGCGCACGCGCAAGGAGCCGCTGGTCAATGTGGTCGACGATCCGTTGCAGCTGGACTGGGAAAAGCCCGCGCCGAACTGGGGCAAGCGCCTGCTGTGGAGCTTCCTGACGCTGCTGGCCGCCGCCCTGCTGGCGTTCCAGTACGTCTGGTTCCACTTCGACGAGATGGCCCGCCAGGACCAGTACCGCCCCTGGTTCCAGCAACTGTGTCCGGCGCTCGGCTGCCAGGTGCCGACCCGCGTGGACATCTCGCGGATCAAGAGCAGCAATCTGGTGGTGCGCAGCCACCCGGACTTCAAGGGCGCGCTGATCGTCGACGCGATCATCTACAACCGTGCCCCCTTCGCCCAGCCCTTCCCCTTGTTGGAACTGCGCTTCGCCGACCTCAACGGCCAGCTGATCGCCAGCCGGCGCTTCAAGCCCAGCGAATACCTGTCGGGCGAACTGGCCGGCCGCGGCGAGATGCCCAGCCAAACGCCGATCCATATCGCCCTGGACATCCTCGACCCGGGGCCGAAGGCGGTGAACTACAGCCTGAGCTTCCGCTCGCCGGAATAAGCGACCGGCGGCAAGCCCGCCCTACTGGCTTGCCAGCGTTGCGAACGGGCCGCAAAGCGGCCCCAGGTTCAGCGCAACGTGCTGAATTTCCAGTACCCGCGGCATCGGTCATAACGCCGCAACTGTTCAGATTTTATCCAGATTCATCTTTATCCGGTCATCGAGAGCGGGTATCATGCCATCCCTTTTTCGAACTCCAATGATTCGGCCCCACAACAGGGAACACCTATGTCGGCGGTACGCATCGGCCCTTACACACTGCAGAACAACCTGATCCTGGCTCCCATGGCCGGCGTCACGGACCAGCCTTTTCGCACCCTGTGCAAACGCCTCGGGGCGGGCATGGTGGTCTCGGAGATGGTCTCCAGCGACATGCGCCTGTGGAACAGCCGCAAGTCGAGCCTGCGCCGCATCCACGAAGGTGATCCCGAGCCGCGCTCGGTGCAGATCGCCGGCGGCGACGCGCAGATGATGGCCGAGGCGGCCCGGGCAAACGTCGAGGCCGGCGCCCAGATCATCGACATCAACATGGGTTGCCCGGCGAAAAAAGTCTGCAACAAGGCCGCAGGCTCTGCTTTATTGAGAGATGAAGCCTTGGTCACCGAGATCCTCCACGCCGTCGTCGGCGCCGTGGACGTCCCGGTGACGCTGAAGATCCGCACCGGCTGGGACCGGGCGAGCAAGAACGGCCTGAATGTGGCGAAGATCGCCGAACAGGCCGGCATCCAGGCGCTGGCGGTGCATGGCCGCACACGCGCCGACCTGTACACCGGTGACGCCGAGTACGACACCATCGCCGCGATCAAGCAGGCGGTGTCGATCCCGGTATTTGCCAACGGCGACATCACCTCGCCGGAAAAGGCCCGGGCGGTGCTGCACGCCACCGGTGCCGACGGCCTGCTGATCGGCCGTGCCGCCCAAGGGCGGCCGTGGATTTTCCGCGAGATCGAGCATTACCTGCGCACGGGCGAGCATTTGCCCGCACCGGCGCTGGACGAAGTGGAACGCATTCTGCTGGAGCACCTGGCTGCGCTGCACGCCTTCTACGGCGATGTGATGGGCGTGCGTATCGCCCGCAAGCACGTGGGCTGGTACCTGGCGACCCGACCCGGCGGCAAGGAGTTCCGCAGCCGGTTCAACGCTTTGGAAGACACACAAGCGCAGTGCGCCAACGTTCAGGCGTTTTTCGCCGAACGTCGACAGAGCCTTGGGACAGAGGACGAACAAGGGGTGGCCGCATGACGATGATGACCGAGACATTAGTGAGTGGAACAACGCCCGTGAGCGACAACGCCAACCTCAAGCAGCACCTGAACACGCCGAGCGAGGAGGGCCAGACCCTGCGCGACAGCGTCGAGAAGGCGCTGCACAACTACTTCGCCCACCTGGAAGGCGCTACCGTCACGGACGTGTACAACCTGGTGCTCTCGGAAGTCGAGGCGCCCTTGCTCGAATGCGTGATGAACTACGTCAAGGGCAACCAGACCAAAGCCAGCGAGATGCTCGGACTCAACCGAGGCACGCTGCGCAAGAAGCTCAAGCAGTACGATCTGTTGTAAGGCCAGAACCCCAACCAGAAAAGGCGCTCATGCAAAGAGGCGCCTTTTTTGCTGACTCCACCGCGTTATGGAATCTGAAATGACCGACCAGACTACCCGCCTGCCGATCCGCCGCGCCCTGATCAGCGTCTCCGACAAGACCGGTATCCTCGAATTCGCCCGTGAGCTGCAACAGCTCGGTGTCGAGATCCTGTCCACCGGCGGCACCTACAAGCTGCTCAAGGACAATGGCGTGAGCGCGGTGGAAGTGGCCGATTACACCGGCTTCGCCGAAATGATGGACGGCCGGGTCAAGACCCTGCATCCGAAGATCCACGGCGGCATCCTCGGCCGTCGCGGCACCGACGACGCCATCATGAACGAGCACGGCATCAAGCCGATCGACCTGGTCGCGGTCAACCTGTACCCGTTCGAAGCCACCATCAGCAAGCCGGGCTGCGACCTGCCGACCGCCATCGAGAACATCGACATTGGCGGCCCGACCATGGTCCGTTCGGCAGCGAAAAACCACAAAGACGTGGCCATCGTGGTCAACACTGGTGACTACGCCGGTATCGTCGAGGGCCTCAAGGCCGGTGGCCTGACCTACGCCCAGCGCTTCGACCTGATGCTCAAGGCGTTCGAGCACACTGCCGCCTACGACGGCATGATCGCCAACTACATGGGCACCATCGACCAGGCCAAGCAGACCCTGTCGACCGAAGGCCGCAGCGAATTCCCGCGCACCTTCAACAGTCAGTTCGTCAAAGCCCAGGAAATGCGCTACGGCGAGAACCCGCACCAGAGCGCGGCGTTCTACGTCGAGGCCAAGAAGGGCGAGGCCAGCATCTCCACCGCGATCCAGCTGCAAGGCAAGGAGCTGTCGTTCAACAACGTGGCCGACACCGACGCCGCGCTGGAGTGCGTGAAGAGCTTCGTCAAGCCGGCCTGCGTCATCGTCAAGCACGCCAACCCATGCGGCGTGGCCGTGGTGCCTGAAGATGAGGGCGGCATCCGCAAGGCCTATGACCTGGCCTACGCCACCGATACCGAATCGGCCTTCGGCGGCATCATCGCCTTCAACCGCGAACTGGACGGCGAAACCGCCAAAGCTATCGTCGAACGTCAGTTCGTCGAAGTGATCATCGCCCCGACAATCTCCCAGGCCGCCCGCGAAGTCGTGGCCGCCAAGCAGAACGTACGCCTGCTGGAGTGCGGCGAGTGGCCAGCCGAGCGCGCCGCCGGTTGGGACTTCAAACGCGTCAACGGTGGCCTGCTGGTGCAGAGCCGCGATATCGGCATGATCAGCGCCGACGACCTGAAGATCGTCACCCAGCGCGCACCGACCGAGCAGGAGGTCCACGACCTGGTCTTCGCCTGGAAAGTGGCCAAGTTCGTCAAGTCCAACGCCATCGTCTACGCCAAGAACCGCCAGACCATCGGCGTCGGCGCCGGCCAGATGAGCCGCGTCAACTCCGCGCGCATCGCCGCGATCAAGGCCGAACACGCCGGTCTGCAGGTGCAGGGCGCGGTGATGGCCTCGGACGCGTTCTTCCCGTTCCGCGACGGCATCGACAATGCGGCTAAAGTGGGTATCAGCGCCGTGATCCAGCCGGGTGGCTCGATGCGTGATGCCGAAGTCATCGCCGCTGCCGACGAAGCCGGCATTGCGATGGTGTTCACCGGCATGCGCCACTTCCGCCACTGATTTACGGCAATCGGCCGCACTGAAGCAGGCATCTGCTGCGTTGGGGCCGGTTCCGCTGATGCTCATTGCCAGAAGGCAACTCCGCTCATCGGAACCGGCCCCGCCTTGCATCTACCTGCTTCATTGCGACCTCGTACAGCGTGAGGCCTTGCCTCCCGTCCGAAAGAATTCGAGGTTTTGACATGAAAGTTTTGATCATCGGCAGCGGCGGTCGTGAACACGCCCTGGCCTGGAAAGTCGCCCAGGACCCACGCGTCGAGAAAGTCTTCGTTGCCCCGGGCAACGCCGGCACCGCCACCGAAGCCAAGTGCGAGAACGTCGCCATCGACGTCACCGCCCTGGAGCAACTGGCCGACTTCGCCGAGAACAACGTCGACCTGACCATCGTCGGCCCGGAAGCGCCGCTGGTGCTCGGCGTCGTCGACCTGTTCCGCAGCCGCAACCTGGACTGCTTCGGTCCGACCAAGGGCGCGGCCCAGCTGGAAGGCTCCAAGGCCTTCACCAAGGACTTCCTGGCCCGTCACAAGATCCCGACCGCCGACTACCAGAACTTCACCGAGATCGAGCCGGCCCTGGCCTACCTGCGTGAGAAAGGCGCGCCGATCGTGATCAAGGCCGACGGCCTGGCCGCCGGCAAGGGCGTGATCGTCGCCATGACCCTGCAGGAAGCCGAAGACGCCGTGCGCGACATGCTCGCCGGCAATGCCTTCGGCGAAGCCGGTTCGCGGGTGGTGATCGAAGAGTTCCTCGACGGCGAGGAAGCCAGCTTCATCGTCATGGTCGACGGCCACAACGTGCTGCCCATGGCCACCAGCCAGGACCACAAGCGCGTCGGCAACCAGGACACCGGCCCGAACACCGGTGGCATGGGCGCCTACTCCCCTGCCCCGGTGGTCACCGCCGACGTGCACCAGCGCGTGATGGACCAGGTAATCTGGCCGACCGTGCGCGGCATGGCCGAGGAAGGCAATGTCTACACCGGCTTCCTGTATGCCGGCCTGATGATCGACAAGGCGGGCAACCCCAAGGTCATCGAGTTCAACTGCCGCTTCGGCGACCCGGAGACCCAGCCGGTCATGCTGCGCCTGGAGTCGAGCCTGGTACTGCTGGTCGAAGCCGCCTTCGCCAAGGCCCTGGACAAGGTCGAGGCCCAGTGGGACCCGCGTCCGAGCCTGGGCGTGGTGCTGGCGGCTGGCGGCTACCCGGGCGACTACGCCAAGGGCGCCGCGATCAGCGGCCTGGATGCCGCCGCCAAGCTTGAAGGCAAGGTGTTCCACGCCGGTACCGCGTTGAAGAACGGCCAGGTGGTCACCGCTGGCGGCCGCGTGCTCTGCGCCACCGCCATGGGCGACACCGTCGAGGCCGCCCAGCAGCAGGCCTACCGCCTGGCCGAACAGGTCAAGTGGGACGCCAGCTTCTACCGCACCGACATCGGCTACCGGGCCATCGCCCGCGAGCGCGGTGAGCACCAGCAGTAAAAAGGTACCGAACGGCCGTGGCGCTCCGCGCACGCGGCCTTCGGCTCGTCGTCAAGGCCCCGCCGGGGCCTTGCCTTCGCCTTGGCGCGCCGCGCATAGTTGTTATCCGGCACATTAGCTAAGAAGGGATTTCGTCGTGCGTCGGCTTCGGATTGCCATAGCCCTGATCGTCAGCCTGCTGACCCTGCTCTGCCTGCTCCCGGCACACGCCGAACAGGCCGCAGGCTGGTCGGCGCTGCTCGATGAACAGGGCAACCTGCAATTGTCCGATGTACGCTCCGAGCGTTACCGCAACCAGTTCAGCCCCCTGGCCCTCGACGAACTGGATGCCGCCCTCCCCGACCAGGCACTCTGGCTGCACTATCGCCTGGAACCGCACGACCAGGAGCAACTGGTCCGCATCTTCGCCCCCGACTTGTCGCGCCTGGACCTCTACGCCCTCGAAGGCGGCAAGCTGCTGCGCCAGTTGCACCATGGGCGCCAGGGCGATGGCCTGAGCCCGACCCAGCGCGGCCGGGACCATGTGCTGCCGCTGCCGCACAGCAGCCAGCCACTGGACATCTACCTGCGACTGGTCTCCGAACACCAGTTGCGCCCTGCCATCAGCGTCAAGTCCACCGCCCACGCCGCCGCCGACCAGCGCCAGTCGCTGCTGTTCGGCCTGCTGTTCGGCGGGCTGGTGATGCTGATCCTGCACAACCTGATCCGCTTCGCCTATTCACGCTCCAGCACCACGCTGGTCCTGGCGCTGTACCACGGCCTGATGCTGCTCAGCGCGCTGATCCTGCTCAATCTCACTGGCCCGTGGAGTCAGCTGTGGCACAGCGCGCAAACGCCGGCGGCCTACCTGACCCTGGTGCTGGCGGGCCTGGCCGGGCTGTACTTCACCCTGCATTTCTTCTCTCCCTGCAGTTCGGCGCGGCTCAACCGCCTGCTGCACATGGAAATGGTGGTGGCAGCGGTCAGCGGCATGGTGCTGCTGTTCGTCGACACGCTGCCGCTGAACCTGATGACCTACGCCCTGCTCGCACTGGGCAGCCTGAGCATGCTGCTGGTCAGCAGCTATCACTGGTACAAGGGCTACGGTCCGGCGCGGTTGTTCACCGTGGCGATGCTTGTATTCAACCTCGGCGGCCTGGTGCTGCTGCCGGCCCTGCTGGGCCTGACCCGCACCCCCACGCCCTGGCTGCTGTGCATCCTCATGGCGCTGACGGTGGTCAGCGGCCTGCTGCTCAACCTCGCGGTCAGCGAACGCCTGCGCCGGATCAGCGAGGAGCGTTTCCGCGCCAGCCGCGCCCTGGCCGCCAGCGATGCCGAGATCAACGCCAAGGCCGAGTTCCTGGCCAAGATCAGCCACGAGATCCGCACCCCCATGAACGGTGTGCTGGGCATGACCGAGCTGCTGCTGGGCACGCCGCTGTCGGTTAAACAGCGCGACTACGTACAAACCATCCACAGCGCCGGCAACGAACTGCTCACCCTGATCAACGAAATCCTCGACATCTCCAAGCTCGAGTCGCGGCAGATCGAACTGGACGATGTGCAGTTCGACCTCAATGCCCTGATCGAGGATTGCCTGAACATCTTCCGGGCCAAGGCCGAGCAGCAGAACATCGAGTTGATCAGCTTCACCCAGCCTCAGGTGCCCAGGGTCGTCAGCGGCGACCCGACACGCCTGCGCCAGGCCCTGTCGAGTCTGCTGGACAACGCCCTGAAAAACACCACCCAGGGCGAGATCCTGCTGGTGGTGGCCCTCGACCAACGCGGCGACAGCCCGCGCTTGCGCATTGCCGTGCAGGACAGCGGCGAGCCCATGCCGCCCGCCGAGCGCGATGCCCTGCTACAGGCCGAACTGCACAGCCGCCACTTCCTCTCCAGCAACAAGCTCGGCGGCCACTTGGGCCTGGTGATCGCCAAGCAGCTGATCGGCCTGATGCAAGGCGAGTTCGGCATCAAGACCAGCACCAGCATGGGCAACACCCTGTGGCTGACCCTGCCGCTGGACCCGCTGCGCCTGGAGCAGCCGGCCACCGACCTCGACAGCCCTTTGCGCGATGCGCGGGTGCTGGTGGTCGACGACAACGATACCTGCCGCAAGGTACTGGTGCAGCAGTGCAGCGCCTGGGGCATGAACGTCAGCGCGGTGCCGTCGGGCAAGGAAGCGCTGGCGTTGCTGCGTACCAAGGCGCACCTGCGCGACTACTTCGACGCGGTGCTGCTGGACCAGAACATGCCCGGCATGACCGGCATGCAGCTGGCGGCCAAGATCAAGGAAGACCCGAGCCTGAACCACGATATCCTGGTGGTCATGCTTACCGGCATCAGCAATGCGCCGAGCAAGATCATCGCCCGCAACGCCGGGGTCAAGCGCATCCTCGCCAAGCCGGTGGCCGGCTACACGCTCAAGACCACCCTCGCCGAGGAGCTCGCCCTGCGCGGCCGCGAGCAGGCCGCGCCGCCGCTGCCGGCCGGCAGCCCGGTGCCATTGGACCTGCCCGGCGACTTCCGCATCCTGGTGGCCGAGGACAACAGCATCTCGACCAAGGTCATCCGCGGCATGCTCGGCAAGCTCAACCTCGAGCCGGACACCGCCAGCAACGGCGAGGAAGCCCTGCAGGCGATGAAGGCCAGGCACTACGACCTGGTGCTGATGGACTGCGAGATGCCGGTACTCGACGGCTTCTCAGCCACCCAGCAGCTGCGTGCCTGGGAAACCGCCAACCAGCGTCCGCGCACCCCGGTGGTGGCGCTGACCGCGCACATTCTCAACGAACACAAGGAGCGGGCGCGCCTGGCCGGCATGGATGGGCACATGGCCAAGCCGGTGGAGCTGTCGCAATTGCGTGAGCTGATCCAGTTCTGGGCGGGGCAGCGTCAGGTAGTGTCTGACCCGCTGGCCTGAGAGAAGCCCGCGCCCATCCCGCAGGTTCCGTGCTATACAGGTGCCACCTATCCCGTCGCGGACCCGCCCCCATGCTCCATGAGTTGTTCAGCGTCTACCTGAAGATGCTCGTGCTCTACAGCCCGTTCTTCGTGCTCTCATGTTTCATCGGCCTGACCCGCGGCCACTCCAGCAAGGAACGCAAGCAACTGGCCTGGCGGGTGGCCATTGCCACGCTGGTCGCCAGCGTGCTGCTGTACTTGTTCGGGCGGGTGATCTTCGGGGTATTCGGCATCACCGCCGACGCCTTCCGCATCGGCGCGGGCTCGGTGCTGTTCATCTCGGCGCTGGGCATGGCCCAGGGCAAGTCGGCTGTGCAGACTGACAACGTGCAGCAGGACGTGACCATCGTGCCGCTGACCATTCCGCTCACCGTCGGCCCGGGCACCATCGGTGCACTGCTGGTGATGGGGGTGGGCCAGCCGCACTGGGACGACAAGCTGCTGGCCATCGTCAGCATCGCCCTGGCCAGCTTCACCGTCGGCCTGGTGCTGTACCTCTCGCACCGTATCGAGCGGCTGCTCGGCGACCAGGGCCTGCAGATCGTCAGCCGCCTGATGGGACTGTTCGTCTGCGCCCTGGCGGCGCAGATCATCTTCACCGGGATCAAGGGCTACCTGCTGCCCTGACCCCGGCTTCGCTCAAGGCTTGGCGGGGTACCAGCGCGGCGTGTACACCCACTGGCCGCCATCGGCACGGGGGAAGGTGCAGGTGGTCGAGGAACCGACCAGCACCAGGGTGCGCATATCGACCATCTCCGGCAGCAGCTCGCCCAGGGTCACCACCCGCAGCGCCTGCCCCGGCCGGCCGATATCACGGCCCAGCACCACGGGGGTGCCTGCGTCGCGATGGCGACGTACCACTTCCAGCGCCACGCCCAACTGATGAGGCCGGGCCTTGGAGATCGGGTTGTAGAACGCCAGCACCAGATCCGCCTGGGCGGCCAGGTCGAGGCGTTTTTCGATGATCGACCAGGGCTTGAGGTTGTCCGACAGCGACATCACGCAGAAATCGTGCCCCAGCGGTGCCCCCGCTTGCGCGGCGGTGGCCAGCGAGGCCGAGACGCCGGGCAGGATCTGCAACTCGACGCGCTGCCAGGCCGGGTCGCCGGACTCGTGCAACGCTTCGAGCACTGCGGCGGCCATGGCGAATACGCCCGGATCACCGGACGATACCACCACCACCGAACGGCCCTGGGCCGCCAGCTCGAAGGCATGGCGGGCGCGCTGCATCTCTTCGCGGTTGTCGGTGCAGTGCAGCACTTGATCGTCGCGGAAGGGGCCGGCCATGCGCACGTAGGTTTCGTAGCCGAGCACATCCTGCGCCCGCGCCAGCTCCGCCTTGACCGCCGGCACCATCAGCTCGGCGGCACCAGGGCCCAGGCCGATCACGGCCAGGCGCCCCCGGCGACGGCCAACGCGGTCGATGTCGACCGGTGCCGCGGCAACGGCGTGGGCGAGCCCCATGGACGAACCCACACGCGCTTGCGGCAATGCATCAGCCAGCATCCGCTCCAGGCTCTCGGCGGCCGGGGCGAAGCGCAGGGCGACGTTCAGCGCCTGGGCAGCCTCGTCCAGGGTCGGCTCCGCCATCTCGGCTTCGCTCGCCAGCAGGCAGGCCAACGCGGGCTCGGCGATATTCGCTCGCAGCAGCTCCTCCCGCACCTGTTGCGCCAGGTCAGCGCTGCCGGCTGTGACCGCCACCACCACGCAACGCGCATGGATCAGCAGTTCATCACGGCTGGCCAGACGCAGTGCACTCCCCACATGGATGGTGCGCCGCGCATCGTCACCTGCAGGCAACTGCGCGTGCTCGAGCCACGGCGCGTCGCCTTCGACACGCACGGTTTCGCCCGCCAGCAGGTCGGAGACGAAACGCTTGCCCTGCTCCAGGTCCGCCAGTGCGTAGCCCTCGGGCGGGTTGAGCAGGCAAGTGCCGAAGCGCAGCTCGCCACTGGTGGTGATCGCCGCGCTGACACCCAGCGCCTCGCCGATTTCGCGGGCCATGACATTGACCCCGCCCAGGCCACCGAGCAGCGGCACCACGGCGCTGCCGTCCTCGGCCACGGCCAGCACCGGCGGCTCGACGCCTTTTTCGCTCAACAGCGGCGCCAGTGTGCGAATGACAATACCCGCCGCGCACAAGGCGATGATCGGCGTGTCTTGCTGATACAGATCGCGCAGGGTGTCGCCGAAGACTGCGTAGTATTGGTCGGCACCCTCCACACGCCCTTGCAGGCCATGGATCACGGCCTGTGGATAACGCTGCTGGATTCGCTGCGCGGTAGCCAAGCTGCCCGGGCCGAGAATGACGATTGCCGGTGCCTTGATCATCCCTGCCATTTCTCACCCGGCACGATGATCAGCGAGAAATACGGCGAGGACTGCGGGTCGACTTCATCCAGCGCGACGATCTTCTGGTTGGCCATGGTCGCCCGCTCCACGTACAGCGCACGGCTATCCAGGCCCAGCTCGCCGAGCACCTGGCGCACTTTGGGGAAGTTGCGCCCCAGCTTCATGATCACTGCCGCGTCGGCAGCGGCCAGGCGCTGTTTGAGCTCTTCATGGGGCAGCACACCGGAGAGCACGGTGAGGGTCTGGTTGCGATACACCAGCGGCGCACCGAGTACCGAGGCGCCACCGAGCATCGAGCAGACGCCCGGAATCACCTGGGCCTCGTAGCGCGATGCCAGGCGATCGTGCAGGTACATGTAGGAGCCGTAGAAGAACGGGTCCCCTTCGCAGATCACCGCCACATCGCGGCCGGCATCCAGGTGCGCGGCAACCTGCAGACTGGCTTCGTCGTAGAAGTCGCTGATCACCTGCTCGTAGGAGAGCGGCGCGGGCAGCGCCTCGGTGGTCACCGGGTATACCAGGGGAAGCAGGATCTGTTCAGCTTGCAGGTGCGCCTCGATGATACCGAAGGCATTGCCGCGCTTGCCCTTGGCCACGAAGTACGCCACCACGGGGGCCTCGCGCAGCAGGCGCAGAGCCTTGACCGTGATCAGTTCGGGATCGCCCGGGCCCACGCCCAGGCCCAGCAGTCGTCCGCGTGCGTGCATCATTCCACCTCCGTGGCCAGGGCGTTGACCGCGGCGGCGGCCATCGCGCTGCCGCCCAGGCGGCCCTGCATGATCACGAACGGCACGCCACGGCTGTCGGCGGCGAGCATCGCCTTGGATTCGGCGGCGCCGACAAAGCCGACCGGGAAGCCGAGGATCAGCGCCGGTTTCGGCGCGCCGGCATCGAGCATTTCCAGCAGGTAGAATAATGCGGTCGGTGCATTGCCGATCACCACCACGCTGCCTTCCAGGTGCGGGCGCCACAGTTCCAGGGCCACCGCCGAGCGGGTGTTGCCTTCGGCCTTGGCCAGGTCCGGCACGCTCGGGTCGCGCAGGGTGCAGATCACCGGGTTGTTCGCTGGCAGCCGGGCGCGGGTGATGCCTTCGGCGACCATGTGCGCGTCACAGAGGATCGGCGCGCCCTTGGCCAGGGCCTCGCGGCCGGCGGTACCGGCACCTTCGGAAAACTGCAGGCCATCGATGGCCTCGACCATGCCGCAGGCATGGATCACGCGCACGGCGAGCTTTTCGAGATCGGCGGGGATCCGCTCGAGCCGGGCTTCCTCGCGGATGATTCGGAAGGAATTGCGATAGATCTCCTGACCATCGCGGATGTAGTCAATCATCAAGGTGCTCCGTCGGCAGGTCGAGCATGGCGCCTGCTTCTTCTGGGGTGAGGTCGGCGCCGCGCAGCCTGCCGAAACCCGGCAAGCGCGCGTCGCGCAAGTAAAGGTCATAGCGGCCCGGGGCGCGGGCCAGCAGGGTGGCCGGGGCCACATGGGCCATGGCGCAGGAACGTGGACAGGCGGACAGGTGCACGCTTCCCGGGGCGCCGTGGTGCAGCAGTGCGGCCAGGGCAATGGCATCGGCCTTGGTGTCGGCCTGGGCCTTGGCGCAACCGCTGGAGCCGGTGCAGGCAACGACCCGCGCCAGGGGATGTTCGTTGTCGCAGAGCATGCCGGATGCCGTCAGTTGCGCGCGTGCGTTTTCCAGCTCGGTCGGTTCGAGGGAGGTCAGCACCAGGCTCTGCCAAGGCGTCAGGCGTAAGCTGCCATCGCCCAATTGCCGGGCGATGCGCGCGGCACTGCGCAACATAGCGGGCATCAGACGACCGAGAGGCGGCGCGGCGCCCAAGGCCACGCCCTGGCGCTGGAGCAGCACGCCCAGCCAGGGGCTGGTCGTCGCCGAGCGCTGCCAGGCCATCAATGTGGTGTCGATCTGGAGGGGCAGCCCTTCAAGGAAGTGCTCCACCGGGCACACCTGCAGCAATTGACGCATGCGAGACTGCTCAGGTGTCGCCAGGTCAAGGAAGCGCTCCAGCACTGCCCGCACCAACGCCAGTCCCTGCTCCACCGGTACCGCGCCCAGCGCCAGGCCATTCGACAGGCTGCTTGCGAGGCCGAACCGCAACCAGATGCGTCCTTCACGCTGCATCGCCGACAGCCACAGATCATGGGCGTGTTCGAGCATCGCAAGCGCTTCGCCACCATCGAGCTGCACGGCGAACTTGGCCGACAGCTTGTGAAACCGGGGTGTGCTTTCCAGCAGCTCGAGGATCTGCCCGGCCAATGGTCGGGTGTCGAACAGCATGGCCGGATCGAGGCCGGCCAGTGGGCTGAGCATGAGGTTGCGTACATCATCGCCCGCCGCGTCACGCGGGCCGAGCCCGGCGGCCAGCAGATGCTCGACCAGCCCACCGTGATCCTGGCCAATGCCACGGATCTGCAAGTTGGCTCGGTTGGTCGCCTCGATCACCCCGCCGGCGAAGCGCTCGGCGGCGTCGGCCACGGCATCGGCCTGGTCGGCCAGCAGCAGGCCGCCCGGTAGCTTGATCCGGCAAATGCCACCGTCGCGCGCAGCAACGATGCGCCACAACCCCGGGCAGGCCGAGGGACGGGGCGAAACTTCGGAGGACGGGGGCTGCGTCAAGGGGGTATCCGGCAATCGTGAAAGTGCGCTTCAGTGTAGAAGGCGCGGTATTATGCCTGCTTTGTCCGGCGGCATGAAAAACCGGTGGTCGAACGCTTAGACGAATCGCGGGGCAAGCCCGCTTCCACGCCCCCTCGTGGGAGCGGGCTTGCCCCGCGATCAATGATTGGTACGAGGAACAGATGGCCCCCTGGCTGACAGTAATAGGCATCGGCGAAGACGGCTTCAGCGGCCTGGGCAAACAGGCCCGGCGCGCTCTGCTGTCAGCCACGCGAATCATCGGTGCCCCACGCCAGTTGGCGCTGCTGCCCCGCTGCGTGACCGCCGAGCAATTGCACTGGCCTACCCCCTTCTCCCTGGCCCCGGTCCTGGCCCTGCGCGGCGAGCCGGTATGCGTACTGGCCAGCGGCGACCCGATGTTCTACGGCGTCGGCGCCAGCCTGGCGCGCCAGCTGCCCGCCGACGAACTGCAGGTGCTGTCGATGCCCTCCTCCTGTGCCCTGGCCGCCGCCCGCCTGGGCTGGCCGTTGCAGGAGGTACAGGTGGTCTCGGTGGTCGCCCGCCCGCTGACCGCGCTCAATGCCCATCTGCACAGTGGCATGCGCCTGCTGGTGCTGAGCAACGACGAAAGCAGCCCGGCATCCATCGCCGCGCAACTGCGCGACCATGGCTTCGGCCCCAGCCGTCTCCAGGTGTTCGAACACCTCGGCGGCCCACAGGAGCGCAGGCTGTGCGGCACCGCCGACGACTGGCCGCACGGCGACATCGCCACGCTCAACCTGGTCGCCATCGAATGCCAGGCCTCACCCGACACCCCACGTCTGCCTAGAGTAGCCGGCCTGCCCGACGGCGCCTTCCGTCACGACGGCCAGTTGACCAAGCGCGATGTGCGCGCTATCACCCTGGCCCGCCTCGCCCCGCAACCCGGCGAACTGCTGTGGGACGTGGGCGCTGGCTGCGGTTCCATCGGCATCGAGTGGATGCGCGCCCATCCCAGCTGCCGCACACTTGCGATCGAGGCCGACGAAGGCCGCCAGGGCTACATCGAACACAACCGCGACACCCACGGCGTGCCCGGCCTGCAACTGATCCGCGGCAAGGCCCCCGAAGCGCTGGCCGGGCTGGAACGTCCCGACGCGATCTTCATCGGCGGCGGCGTCACCCGCGAAGGCGTGCTCGACCTGTGCTGGGAGCGCTTGCTGCCGGGCGGACGCCTGGTTGCCAACGCCGTCACGCTGCAAAGCGAGGTCGCCCTGGCGCAGTTCCGCGAGCAGCACGGCGGCGAGCTGACCCGCATCCATATCGCCCATACCCAGCCACTGGGCAGTTTCGACACCTGGCGCCAGGCCCTGCCGATCTCCCTGCTCGACGTGGTGAAGCCTCTCGATGCGTGAAGAAACCCGTGAACAGCCCGCGCCACTGCGCAGCGGCCTGACCACTGGCAGTTGCGCCACCGCCACCAGCCTGGCGGCGGCGCGCCTGCTGCTGACCGGGCAACGGCACGACGCGGTGGAGATCACCCTGCCCAAGGGCAAGGTGGTGCAGATGCGCCTGGAGTTCTGCCACCTTAAGGGCGACCTGGCCGAGGCCGGCAC
This sequence comes from Pseudomonas sp. P65(2024), assembly GCF_057480955.1. NCBI lineage: Bacteria > Pseudomonadati > Pseudomonadota > Gammaproteobacteria > Pseudomonadales > Pseudomonadaceae > Pseudomonas > Pseudomonas sp. P65(2024). The sequence continues at coordinate 95,433 of NZ_JBLIYX010000002.1, forward strand.
CCTGAAGGATGCCGGCGACGACCCCGATGTCACCCACGGCGCCCTGCTCTTCAGCCAGGTGCGCTTGTGCGCCGAACCTGGCGTTCGCTTCGTCGCGGGCGCGGGCGTGGGGACCGTGACTCGCCCGGGGCTGGTGCTGGCAGTCGGTGAACCGGCCATCAACCCGGTGCCACGCAAGATGATCAGCGACCATCTGCTGCAACTGGCGGGCGATTGCGGCTACCACGGCGGTTTCGAGGTGACGGTCAACGTGCAGGGCGGCGAACAGCTGGCCCTCAAGACCATGAACCCACGCCTGGGCATCCTCGGCGGGCTGTCGATCCTGGGCACCAGCGGCATCGTCCGGCCGTTCTCCTGCTCGGCCTACATCGCCTCGATCCACCAGGGCATCGACGTCGCCCACACCAACGGCTACACCCATATCGCCGCCTGCACCGGCAACGCCAGCGAAGACACCATGCGCCGGGTCTACAACCTGCCGGAGATCGCCCTGATCGAGATGGGCGACTTCGTCGGTGCCGTGCTCAAGCACCTGCGCAAGGTACCCGTGCCGCGCCTCACGCTGTGCGGCGGCTTCGGCAAGATCAGCAAGCTGGCCGCCGGGCACATGGACCTGCACAGCCGTCATTCGAGCATCGACCTGCCGCAACTGGCGGGCTGGGCGGCGGCCATTGGCGCGGACCAGGCCCTGCAACAGGCGATCGTCGCCGCCAACACCAGCCAGCAGGCCCTCGCCCTGGCACATGCCGCCGGCATCGCCCTGGGTGACGAGGTGTGCCGCCACGCCCTGGTCTTCGCCCGCAGCGTGGTGCCGGCCCAGGTGCAGGTGGAAGTGTTCGCCATCGACCGCCAGGGTGGCATCGTCGGCAAGGCGGGTGTGGCATGAACGGGCGCATCCTGCTCCTCGGCGGCGTCACCGAAGCCCTGGCCATCGCCCGCCAGTTGGGTCCGCAACATGTCTACAGCCTCGCCGGCATCGGCCGCATTCCCCAGGACCTGGCCTGCCAGGTGCGAGTCGGCGGCTATGGCGGCGCCGAAGGCCTGGCCGAGTACATGCGCGCCGAAGGCATCGACCTGCTGATCGACGCCACCCATCCCTATGCCGCGCAGATCAGCCGCAACGCCGCCCTCGCCGCACACTGCGCCGGCATTCCCTGCTGGGCCCTGCGCCGTCCGGCATGGCAGGCGCAGGCCGGTGATGACTGGCGCGAAGTCGAGAACTGGGCCGGGCTGATCGCGGCGCTGGCCCCATTCGAACGCCCCTTGTTCACCCTGGGTCGAGAGCCCCTGCAACACCTGGACGAAATCCCGCCACACCAGTTCTGGACCCTGCGCGCCCTCGAGGCGTGCCCCGGCAATGACCGCTGCGAAGTGATCGGTGCGCGCGGGCCCTTCCTCATCGACGATGAACGTGCCCTGTTCGAACGTCGGCAGATCGACGTGCTGGTGAGCAAGAACAGCGGCAGCACGGCCACCGAGCCGAAACTGGAAGTGGCGCGGGAGCGCGGGATTCCAGTACTGGTGCTCGAGCGGCCGGTGCTGCCGGAAGTGGATCGGGCATTTCACGATGCAGGGTCGCTGCTAGAGGCACTCGGCCTGTTCAAGGCCTGATCATGCTACGTATATCCCATTGACATATCCACTCCTGGAATTAAACTCCGGACATACATTTGCGCTTTCAAGGAGGCCCATCATGGAGCAAGGTGCAGTCTTCAAAAGCAACCGCAGCCAGGCTATCCGCATGCCAAAAGCCCTCGCCCTTCCAGAAGACGTCACCCGAGTGGACATCGTCGCGGTGGGCCGTTCCCGTATCATCTCGCCTGCCGGCGAAAGCTGGGACAGCTGGTTCGAGGGTGACGATGTGAGTTCGGACTTCATGGCGAGCAGGGAACAGCCAGCCGACCAGGAGCGCGAAGGATTCTGATGCTCAGGTACATGCTCGATACCAACATCTGCATTTTCACCATCAAGAACAAGCCACAAGTGGTGCGCGAGGCATTCAATCGGCACCACGGCCAGTTGGCCATCAGCACGGTAACCCTGATGGAGTTGATCTACGGTGCGGAAAAGTCCGCCGCGCCGGAGCGTAATCTGGCCATTGTCGAGGGGTTCGCCGCACGGCTCGATGTGCTTGACTACGACATTCAGGGCGCAGCTCACACCGCGCAGCTACGTGCGGAACTGGCCAAGGCCGGCACGCCCATCGGCCCCTACGACAGAATGATTGCCGGCCACGCCCGCGCGCGCGGCCTCACGCTGGTGACCAACAACCTGCGCGAGTTCCAGCGTGTTCCGGGGCTGCGTGTGGAAGATTGGGTGACACATCCACGCTGACGGTCGCGAGATGGCCCTGTGCCTTGATCCTGCCGTAAAATCACCTCTCCCCTTCTGGAAGGCTCCACCCATATGGAAATGCAATGGTGGATCTGGCTCGTCTTCGGCGTGGCCTTGATCCTGCTGGAACTGGTACTCCCCACCTTCTTCATCCTCTGGTTCGGCATCGGCGCCGTGCTGGTGTCGCTCGTCTCGCTGCTCGCGCCCAGCCTGCAACTCGATATGCAGGGCCTGCTGTGGGTGGTGTTCTCATCGATCACCACCGTGCTCTGGTTCAAGGTGTTCCGCCGCAAGAAGCCAGACGTGCGCTGGACCGCCGACAGCGTGATCGGCGAGGTCGGCCTGCTGACCGCCAACGTGTCGCAGTTCCAGAAAGGCCGGGTGCGCTTCCAGAAACCGATCCTCGGCAACGAGGAATGGACCTGCGTCGCCGACAGCGACATCCCCGCCGGCGAGCGCGTGCGCCTGGCCGCCATCGAAGGCAACACCGCCCGGGTCACCCGGGCCTGAATCCGCACTAAAAGGAAGTTCGCACCATGACCAGCCTCATCGTCGTCGGCACCCTCGCCGCATTCGTTCTCATCACCGTGTTCAAGGGAGTGCGCATCGTGCCTCAGGGCGAGGAGTGGATCGTCGAACGCCTGGGCCGCTACCACAGCACCCTCAAGCCGGGCCTGAACATCGTCATCCCGTACATGGACGTAGTCGCCTACCGCCTGCCGACCAAGGACATCATCCTCGACGTGCAGCAGCAGGAGATCATCACCAAGGACAACGCGGTGATCGTCGCCAACGCCCTGTGCTTTGCCAAGGTGGTCGACCCGCAGAAGGCCTCGTACGGCGTACAGAACTTCTCGTTCGCCGTCACCAGCCTGACCATGACCTCGCTGCGCGCCATCGTCGGCGCCATGGACCTGGACGAAGCGCTGTCCAGCCGCGAGCAGATCAAGGCGCGCCTGCGCGAGGCGATGTCCGAGCAGACCGAAGACTGGGGCGTGACCGTGCGCTCGGTGGAGATCCAGGACATCAAGCCCTCGCCGAGCATGCAGACCGCCATGGAACGCCAGGCGGCTGCCGAGCGTGAGCGTAAAGCCGACGTGACCCGCGCCGAAGGCAACAAGCAGGCTGCCATCCTCGAAGCCGAGGCGCGCCTGCAGGCGGCCAAGCTGGATGCCGAGGCCCAGGTCAACCTGGCCGAGGCATCGGCGCGGGCGATCACCCTGGTCAAGGAAGCGGTGGGCAGCGATACCGTGCCGGCCATGTACCTGCTGGGTGAGCGTTACATTGGCGCGATGGAGAACCTGGCGAGCAGCGACAATTCGAAAGTGGTGGTGCTGCCGGCTGACCTGCAGGAAACCGTGCGTGGACTGCTGGGGCGTGGCAAGGTCTGATAACGCCGGGGCGCTTTGCGCCCCTTTCGCGACACGAGGCCGCTCCCACAGTAATTGCGCCAGCTTTTAGCATGTGAGCAAGACAGTTGCTCCCACAGGGAAACGTATCCTCCTGTGGGAGCGGCCTTGTGTCGCGATGGGCTGCGCAGCAGCCCCTGGTGCGGCACTTCACCGCACCCCAGCTTTTTTACCTATACTCCGCCGTACAATAGCCATCACGATTCCTGACCGGATCTCTCCATGCCCCCACGTCGGCACATCGCCTGGATAGCCTGCTTCGCAGTGCTGTTCAACCTGCTGGCCATGCCGCTGTCTTCTGCCGCGCCCAAGGGCCCGGCCGAACAGCTGCTGTGGGGGGCTTTCTGTTCCAGCATGGCCAACAAGGCCAAGGTCGATGTCCAGGCCCTGGCCAAGATCGACCTCGGTCCGCAAAGCGACGACAGCGCCAGCATGACGAACTGCTGGTGCTGCCTGGGTGCCGCGCCCTTGCTGGCCCTGCCCAGCTATACGCCGCAGTTGCACAACCCGCCCGTGCTGCCAGCGGGGCACTCGCCGCAACTCGCTGACTACCAACCCACGCCGCGCCAGCTATGGCCCGCGCTCAATCCCCGTGCCTCTCCTCCGGCCTGAGTTCACTACGCTGTCGGCCTGAACCTCAACAGATCGGAGACTCTCCCATGCTCAAGCAAGCCCTTGTCCTGGCCGCCCTGCTGCTGCCCGGTGCCTACGCCAACGCCCACGAGTACAGCAAAGGCGACCTGCACATCGCCCACCCCTGGTCGCTGGAGCTACCGCCGAACGCGCCTAACGTCGCGGCCTATTTCGTCGTGCACAACAACGGCAAGACCGATGACCGCCTGCTCTCGGCGGACACGCCGATCAGCGCCGACGCCCAGTTGCACGAGCATGCGATGAGCGCCGCCGGCGCCATGAAGATGCAGCAGGTGCAAAGCGTGGTGGTGCCTGCCGGCAAGGACCTGACCTTCGCCCCCAGCGCCTACCACGTGATGATCATGCAGCCCAAGGATCGCAGCCTGCTGACCGACGGCAAGCGCTTCCCGCTGACCCTGCACTTCGAGAAGGCCGGTGACATCACCGTCGAAGTCGCCGTGCAGAAGCAGCCACCGGCCGAGCAGGCCGCGCACGAGCACGCGCACTGACCTGATCGACTGACTGGCGCTCGCCATGAGCCTGCCGCGCTACAGCTCCGTCCGCACTACCCGCCCTGATCGCAGGCGCGTCGGTGGCGGCTGGCTGAGCCTGTTCGCCATGTGGATGATCTTCATCGGCCCGCTGGTTTCCCAGTCGATGCCAATGGAGCACCACGCCGGCATGTCCATGCCCATGGACATGAGCATGCCGATGGCGCACGGTCACGACGAGCACCACGGCCACGGCAACGATGGCCAGTTGCATGTGATGTGGGAGAAGTGTGGCTACTGCAGCCTGCTGTTCAACTGCCCCGCCCTGCCCCAAAGCCTCAGCCCGCTCAGCGCGGGCAGCGTCACCCCACCCACCCACCTCACCGTCGCCACGCGCCAGGGCCATGCCCGGCAGGCTGTATTCCCCGGCGCCCGCAGCCGCGCACCGCCCCGATCGATCGTCGCCTGAACACCACACGCTAAACGCCCGAAGCCAGGAGGCTTCGCGCTGACTCATGACTGATCGACTGGAATCATTATGTCCGGCTGCACCCCTGTTTTTGCCCTTTCCCTGCGCGGCACCATCGCCGTGCTCTGCGGCTCGCTGCTCGCGCCACTGGCCCTTGCCGCCGAAACCGGCCACGAAGGCCACATCCACGATACGGCCGAACTGAGCCCGACGGTGATCACCGCCATCGCCCCGAGCTCGCCGCTGACCGTGGTCACCAACCCCAAGGATCCGCGCCAGCCCGTGCCGGCCAGCGACGGCGGTGACTACCTCAAGACCATCCCCGGGTTCTCGGTGATCCGCGCTGGCGGCACCAATGGCGACCCGGTGCTGCGCGGCATGTTCGGTTCGCGCCTGAACATCCTCACCAACGGCGGCATGATGCTCGGCGCCTGCCCGGGCCGCATGGACGCGCCAACCTCGTACATCTCGCCGGAAACCTACGACCGCCTCACCGTGATCAAGGGCCCGCAGAGCGTGATCTGGGGGCCGGGCGGCTCCGCTGGCACCATTCTCTTCGAGCGTGAGCCGGAGAAGTTCGGCGAGTTGGGTAGCCGGGTCAACGGCAGCGTACTGGCTGGCTCCAACGGCCGCTTCGACAAGGTCCTCGACGCCGCGGCCGGCAACCAGCTCGGCTACGTGCGCTTCATCGGTAACCAGTCGCACTCGGACGACTTCGAGGACGGCAACGGCGATACCGTGCCGTCGCGCTGGGACAAGTGGAACGGCGACGTCAGCCTCGGCTGGACCCCGGACGCCGACACCTTGCTGGAACTGACCGCTGGCAAGGGCGACGGCGAGGCTCGCTCCGCCGGACGCGGCATGGACGGTTCGCAGTTCAAGCGCGAGAGCCTGGGGCTGCGCTTCGAGAAGTCCAACCTGGGCGAGGTGCTCGACAAGGTCGAGGCGCAGGTCTACTACAACTACGCTGACCACGTGATGGACAACTACACCCTGCGCACTCCGTCGGGCACCGGCATGATGGGCATGCCCATGGTCAGCAACGTCGACCGCCGTACCATGGGCGCACGGATCAAGGCCACCTGGCGCTGGGCCGACGTGCAACTGATCAGCGGCATCGACGCGCAGACCAACGAACACCGCCAGCGCGGCGGCATGGGCGTCAACGCGCACAAGGGCCAGCCCTGGACCAAGGACGCCGACTTCCACAACTACGGCGCCTTCGGCGAGCTCACCTGGTATGCGACCGGTGAGGATCGCCTGGTCACCGGCGCCCGCCTGGACCGTGCCTCGGCCCGCGATTTCCGCAAGGGCAGCGCCACCGAAGGCGACACCCGCGCCGACACCCTGCCCAGCGGCTTCGTGCGCTACGAGCACGACCTGGCGGCGATTCCGGCCACCACCTACATCGGCCTCGGCCACACCCAGCGCTTCCCCGACTACTGGGAGCTGTTCTCGCCCAAGCGCGCCCCGGCCGGCTCGGTCAACGCCTTCGACGGCATCAAGCCGGAGAAGACCACCCAGCTCGACTTCGGCATCCAGTACCGCGACGAGCGCCTGGAGGCCTGGGCCTCGGGTTATGTCGGGCAGGTCCGCGACTACATCCTGTTCGACTACCAGCGCAACATGATGGGCTCGCTCACCTCCCAGGCGCAGAACGTCGACGCCCGCATCATGGGCGGCGAACTGGGCGCGGCCTACAAACTGACCGAGAACTGGAAGGCCGACGCCACCCTGGCCTACGCCTGGGGCAAGAACAGCAGCGACGGCAAGGCCCTGCCACAGATGCCACCGCTGGAGAGCCGCCTGGGGCTGACCTACAGCCGCGACACCTGGAGCGTCGGTGCCCTGTGGCGCCTGGTCGCCGAGCAGAACCGCATTGCCAAAAACCAGGGCAACGTGGTCGGCAAGGATTACGACACAAGCTCAGGCTTCGGCGTGTTCTCGCTCAACGGCGCCTACAAGGTCAACAACAACCTCAAGCTCAGCGCGGGCGTCGACAACCTGTTCGACAAGGCCTACGCCGAGCACCTGAACCTGGCCGGGAACGCCGGGTTCGGCTACCCGGCCAGCGCCACGGACCCGGTGAACGAGCCAGGCAGGACCTTCTGGACCAAGGTCGACTTCAGCTTCTGACAACAACAAACGGGCGCGGGACCTGACCGCGCCCACTTAAGGTCTACGGGAGGCTCTAATGAGCAAACCAAACGTTTCCTTCTACAACCTTGCGTGGCGCTGGCATTTCTATGCCGGGCTGTTCGTGGCGCCATTCATGATCCTGCTGGCGCTTACCGGGATCATCTACCTGTTCAAGCCGCAACTCGATCCGTTGATGTACCGCGAGCTGATGGTGGTCGAGGCCGGCCATCACCGACAGGGCGCCGACACGCTGCTGGCCAACGTGCGCCAGGCTTATCCACAAGGCCAGGTGGGACAGTATCTGCCGCCGGTGAGCGCCGAGCGCAGCGCACAGTTCGTGGTGCATGACGGCGGGCGCGAGCTGAATGTCTTCGTCGACCCGTACAGCGGCAAGGTACTGGGCGACCAGGATGGCAAACAGAACCTGCAGGCCATCGCACGCGCCTTGCATGGCGAACTGATGGTCGGCACGGTCGGTGACCGGCTGGTGGAACTGGCGGCCGGCTGGGGCATTGTCCTGGTCGTGTCCGGCCTCTATTTGTGGTGGCCACGCGGGCGCAGCAGCGCCGGGGTGCTGTGGCCACGTTTCAGCGCGCGCGGCCGCTTGCTGTGGCGCGACCTGCATGCCGTCACCGGTTTCTGGGGCTCGGCCCTGCTGCTGTTGATGCTGCTCAGCGGCATGACCTGGACCGGGCTGTGGGGCAAACAGTATGCCGACCTGTGGAACCGCTTCCCGGCGGCCATGTGGAACGACGTGCCCAAGTCCGACAAAGAAGCCCGCGACCTCAACAGCGCCCACCGCCAGACCGTGCCGTGGGCGATGGAGAACACGCCGATGCCAGTGTCCGGCGCCCATGCCGAGCATGCCGGGCATCACATGATGGATCACGCCCCGGCGGCGCCGCAGGTGAGCCTGCAGCAGGTCGAGAACATCGCCAATCTGCGCGAGGTCGAGCCGGGCTACAGCATCACCCTGCCAAGCAGTGCTGACGGGGTGTTCACCATTGCGGTATTCGCTGACGATCCGCGCAACGACGCCACCCTGCATGTGGACCAGTACACCGGGAAGGTGCTGGCCGATGTGCGCTGGCAGGACTACAGCCCGGTGGCACGCGCCACTGAGCTTGGGGTGATGCTGCACGAAGGCAAGATGTTCGGGCCGTTGAACCAAATCGTCATCCTGCTGGTGTGCCTGATGATCCTGCTGGGCTCGGTGAGCGGGCTGGTGATGTGGTGGAAGCGCAAGCCCACGGGTGGATTGGGCGTGCCGCCGCTGCGTCATGACCTGCCGCGCTGGAAGACGGCAGTGGGGGTGATGGTGGTGCTGGGCGTCGCCTTCCCGCTGGTGGGGATTTCGATGGTGGTGATGTGGGGGGTGGATAGCCTGGTGGTGAGACGCCAGATCATGGTCAGGGCCTGATATCGCAATCGCGGGGCAAGCCCGCTCCCACGCCTGCCCTGTGAGATCAGCGTGGGAGCGGGCTTGCCCCGCGATGAGGCCGGCACCAACAACCATTGATTCCCGTCATGTCGAGCACCGCGCTGTACCGCCAAGATCGTGCCGATCTGCCACACCCGCGATTGGAACGCGACGTGATAGCCTACGCGGCTTTCGCTCACAAAAAGACTGACCCTCAATGGAATGCAGCCTATGACCCGGACCTCCCAGACACCCTCCGAAGAGCAGCACCTGCAACGCAACCTGACCAACCGTCACATCCAGCTCATCGCCATTGGCGGCGCCATCGGCACCGGCCTCTTCATGGGCTCGGGCAAGACCATCAGCCTGGCCGGCCCGTCGATCATCTTCGTCTACATGATCATCGGCTTCATGCTGTTCTTCGTCATGCGCGCCATGGGCGAGCTGCTGCTGTCGAACCTCAACTACAAGTCGTTCATCGATTTCTCCGCCGACCTGCTCGGCCCCTGGGCCGGCTACTTCACCGGCTGGACCTACTGGTTCTGCTGGGTGGTCACCGGCATCGCCGACGTGGTGGCGATCGCCGCCTACACGCAATTCTGGTTCCCGGACCTTCCGCAGTGGATACCGGCGCTGAGCTGCGTGGCCTTGTTGCTGTCGCTGAACCTGGTGACGGTGAAGATGTTCGGCGAAATGGAATTCTGGTTCGCCCTGATCAAGATCATCGCCATCATGGGCCTGGTCGCCACCGGCCTGTACATGGTTATCACCGGCTTCCAGTCGCCGAGCGGCCATACCGCCACCCTGGCCAACCTGTGGAATGACGGCGGCATGTTCCCCAACGGCCTGCTCGGTTTCTTCGCCGGCTTCCAGATCGCCGTGTTCGCCTTCGTCGGTATCGAACTGGTGGGCACCACAGCCGCCGAAGCGAAGAACCCCGAGCGCACCCTGCCGCGGGCGATCAACTCGATCCCGGTCCGCATCATCGTGTTCTACGTGCTGGCGCTGATCGCCATCATGGCCGTCACCCCATGGCGCGACGTGGTGCCGGGCAAGAGCCCGTTCGTCGAGCTGTTCGTGCTGGCCGGCCTGCCGGCGGCGGCGAGCATCATCAACTTCGTGGTGCTGACTTCTGCGGCCTCGTCGGCCAACAGCGGCGTGTTCTCCACCAGCCGCATGCTGTTCGGCCTGGCCCAGGAGGGCGATGCGCCCAAGGCGTTCGAGAAACTCTCGCGCCGCGCGGTGCCGGCCAACGGCCTGTACTTCTCCTGCACCTGCCTGCTGCTGGGCGCGGTGCTGATCTACCTGGTACCCAATGTGATCGAAGCTTTCACCCTGGTGACGACGGTGTCGGCGGTGCTGTTCATGTTCGTGTGGACGCTGATCCTGCTGTCGTACCTGAGCTACCGCAAACAGCGCGCGGCGCTGCATGAGCAGTCCACCTACAAGATGCCCGGCGGGCGTTTCATGTGCTACGTGTGCCTGGTGTTCTTTGCCGGCATTCTGGTGCTGTTGAGCCTGGAGGCGGATACGCGCTCGGCGCTGGTGGTGACGCCGATCTGGTTCGTGATTCTGGCGGTGACCTATCAGTTCGTGCGCAGCAGGCGTCAGCCGCGTACCGCCGTGCGTGGGGCGTCGAACAACTGATCCTGAACCCATCGCGGGGCAAGCCCGCTCCCACGCCTGCCGTGTGAGGTCGGCGTGGGAGCGGGCTTGCCCCGCGATGAGGCCCGCTAGCCTTGCTCCAACCCTTCAAGCACGGCTTCAGCCAGCGCCAGGCCTTTCTCCAGCGAGTTCTCCGTCGCCGTCAGCAAACTGCGCAACGGCTCCCCCGCCTTCTCCAACGCGGCAGCATTGGTCTCATACGCCGCCTTCAACGCCGCCACGGCGCACACCAGCGCATCCTCGCTATCAACGCCAGCACGTACCGAGAGAATCGGATCATGGGCGTGATTGCAGGTGCCAAAGTGGGAGCAAGCGGTGACGGGACGTGATTTGCGCGGGGTGAGGTTGACCAGCGATTCCTGGTTCATGGCTGCACCTCTCGATGAAAGGTGGCGATCTCGACAAATACGAACGGTGGATCTGGAACGATCTTCTTGAGCATGGTGCGACTCCTTGCAGCCTTCTGAAGTGTATCTCCGTGCCCATACGCCAATATGGGTGGACGGAGCCGTGCGGGTTGGCGTTGCCGGTCAGAAGGTCCGGTGAGCCCGAAGGCTCCCACACACGGCTCCGCCCATAACGGGTGCAACCATGCAGGACACGCTATCGCAGGTGCGATGTGCCCGGTTCTGACAGCGGGACGCCAATCCCGAACCGCAGAAACTACTGCGGTGCGGCACGGTACTCAAGTACCGCTTATGTGTCAAAAGTGTTCATCGCCCCCGACCCAATCCTGTGCAAGCCCAACCTGCAAGCACCATCCTGGCTCCTCCTCGCGCCCCGATTCGTCGCACAACCGCTCTACCAAGCACCTTCCATCGCTCGGCACAGCCTTTGCAATCTCCGACTAGGCCAACACCCACCATCACATCGGAGTGAGCACATGAAGCGACGCAGTCTGATCAAGGCCTTCACCCTCAGCGCATCGATCGCCGCGATGGGCCTGAGCTGGAGCATCCAGGCCGCCGAGACCATCAAGGTCGGCATCCTGCATTCGCTGTCGGGGACCATGGCGATTTCCGAGACCTCGCTCAAGGACATGGCGCTGATGACCATCGACGAGATCAACGCCAAGGGCGGGGTCAACGGCAAGCAGCTCGAGGCGGTGGTGGTGGACCCGGCGTCCAACTGGCCGCTGTTCGCCGAGAAGAGCCGCCAGTTGCTGACCCAGGACAAGGTGGCGGTGGTGTTCGGCTGCTGGACCTCGGTGTCGCGCAAGTCGGTGCTGCCGGTGTTCGAGGAGCTCAATGGGCTGCTGTTCTACCCCGTGCAGTACGAGGGTGAAGAGATGTCGCCGAACGTGTTCTACACCGGCGCCGCGCCTAACCAGCAGGCAATCCCGGCCGTGGAATACCTGATGAGCGAGGATGGTGGCGGCGCCAAGCGCTTCTTCCTGCTGGGCACCGACTACGTCTACCCGCGCACCACCAACAAGATCCTGCGCGCCTTCCTGCACAGCAAGGGCGTGGCCGACAAGGACATCGAAGAGGTGTATACGCCGTTCGGCCACAGCGATTACCAGACCATCGTCGCCAACATCAAGAAGTTCTCCGCCGGCGGCAAGACGGCGGTCATCTCCACGGTCAATGGCGACTCCAACGTGCCGTTTTACAAGGAGCTGGCCAACCAGGGGCTGAAGGCCACCGATGTACCGGTGGTGGCCTTCTCGGTGGGTGAAGAGGAGCTGCGTGGCATCGACACCAAGCCGCTGGTGGGGCACCTGGCGGCGTGGAACTACTTCGAGTCCGTGGATAACCCGGTGAACCAGAAGTTCGTCGCCGACTGGAAGGCCTACGCCAAGGCCAAGGGCCTGCCGGGGGCCGACAAGGCGGTGACCAACGACCCTATGGAGGCCACCTACGTAGGTATCCACATGTGGGCGCAAGCGGTGGAAAAAGCCAAGTCCACCGATGTGGACAAAGTGCGTGAGGCACTGGCCGGGCAGAGCTTCAAGGCGCCGTCTGGCTTCACCCTGACCATGGACAAGACCAACCACCACCTGCACAAGCCGGTGATGATCGGCGAGATCCAGGATGACGGACAGTTCAGCGTGGTGTGGCAGACCGAGGAGCCGCTGCGGGCGCAGCCTTGGAGCCCGTTCATTCCGGGGAATGACAAGCGGCCGGATTATGCGGTGAAAGGTAATTGAGTGACCAGGGGCCGCTTTGCGGCCCTTTCGCGACACAAGGCCGCTCCCACAGGTAGATCGCGTTCCCATGTGGGAGCGGCCTTGTGTCGCGATCGAGGGCGAAGCCCTCGCCTTACCCTGACTACACAGGAATAACTAATGCTCAGATTCCTGCTCACCCTCTTGTTGTTACTGCCCCTGGCCAGCCACGCCAGCGAAGGCGAGTTCTTCCTCAGCGCCAAGCCCGCCGACCAGGCGCGCCTGCTCGAAACCTGGGCCGCGCAACCCGATGCCGCCCGCCTGCCGCTGCTGGACAACCTGCGCCAAGGCCGCATCGCCGAAAACGACACCCGCAAGCTGCGCCTGAACAACCGCCTGCGCGGCCTGATCGACAACGCCCTGGCCAGCCATCGGCTATTCAGCGACCAAGCCAGCATCCGCCTGGCCGCCGCCCAACAACTGCAAAAAACCGCACAACCGGCGCAAATGGCCTTCCTCGACCGCCGCTTCGCCAGCGAACCCGACGCCGCCGTGCACGCGGCCCTCGGCCTGGCCCTGGCCAACCTGCAACTGGGCGCCAGCGAGCCCGCGGTACGCCTGGCCGCCGTGCGCCTGCTCGGCGAAACCGGCGACCCACTGGCACGCACCCGCCTTGAAGCGCTACTACAACCCGACGCCGAAACCGACGCCGCCGTGCGCACCGCCGCCGAAACCAGCCTGGCCCAGGTACAGCGCAAGCTGCTGGTCGGTGAATTGCTCGGCCAGGCCTTCAGCGGCTTGTCGCTGGGTTCGATCCTGCTGCTGGCGGCGCTGGGTCTGGCGATCACCTTCGGCCTGCTCGGGGTGATCAACATGGCCCACGGCGAGATGCTGATGCTCGGCGCCTACAGCACCTACATGGTCCAGGTGCTGCTGCAACGCTATGCCCCCGGCGCCATCGAGTTCTATCCGTTGATCGCCTTGCCGGTGGCCTTCGCCGTCAGCGCGGGTGTCGGCATGGCGCTGGAGCGCACAGTGATCCGTCACTTGTATGGCCGGCCGTTGGAAACCCTGCTGGCCACCTGGGGCATCAGTCTGATCCTGATCCAGGCCGTGCGCTTGATCTTCGGCGCGCAGAACGTCGAGGTGAGCAACCCGGCCTGGCTGTCCGGCGGCATCCAGGTGCTGCCCAACCTGGTGCTGCCGTACAACCGCCTGGTGATCATCGGCTTCGCCCTGGCGGTGGTGCTGCTTACCTGGCTGCTGCTCAACCGCACGCGGCTGGGCCTGAACGTGCGCGCGGTCACCCAGAACCGCAACATGGCCGCCTGCTGCGGGGTGTCCACCGGGCGCGTCGACATGCTCGCCTTCGGCCTCGGCTCAGGCATCGCCGGGCTCGGCGGCGTGGCCTTGAGCCAGGTCGGCAACGTGGGGCCGGACCTGGGCCAGAGCTACATCATCGACTCGTTCCTGGTGGTGGTGCTCGGCGGTGTCGGCCAACTGGCCGGCAGCCTGTGGGCGGCCTTCGGACTGGGCATCGCCAACAAACTGCTGGAGCCGCAGATCGGTGCGGTGCTGGGCAAGATCCTCATCCTTGCGCTGATCATTCTGTTCATCCAGAAGCGCCCGCAAGGCCTGTTCGCCCTCAAGGGACGGGTAATCGACTGATGAACCAGCCATTGATTGTCACTGCCACGCGCAAGGCTGGCACCCGGGTTTCAATGGCCGTCGGCGCCGTTGTCGTCCTGGTGCTGCTGGCCCTGCCGCTGCTGTCGCTGCTGCCCGACGGGCACGCCTTGCAGGTCTCGGCCTACACCCTGACCCTGGTCGGCAAGGTCCTCTGCTACGCCATCGTCGCCCTGGCCCTGGATCTGGTCTGGGGCTACGCCGGGTTGCTGTCGCTCGGTCATGGCCTGTTCTTCGCCCTGGGCGGCTACGCCATGGGCATGTACCTGATGCGCCAGGCGGCCGGCGACGGCCTGCCGGGGTTCATGACCTTCCTGTCGTGGAGCGAGCTGCCCTGGTACTGGGCCGGCACCCAGCATTTCGCCTGGGCGCTGTGCCTGGTGGTGCTGGCGCCGGGGCTGCTGGCGCTGGTGTTCGGCTTCTTCGCGTTCCGCTCGCGGATCAAGGGCGTGTATTTCTCGATCATGACCCAGGCCCTGACCTTCGCCGGGATGCTGCTGTTCTTCCGCAACGAGACAGGCTTTGGCGGCAACAACGGCTTCACCAGCTTCCGCACCATCGTCGGTTTCGACATCGCCGCCCAGGGCACCCGGGCCGTGCTGTTCCTGCTCACGGTCGGCCTGCTGCTGGGCAGCCTGTTCCTGTGCTGGCGCCTGACCCAGAGCAAGTTCGGGCGCCTGCTCACTGCCGTGCGTGACGCCGAGAACCGCCTGATGTTCTGCGGCTACGACCCGCGTGGCTTCAAGCTGCTGGTATGGGTGCTCAGCGCCGTGCTGTGCGGCCTGGCCGGGGCGCTGTACGTGCCGCAGGTGGGCATCATCAACCCCAGCGAGATGTCGCCGACCAACTCCATCGAGGCCGCCGTGTGGGTGGCCCTGGGCGGGCGCGGCACGTTGATCGGGCCTCTGCTCGGCGCCGGCCTGGTCAATGGCATGAAGAGCTGGTTCACCGTGGCGTTCCCCGAGTTCTGGCTGTTCTTCCTCGGCGCGCTGTTCATCCTCGTCACCCTGTACCTGCCCAAGGGCGTGGTCGGCCTTGTGAAGAAAAGGAGCCAGCCATGAGAAGCGTGCCCCCGGTGCATCCGGAATTCATGCTGGAGCCGATCTTCGACCAGATCGGCAGCGGTCGCGAGGCGATCGGCCTCGGTCGGCGCCGCGAGACTGGGCTCGACACCCGCCACGGCACGGTGCTGAGCCTGGAGGGCATCAGCGTCAGTTTCGACGGCTTCAAGGCGCTCAACGATCTGAACCTGTACATCGGCGTCGGTGAGTTGCGCTGCATCATCGGCCCCAACGGTGCCGGCAAGACCACGATGATGGACGTGATCACCGGCAAGACTCGGCCCGACACGGGGACCGCGTTTTTCGGCGACACCCTCGACCTGACCCGCATGAGCGAATGCCAGATCGCCCAGGCCGGCATCGGCCGCAAGTTCCAGAAACCCACGGTGTTCGAGGCGCTGACGGTGTTCGAGAACCTGGAGCTGGCGCTCAAGGCCGACAAGTCGGTGTGGGCAAGCCTGGTGGCGCGGTTGTCCGGCGAGCAGCGCCAGCGCATCGAGGAGGTGCTGACCACCCTGCGCCTGCTGCCCCTGGCCCAGCGCCAGGCGGGGCTGTTGTCCCACGGGCAGAAGCAGTTCCTGGAGATCGGCATGCTGCTGGTGCAGGAGCCGAGGTTGCTGCTGCTCGACGAGCCGGTGGCGGGGATGACCGATGCCGAGACCGCGTTCACCGCCGAGCTGTTCCGCTCCTTGGCGGGCAGGCATTCACTGATGGTGGTGGAACATGACATGGGCTTCGTCGGCAGCATTGCCGACCATGTGACGGTGCTGCACCAGGGGAGTGTGCTGGCGGAAGGGTCGCTGGCGCAGGTGCAGGAGGATGAGCGGGTGGTCGAGGTGTATCTCGGCCGATGAATTCCAGGTGGCTGCACGGGCCTGTTCGCCGGCAAGCCGGCTCCTACGGAAGATCGCGCCCTCCTGTAGGAGCCGGCTTGCCGGCGAACAGGCCCGTGCAGTCACCCCCAGCGTTCAGGAACAACACATGCTGAAAATCGACACCCTGCACCAATACTACGGTGGCAGCCACATCCTGCGCGGTCTGTCCTTCGAGGCCAAGGTCGGCGAGGTCACCTGCCTGCTGGGCCGCAACGGCGTGGGCAAGACCACCCTGCTGCGCTGCCTGATGGGCCTGCTGCCGGCCCGCGAGGGCCGCGTGGAATGGGAAGGCAAACCCATTACCACGCTCAAGCCCCAGCAACGGGTCCAGGCCGGCATCGGCTACGTGCCGCAGGGCCGCGAAATCTTCCCGCGCCTGACCGTCGAGGAAAACCTGCTGATGGGCCTGTCGCGGTTCCCCGCCCGCGAGGCCCGGGAAGTGCCAGCCTTCATCTACGAACTGTTCCCGGTGCTGGAGCAGATGAAGCAACGCCGTGGCGGCGACCTCTCCGGTGGCCAGCAGCAACAGCTGGCCATCGGCCGCGCCCTGGCCAGCCGCCCGCGCCTGCTGATCCTCGACGAGCCCACCGAAGGCATCCAGCCGTCGGTGATCAAGGAAATCGGCGCAGTGATTCGCACGCTCGCCGACCGGGGTGACATGGCCATCCTTCTGGTGGAGCAGTTCTACGACTTCGCCGAGGAGCTGGCCGACCAGTACCTGGTCATGGCCCGCGGTGAGATCGTCCAGCGCGGCCGGGGTGAAAACATGCAGGCCGAAGGTGTGCGCGGCCTGGTTACCATTTAATCTGCAGCCACTTCCCTTGCGAGACGCTGTCATGAGTTACCAGATCCGCGACGCCCTGATCGACGACATGCCGGGTATCCTCGACATCTACAACGACGCCGTGGCCAACACCACGGCGATCTGGAACGAAACCCCCGTGGACCTGGGCAACCGCCAGGCCTGGTTCGAGGCCCGTGCGCAGCAGGGCTATCCGATCCTGGTGGCGGTGGACGACAGCGGCGTGCTGGGCTATGCCTCATTTGGCGACTGGCGACCGTTCGAGGGCTTTCGCCACACCGTCGAGCATTCGGTGTACGTGCGTGGCGACCAACGCGGCAAGGGCCTGGGCCCGGTGTTGATGGACGCGCTGATCGAGCGCGCGCGCCACTGCGACAAACATGTGATGGTCGCCGCCATCGAGAGCGGCAATGCCGCATCGATCCGCCTGCACGAACGCCTGGGCTTCAGCATCACCGGGCAGATGCCGCAGGTGGGGGTGAAGTTCGGGCGCTGGCTGGACCTGACCTTCATGCAGCTTTACCTGGATGACAACACCCTTCCCCCTTCAAGGACCTGAAGCCAATGAACACCGCCCAGCTGCACCGCGTCACCCACGAAGGCCTGGCGTACTACCGCGACGGGCTGGTGGCCCTTTTGCTGAATGCGGTGCGCCAGGGCGCGTCGGTGGGGTTTCTGGCCGATATCGACGAGCAGCAGGCCAAGGCCTACTTCGATGAGGTGAAGGCAAAAATGGCCGGTGGCGAGCAACTGCTCTGGGTCATTGCCCAGGGGCAGGAAGTGCTGGGCAGCGTGCAGTTGGGGTTGTGCCTGAAGCCCAATGGGCTGAACCGGGCCGAGGTGCAGAAGTTGCTGGTGCACAGCGATGCTCGGCGGCGTGGGCTGGGGCAGCAGTTGATGGGGGCCCTGGAGGCCGAGACGCGGCGGATCGGGCGGGGGATGCTGTTTCTCGATACCGAGGCGGGGTCTGGGGCCGAGGCGTTCTATCGGGCGCAGGGGTACAGCAAGGCGGGGGAGATTCCGGATTATGCCTGCGGACCGGAAGGGGTGTACCGGGCAACAGCGTTGTATTTCAAGGTCCTGGCGCCGGCTTCAGAACGGCGTTGATGCAATCGCGGGGCAAGTCCGCTCCCACGAAGCACCTCGATGCCTGGCGTGGGAGCGGGCTTGCCCCGCGATGCTTTTACTCTTATATCTGGGTAAACCTGCCCAACCGCTGCTTCAACATGCTGTTCTCGCTACGCAACTGCTGCACCTCTTCCAACAGTTCCAGCGCCAGCGCCACCCCTTCCCACTCCAACTCCAGCTCCTGATGCAGCTTCACCGCGCGCTTCAGCGTCACCGGCGCGCGGTCATCGAACACCCACTCCTCGGGCGTTCGCCCTGACGGTTCGACAATGCCGTGCTCGACGATCTCGATCACCCAGTCGGCCGATACATTGGCCTCCTGGCACAGGGTACGCATGTCCAGTTGAACGATCAGGGTGCTGCTCATGATCACTTACTCCATTGAGTCCTCGGATTGAACGCGGCTTTCTCGGAGAGCTGGGTCCACAGTTCGCGCGCGGCAGCGTCGGACTGGGCGGGCATGACCACCTTGAGCTGGGCGTAGAGGTCGCCGCGCTCGCCCTGCTTGTTCAACAGGCCCATGCCCTTGACCCGCAGGCGCTGGCCGCTCTGGCTGTCCGGGCGGATGGTCAGGTTGATCTTGCCGGTCAGGGTCGGCACGGCCACCTTGGCGCCGAGCGCCGCTTCCCACGGTGCCAGCGGCACGGTGATGATCAGGTCATGGCCTTCGACATCGAACAGCGGGTGCGGAGCCATGCGGATGGTCAGGAACAGGTCGCCGTTGGCGCCACCGCCCACGCCGGGTGCGCCCTGGCCCTTGAGGCGGATACGCTCGCCGTCGGTCACCCCGGCGGGGATCTTCACGTTCAGCGTTTTCGTGGTGAACCCGGTACGCTGCCCGGCACCGTTGGTCTGCGGCACCTGGAAGCTGATCTGCTTGGATTCCTTGTTCAGGGTCTCTTCGAGGAAGACCGCCAGTTCCAGTTCCACGTCCTGCCCTCGCCTGCCGGCACTGCGTTGCTGCCGGCCACCGCCGCCACCAAAGGGGTTGCCGCCCCGGGCGCCGAAGATCGAGCTGAAGAAATCGGAAAAATCGCCACCCTCGAAGCCACCGCCACCACCGCCGCGGGACTCCCAGCCAGGCGGCGCCTGGAACGGCCGGCCATGCTGGCCGCCGTACTTGCGGATTTCGTCGTACTCGGCACGCTTGTCCTTGTCGCCAAGCACTTCGTAGGCCTCGTTGGCCTCCTTGAACTTGTCCTCGGCGTCACGCTCCTTGCTGACGTCGGGGTGATACTTGCGCGCGAGCTTGCGGTACGCGGCCTTGATCGCCTTCTCGTCCGCGCTCGCCTCGACGCCGAGTATCTTGTAATAGTCTTTGAAGTCCATCTATGGATCACCGATGTGAATGTACGTATTGCTATTGAAGATTGGGGTCAAGCATAGCCTTTCAAGGTTCATTCGGGGTTGCGCTATCGCAGACGACCGGTCTTGATTTAGTCGCAGACTGGCATAAACTGCGCGGCCGTTTTGCCTCCGGAAGCTCTCCTTCATGTCTGACGTATCCCCGGCCCGTGCCCTCGGCATCGACTTCGGCACCTCCAACTCCACGGTCGGCTGGCACCGCCCGGGCGTCGAATCGCTGATCGCCCTGGAAGACGGCAAGATCACCCTGCCGTCGGTGGTCTTCTTCAACATCGAGGAGCGTCGCCCGGTGTACGGCCGCCTGGCCCTGCACGAGTACCTGGAGGGCTACGAAGGCCGCCTGATGCGCTCGCTCAAGAGCCTGCTGGGCTCCAAGCTGATCAAGCACGACACCAGCGTGCTGGGCAGCGCCCTGCCGTTCAAGGACCTGCTGGGCATGTTCATCGGCGAACTGAAAAAGCGTGCCGAAGCCGATGCCGGCCGCGAATTCGACCAAGTGGTGCTGGGCCGCCCGGTGTTCTTCGTCGACGAAGACCCGGCCGCCGACCAGGAGGCCGAGGACACCCTGGCGGAGGTGGCGCGCAAGATCGGCTTCAAGGACGTGTCGTTCCAGTACGAACCGATCGCCGCGGCGTTCGACTACGAGTCGGGCATTAGCCGTGAAGAGCTGGTCCTGATTGTCGATATCGGCGGTGGTACCTCGGACTTTACCCTGATCCGCCTGTCGCCCGAGCGTCACCTGGTGGCCGAGCGCCAGAGCGATATTCTCGCCACCGGCGGCGTGCACATCGGCGGTACCGACTTCGACAAGCAACTGAGCCTACAGGGCGTGATGCCGCTGTTCGGCTACGGCAGCCGGATGAAGAGCGGCGCGCTGATGCCCACCAGCTACCACCTCAACCTGGCCACCTGGCACACCATCAACGCCCTGTACTCGCAGAAGTCGCAACTGGCCCTGGGCAGCATGCGCTATGACATCGAGGACACGCTAGGCATCGACCGCCTGTTCAACCTGATCGAGCAGCGCGCCGGGCACTGGCTGGCGATGGAAGTGGAAGCCAGCAAGATCGAACTGACCGAGCGCGACAGCCGTCGCATCGACTTCGGCCGGATCGAGCCTGAACTGTCGGCCGAGCTGACCCGGGCGCTGTTCGAAGACGCCATCGGCGGGTTGCTGGAGCGGGTGCGCGGCAGCGTGACCGAGCTGCTGGCCAAGGCCGGCGTGAGCGAAGGGCAGGTGGACACGGTGTTCTTCACCGGTGGTTCCAGCGGGATTCCGGCGCTGCGCAACAGCGTGGCGGCAATGCTGCCCAATGCGCGGCATGTGGAAGGCAATATCTTCGGCAGCATTGGCAGTGGGCTGGCGATCGAGGCACGCAAGCGTTACGGCGCCGCCTGAGCCATCCCGGGGCCGCGTGGCGGCCCCGGCAATCCTTCAGACCAACTCCGCCCGCTTCAACTCACTCTTCAGGTAAGCGTAATAGATCGGCCCCGCCACCACCCCCGGCAAGCCGAATGCCGCCTCGAACACCAGCATCGCCAGCAACAGCTCCCAGGCCTTGGCACTGATCTGCCCGCCAACGATCCGCGCGTTGAGGAAGTACTCGACCTTGTGGATAACAATCAGATACCCCAGCGCCGCCATCGCCACCCAGATCGACAGCGACAAGCCGACGATGGTGATCAGGGTGTTGGACATCAGGTTGCCGATCACCGGCAGCAGCCCGAGCAGGAAGGTCAGCACGATCAGCGTCTTGGTCAACGGCAGGTGCACGCCGAACAGTGGTAGCACCACGGCCAGGAAGATGCCGGTAAAGAAGGTGTTGAGCAGCGAGATCTTGATCTGCGCGAAGACGATGTTGCGAAACGCCTGCACCAGCAGGCTCAGGCGCTCGAACAGCGCCGCCGCCAGGGGCTTGCGCCGGGAGATGTCGGGGATGCGCTGCAGGGCGACGATGGCGCCGAGGATCATGCCGATCAGCAGGGTCACGAACATGTGCGCCATGCCCTTGCCCACCAGTTGCAGGTCGCTGAGGTGGCTCTTGATCCAGTCGCCGATGGCCACCTTGAACTCGGCGGCGCTGGCCGGCAGGTAGGCTTCGATGAACGGCGGCAGCTGGCCCCGCGCGCGCTCGACCAGGCCCATGAACTTGTCCAGCGAGGCGCCGGGGTTCTCGGCCTCGTGCAGCAGGAAACTGAAGGCGCCGGCGATCAGCAACGTCAGCGTGCTCACCACCAGGGTGCCGAGCAGCGCCACCGCCAACCAGCGTGCGCGCTGCCCGGCGATCAGCGGTTGCAGGCGCGGGGTGAGCATGTTGACCAGCTCGTAGACCAGCAGGCCGGCCAGCAGGCTCGGCAGCAGCTTCAGCGGCAGCGCCAGCAACAGGCCCGCCATGACGATGATCCAGCTGGCCAGGGTGACCTGGCGGGGAGTGAAAGTCATACAGCCTCAACGGCAGACAGCGGAAAGTCCCGCAGTCTGCCAGCCTTCACGGCAGAGGCATAGGCGCAGGTCATTTCTTCTTCAGGCAGTCACTCATGAAGGTCTTGCGTTCATCGCCCTTGAGCGCCTTGGTGGTGGCGTCGGCGTTGCAGGTCTTCATCTTCTCCTGCTGGGTGGCGGCTTTGGCCGGCTCGGCCTTTTTCAGGCAGGTACTCATGAACGCCTTGCGTTCATCGCCCTTGAGCGCCTTGGCGGTGGCGTCGGCGTTGCAGGTCTTCATCTTTTCCTGTTGCGCGGTGGCGGCGAACCCTTGGCCCGCGATCAACAGGCCCAACACCAGCAGGGGTACGTGCAGCAGCTTCATGGAGTGGTCTCCTTGCCTGCGCGCCGGATGCGCGCTCGTCGCAGCTGAGTGTAGACAAGAATTCTTACATCTCTGTCCGTGCCCGCCGCCGGTACTGCTCCGGGGTGCAATTGGCCTGGCGCTGGAACATGGCGATGAAGGCCGAAGCGCTGCTATAGCCGAGGTCGAAGGCGATGGCCTGGATCGGCGTGCCCGCCTCGAGCGCCTCGATAGCCCGCAGAAAGCGCAGTCGCAAGCGCCATTCGCCGAAGCTCATCCCCAGCTCCCGCAGAAACTGCCGGGCCAGGGTACGCTCGCTGACATGCACCTGCCCGGCCCAATGGGCGAGCGGCCGGTTGTCGCCAGGCCCCGCGTGCAACGCCTTGAGCACCTGGCGCAGGCTGTCGCTGCGGGCGAACGGCAAATAACAGGTCTGCGTCGGCGCCAGGCGCAGTTGGTCGATCAGTACCTGGACCAGGCGCTGGTCGCGCTCGTCCTGGGCGATGTGCAGGTCGCGGCGGGCGAAGTCGCCAAGGATCGCCTTGAGGATGTCGCTGATCACCAGGCTGCAGGGCTGCGCCGGCAGTTCAGCGCACAAGCTGCGCTCCAGATAGACCGAACGGTAGATGATGGCCTGGGGGTTGTAGCAGCCATGCTCCGTCTCCGGCGGCACCCAGACAGCGTAGTGCGGGGGCGAGATGAAGCGCTGGCCCTCGACGTCCAGGTGCATCAGGCCATGGGAGGCATAGTTGAGCTGGCCCCAGGGGTGACGGTGCGGCGGGCTGTGGGTGTCGGCGCCGAATTCGTCGTAGCGGAAGTAGACCGGTGCGGGGAGCCGGTCTAACCGTGGGATGTCGAGGAACTTGCGGGTCATGCTGTCTGCTTCGCGGGACGGGTTGTCTGGATGGAAGTATAGGCATTTGGACAGACAAGCGATAATGGCCGCCACGTGGGAGCGGGCTTGCCCCGCGATTGCACCCGCCCGGCCAACATCATTTCCTGGCCTGGCGCAATCGCGGGGCAAGCCCGCTCCCACGGGTCAACCGCAACTCGAGAATCATCATGAACTACCTCTTCCCCCTCATCGCCATCCTCATCTGGGCCGGCAACACCGTGGTCACCAAGATGTCCGCCGGGGCCATCTTCCCCGCCGAGATCGGCTTCTACCGCTGGCTGCTGGCCGGCCTGCTGTTCACCCCTTTCCTGCTGCCACAGCTCTGGCGCAACCGCACGGCCATCCGCCCGCACCTGGGCAAGATCTTCGTGCTGGGCGTGCTGGGCATGGCCATCTACCAGAGCCTGGCCTACTTCGCCGCCGCCATCACCAGCGCCACCAACATGGGCATCATCCTCTCGTTGATGCCGCTGATGTCGCTGGCCCTGTCCATTGCCTGGCTCGGTCAGCGCCTGACCTATGGCGCGCTGCTGGGCGCGCTGGTGTCGTTCTTCGGCGTACTGGAGGTGGTCTCGGCCGGGCAACCCGGCGTGCTGCTGCACCAGGGGTTGAACGCCGGCGACCTGATGATGCTGGTGGCCACTTTCGCCTATGCGCTGTACAGCTTCCTGTTGAAAAAATGGCAGCTGCGCCTGCCGCCGCTGCAGTTGCTGTACCTGCAGGTGCTGGTGGCGATCCTGGTGTTGCTGCCGCTGTTCCTGCTGTCACCCAAGACCGGGTTGAACGGCCACAACATTGGCCTGGTGCTGTATGCCGGCCTGCTGGCCTCGATGGTCGCGCCACGGGTGTGGATGCAGGCGGTGCACCGTCTGGGGCCAAGCCGGACCACGCTGTTCTTCAACCTGCTGCCGGTGGTCACGGCGGTGATCGCGGCGGTAGTGCTAGATGAGCAGTTGGCCAGTTATCACCTGGTTGGCGGTGTGCTAACGCTGGTTGGCGTGCTGCTGGCCGAGCGTTGGACCACTCCGGTACGGCGTTAGTACGCGGGGAGCGCTGCGCGCTCCTTTCGCGACGCAAGGCCGCTCCCACAGACGAACGCAATCCCCTGGAGCGGCCTTGTGTCGCGATAGGGCTGCGAAGCAGCCCCAGGCTTCTCACAGCCCCGCAGCCTTGAGCCGTGCGGCATGCTCGGTGAACAGCCTCACCGGCTCGGCACCCTTGCCCACCGCGCCCAGCGACTGATTGACGATATCCAGGTGATCGAGCGGATAGTCGTCCCCGATCACCAGACCCAAGTGCGAGCTGAAGCGCCCGACCATGCCATCGCACTGCCCCTTCTCTCGGACGAAACTGCGGGCGAACAGCCGGCAAAATCGGTTGCTGCCGTCAAACCGGTTCAAGCCTTGGTCGGTGCGCCCTGGCTGCAGGGTGCCGGACCAGGAGTAGTAGCGAACACCGTTCACCTCAGCCGGCCCTTCGCCGCCCCAGACCTCGGGCAGCCCCTGTGGATAAGCCTGGTTGAACAGCGCCACCCCGGCACTGGTCAGCGACTGATGGGAGGCGTGCACATCGATCGGCAGCGGATCGCGGCGCCATCCGGTCTCCAGCCAACCCAACAGCACAGCGAAGCCATGCAGCACGGCCTTCAGGAAGCGCCCCCGCACAGAGTCACCAGGTGCCGTGCGTTCGAGATGGTCGGCCAGCTCCGAGCCATGGTTGGGGCCGGCCACCGACGTCACCGAAGCCACCCGGTCAGGCCGCTTCGCCGCCGCATAGCGGGCACTGAGGGCGCCCTGGCTGTGACCGATCAGGTTGACCTTGTCGGCCCCCGTGCGCTGACAGATGTCCTCGATGATGCCGAGCAGCTGCTCACCCCGCACTTCGCTGGAATGCAGCGGCGACACCTGCACCGGGAATACCTGCGCGCCGCCCCGGCGCAATGCCGGCACGATGCCGAACCAGTAGGGATACACCAGCGCCCGCACGAACCCGAGCATGCCCGGCACCAGCACCAGTGGATAACGCGTGGCCAGCTCCTGACTCATCCCCCTTGCCCTCATCCGTGAACAGACCGGTCCACCCTACAGCGCGATCGACGACAAGTGCAATCGAACTCCCGGCGCGCCGCGCGGTTCCAAGCAGAACAGACCCTGAGCAAGGAGCGGGACCATGTACAAGCGAACCCTGGCCATCCTTCTGGCAAGCGCCACCCTCGCCGCCTGCGGCAGCCGCCCGGAAAACCCGGTGGACTATGTCACCTACCGCGACGAACCGCTGGTCAAGCAGGTTGAGCACGGCATGACCATGCAGAAGGTCATTGCCATCGGCGGCAGCCCGTCCAACGTCATCGACCTGCCCCACGGCGGCACCTGCAATGACTACATCCTCAACCGTGATGGCCACCAGCAGCCCTACTACGTGCGTTTCGACGCCACCGGCCATGTCGACGCCAAGGGCTTCAAGACCTGCAAGCAACGCCAACAAGACAGCGACGCCGTACACGGCGCATGACACACCATGACTACCCTGATGCTTTCGGAGATGAACATGAGCGTTGAACTGACCGATGTGAAGACCCTGCGCGAACGTGCCCGCCAGCATGTCGAGCAAGGTGCGGTGACCGAGGGTTACCACGCCGATCGTGAAAAGATCCTGCGCCTGCTGAACGAGTCGCTGGCCACCGAGCTGGTCTGCGTCCTGCGCTACAAGCGTCACTACTTCATGGCCAGCGGCATCAAGGCCAGCGTTGCCGCCGCGGAGTTCCTCGAGCATGCCAACCAGGAAGCCGAGCACGCCGACAAGCTGGCCGAGCGCATCGTGCAGCTGGGCGGCGAGCCGGACTTCAATCCGGACAACCTGACCAAAAACTCCCACGCGCAGTACGTGGCAGGCAATTCGTTGAAGGAGATGGTGCTGGAGGACCTGGTGGCCGAGCGCATCGCCATCGACAGCTACCGCGAGATCATCCAGTACATCGGCGACAAGGACCCGACCACCCGGCGCATCTTCGAGGACATCCTGGCCCAGGAGGAAGAGCACGCGGACGATATGTCGGACCTGTTGCAGGGGCTGTGATACCTGGGGGCGCTGTGCGCCCCTTTCGCAAAGCCGCTCCCACAGGTCAAGCATATGACTCAAGATCGACGCTTTGCCTGTGGGAGCGGCCTTGCGTCGCGAAAGGGCCGCAAAGCGGCCCTATTTCTTGCCCTTCACCGCCGCCGGCGCCTTGCCAGCGCGCATCTGCTGCAACAACGGCGTGCACTGGTTGGGTTCATCCCCGCTGCTCGGCGCGATCAGCGCCAGCAGCCCCGCCGCCGGCCCGGCCACCACGCCAAGCGCCACCATTCCCGCGCCACGCAGCGCCAGCGGCACCGCCTGCACGCCGGCACTCGGCTTGGCGAACGGTCCGCGCACATACAATGGCGAACGCAGCGAGAACAGACGCAGGCCCTTGGACTCCGGGGTGATCTTCAGGTCCAACTGCTCGCTGGCGAAGTTGGCCGTACCGTTGATGTAGATGATCGCGTTCTCGGTATCGAAAACGAACAAGCGGCTGGTGGCCAGGCCATCCTTGATCCCGACATCCGCTGCGGCACAATTGATCTTCACATCTTCGTCGCCAAACAACTTGCCGATCACGTAGTTGCCCACGTTCAGCCCAGCGATTTCCATCAGGCTGCGGCTGATGGCGCCATCGTTGATCAGCAGGCGTAGATCCCCGTTGGAAGTGCCCAGCAGCGCGGCCACCGAGTTGCCCCGGCCACTGATGTCGGCATCGCCGTTGAGTTCGCCGAAGCTGGTCTGCATCGGCGCGAAGCTGGGGAACAGCTGCTTGAGCTTGAAGCCACGCGCGGTCAGCCGTGCACGGCCCTGCAACGGCGCGCTGCGCCCGTCCAGGCGGATGTTGGAATCGAGGTTGCCGCCGGCCACGCCGAAGCGCAGCGGCTCCAGGCGCAGCAGGCCGTCCTCGAGGATCACATGGGCGGACAGGTCGTTGAACGGCAGCGTCTCGCTGTGCACGATGCGCTTGCCGGCGAAGGTCACGTCGGCGTCCATGGCCCGCCAGCGCTCGGTGCGGAATTCTTCGACCGGCAGCACCTTGCCGGCCGGCTGCTTGCTGGCACCGCCGCGGGCCTTCTGCTCGCTGTTGGAATCGGCGCCGATCAGTGGCGCCAGGTCCTTGAACAGCAATTGGTTGGAGACCAGGTTGCCGGAGAGCTTCGGCCGGGGCTGGCTGGCGACAAAGACCAGGTCGCCGTGAATGTCGCTGTCGCCGATCTTGCCGTTGAAGCCCTCGTAACGGAACTGCGCGCCGCCGGCGGCGTGCAAGTTGGCGGTCAGATGACCATCGGTGGCATACGGCGGCGTATCGGGCAAGGTCACGCCGGTCAGCGGGTAGAGGTTGCCCAGGCTGTTGCCGGAAAGCTTCAGGCGCAGGTCGAGGGCGCCGAGGTTGCGTGGATCGGTCAGGGTCCCGGCCAGCGCGACCTGGGTATCGCCGATACGCACATCGGCCTGCAGCGGAAACGGCTGGCTGGCGTCCTGCAGCGCCAGCAGGCCGCCGATCTTGCCGGTGCCGGCCACCGCCAGGCCCTTGTAGCGGCCCTGGGCCTTGAAGCCGAAGGCATAGTCCTGGGCATTGCCGGCCTTCTCGGCGCGGGCCTTGCCGACGATGTCGCTGAACGGGATCGGCTTGCCCAGCGGATCGACCTGCACCTTCATGCTGGTCTTCAGCGTCTGGTCGTCAAAGCTGACGTTGCCCTGGTCGAAGCCGATGGCGCCGATGTCCAGCTCCCACTTTGACGGTGCCTCGTTCTCATCCTTGGGCCCGAAATCGAACACCCAGTTGGCCCGGCCATCGGCCAGCCGGGTAAGGCTGGCGCTGGGCTTGACCAGGTCGATGCGCGGGATGCTGATGCGCTGGACGATCAGCGGCAAGGGCGCCAGGCGAAAGTCCACTCGCTCGAGGGCGACCATGCGCGGCGCCTTGAGCCAGTCGGGGTTGCCCAGGGTGAGGTCCTCGGCGCTGAAGTGCGGCCAGGGCACGAAGGCCCGCCAGCCGCCTTCCTCGGGTTCGGTGCGCCAATGCACGGCGAGGTTGCCGTTGATCGCGAAGGGCCGCTGCAGTGCTTCGGAGACTTTCTCGTTTAGCAGCGGCTTGACGCGGTTCCAGTCAAAGGTGGCGATCACCACCACCAGGATCGCCAGCAGGGTGGCAAGGGTGGCGAAGGTCCAGATGAGGATTCTGGCAGGGCGCGTCATTGCATGGTTCTCCTGACTGCATGGCACTCATTATGTCGGACTGATGAAAAACCGCCGGGTTTAATCCGTGCGCCATGATAACCAGGATTTTCCTGACGCCTTTCTCAGCTTTTCGTCCACGGACAGCGGCAGTGTTACCGGGGATCAAGCGTGCCTCAGTGTTTGATAAACACCTGAAAACACTGATCCAGAGCCCTCCACGCACAGTATCAATCCTGTCGATTGTTACCATTATCCTGATGAACTTTTCTCTGGAGTTACCAGGCGTAGCATTGGCTTCGTACCCACTTTCCAGCCCCCCCCCGAGGAGCACCGAACCATGAAACGCCATCTGCTGCTGAGCCTGACCCTGTCCGTACTTGCCGCCAACGCCTTCGCCCTGCCAGCCGAAGACCAGCACCTGAGCGCCGAATCGCGCTCCAGCGCCGCCACCGTCAGCCAACCGCTGAACACCTTGGCAGAAGGTGGCGCCGAGCGCCTGCAGGAGCGCGCAGGCCGTGTGGCCGAAGGCGGCTCCGAGCGTCTGCTCGAACGTAACAACCGCGTCGCCGAAGGTGGCTCCGATCGCTTGATCCAACGCAATGACCGCGTTGCCGAAGGTGGCTCCGATCGCTTGATTCAACGCAATGACCGGGTTGCCGAGGGTGGCTCGGATCGTCTGATCCAACGCAATGACCGTGTCGCCGAGGGTGGCGCCGATCGCCTCAACGAACGCAACAACCGTATCGCCGAAGGTGGCTCGGATCGTCTGGTCGAACTCAGCCGTGTGAGCTGATCGCCATGGCCGAGAACAACAACCCGCCCCACTGCGCCTGCTACCCTCCAAGCCCGGTCCATTGACCGGGCTTTGTTTTTTTATCCAGAATGCCCAGCCGTACCGTCATAGAATCCTGCCCCATGCTGCCGCGCGCCGAACAGAAGCTACAGACCCGCCAGGCCCTGCTGGATGCCGCCTGCCTGCTCATGGAGAGCGGCCGTGGCTTCGGCAGCATCAGCCTGCGCGAGGTGGCCAAGGCCGCGGGCATCGTGCCCACCGGCTTCTACCGCCACTTCCCCGACATGGATGCGCTGGGCCTGGCCCTGGTTGCCGAGGTGGACACCACTTTCCGCCAGACCATCCGCCTGGTACGCCACAACGAATTCGAGCTGGGCGGCATCACCGACGCCTCGGTGCGCATCTTCCTCGACGTGGTCGTCGCCCACCGGGCGCAGTTCCTGTTCCTCGCCCGCGAGCAATACGGCGGCTCGCAGCCAGTGCGCCAGGCCATCGCCCGCCTGCGCCAGGACATCAGCAACGACCTGGCCACAGACCTGGCACGCATGCCGCGTTGGCAGCATCTGGACGGCGCCGCCTTGGCGGTGATGGCCGACCTGGTGGTCAAGACCGTGTTCGCCACCCTGCCGGAACTGATCGACAGCCCTGAGTCGGGTCATCCACAGGCGCTGACGCCCCAGGAGAAGATCACCCAGCAACTGCGCTTCATCTTCGTGGGCGCGCGGCACTGGCAGGGGCTGGGCAATCCCGGCTGACGCGCCCACGAAGCACTTGTTACATCTGCTACCATGGCGCCCTGCCCGACCGTCACGAGCGCGACCATGTCCGACCCCCGCCCCGCATTGACCCGTTTCCAACAGCACTTCGCCGAGCGCATCGTGCCGCTGTGGCAGGGCCCTGGCTGGAACGCCGACATGGCCCTGCCGTACGAAGCCCTGGACACCCAGCACCGGCCACTGCCGGTGCAACGCTACCGGGCCATGGCCTGCGCCCGCCAGCTGTACCTGTTCAGCAGCCGCATCGGTCAACCGGGCGCCGCCGAACGCGCCGCCGCGCTGTTCCGTTCGCTGCAGAAGCACTTCCACGACGCCGAGCACGGCGGCTGGTTCTACAGCATCGACGCGCAGGGCAAGCCGTTGGACCGACGCAAGGACCTCTACACCCACGCCTTCATCGTGTTCGCCTGTGCCCATTACTGGGGCAAGGTCGGAGAAGGCCTGGTGGAAGCCACGCTCAACGGTGCCCTCGAAGTCGTTGCCGAGCAGTTCGCCCGTGACGATGGCCTGTACGAGGCCAGCCTCGCTGAGGACTGGTCGGACCTGGGCAGCGGCTCGCTGCAGAACCCGCAGATGCACCTGGCCGAGGCTTTCCTTCAGGTACTGGCCGTGCGCGAGGACGACGAGGTTCGCCAGTCGCTGCTGCAGTTGTGCGACGCGCTGCAGGTGCAATTCATCGAACAGCGCCACGGCCTGATGCTGGAGAAACCACGCGGGGCTGTGGATAACTGGTTCGAGCCGGGGCACCAGTTCGAATGGTTCTACTTGCTGGACACCTCGCCGCTGCTGCGCGGGACTGCGCTGCACGCTTCCATCACCCGCGCCTTCGACTACGCCGAGCAGTACGGTGTGAAAGATACGGCGGTGCTGGCGATGCTCGATGTGGACGGCAAGGTCATCGATGCGACCCAACGGATCTGGGCCCAGGCCGAGTACCTGCGGGCGCTGGCCTTGCGGCCAGGAAGCGAGGCGAGGTTGCTGGCGCAGCTACAGGCGCTGGAGTCGCGATTCCTGCATGACGGTGGCTGGCATGAGTGCCGTGATGGTAATGGCGCGGTCAGCCGCCACGACATGCCATCGACTACGCCGTATCACCTGGCGACCTGCCTGGAAGGCTTGCAGCGCCTGATCTGACACAATCGCGGGGCAAGCCGCTCCCACGCCATCGTGGGAGCGGGCTTGCCCCGCGATCATTGGCGTATCAGCCCTTGGCCGACCGGTCGATCGAGAACCCTGCCCAGTCCTGGCTCACTGGCATCAGCTCAAGGCTGTTGATGTTGATATGTGCCGGCTGGTTGAGAATCCAGAAGATGGTCTCGGCGATGTCCTGCGGCTGGATTGGCTCGGCGCCGGCATAGGTGGCGTCATACTTGGCTTGGTCACCGCCGAAGCGCACCAGCGAGAACTCGCTCTCGCACAGCCCCGGCTCGATATTGCTCACCCGCACGCCCGTTCCTCGCAGGTCGCAGCGCAGGCTCAGGGAAAACTGGCCGACGAAGGCCTTGGTGCCGCCATACACATTCGCGCCCGGGTACGGGTAGTTGCCCGCCACCGAACCGACGTTGAGGATCGACGCGCCACGCCCATGGGCAATCAATCGAGGCAGCAGCAGGCGAGTGGTGTACATCAGCCCCTTGATGTTGGTGTCGACCATGGTTTCCCAGTCGTCCAGGCTGCAATTCTGCGCCGCGTCCACACCCAGCGCCAGGCCGGCGTTGTTGACCAGGCCCTGCAGCTTGTCGAAGCTCGGCGGCAGGCTGGCGATGGCGGCTTCCATCGCCTGACGGTCACGCACATCGACCACCAGGCCGTGCACCTCGGTCTTGGCCGACAGTTCCTGGCACAACGCATCCAGGCGCTCCTTGCGCCGACCGGTGAGTACCAGCTTCCAGCCGGCGTCGGCGAAACGGCGGGCGGTGGCCTCGCCAAAACCGGA
Organism: Pseudomonas sp. P65(2024); assembly: GCF_057480955.1. Classification (NCBI taxonomy): domain Bacteria; kingdom Pseudomonadati; phylum Pseudomonadota; class Gammaproteobacteria; order Pseudomonadales; family Pseudomonadaceae; genus Pseudomonas; species Pseudomonas sp. P65(2024). Next base: position 127,447 of record NZ_JBLIYX010000002.1, read on the forward strand.
CGTCGCGCCAGTGATGAATACGGTGGATGTCATGCTCTTCTCCTTAGCGTTGGATTGTCGTCGACAGGCCTCGCAGCATGCCCGGCGCAGGGCTCGACCACAACCGTCATCACCGCTGGTCAAAAAATGTACTAACCTCGCTGAGGCCCGTGGTAGAAGGGCTGCACCGGGCTATGCGCACCTTATCCACAAGGCTTTCCCCATGGATTGGGGGCAACTCGTCGGGTCAAGGGAACCTCTGCGCGGTGTGGACATCCGTGGATGATGGCGCAAGGCTTTCAACCATGCCGTCTCTGGCGGTCTGTCCAAGGTTTTCCCACAGCGTTATCCACAGAAATTTCCCCGCTGTGGGTAAATCCATGGGCTGCGCAAAACACATGCAAAATCATGCACAAACCGTTATTGATCAAAAAACGACCAAATGCTCGAACGCGCTGATTTATCTGGGCTGGAGCGAGGTGCCACCATGTTTTCCACAGGCGGTTCCACATAATCCGTGGAAAGTTTTCCACTTGTGGAAACAAGGGTTTGCAGTGGGGTTGTGGCGTGTTTCAAGAAAGATATGCGACAAGTTGTCCACATCTGCCGTCCGGCATAAAACGCATCGCGGGGCAAGCCCGCTCCCACAGGCCCAAATGAGGCGCTTGTGGGAGCGGGTTTGCCCCGCGATCTGTGGAATGTAACTCAGTGCCCGCCCAGATAGGCGTTACGCACCTCCTCGTTGACCAACAGCTCCTGCCCGGTCCCGGTCATGCGGATCTGCCCGTTGACCATCACATAGGCCCGGTCCGACAGCTTCAGCGCATGGTTGGCGTTCTGCTCCACAAGGAAGATGGTCATGCCGGTCTGCGCCAGCTCGCGCAGGGTGGAGAAGATCTGCTTGACCACGATCGGTGCCAGCCCCAGCGAGGGCTCATCGAGCAGCAGCAGCTTGGGCCGGCTCATCAGCGCCCGGGCGATGGCGAGCATCTGCTGCTCGCCGCCGGACATGGTCATGGCACGCTGGTTGCGCCGCTCCTTGAGCCGTGGGAACAGCTCGAACATGCGCTGCATGTCCTCACCGGCATGTTTGTCGCCAATCGGAATGGTGCCCATCATGAGGTTCTCCTCAACGGTCATGTCGGGGAACACCCGCCGCCCCTCCGGAGACTGGGCGATACCGTTGGAGGCAATGTAGTGCGACGACTTGCGGGTGATGTCGGTGCCGCGATAGACGATCTGCCCGGAGGCCGCCCGCGGCTGGCCGAAGATCGACATCAGCAGTGTCGACTTGCCCGCGCCATTGGCGCCGATCAGGCTCACCGTCTCGCCCTCGTTGATATGCATGGAGACTTTCTTCAGGGCCTGGATCGGCCCGTAGAACACATCCAGGTCCTTAAGCTCAAGAATGGGCGCACTCATATCAGCTCCTCTTCATCTGCACCCAGGTAGGCGGCGATCACCGTCGGGTTGTGGCGGATGTCCTGCGGCGTGCCTTCGGCGATCACGTTGCCGTGGTCGAGCACGACGATATGATCGGAGATGCTCATGACCATGCCCATGTCGTGCTCGATCAGCACCACGGTGATGTCGTGCTCATCGCGCAGCACGCGGATCATGCGGCTCAGGGCCTCGGTCTCCTGCGGGTTGAGGCCGGCGGCCGGCTCGTCCAAGCAGATGATCTTCGGCCGCGTGCACATGGCCCGGGCGATTTCCAGGCGGCGCTGCTGGCCGTATGACAGCTCGCCAGCCAGGCGGTTGGCGCAATCGACCAGGTCGACCACCTCCAGCCAGTAGAACGCATGGTCCAGCGCGTCGCTCTCGGCCTTGCGGTAACCCGGGGTATTGAGCACGCCGGCCAGCAGGTTGCGGTTGACCCACATGTGCTGGGCCACCAGCAGGTTTTCCACCACCGACATTTCCTTGAACAGGCGAATGTTCTGGAAGGTCCGTGCAAGACCTGCGCGGTTGACCAGGTGGGTACCGCCGAACATCTTGTAGTACAGGCGGTTGGCGAAGCGCGCCGGCGAGACGAAGTCCGCCGCCTGGAAGCGCTCGCCGAGCAGTTGGATGACGTTGGTGTGGCTGCCGCGCACGTTCAGCTCGATACGTCCGCCGCTGGCCTTGTAGAAGCCGGTGAGGCAGTTGAACACGGTGGTCTTGCCGGCGCCGTTGGGGCCGATCAGGGCGAAGATCTGGTTGCGCTTGACCTTCAGGCTGACATCGCTGAGCGCCTTGATCCCGCCGAACTGCATCATCAGGTTGTCGACCGACAGAATGATTTCGTCGCTCATGGCGCCACTCCTTTACGCGGGACCACACCGGTACGGCTGATGCGGATCAGCCCCCGCGGTCGCCAGATCATCATCAGCACCATCAGCACGCCGAACAGCAGCACCCGGTACTCGGAGAAACTGCGCAGCAGCTCCGGGGCCACGGTCAGCACGAACGCGGCGATCACCACGCCCACGGTCGAGCCCATGCCGCCGAGCACGACGATGGCGAGGATCAGTGCCGACTCGAAGAAGGTGAACGACGATGGGTTGACGAAGCCCTGGTAGGTGGCGAAGAACACCCCGGCCAAACCAGCGGTGGAGGCGCCCAGGGTGAACGCCGAGAGCTTGACCAGCACGTGATTCAGGCCCATGGAACGGCAGGCGATCTCGTCCTCGCGCAGGGCTTCCCAGGCGCGGCCCACCGGCATGCGAGTCAGCCGGTGCTTGATGTACAGCACCGCCAGCACCACCAGGAACAGCACGGCGTAGATGAACACGAACTTCAGGTTGGGGTTGTAATCGAAGCCAAAGAACTCATGGATCGGCACTCCGCCATCCTTGGCCCGGCGGCCGAACTCCAGCCCCAGGAAGGTCGGCGACGGCGCCGGCATGCCATTCGGGCCGCCGGTGAACGACAGCCAGTTGTTCAGCACCAGGCGAATGATCTCGCCGAAGCCCAGGGTGACAATGGCCAGGTAATCGCCGTGCATGCGCAACACCGGGAACCCGAGGATGCACCCCGCCAGCGCCGCGGCGATCGCCGCCAGCGGCAGCACGCTCCAGAAGCCCAGGCCCAGGTACTGGTAGCCGAGGGCCAGGCCATAGGCGCCGATGGCGTAGAACGCCACGTAGCCCAGGTCGAGCAGGCCCGCCAGGCCCACCACGATGTTAAGGCCCAGGCCCAGCAGCACGTATATCAGGCCGAGGATGACCACGGTCAGCAAGTACTTGTTGGCGAACACCGGGAACACGATGGCGATGACGATCAGCGCCGGGATGATGTAGCGCAGCCGCGACTTGTAGTCCGGCGCCAGTACATGCACGCCCGAACCACCGCTATCGAAGCCCTGGAGCATGCGCTGGCCGGTCGGTGTCTGCAGGAATAAGCTGAGGATGAAACGCCCGGCCATCACACCGCCGACCAGCCAGGCCACGCGGGCCGGTTCGGCGTTGAAGCTGTAGCCGTCAAGTACCACGCCGACGACCGGACCGAAGACGATGAGGGCCAGCAGACCGGCGACGATCGTCTCCAGCAGGCTGCGTTTGAGGTCGAAACCTTTGGTTTGGGCAACAGAGGCAGAATTGGCAGCGGACATGTTCACACCTTAGCCACGAGCGGGCGACCCAGCAGGCCTTGGGGACGGAAGATGAGGATCATCACCAGCAGCGAGAAGCTGAACACGTCCTTGTAGTCGGAGTTGATCAGGCCGGAGAACAACGATTCTGAGATCCCCAGGATAATGCCGCCGAGCATCGCCCCCGGCAGCGAGCCGATACCGCCGAGCACAGCGGCGGTGAAGGCCTTGATGCCGATGATGAAGCCGGCGTAGAAGTCGAAGGTGCCGTAGTTCATGGTGATCAGCACGCCGGCCAGCGCGGCCATCACCGCGCCGATGACGAACACGTAGGAGATCACCCGGTCGGTGTTGATGCCCAGGATCGAAGCCATCTTGCGATCCTGCTGCGTCGCTCGGCACATGCGCCCGAGCTTGGTGTACTTGATGACGTAGGTGAGCAGCGCCATGCCAACGAAGGCGGCCACCAGGATGAAGATCTTGGTGTAGGTCAGTTGCACGAAGCCGGTGCCCACTTCGATGCGCATGGCGCCTTCGAGCAGGGTCGGCACGCCTTGCTGGCGGGCGCCCTGGCTGATCTGCGCGTAGTTCTGCAGGATCAGCGAGATGCCGATGGCGCTGATCAGCGGAGCCAGGCGGGTGGAGTTGCGCAGAGGCTTGTAGGCGATGCGTTCGATGGTGAAGCCATAGACGCCGGTGACGACGATGGTGAACAACAGGGTGCCCAGCATCAGCAGCGGAAACGACTCGATACCAAAGTAGGCCAGCAATGCCAGGCTGATCGCCGCGAGGTACGCGGAGATCATGTACACCTCGCCGTGCGCGAAGTTGATCATGCCAATGATGCCATAGACCATTGTGTAGCCGATGGCGATCAGGCCGTAGACCGACCCGAGGGTCAGGCCGTTGACCAGTTGCTGCAGGAAAATACCATCCATAACGCAATCTCACCTGATTGAGATCGCACGAGCGCCGACCACGCAGGGTCCGGATGCAACGGCCCTCGCAGCGCAGAACTGTGCAGATCTACTGACAATGACAGGTACCGCGGGGCCACGGCCCGGAGCATGGCGCGCCCGGGCCGGATGCCGTTGTTATTGTTGTTTTTCCAGCTGGTGGTACTTGCCGTTGGCATCCCACTGGTAGACCACGTAGTCGGAGACGGTCAGGTCGCCCTTCTTGTCCCACTTCTTCTCGCCCATGACGGTCTTGACCGGGTTGGCCTTCAGCCACTTGGCGGCATCCTCGCCCTTGTTCGACTTGGCGCCGTTGAAGGCGGCGGCCAGGGCCTGGACCGAAGCGTAGGCGTACAGGGTGTAGCCTTCAGGCTCGGTGCCGTTCTTGCGGAACTCCTCCACCACCGCCTTGCTGTCGGGCAGCAGGCGCGGGTCGGCGCCGAAAGTCATGTACACGCCGTTGGTATACTGGGCGCCGCCGGCGGTGGCCACCAGTTCGTCGGTGACGATGCCGTCGTCGGACATGAACGCCACATCCTTCAGGCCCTGCTCGCGCAGCTGACGCACCAGCGGACCGGCCTCGGGGTGCAGGCCGCCGAAGTAGACGACATCGGCACCGGCGGCGCGGATCTTGGTGACCACGGCGCTGAAGTCCTTCTCGCCACGGGTCAGGCCTTCGTACAGCACCGGCGTGACGCCGCGCTTGATCAGCTGCGCCTTGGTGGCGTCGGCCAGGCCCTGGCCATAGGTGTCCTTGTCGTGCAGCACGACGACCTTCTTGCCCTTGAGCACATCGACGATGTAGTTGCCGGCGACGATGCCCTGCTGGTCGTCACGGCCGCACATGCGGAACATCGCATCAAGGCCACGCTCGGTTACTTGCGGGTTTGTGGAACCGGGGGTGATGGCGATCACGCCTGCGTCTGCATATACCTCGGAAGCCGGAATGGTGTTGGAAGAACAGAAGTGCCCCACTACACCAGCCACCTTGTCCTGGTCGACCAGACGGTTCGCCACGGCCACGGCCTGCTTCGGCTCGCAGGCGTCATCGCCCTTGACCAGGACGATCTTCTCGCCGTTCACGCCACCGGCCTTGTTGATCACATCGGCCGCTGCCTGCGCACCTTTCATGTACTGCTCGCCAAACGCTGCGTTGGCCCCGGTCATGGGACCCGCGACGCCGATCTTGATGTCGGCCTGAACATACGAAGAAACACCCAGTGCCGTGGCTACGGCCAGTGCCAGGAAACCTTTCTTGTAAAACGTCTGCGACATGAGGTGGTGCTCCTAGAGTATTTTTTTTGGTTGGCACTACAACTTCTCAGCCCTGTGCTCCGAGCAAGGGCCGTGCCAGTGGTTTTGTCTTCCGGGAAAACACACGACAGGGAGTGAACAGAGGCGACCGGCGGCCTTTTCTTTATTGAGCGTGCAACCGTCTACTGCGGAGCAAGCGCTACCGATACACCTAGACAAGGAGCAACCTCCGAGCGCCATCATTGCAACCCTTGCGAGTGTTAACGTGCAACCGACCTGTAACAGCGGACGTCACCGAACTGCACACCGCTGGTGCGTGACTGCTACAGGCAGCACCGTTTGAAGGCTAGCTGGCGCACGGAAAATTACCTGCAAAGGCCAGGATCGCGAGCGGCGTGGGAGCGGGCTTGCCCCGCGATCTGGCACAATGGTCGCCATTGCCCGCCTTGGAGCTTCCCCCTGATGAGCGAGAGCGCATTCGCCGAGCGCATCGTGCACAACCTGCTCGACACCGACTTCTACAAACTGACGATGATGCAGGCCGTCCTGCACAACTACCCGGACGCCGACGTCGAATGGGAGTTCCGCTGCCGCAATGGCGAGGACTTGCGGCCCTACCTGGGCGAGATCCGCAACCAGCTCGAACGGCTCAGCGAGTTGACCCTGGATGACGACCAACTGGCGTTCCTCGAGCGCATCAGCTTCCTCAAGCCGGACTTCCTGCGCTTCCTGCGCCTGTTCCGCTTCAACCTGCGTTATGTGCGCATCGGTATCGAAAACGATCAGCTGTTCCTGCGCCTGCGCGGCCCCTGGCTGCATGTGATCCTGTTCGAGGTGCCGTTGCTGGCGATCATCAGCGAGGTGCGCAACCGCCACCTGCATCCGCGCATGCGCCTGGCCGAAGCCCGCGACCAGCTGCATCGCAAGTTCGACTGGCTGCGCGCCCACGCCAGCGATGACGAACTGGCCCATCTGCAGGTGGCCGACTTCGGCACCCGCCGGCGTTTTTCCAGCCGCGTACAGGAAGAAGTAGTGCGGGTGCTGCGCGATGAGTTCCCGGGCCGTTTCGTCGGCACCAGCAACGTCGACCTGGCATGGAAACTGGATATCAAGCCCCTGGGCACCATGGCCCACGAGTGGATCATGGCCCACCAGCAGCTCGGCCCGCGGTTGATCGACAGCCAGATCGCCGCGCTGGACTGCTGGGTCCGCGAATACCGTGGATTGCTCGGCATCGCCCTGACCGACTGCATCACCATGGACGCGTTCCTCCAGGACTTCGACCTGTACTTCGCCAAGCTGTTCGACGGCCTGCGCCACGACTCGGGCGAGCCGGTGGCCTGGGCCGAGAAAGCCATCGCCCACTACCAGAAGCTGGGGATCGACCCGATGACCAAGACCCTGGTGTTCTCCGACGGCCTGAACCTGACCCGCTCGCTGGAGATCTTCCGGGCCCTGCGTGGGCGCATCAATGTCAGCTTCGGTATCGGTACCAACCTGACCTGCGACATCCCCGGTGTGGCGCCGATGAACATCGTGCTTAAAATGACCGACTGCAACGGCTCGCCGGTGGCGAAGATCTCCGACGAAGCCGCCAAGACCCAGTGCCGCGACGAGAACTTCGTCACTTACCTGCGTCACGTATTCAAAGTCCCCAGCAAGGAGTAACCCATGCAAGCCGTTCAGCAAGAGATTGCCCGGGCGCTCAAGGTGCAGCCGCCGTTCGCAGACGCCGCCGCGCTCGAGCGGGAAGTCGCCCGGCGCGTGGCCTTCATCAAGGACTGCCTGGCCAATGCCCGGCTCAAGACCCTGGTCCTGGGCATCAGCGGCGGCGTCGACTCGCTGACCGCCGCCCTGCTCGCCCAGCGTGCCATCAACGAGCTGCGCAGCGAGACCGGCGACCAGGCCTACACCTTCATCGCCGTGCGCCTGCCGTACCAGGTGCAGCACGACGAGCACGACGCCCAGGCCTGCCTGGAGGTGATCAAGGCCGACGAGGTGCACACCATCGACATCGCCCCGGCGGTGAAGGCCCTGGCGGCGGAAGTTCAGGAACTGAAAAATGGCTCGCCGACCCTGGTGGACTTCGTCGTCGGCAACGTCAAGGCGCGCACGCGCATGGTCGCCCAGTACACCGTCGCCGGTGCCCGCGCGGGCCTGGTGATCGGCACCGACCACGCCGCCGAGGCGGTGATGGGGTTCTTTACCAAGTTCGGTGACGGGGCGTGCGACCTGGCGCCGCTGAGCGGGCTGGTGAAGAACCAGGTACGAGCCATTGCGCGCAGCTTCGGCGCGCCAGAGTCGCTGGTGGAGAAGGTGCCGACCGCGGACCTGGAAGACCTCGAGCCGGGCAAGCCGGACGAGGCGTCACACGGCGTGACCTACCAGCAGATTGATGCCTTCCTGCATGGGCAGCCGGTCGATCAGGCAGCGTTCGACATCATCGTCGCCACCTACCGCAAGACCCAGCACAAGCGCGAGCTGCCGTTCGCGCCCTGAATAGCATGAGGTTGAACGTGGGAGCGGGCTTGACCCGCTCCCACAGGGTACTGCGTCAGACGTTGATTACTTGACGATGACCTTGCCCTTCATCATCGCGATGTGGCCCGGGAAGGTGCAGAAGAAGCTGTAGTCGCCACCGGCTTCCAGCTTGGTGGCATCGAACTTCACTTCGGTTTCTTTCTCAGGCGCGCCGATCATCTTGGTGTGGGCGATGATCGCGGCGTTATCGGCCTTGATGTAATCCTTGTCCAGGCCCTGGGACATGCCTTCGGTGGCGATGGCCTGCATGTCGGCGGTCTTGCTGATGACCAGGTTATGGCCCATGACGTTCTTCGGCAGGCTGCCGGAGTGGGTCAGTTTTACGGTGAACTCCTTGCAGCTCTTGTCGACGGTGATTTCCTTGGTATTGAAGGACATCTGGTCAGTCGAGTCGACAGTCACCGAGCACTTGTCAGCAGCGAAGACAGAGGCGCTGGCGAGGGTCAGCAGGGATACCGCTACAGCTTTCGCAAACATCATGAATCTCCTTGGCAGGGTTTTATCAATTGCGAGACTGCCTGAAAATCGGACGCCCGTACCTGATATGGGTCAAGGGGTGTCAAGTGGCCAGGCAGTAGATTTGTTCAATGGATTGTATACAACCAATCAAAGTGCACATCATGCCCTCTTGATAGACGATGGGACAACCTCTCATTTAGGAGTTGAATGAAATGTCCCTTTCCAGCTTCATGAACAGCCTGCTCGCCGCTTACGCTCACGGCGCCAGTGGCGCCATCTGCGAGTTCGCCCGTCCCGAATGATCCCCCTTGGAAGCGACAGGCATGCGCCTTACCCTGTGCGCGCATGTAAAGGGAGATAAGCAATGCCTGTACGTTCCGTTTGTGTCTTCTGCGGCGCCAGCATCGGTGCCAACCCCGCCTATCGCGAAGCTGCCGTGGCTCTGGGCCAGGCCATCGCACGTCGTGGCCTGACCTTGATTTACGGCGGTGGCGCGGTCGGCCTGATGGGCACCGTCGCCGATGCCGCGCTGGCTGCTGGTGGCGAAGTCATCGGCATCATTCCGCAAAGCCTGATGAACGCCGAGATCGGCCACAAGGGACTGTCCCGCCTGGAGGTGGTGGACGGCATGCACGCGCGCAAGGCGCGCATGGCCGAGCTCAGCGATGCGTTCATCGCCCTGCCGGGCGGCCTGGGCACGCTGGAGGAGCTGTTCGAGGTGTGGACCTGGGGGCAGTTGGGCTATCACGCCAAGCCGCTGGGGCTGCTGGATGTGAACGGGTTCTATGAAAAGCTGGGCGGGTTCCTCGACCATATCGTCGAAGAGGGCTTCGTGCGGCCGCAGCATCGGGCGATGCTGTTGCTGGGGCAGCAGCCGGATGAGCTGCTGGACGGGATGGATCGGTTCGAATCGCCGGTGTTGCCGAAGTGGGTCGACAAGCAGCCGGATTGAAAGCTGAGAGCCTGGGACCGCGTTGCGGTCCTTTCGCGATACAAGGCCCACGCACTTCGATCAGCGTACGCTGTATTTCTGTGGGAGCGGCCTTGTGTCGCGAAAGGGCTGCGACGCAGCCCCATGGCCGGTAGATCAGCGCGGAATGACCGGCTGGCGCGGCTTCTTGCCCTTGCCGCCCTTGGCCGCTTCCTTGCGTTCCTTGGCCGCCTGCTGGTTGCGGGCGAACGCCTCGGCCTTGGCCTTCTCGCGCTTGTCCCACGGCTTGCTGCCGTCGCTGGCGCGCGGTGGCAGGCCGGTGTGCTGGGTGAGGATCTTCTGGTCCTTGCCCACCTTGTGGCTGCCGGCCGGCGTCGAGTTCTTGCGTCGGGCGCTTTGGTAGCTGTCGGTCTGCGGCTGGTGCAGCGGGATCAATTGGTGCTTGCCCGGGCCGATCAGGTCGGCGCGGCCCATGCGCTGCAACGCTTCACGCAGCATCGGCCAGCCCTTCGGATCGTGGTAGCGCAGGAACGCCTTGTGCAACCTGCGCTGCTCCTCGCTCTTGACGATCTCCACCCCTTCGCTCTTGTAGGTGACCTTGCGCAGCGGGTTCTTGCCCGAGTGGTACATGGCCGTGGCCGAGGCCATCGGCGAGGGGTAGAACGCCTGCACCTGGTCGGCGCGGAAACCGTTGCCCTTGAGCCAAAGGGCCAGGTTCATCATGTCTTCGTCGGTGGTGCCCGGGTGCGCGGCGATGAAGTACGGGATCAGGTACTGCTCCTTGCCCGCTTCCTTCGAGAACTTCTCGAACATGCGCTTGAAGCGGTCGTAGGTGCCGATGCCCGGCTTCATCATCTTGTCCAGCGGACCACGCTCGGTGTGCTCCGGGGCGATCTTCAGGTAGCCGCCGACGTGGTGGGTGACCAGCTCGCGCACGTATTCCGGCGACTCGACCGCCAGGTCGTAGCGCAGGCCCGAGGCGATCAGGATCTTCTTCACCCCCGGCAAGGCGCGGGCCTTGCGGTACAACTCGATCAGCGAGCTGTGGTCGGTGTTGAGGTTCTCGCAGATGCCCGGGAACACGCACGACGGCTTGCGGCAGTGCTTCTCGATGTCGTGGCTCTTGCAGGCGATGCGGTACATGTTGGCGGTCGGGCCGCCAAGGTCGGAGACCACGCCGGTGAAGCCCGGCACCTTGTCGCGCATCTCCTCGATCTCGTGCAGGATCGACTCGTGGGAGCGGTTCTGGATGATCCGGCCTTCGTGCTCGGTGATCGAGCAGAAGGTGCAGCCACCGAAGCAGCCACGCATGATGTTCACCGAGAAGCGGATCATCTCGTAGGCCGGGATGCGCTCCTTGCCATAGGCCGGGTGCGGGACGCGTGCGTAGGGCATGCCGAACACATAGTCCATTTCCTCGGTGGTCATGGGAATGGGTGGCGGGTTGAACCACACATCCACGTCGCCATGCTTCTGCACCAAGGCGCGGGCATTGCCCGGGTTGGTCTCCAGGTGCAGCACGCGGTTGGCGTGGGCGTAGAGCACCGGGTCGTTGCGTACCTTCTCGAACGACGGCAGGCGGATCACCGACTTCTCGCGGGTGACGCTCGGGCTGTCGAGGATCTGCACGACCTTGGCTTCGTTCGGGTCTTCCTGCTCGCCCTTGGCCTGCTCGATGGCACAGGCCTGGGTGTCCTGGGTGTTCACGTACGGGTTGATGATCTTGTCGACCCGGCCCGGACGGTCGATGCGCGTGGAGTCGATCTCGAACCAGCCCTGCGGGGTGTCACGGCGAATGAACGCGGTGCCGCGCACATCGGTGATGTGCTCGATGCGTTCACCCTGGGACAGGCGCTGGGCGACCTCGACGATCGCCCGCTCGGCGTTGCCGTACAGCAGGATGTCGGCGCTGGCATCGACCAGGATCGAATGGCGGACCTTGTCCTGCCAGTAGTCGTAGTGGGCGATGCGGCGCAGCGAGGCCTCGATGCCGCCGAGCACGATCGGCACGTGCTTGTAGGCTTCCTTGCAGCGCTGGCTGTACACCAGGCTGGCGCGGTCCGGACGCTTGCCGGCCATGCCGCCGGGGGTGTAGGCGTCATCGGAACGAATCTTCTTGTCCGCGGTGTAGCGGTTGATCATCGAGTCCATGTTGCCCGCCGCGACGCCGAAGAACAGGTTCGGCTCGCCGAGCTTCATGAAGTCGTCCTTCGACTGCCAGTTCGGCTGGGCGATGATGCCCACGCGGAAACCCTGGGCTTCCAGCAGACGGCCGATGATGGCCATGCCGAACGACGCATGGTCGACGTAGGCGTCGCCGGTCACGATGATGATGTCGCAGGAATCCCAGCCGAGCTGATCCATCTCCTCCCTGCTCATCGGCAGGAAAGGCGCTGGCCCGAAGCATTCGGCCCAGTACTTGGGATAGTCGTAGAGTGGTTTGGCTGCTTGCATGTCAGTGACCGGTTCTAATGTGCAGGAAAATCGCGGGCGCGGAATATAGCACAAATTTTGACCAAATCCGACGGTGATGGTCGGATTCATGGACGGGCGAACAGGCCAGCGGCTTATTCGTCGTCGTCGAAGTTGTACATGCCCGGCGCGAGGTTCTCGAAGCGGGTGTACTTGCCGATGAACGCCAGGCGCACGAAGCCGATGGGGCCGTTACGCTGCTTGCCGATGATGATCTCGGCCACGCCCTTGTGCTCGGTCTCGGGGTGATACACCTCGTCACGGTAGACGAACATGATCACGTCGGCGTCCTGCTCGATCGCACCCGATTCACGAAGGTCGGAGTTGACCGGACGCTTGTTGGGCCGCTGCTCCAGGGAGCGGTTGAGCTGCGACAGGGCGATCACCGGGCAGTTGAATTCCTTAGCCAGCGCCTTGAGCGAGCGGGAGATCTCGGAAATCTCGTTGGTCCGGTTGTCACCGGCCGAACCCGGAATCTGCATCAGCTGCAGGTAGTCGACCATGATCATGGCGATCTCGCCATGCTCGCGCGCCAGCCGGCGGGTACGTGCCCGCATCTCCGAGGGGCTGATACCGGCGGTATCGTCGATAAACAGCTTGCGATCGTTGAGCAGGTTCACCGCCGAAGTCAGCCGCGGCCAATCATCGTCGTCCAGCTGGCCGGAACGCACCTTGGTCTGGTCGATCCGCCCGAGCGAGGAGAGCATACGCATGATCAACGACTCACCGGGCATCTCGAGGGAGAACACCAGCACCACCTTCTCGCTGCGCAACACGGCGTTTTCCACCAGGTTCATGGCGAAGGTGGTCTTGCCCATCGACGGACGGCCGGCAACGATGATCAGGTCGGCTGCCTGCAGGCCGCTGGTCTTCTCATCCAGGTCGGTGAAGCCGGTGGACACGCCAGTGATGTCGCTGTCGGAGTTGAACAGCGTGTCGATGCGGTCGATGGCCATGGTCAACAGCTCATTGACCCCCACCGGGCCACCGGTCTTCGGCCGCGCCTCGGCGATCTGGAAGATCTGCCGTTCGGCGTCGTCGAGGATCTCCTCGGCGTTGCGCCCCTGGGGGTTGAAGGCGTTGTCGGCGATGTCGGTGCTGATGCTGATCAGCTGACGCAGCGTGGCACGCTCGCGGATGATCGCGGCGTAGGCCTTGATGTTGGCCACCGACGGGGTGTTCTTGGCCAGCTCGGCCAGATACGCCAGGCCGCCGACCTGGGTGGACACGCCTTCCTTGTCCAGCTGCTCGTGCAGGGTCACCACGTCGAACGGCTGGTTCGCGTCCACCAGCTTGTGGATGGCGCGGAAGATCAGGCGGTGGTCATGCCGGTAGAAATCGCCGTCCGACACCTGGTCCAGTACCCGCTCCCAGGCGTTGTTGTCCAGCATCAGGCCACCGAGCACGGCCTGTTCGGCCTCGATGGAATGCGGCGGCACCTTCAGGGCGGCGGTTTGCAGGTCGAGCTGTTCGGGGGTGGTGATCTCGTTCATGGCCACGAAAGAATTCTGGGGGATGAAAAAGACAAAGGGCACGGCCTGTTAAACACAGGACCGTGCCCGATGTTAACCGTCTGACCCACAAGGAGCCAGCCAGTCAGCGCAGCTTAGGCAGCTACGACGACCACACGTACAGTGGCTTCAACGTCGCTGTGCAGGTGCACGGCTACGTCGTATTCGCCAACCTGACGGATGGTGCCGTTCGGCAGACGAACTTCAGCCTTGGCCACTTCAACGCCGGAGGCGGTCAGGGCGTCAGCGATGTCGTGGGTGCCGATCGAACCGAACAGCTTGCCTTCGTCGCCAGCGGTGGCAGTGATGGTCACTTCCAGCTCGGCCAGTTGGGCAGCGCGGCTTTCAGCCGAAGCTTTCTTCTCTGCGGCGGCTTTTTCCAGCTCGGCGCGGCGCTCTTCGAACGCGGCCTTGTTGGCGGCGTTGGCGACGGTGGCCTTGCCGAACGGCAGCAGGAAGTTACGGCCGTAGCCGGACTTGACTTTAACGATGTCGCCCAGGTTGCCCAGGTTGGCGACTTTTTCCAGCAGGATCAGTTCCATTTGGTAAAACCTCTTAACTTTTAACCTTCACCGTTCGCGGAGTCGTCACCCTGTGAAGGGGACTTGCGACCGCGAAAATCAATCAGGCTGTCGACAATGGCCAAAACCACGAGCAACGGATACATCAGCTGCATGAGCAGCGGCAGCGTCACGTACATCCCCACCAGCCAGAACCCGGCCAGTCGCCCTTGCGCCACCAGCCCGTGAATCAGGGCGATGCCAGCGAGCAGCAGCACCAGGCTGGAGGCGGTGGCGAGGACGATGAACGGCGAGCCGAGAAACGGACCGAGCACCATCAACGACACCAGCACCAGCATTGGCACCAGTGGCAGCCTCAGATCGCGAAACTCGCGACCGAAACCGCCGGGGTTGTACAACGCCGCCTGCCAATAGCGCGCCAGCATCAGAGCCAGCAGGCTGAACAGCTGCAGCATTACCGCACTGGAAGCGACCAGCAAAGGGCCGATCAGCTCACCAGGTAGTACCGGTTGGCCCTCGATCTGCGGCAGGGCTTTTTCAAGCGCCTTGGCCAGCACCTCGAAGGTCTCGCGCATCACCGCGTCCAGGATCAGGCTGTACAGCAAGCCTAATGCGACACTGGACAGCAGCACCCGGGTCCAGGAATGTCCGGCCCGCAACAAGGCGGCCAGACCCAGCGTTCCCAACAGCACCAGCAAGGTGCTCAGTTCGCCGAAGTACGCCAGGACCATCGCTGGCAAAAGGCCCCAGGCGATGATCGATGACGCGTCCTTGAAACCGCGCCGCAGGAACACCAGGCTCCCGGCGGCGGCACTCAACCAGAACAGCAGCGGCAGTACCGCGCTGATGACCACCACGAGGGTGGCCTGCACACGACCGCGCATGATGAAACTTGCCAACGCTCGCATGCCTATCCCTTGCTACTTAGTCGACGACCCGGTCTCAGCGGCCGTGGCTGTCGGTGTAGGGCAGCAGGGCCAGGAAGCGGGCGCGCTTGATAGCGGTAGCCAGCTGACGCTGATAACGAGCTTTGGTACCGGTGATGCGGCTTGGAACGATCTTGCCGGTTTCGGATACGTAAGCTTTCAGGGTGTTGAGATCTTTGAAGTCGATCTCTTTCACGTCTTCAGCAGTGAAGCGGCAGAATTTACGACGACGGAAGAAACGTGCCATGTGATTGGCTCCTCAAAAGGTCCGTGGATTACTCGTCAGCGTTATCGCTGTTGTCGCTGTCATTGCTGTCGTCGCCTTCGGCGCCATCAGCATGCTCAGGACGTTCGCGACGCTCACGGCGCTCGCTGCGGTTCTCTTCGGCCTTGAGCATCTCGGACGGGCCGGTAACGGCTTCGTCACGACGGATGACCAGGTTACGGATCACGGCATCGTTGTAGCGGAAGTTGTCTTCCAGCTCGGCCAGGGCCTTGCCGGTGCACTCAACGTTCAGCATCACGTAGTGAGCCTTGTGAACATTGTTGATTGCGTAGGCCAGTTGACGACGGCCCCAGTCTTCCAGACGGTGGATCTTGCCGCCGTCTTCTTCGATCAGCTTGGTGTAACGCTCAACCATGCCGCCGACTTGCTCGCTCTGGTCCGGGTGAACCAGGAAGATGATTTCGTAATGACGCATGAATGCTCCTTACGGGTTAGTAGTCTGCCAGCTACCTGGTCAGACAAGGAGTGAATGACACTTGTATGTCTTGCCCTGGCGAGAAGGCGCATGCGCGCCTGCCAGCTCGGCAAGGGGCGCAATTGTAGAGAAGGCTGGAGGGACAAGCAAGGAGGCTGGCGAATATTTGAACAGTCGGAAACATATTCGCCCGCCGAAGCGATTCCCGCGAGGGCGGGCTCGTGGAAGCCCACCCCAGGGGAGGAATCAGCGCTTGACCTGACGCTGCCTCACGGCCTCGAACAGGCACACCCCGGTCGCCACCGAGACGTTCAGGCTGCTGACGCTGCCCGCCATCGGCAGCTTGACCAGGAAATCGCAGTGCTCGCGGGTCAGACGGCGCATGCCCCTGCCTTCGGCGCCCATGATCATCACCAGCGGGCCGGTCAGGTCCTGCTGGTAAATCTCCTGCTCGGCCTCGCCGGCAGTGCCGACCACCCACAGACCGCGCTGCTGGAGTTTTTCCAGGGTACGGGCCAGGTTGGTCACGGCCACCAGCGGAATCACTTCCGCGGCGCCGCAGGCCACCTTGCGCACCACCGGCGTCAGGGTCGCCGACTTGTCCTTGGGCACCACCACCGCCGTGGCGCCGGCGGCATCGGCGGTGCGCAGGCAGGCGCCGAGGTTGTGCGGGTCGGTGACACCGTCCAGGACCAGGATCAGCGGCGGCGTCTCGGTGCGCTCGAGCAGTTCCTCGAGCATCAGTTCGCCCCAGACCTGGCTCGGGCTCACCTCGGCGACCACGCCTTGGTGCACGCCCTCGACCCAGGCGTCGAGCTCACGACGCTCGGCCTGGCCGACCTGGACGCGGTTTTCCGCGGCCAGGGCGAGCAAGGCCTGGATGCGCGGCTCGCTGCGCCCCTCGGAAAGCCAGATCTGCTTGACGCGCTTGGGGTGGTGCTGCAGCAGCGCCTGCACAGCATGCACACCGTAGATCTTTTCCAGCTGACTCATGACTTGCTCTTGCCCTTACGTGGCGCGCCGGACTTCGACGGCCCCTTGCGATGCTTGGTCTTGCCCGACGACTTGGCGCCCTTCTCCGCCTTGCCACCGGCGTGAGCGCTGTGCTTGGCGTCGCTCATCAGCGCCCTCTTCATCTCGCGACTCTTGCGCACCTCGGCGTTGCGCTGCACCGCGTCTTTCGGGAAGTACGCCTCGGCGGTTTCGCTCTTGCGGCTGCGCGGCTTGGGCGAGATCTTCGCCTCGGGCGCCGCTGCCGGCTCCGGCGCGGCCTTGCCGACAGGCGCGGCGGACTTGCGGCCGACCGGCGCGTTGACGGTGGCCTCGGACATTTCGAAATCGATCTTGCGCTGCTCGAGATCGACGCGCATGACCTTGACCTCGACCGTATCGCCCAGGCGGAAGCTGCGACCACTGCGCTCGCCCGACAGACGGTGATGTACCGGATCGAAGTGGTAGTAATCACCCGGCAGGGCGCTGACATGCACCAGGCCTTCGACGTAGATGTCGGTCAACTCGATGAACAGGCCGAAACCGGTCACCGCAGTGATCACGCCGGGGAAGGTCTCGCCCACGCGATCACGCATGTACTCGCACTTGAGCCAGTTGACCACGTCGCGGGTGGCCTCGTCGGCACGGCGCTCGGTCATCGAGCACTGCTCGCCCATCTGCTCGAGGGTGTTCTCGTCGTACGGGTAGATGCGCGCCTTGGGGATGCTCATGGCGCCGGCACGCTTGACGTGCGGGGTGTCGACCTTGGAGCGGATCACACTGCGGATGGCGCGGTGCACCAGCAGGTCCGGGTAGCGGCGGATCGGCGAGGTGAAGTGGGTGTAGGCCTCGTAGTTCAGGCCGAAGTGGCCGTTGTTCTCGACGCTGTACACCGCCTGGCTCAGCGAGCGCAGCATGACGGTCTGGATCAGGTGGAAGTCCGGACGCCCGGCGATGCTCGCCAGCAGTTGCTGGTAGTCCTTGGGCGATGGATCCTTGCCCTTGTGCAGGGTCAGGCCCAGTTCGCCGAGGAAGGCGCGCAGTTTTTCCAGGCGTTCCGGCGGCGGACCGTCGTGCACGCGGTACAGCGCAGGCACGTTGTGCTTCTGCAGGAATTCGGCGGTGGCGACGTTGGCCGCCAGCATGCATTCCTCGATCAGCTTGTGAGCATCGTTGCGCACCGTCGGACGAATTTCGTCGATCTTGCGGTCTTCGCCGAAGATGATCCGGGTTTCCTGGGTTTCGAAGTCGATCGCGCCACGGGTGTGACGGGCATCGACCAGCACCTTGTACAGGTTGTACAGGTTCTTCAGGTCCGGCAGGACTTCCTTGTACTCCTCGCGCAGCGCCTTGCCCTCGCGGGTGCGGGCATGCTCGAGCATGCTGCTGACCTTGTTGTAGGTCAGGCGCGCGTGGGAGTGGATAACCCCTTCGTAGAACTGGTAGTCGACCATCTGGCCGGCCTTGTTCATGGTCATTTCGCAGACCATGGCCAGGCGATCGACGTGCGGGTTCAGCGAGCACAGGCCGTTGGACAGCTCCTCGGGGAGCATCGGCACCACGCGCTCGGGGAAGTACACCGAGTTGCCGCGCTGCTGGGCCTCGACGTCCAGGGCCGAGCCCAGGCGCACATAGCTGGAGACGTCGGCGATCGCCACGTACAGGCGCCAGCCGCCGGAGAACAGGCGCAGCTTGCCCAGCGGTTCGCAATAGACGGCGTCGTCGAAGTCGCGGGCATCCTCGCCGTCGATGGTGACGAACGGCAGGTGGCGCAGGTCGACGCGCTTCTCCTTGTCCTTCTCCTCGACTTCGGAGCGGAACTTGCGCGCTTCCTTGATCACGTCCTTCGGCCAGACATGCGGAATGTCATAGCTGCGCAGGGCAATGTCGATCTCCATGCCCGGCGCCATGTAGTTGCCGATCACCTCGACCACGTCGCCCTGGGGCTGGAAGCGTGGGGTTGGCCAGTGGGTGATCTTGATCGACACGAACTGACCGATCTTGGCGCCGCCGTTGCGCCCGGCGGTGACCAGCACTTCCTGCTGGATCTTGGGGTTGTCCGGGGTCACGTAGCCGATGCCGCCTTCTTCGAAGTAGCGGCCGACCACGCTTTCATGGGCGCGGGAGATGACTTCGACCAGCACGCCTTCGCGCCGGCCACGGCGGTCGACGCCGGACACCCGGGCCAGGCCGCGGTCGCCGTCGAACACCAGGCGCATCTGCGCCGGGCTGAGGAACAGGTCCTCGCTGCCGTCATCGGGGATCAGGAAGCCGAAACCATCACGGTGGCCGGATACGCGGCCGCAGATCAGGTCGAGCTTGTCCACCGGGGCATAGGTGCCGCGCCGGGTATAGATAAGCTGACCATCGCGCTCCATGGCACGCAGGCGGCGGCGCAGGGCTTCGATCTGGTCTTCTTCATAAAGACCGAACTCTTCGGCCAGCTGTTCACGGGCAGCCGGTTCGCCACGGTCGGCGAGGCGCTGCAGGATCAGCTCACGGCTGGGGATGGGGTTGTCGTATTTTTCCGCTTCGCGAGCGGCCTCGGGATCGAGGGATTGCCAATCGGCCATCAGAAAGGGTTCACCTTGGGGTATATAGAATGGAATTCTGGCATAGGCGTATTGAAACCGGAAATGTCAGCCTTGGACAGCCCCGGCAGCGTGTCCGTCATGCGGCAATAGGCCTGCGGAATCAACAAGTTGAATTTTTTGAATTTTTTTTCGTTCGGGGGGTTTACAGGCATCAGGGGCGTCCGTATAGTGCGCACCACAACGACGGACAACCCCGAAGTTGTAGTAGAGATGAACGACGCTGTAAAGCATCTTGTAATCTCGAATGTGTGCCCAGGTGGCGGAATTGGTAGACGCGCTGGTTTCAGGTATCAGTGGCTTAACGGCCGTGGAAGTTCGAGTCTTCTCCTGGGCACCAAATTTTTCAAGTAACAGATGACCAAGGATCTGTTACTACTGTGTGAAAGCGAACGATAGTCGCCTTCACCAGATGATGCAAAGCTTTGCCCAGGTGGCGGAATTGGTAGACGCGCTGGTTTCAGGTATCAGTGACTTAACGGTCGTGGAAGTTCGAGTCTTCTCCTGGGCACCATACAAAAACCCACTAGCTTGCTAGTGGGTTTTTTCTTGCCTGCGATTTTGTATCGCGGGGCAAGCCCTATCCCATGGTCGACCCATGAATTTCCCGTCATGCGCCCATTTGAGAAACAATTTCGTTTACCATTGTTTCCAAATATGTAGCCGTAAGCGAGGAAGTACCCGCATGACGATCCGCCCGCAACCGCTGATGCGCACCCTGGCCGCCGCAGTTCTGAGCCTGGTGATCGGCGCTCCGGCCGCCCTGGCAGACGAACCGGTCACGTTGACGATGTACAACGGCCAGCACAAGGAAATCGGCGACGCCATCGCCAAGGCCTACGAGGCCAAGACCGGCATCCATATCAATATCCGCAAGGGCAGCAGCAACCAGCTGGCCAGCCAGATCATCGAGGAAGGCGCACGCTCGCCGGCCGACATCATCTACACCGAGGAATCCCCGCCCCTGAACAACTTGGGCGAGCTGGGCCTGCTGGCGAAGATCGACGACGCCACCGCGAACATGATGCCCAGGGAATACGTAGGCGCCAACGGCACCTGGATGGGCATCACCGCCCGCACCCGCATCGTGGTGTTCAACCCGAAGAAGATCGATGAGAAAGACCTGCCGACCACGGTCATGGACTTTGCCAACCCCGAGTGGGAAGGGCGCGTCGGCTACGTCCCCACCAGCGGCGCCTTCCAGGAACAGGCCGTGGCCATCCTGAAGATGCATGGCCGCGAGGCCACCGAAGAATGGCTGACCGGCCTGAAAGCCTTCGGCAAGACCTACACCAACAACATGGTGGCCCTCAAGGCCGTGGAAAAAGGCGAAGTCGCCGCGGTTCTGGTGAACAACTACTACTGGTATGCGCTTGAGCGCGAGCGCGGCAAGCTGGATTCCAAGCTGTACTACCTGGCTGATGGCGATGCCGGCAACCTGGTCACCATTTCCGGCGCCGCGGTAGTCAAGGCCAGCAAGCACCCCAAGGAAGCCCAGGCCCTGCTCAACTGGATGGCCAGCGAAGAAGGCCAGCGGGTGATCACCCAGACCACCGCCGAGTACCCGCTGCACAAGGGCATGGTCTCGGACCGTGGCCTGAAACCGTTCGAGGATCTGCGCCCGCCGAAGATCTCGCCGGCGGACCTTGGCAATGCCGAGGAAGCCATCGAACTCGAACGTGAGGTTGGCCTGCTCTGATGACCGCCGCCCTGCCCTCGCCCGCCTTGTCGCGCTTCGTACCGAAGCGCAAGCGACCCTCCGTCTGGGTGGTGTTGCCCGTGTTGTTCCTGGTGGCGATGAGCCTGCTGCCGTTGCTGTACGTCGGACTCAAGGCCTGGGAAGCCGGCTGGCACGAAGCCCTGCGCCTGCTCTGGCGCCCGTTTGTCTGGGGCCTGCTGCGCAACACTTTGCTGCTGATGGTCGGCGTCACCGTGCTTTGCCTGCTGGTTGGCGTGGCCCTGGCCTGGCTGCTGGAGCGTAGCGACCTGCCGGGGCGGCGCCTGTGGGGCGTGGTGCTGTGCCTGCCGTTCGCCGTGCCGTCGTTCGTCAGCAGCTTCACCTGGGTGTCACTGAGTTCTGACTTCGAGGGCCTGGGCGGGGCCATTCTGGTGATGGCACTGTCGAAATACCCGTTGGTGTTCCTGCCGGTGGCCGCCACCCTGCGCAACCTCGACACCTCGCTGGAGGAGTCGGCGCGCACCCTGGGCTGCGGGCGCTGGGGCGTGTTCCACAGGATCACCCTGCCGCTGCTGTGGCCCTCGATGCTCGGTGGCGCGCTGCTGATCGCCTTGCATATGCTGGTGGAGTTCGGCGCCCTGTCGATCCTCGGCCTGCAGACCTTCACCACGGCGATCTACCAGCAGTTCGAGCTGGAGTTCAGCAACGCCAACGCGGCCATGCTCTCGGCGGTGCTGCTGGTGCTGTGCCTGGCGATGCTCTGGCTGGAGCTGCGGGTGCGCGGCAAGGCCCGCCATGTGCGCATCGGCCAGGGCGTGGCGCGCCGCGCGCAACCGCTGCGCCTGCGTGCCTGGATGCCGCTGGGGCAGCTGTTCTGCCTGGCCCTGGCGGTATTGGGCAGCGGCATTCCGCTGGCCATGCTTGGCTACTGGCTGAGCGTCGGTTCGTCCGCGGCGTTCCCGGTTGCGGCCATCGGCAAGGCCCTGGCCACTTCGCTGTCGGTCTCCCTGGGCGGCGCCGGCTTCTGCGTGCTGCTGGCCCTGCCGATCAGTTTCCTGGTGGTGCGCTACAAAGGGCGCCTGGCGATCTGGGCCGAGCGCCTGCCATACCTGCTGCACGCCCTGCCCGGGCTGGTGATCGCCCTGACCCTGGTGTTCTTCGCCCTGCACTATGTGCCGGTGCTGTACCAGACAACGGCGCTGCTGATCCTGGCCTATGCCCTGCTGTTCCTGCCACTGGCGCAGTCGCCGGTGCGCACGGCGCTGAACAAGGCCTCACCGACGCTCGAAGAGGCCGCACGCACCCTGGGTGCGAGCAGTTTCGCGGCGTTCTGCCGGGTCACCCTGCCGATCATCTTCCCGGCGATGGCGGCGGCGTTCGCCCTGGTGTTCCTGGATGCGATGAAGGAACTGACCGCAACCCTGCTGCTCAGCCCGACCGGCATGACCACCCTGGCCACCGAGGTGTGGGCGCACACCGCCAACGTCGAGTTCGCGGCGGCGGCGCCTTATGCGGCGTTGCTGATCGTGGTGTCGGGATTGCCGGTGTACCTGCTGACGACGCGGATGTATCTGAACAAGGCGTGACACCCACTGGGGCCGCTTTGCGGCCCAATCGCGACACAAGGCCGCTCCCACAGGCACTGCACCGAGCGCCGAACCTGTGGGAGCGGCCTTGTGTCGCGATGCGAGGGCTCAGCCCTCGCCCGAGTCAGGCCCGGAACTGCCCCAGGCTGGCGCGCAACTGCGCCGCCAGGTCATCCAGTACCTTGCTGCTGGCCGTGGTCTGCATCACCACCTCGGCCGAGCGCTCGGCCTGGGCATGAATGTTCTCCACCCGACCGCGCACGGCCTGGGCGCCATTGGCCTGCTGCTCCGCCGCGCGGGTGGCCAGGCCGATCGCCGCATGCACCTGCTCCACCGCCGCCTGCACCGACTGCTGGCGACGCTCGTTATCACGCAACACCAGCAGACCCTCGCTGGCCTGGCGTCCGGCCTGGCTGATGGTCGCCACCGCCTCCTTGGCCCCCTGCTGCAGGGCGGCAATATGCGACTGGATATCACCGGTCGAGCTCTGGGTCTTGCTCGCCAGCGCCCGCACCTCGTCGGCCACCACGGCGAAGCCGCGCCCGGTTTCCCCGGCCCGCGCCGCCTCGATGGCGGCGTTCAGCGCCAGCAAGTTGGTCTGCTCGGCGATGCCATGAATCACCGTCAGCACCACCTCGATCTGCTCGCTCTGCTTGGCAAGCCGCTCGATCACCTGGGAGCCGGTCTGCACCTCGCCGGCCAGGTTCTCGATCAACCGTGCCAGCTGGGTGGAGGCGCGGCTGTTCTCGTCGGTGGCCTGACGAATGTCCACCACCTGCTGCAACGCCGCCTGCATCGCATGGCTCTCTGCCTGGGCCTCGTCGGCCATGCTCGACAGGTCGCGCAGGCTGGCCGCCACCTCATCACGCTGTAGCGCGGCGGCGGCATCGGCCCCCGCGTTGCGCTGGGCCATGCTGTCGATCTCGACACCGGTGCGCTGCGCCACCTCGCCGGCCTCGCGGACGATGGGTTGGAGCTTGTCGACGAAGCGGTTGACCGCCGAGGCCATGTCGCCGATCTCGTCACGGCTGTCGAGCTTGACTCGCTTGGTCAGGTCGCCCTCTCCCGCGGCCAGGTCGTTCAGCGCGGCGATCAGCAGGCCGAGCTTGCTAAGCACCCGACGCCCAAGCACCACGGCCACCACCAACAGCACGCCCAGGCCCACCAGCACCAGGCCCAGGCCGATGCGCCAGCGCAGCTCGGCGGCGGCATCGCGCACGGTCTGCGCGGTGTTGGCCTGCATCGCCGTGGCGCTGTTCTGCGCCGTTTCCAACCGCGCGCGCAGGGCCTTGCCGCTGTCGGCAGCGGCGGCCACCAGGCTGTCGCCGACCAGTTGTTCGCCGCTGGCGATCAGGGCGGCGAAGCGCTGGTCGAGGGCCTTGAGCTCCTGCTCGACGCCCACGGTGGAGACCCCCATCAGCACCTTGCCGATCTCGGCACCGTTGGGGTTGATCGAGGCCTCGACGTAGTACACCGACGGATCCTTGCGCGCGGCGTCCAGTACCTTGTCCAGCGCACGCTCACCCTGCCCCTTGTCCATCAACGCCTGGTTGATCGGGTTCTGTCGGTTGAGGTAGCGGGTCAGGTGCTGGCCCTGGGCGTCGTCATAGATCACGAACAGCACATTGGGGTTGCGCTGGGCACGACGGGCAAAGTCCGACAGCGTCGGCACATCGTTGTCCCAGATCGCCCGCGGCGCGACCGAGGCCAGCAGCTCGGCCATGTCATTGGCCGAGTCCTTGAGATTCTTCTCCAGGGTGGCGCGCAGCTGCTGCTGTTCGCCCTGCAGACGCTCGGAGAGGCCGGCGCTGAGGCGCTGGCGGGTACTGGCCGACAGGCTGTCGAGCCCGGCGCGGACATCCTGTCCGGCCTGCTCCAGTTCGGCGGCCAGCTTCTGGCTGTCGTTACCCAGGCGCGCGCCCAAATCGGCCTCCAGGGCGGTGACCGTGCTCCGTGTCAGTGCAACGGCGACCAGCACCTGCACCAGAAGAGCGATACCAAGCGCAACAAACACAGGCCGCAAGAGGCGGCTTCGTAACAGTGAAAGGATGGCAGACACGTTGTAACCCTCGTGTTTCTGGCGCCATTACTTTGATGGCATCTACAGAAACTTCTTACAGCAAGGGTTGTGCCTGAGGCAGCAGGTATAAACGCCAATGAGTAGAAGGGGGTAAGGCATTTGTGCAAAGCCACCCTTGCTCGCAAATGAAAACGCCGCGCTCCCTTGCGAGAGCGCGGCATTCAAGCAGCTACCGAAGTGGCCGATCAGGCGAACGGATGACGCAGCACGATGGTCTCGTTGCGGTCCGGGCCAGTCGAGATGATGTCGATCGGCGCGCCGACCAGTTCCTCGATGCGCTTGATGTAGTTGCGCGCGGCTTGCGGCAGCTCTTCCAGGGTTTTCACGCCCAAGGTCGACTCGCTCCAGCCCGGCATCTCTTCGTACACCGGCTCCAGGCCGATGTAACTGTCGGCATCGGACGGCGCGTCGATAACGGCACCGTTCTCGTTCTTGTAGCCAACGCAGATGTTGATGGTTTCCAGGCCGTCCAGCACGTCCAGCTTGGTCAGGCAGATGCCCGAGATGCTGTTGACGTCGATGGCACGACGCAGGATGACGGCATCGAACCAGCCGCAACGACGGGCACGGCCGGTGGTCGAGCCGAACTCGTGGCCACGCTTGGCCAGGGTGGCACCGGTCTCATCGAACAGTTCGGTCGGGAACGGACCGGAACCGACGCGAGTGGTGTAGGCCTTGGTGATGCCCAGGATGTAGTCCAGGTACATCGGGCCAACGCCGGAACCGGTGGAGATGCCGCCGGCAGTGGTGTTGGAGCTGGTGACGTACGGGTAGGTACCGTGGTCGATGTCCAGCAGCGAGCCCTGGGCGCCTTCGAACATGATGTCCTTGCCGGCGCGGCGCAGGTTGTGCAGTTCGGCGGTGACGTCGAGCATCATCGGCTTGAGCTGCTCGGCGTAGGCCATGCACTCGTCCAGGGTCTGCTGGAAGTCGATGGCCGGTTCTTTGTAGTAGTTCACCAGCTGGAAGTTGTGGTAGTCCAGCAGCTCACCGAGCTTGGCGGCGAAACGCTCGCGGTGGAACAGGTCGCCCACGCGCAGGCCGCGACGGGCCACCTTGTCTTCGTAGGCTGGGCCAATGCCGCGACCGGTGGTGCCGATCTTGGCTTCGCCACGGGCCTTCTCACGGGCCTGGTCGAGGGCCACGTGGTAGGACAGGATCAGCGGGGCGGCCGGGCTGATGCGCAGGCGCTCGCGCACTGGCACGCCCTTCTCTTCCAGCTTGGTGATTTCACGCATCAGGGCGTCGGGAGCAACGACCACGCCGTTGCCGATCAGGCACTGCACGCCTTCACGCAGGATGCCCGAGGGAATCAGGTGCAGAACGGTCTTCTCACCGTTGATCACCAGGGTGTGGCCCGCGTTGTGGCCACCTTGGTAGCGCACTACGGCGGCAGCATGTTCGGTCAGCAGATCGACGATCTTGCCTTTGCCCTCATCACCCCACTGGGTGCCCAGGACGACGACATTCTTACCCATAACACTTGTCCTCATTCACGCAACTTGGTTGCCGGCCCACTGCCGGCGAAGAATCTCAATGGGTGAGCGGCAGAACCTGCCAGCGCCCGTCTTGCTGAATCAATTGCCGATCACAATCCGCTTCGAAGGCAGCACTCAACGGCTGGCCAGGCAGGGCCTGGACCACACGCTGGCCTTCGTTGCGCAACTGGCAGACTTGCTGCCAGAGGGCCGCATCGCTGCTGTCGGGCATCCAGATGCCACCAGCAGGCAATACGACCTCCGCTCGCCCCAGTGTGACCAGGGTCTTCAAATCCGTGGAGAATCCGGTGGCCGGGCGCGCCCGGCCGAAATCGGCGCCGATGTCGTCGTAGCGACCGCCCTGAGCGATCGACTGACCTTCGCCCGGCACGAACACCGCGAACACCACGCCGGTGTGATAGTGGTAGCCGCGCAGCTCGCCAAGGTCGAAGTACAGCGGCAAATCCGGGTAACGTGCCGCCAGGCGATCAGCGATCGCCAGCAGGTCGTCCAGCGCCGCCAGCACGCTGGCCGGGGCACGACCCAGGCGCACGCGGGCTTCGGCCAGCACTTCACGGCCGCCGCACAGCTCGACCAGGGCACGCAGCATGTTGCCCAGGTCCTTCGGCAGGTCGGCGGTGAGCGCCTGCACTTCGTCGACCGCCTTGCGCTGCAGGGCGTCGAACAGCTGCTGCTCCACATCACCGGACAGGTTGGCGGCACGGGCCAGGCCGCGGTAGATACCGACATGGCCAAGGTCCATGTGCACATCCGGCACATCGGTCAGCTGCAGCGTGGCGAGCATCAGGCTGATGACCTCGACATCGCTGGTAGGGCTGGCATCGCCGTACAGCTCGGCGCCCAGCTGGATCGGGCTGCGCGAGGTGGACAGGGCACGCGGTTGCGCGTGCAGCACGCTGCCGGCGTAGCACAGGCGGCTCGGGCCCTCACGGCGCAGGGTGTGGGCGTCGATGCGCGCCACCTGCGGGGTGAAATCGGCACGGAAGCCCATCAGGCGGCCGGACTGCGGGTCGACGACCTTGAAGGTGCGCTGGTCCAGGTCCTGGCCGGCGCCGGTGAGCAGCGACTCCAGGTACTCGATATGCGGCGTGACGACCAGTTCGTAACCCCAACTCTGGAACAGGTCCAACACCTGACGCCGCGCGATCTCGATGCGCGCCGCCTCAGGTGGCAGTACTTCCTCGATGCCATCTGGCAGCAGCCAGCGGTCTACCGTTGCCATTACGCCATTTCCCCTCTGGTCCGGGCGGCCTGCCCGCAGGCGAGCCGTGAGTGAAGCAGGCATTGGCGCACAATAGCGGGCAGCACTGATCCCAGCGCAACCACCGTACCCAATACCCTCGAATTGCCTTGCGTCCTGACCAAACCGTCAACAAGCCATGGGCCGATCAACCTTGCAGACGCAAAAAAGCCGGGAATTTCCCGGCTGCCGCATCATACACCCCTTTTCATTCAGGATGCACCCCGCCTGGCATTTTAGCTGCCAGACGGGGTGCCCCGTCATGAGAGCAACCTCAGGGCTTGCTCTTGTCCAGGTAGCGGAAGAACTCGTTCTTCGGATCCAGGACCATTACGTCGCTCTTGCTGGAGAAGCTCTCGCGGTAGGCCTGCAGGCTACGGTAGAACGCGTAGAAATCGGCGTCCTGGGTGTAGGCCTTGGCATAGATGGCAGCCGCCTGGGCGTCACCATCACCACGGGTCTCTTCAGCTTCACGATACGCCTCGGCCAGCAGCACGCGGCGCTGACGGTCGGCGTCGGCACGAATACCTTCGGCCAGCTCGTTACCCTTGGCGCGGTGCTCGCGGGCCTCACGCTCACGCTCGGTGCTCATGCGGTCGAACACGCTGCGGTTGACTTCCTTCGGCAGGTCGATGGCCTTGACGCGAACGTCGACCACTTCGATACCCAGTTCCTTGCTGGCCATGCGGTTCAGCGAGGCGGTGATGTCGGCCATCAGCGCATCACGTTCACCGGACACCACTTCGTGCAGGGTGCGTTTACCGAACTGGTCACGCAGGCCGCTTTCCAGACGCCGCGACAGGCGCTCGTCGGCGATCTGCTTCATGCCCGAGGTCGCGGTGTAGAAGCGCTCGGCATCCTTGACCCGCCACTTGGCGTAGGCATCGACCATCACCGCTTTCTTCTCCAGCGTCAGGAAACGCTGGGTCGGGGCGTCGAGGGTCATCAGGCGGGCGTCGAACTTGCGCACCTGGTTCACGTACGGCACCTTCACGTGCAGGCCGGGCTGGACATCAGCCTTGACCACGCGGCCGAACTGCAGCAATACCGCGCGCTCGGTCTGCGAGACGATGTAGAAGCAGTTCCAGGCGGCGATCGCCACGACCACGGCACCAATCAGGGCGAACAGCGATTTATTGCTCATCAGCGGCTCTCCCTGGAACGCAGCGGCGGTTGTTGTTGCAGGTCCTGCGCGGCGCGCGCGGCGGCGTCGTTGACCGACGGCGAAACGCTGCTGACCGGCGCCGACGCGCTGTTGCGGCTGCCTTCGACCATCTTGTCCAGTGGCAGGTAGAGCAGGTTGCTCTGCCCGTCCTTGGTGGCCACCATGACCTTGCTGGAGTTGCTGTACACCTCCTGCATGGTATCGATGTACAGACGCTGGCGAGTGACCTCCGGCGCCTTGCGGTACTCGACGACCATCTTGCTGAAGCGGTCGGCCTCACCCTTGGCGCGGGCAATGACTTCATCGCGGTAGCCATTGGCGTCCTCGATGATACGCTGCGCCTGGCCACGTGCCTCGGGCACCACGCCATTGGCGTAGGACTCGGCCTGGTTGCGCGCACGCTGCTCGTCTTCCCGGGCGCGGATCACGTCGTCGAAGGCTTCCTGCACTTCACGCGGGGCTGCCGCGCTCTGCACGTTGACCTGGGTGACGGTGATACCGGTGCGGTAGGTGTCGAGGAAACGCTGCAGACGCTCGCGGATATCCACGGCCATCTGCTCGCGGCCTTCGGTCAGCACCTGGTCCATCGAGGTGGAACCCACCACGTGGCGCAGGGCGCTGTCGGTGGCATGCTGCAGGCTGACTTCCGGCTGGTCGACGTTGAGCACGAAGTCCTGCAGGTTGCTGATGCGGTACTGCACGGTCAGCGGCACCTCGACGATGTTCTCGTCTTCGGTGAGCATCTGGCCCTGCTTGGTGTAGGCCCGCTCGCGAGTCACGTTTTCCATGTACTTGCGGTCGATCGGCGGGAAGTAGATGTTCAGGCCGGGACCGACGGTCTCGTAGTACTTGCCGAAGCGCAGCACCACGGCCTGCTCCTGCTCGTCCACCACGTATACGGCGCTGTACAGCCAGATGGCAGCCAGCACCGCCAGGCCAATGCCCAGCAGCCCATAGCCGCCACCCTTGCCGATATTGCGGTCGCCACTGCCACCGCGTTTCTTGCCACTGCCGAACATGCCGTTCAGGCTGTCCTGCAGCTTGCGGAAGGCCTCGTCGAGATCCGGTGGACCTTTCTTGTCGCCACCACCGCCACCGCCGTTACGGCGACCGCCCCAGGGATCCTGATTGTTCGAGTTGCCACCCGGCTCGTTCCAAGCCATAGCGCTCTCCATCTGATAAAGCAAAGACGCGCCCACGGCGCGCCGTCCAATGCTACAGAATGCCTGTCACCGCTGCCCGCCGACCTCGACGGGCATTTATTGCAAAGTGTGTTGCTCGACAAACACTTGCGGCTCCATGCCTTCGCGGCTGACCAGGCGATTCAACTCGACCCTGGGCAGTCGCACGCTCAGCAGGCTGCGCCCTTCTTCATCATGCTCTTCACTCTGCACGGCACCCAGGGCAAAGAATTGCGCGCGCAGGCGGGCAAACCGTTGCTCCAGGCACAGGGTTCCGACGTACAGATCGTCCCCCAGCAGCTCGGCAATCGCCTGGCCAACCAGCTCCAGGCCGCGTCCATCACGTGCCGATACCCAGACCCGCTGCGGCTTGCCATCGGCATCGCGTTGAATCTGCGGCTCGACATCTTCAAGCAGGTCGAGTTTGTTATAGACCTCGAGGATCGGCAAGCTCTCGGCCCCGATCTCGCCCAGCACCGCCAGCACCTGTTCGATCTGCTCCATGCGCTCGGGCTCATGGGCGTCGATCACGTGCAGCAGCAGGTCGGAGTTGCTCGACTCTTCGAGCGTAGCCCGAAATGCCTCGACCAGCTTGTGCGGCAGGTGGCGGATAAAGCCCACGGTGTCGGCCAGCACGATCGGCCCCAGGTCGGCCAGTTCGAGCCGGCGCAAGGTCGGGTCGAGGGTGGCGAACAACTGGTCCGCGGCATACACCTCGGATTGCGTCAGGGCGTTGAACAAGGTCGACTTGCCGGCGTTGGTGTAGCCCACCAGCGACACCGACGGGATGTCCGCGCGCTTGCGCCCGCGACGGGCCTGCTCGCGCTGACTGCGCACCTTCTCCAGGCGTGCCTTGATCTGACGCAGGCGCACCCGCAGCAGGCGGCGGTCGGTTTCCAGCTGGGTCTCGCCCGGGCCGCGCAGGCCGATACCGCCTTTCTGCCGCTCAAGGTGGGTCCAGCCGCGCACCAGCCGCGTGCTCATGTGCTCGAGCTGGGCCAGTTCGACCTGCAGCTTGCCTTCATGAGTGCGCGCCCGCTGGGCGAAGATGTCGAGAATCAGCCCGGTGCGGTCCAGCACGCGACACTCGAAGACGCGCTCGAGGTTGCGTTCCTGGCTGGGCGTAAGGGTGTGATTGAAAATCACCAGGTCGGCTTCGGCTGATTGGACCAGGTCGCGCAATTCGTCGACCTTGCCGCTGCCGATCAGAAACTTGGCGGTGGGCTGATGCCGCGCCACTGTTACCAGCGAGACGATATCGGCGCCGGCCGACAGCGCCAGCTCCTGAAACTCCTGCGGGTCTTCGCGCGCCTCAGGGTTCTGACCTTCCAAGTGAACGAGCAGCGCTCGCTCACCACCACCGTGGCGCTCAAAGAACAATGCAGGCTCCTACTTTTTTCAAGCGTTGCCTTGCTCGCTGTCGCCGTGATCGGCATCGGACGGGCTTGGCAGGCGAACCGGACGGGCAGGTACGACAGTCGAAATGGCGTGCTTGTAGACCATCTGGCTGACAGTGTTCTTCAGCAGCACAACAAACTGGTCGAAGGATTCGATCTGGCCCTGCAGCTTGATCCCGTTGACCAGATAGATCGAAACCGGGACTTTTTCTTTTCTCAAGGTGTTCAAGTAAGGGTCTTGTAGCGAATGCCCTTTTGACATATGCCGCACTCCTGTAAGGATCAATAGTAGAAAATCAAGAAAATCGATAAATTATGACGCCCGTCCGCAAGGATAGACGGCATTTGGCAGGGACTCAGCTCAATATGGAGACGGTCCCCAGGTATTTCAAGGTGCGGGACAGATTGTCGCAGGCCAGGCTATCCAGCCAGTGCACGCCTTCCCAACCGCGCAACCAGGTGAACTGCCGCTTGGCCAGCTGGCGTGTGGCGATGATACCGCGTTCACGCATCTCATTCTCAGTCAGCTTGCCGTCGAGATGATCCCAGACCTGTCGATAGCCCACTGCCCGTATAGACGGCAGTTCCGCGTGCAAGTCACTTCTGGCTCGCAGCGTTCGGACCTCGTCGACGAAGCCCTGTTCCAGCATCTGTGAAAATCGTAACGCAATTCGCTGATGCAAAATGTGACGATCTGTAGGAGCAATCGCCAAACTCGCGACAGTATAGGGCAAATGCCCGCCCGCGCCTGCGTCTGCAGCGCTACTTTCCGCGAATTGACGTTGGCGGTGGGCGGTCATGGTCTTGCCGCTGACCCGATACACTTCGAGCGCACGGATCAACCGCTGCGGGTCATTCGGGTGGATGCGCCCCGCCGATTCGGGATCCACCTCGGCCAGTTGCCGGTGCAGCTCGCCCAGGCCCAGCGTGGCGGCCTGGGCCTCGAGTTCGGCGCGCACCGCCGGGTCAGCCTCCGGCATGTCGGCCAGGCCCTCGATCAGTGCCTTGTAATAGAGCATGGTGCCGCCGACCAGCAGCGGGATCTTGCCGCGCGCGGTGATCTCGGCCATGGCCTCGAGGGCATCGGTGCAGAACCGCTTGGCCGAGTAGCTTTCGGCGGGATCGAGGATGTCGATCAAGCGGTGCGGGTGGGCGGCCAGCACCTCCTTGGAGGGCTTCGCGGTGCCGATGTCCATGCCGCGATAGACCAGCGCCGAATCGACGCTGATCAGCTCGCAGGGCAGCACCTTGGTCAGCTCGATGGCAAGATCGGTCTTGCCGGCTGCAGTCGGTCCCATGAGGAAGATCGCCGGGGGTTTCGCACTCATCTCATCGGCCCCGCAGGAACAGCTTGTCCAGGTCGTCCAGGCCCATCTGGGTCCAGGTCGGCCGGCCATGGTTGCACTGGCCGCTGCGCTCAGTGTTTTCCATGTCGCGCAGCAGCGCGTTCATCTCCGGGATGGCCAGGCGTCGGTTGGCGCGCACCGCGCCGTGGCAGGCCATGGTTCCGAGCAGTTCGTTCAGGTGCGCCTGGATCCGGTCGCTGGTGCCGTACTCCATAAGGTCGGCAAGCACATCCTGCACCAGACGGTTGGCCTCGGCCTGCTTGAGCAACGCCGGGATCTGGCGGATCGCCAGGGTTTCCGGGCCCAGGCGCTGCAGCTCGAAGCCCAGACGCTGGAACCACTGAGCGTGTTCCTCGGCACAATCGGCCTCGCGCTGGCTCAGCGCCAGCGACTCGGGCACCAGCAGCGGTTGGCCGCTCAGGCCTTCGCTGGCCATGGCCACCTTCAGACGCTCGTACATGATCCGCTCATGGGCGGCGTGCATGTCCACCAGCACCAGGCCGACAGCGTTTTCGGCGAGGATATAGATACCCTTGAGCTGTGCCAGGGCGTAGCCCAACGGCGGAATGTCGCCCTGGCTTTCCGGCAGCGCGCTCGACGTGGCGGCGGTGTTGTCCAGCGGCGCGTAGAACTCGCGGTAGACCGCCTGGGCCTCGCCGACGTGGACCGGCTGCGCGGGGCGCGGGGTGTACTGATACTGATAGCCAGCGCCAGAACCGCCGGAGGAGAAGGCAGGGCGCGCCTCGCCCTGGGGCTGCTCGAGCACCGGCGAGGCCAGGCGCATCTCGCCCTGCGGGCCGAACTCGCCGGCCTGCAGACCACTCGGGCGGAGCATCTCGCTGGTCGCGGCAGGCGCGGCGAGCTGGTCTTCCGGGCGCACGTCGGCCAGGGCGCGGTGCAAGGTGCCATAAAGGAAGTCGTGGACCATGCGCCCTTCGCGGAAGCGCACTTCGTGCTTGGTCGGGTGCACGTTGACGTCCACTCCGGTCGGGTCGCACTCGAGGAACAGCACGAAGGTCGGGTGGCGGCCATTGAACAGCACGTCGCGATAGGCCTGGCGCACCGCGTGGGCGACCAGCTTGTCGCGCACGGCGCGGCCATTGACGAAGAAGTACTGCAGGTCGGCCTGGCTGCGCGAGAAGGTCGGCAAGCCGACCCAGCCCCACAGGCGCAGGCCATTGCGCTCGACATCGATCGGCAGCGCCTGCTCGAGGAAGCCCGGGCCGCAGATGGCGCCCACGCGCCGCGCCCGGGCCATCTCGTCGGCGGCTTCGTGCAGGCTGAAGATGGTCTTGCCGTTATGGCGCAGGTGGAAGCCGACGTCGAAGCGCGCCAGTGCCAGGCGCCGGATCACTTCCTGCAGGTGATCGAACTCGGTCTTCTCGGCCTTGAGGAACTTGCGCCGGGCCGGGGTATTGAAGAATAGGTCGCGCACTTCGACCGAGGTGCCGACCGGATGCGCGGCGGGCTGCACCCGAGGCGTCATCTCGCGCCCTTCGGTTTCCACCTGCCAGGCTTCGCTGGCGTCGACGGTGCGCGAGGTCAGGGTCAGGCGTGCCACCGAACTGATCGAGGCCAGGGCTTCTCCGCGAAAGCCGAGGCTGAGTACGCCTTCGAGGTCCTCCAGTTCGCGGATCTTGCTGGTGGCGTGACGCGCCAGGGCCAGCGGCAGGTCATCCGGGGCGATGCCGCTGCCGTTGTCGCGCACCCGCAGCAGCTTCACGCCACCCTGCTCGACCTCGACCTCGATGCGCCGGGCACCGGAGTCGAGGCTGTTTTCCAGCAGTTCCTTGGCCACCGACGCGGGGCGCTCGACCACCTCGCCGGCGGCGATCTGGTTGGCCAGCCGCGGGCTGAGCAGCTGTATGCGCGAGCCGCCACTCATTGCTGGGACGCCAGGGCGGTGGTGGGGATGTCCAGGTGCTGGCCGACCTTCAGCTCGTCGGTTTTCAGGCTGTTGCTGCTGCGCAGGCTGGCAACGCTGACCTGGTAGCGCACCGCGATCATCGCCAGTGTCTCGCCGGGGCGCACGGTGTGCTCACGCGGCCCCTGGGCGATCTTGCCGCTGTCGCGCAGCCAGGCGATGTAGGTGCCCGGTGGCGGGTTCTGCTGGAAGAACTGGCGCACGCCGGTGTGGATCGAGCGCGCCAGCGCCTGCTGGTGGCTGCGGGTCGCCAGCTTGGCGGCCTCGTTGGCGTTGGAGATGAACCCGGTCTCGACCAGGATCGACGGAATGTCCGGCGATTTCAGCACCATGAACCCGGCCTGCTCCACACGCTGCTTGTGCAGCGGCGTGACCCGTCCCATGTTGCCCAGCACCTTCTGCCCAACGTTGAGGCTGGAGCTGAGGGTGGCGGTCATCGACAGGTCGAGCAGCACGCCGGCCAGCATGCGGTCCTTGTCGTCGAGGCTGACGTTGCCGGCACCGCCGATCAGGTCGGAACGGTTTTCCGTGTCGGCCAGCCAACGGGCGGTCTCGGAGGTGGCGCCACGGTCGGACAGGGCGAACACCGAGGCGCCAAACGCGGCCTTCGACGGCGCGGCGTCGGCGTGAATCGAAACGAACAGGTCGGCGCCCTTCTTGCGGGCGATCTCGGTGCGCTTGCGCAACGGGATGAAGTAGTCGCCGGTACGGGTCAGCTCGGCGCGGTAGCCCTTCTCGGCGTTGATCTGACGCTGCAGCTCCTTGGCGATATCCAGCACGATGTCTTTCTCGTGTTGGCCGCGCGAGCCGGACGCGCCAGGGTCTTCGCCACCGTGACCGGCGTCGATGGCGACCACGATGTCACGCTTGCCGCTCGGAGCTGGCGGCAGCTTGATCGCCGGTTGCGCCGGGGTGACCGGCACCGCTGGCGTCGTGGCCGGGGGCTGCGGCGTCGGTGGCGGGGTCGGGTTGCTGGCGGCGATGGCATCGGCCTCCTGATCGTACAGGTCGACCACCAGGCGGTTGCCGTACTGGGCGTTTGGCGCCAGGGTGAAGCTCTTGGGGGAGACGGCCTTTTTCAGGTCGACCACCACCCGCAGGTCGGTGGGCGTGCGCTGGGCCGAGCGCACGCTGGTGATCGGCGTATTCGAGGTGGAGACATTCAGCGGCGCACCCAGGGTGGCGCCGTTGATGTCGATCACCAGGCGATCGGGTGCGGTCAGGGTGAAGACGCTGTGCTGCACAGGCCCGGACAGGTCGAAGACCAGCCGCGTGTTGTCTGGAGCGCGCCACAGGCGCATGCTCTTGACTTGAGTGACGGCCAGCGCGTCAACGGTCACCGCGGTCAGCAGCAGCCCAACGACGGCGACCAGTGCGCGTATGCGCATACCTTTCCCCACTTACTGTTTGAATTCTTTGGCCAGAACGGCACACCAGGCTTCGCCGCGTGCCCCCTGCGGCGACAGGTTCAGCGAACGTCCGCCCGCTTGCGGGCTTATGGTAATGGTCAGGTCGGGCTTTGGCAAAACGCCCGCGCCTTTGTCGGGCCATTCGAACAGGCACAGCGCATCGCCCTCGAAATAGTCACGAATGCCCATGAACTCCAGTTCCTCCGGATCGACCAGGCGATAGAGGTCGAAATGGAAGGCGCGGATGTCGCCGATTTCGTAGGGTTCGACCACGGTGAATGTCGGACTTTTCACCGGACCTTCATGACCCAGGCCACGGATCAGTCCACGGGACAGCGTGGTCTTGCCGGCGCCCAGGTCGCCTTCGAGAAAGATCACACCATGACCTTTGGTCACTTCGGCCAGCTTGGCGCCAAAGGCGACGGTGGCTGGCTCGTCGGCCAGAAACAGGGTTAAACCTGACACGCTGAATGCTCCTCCAATAACGCTCTAATGACCGGGACCAGATCGCTGGCCGCCAGCCCTCTACCTTTGACACCTAGGCGCTCGCCCGCGCAGGCATGCAACCATACCCCCAGGCACGCGGCCTGCCAGGCGTCCAGCCCCTGGGCCAACAACGCCGCCAACACGCCGGTAAGCACGTCGCCCAGCCCGGCACCGGCCATGGCCGGATGCCCTCGCCCGCACTGCGCCAACTGCCCCGCCGGATCGGCCACCAGCGTGCCCGCGCCCTTGAGCACGCAGACGCTGGCGTAACGCCGCGCCAGCTTGCGCGCGGCGCCCGGCCGGTCGGCCTGCACCGCCTCGGTGGAGATGCCCAGCAGCCGCGCAGCCTCGCCCGGGTGCGGGGTGAGGATGCTGCCGCTGGGCAACGCCAGTGGCGCAGCGGCCAGCAGGTTGAGAGCATCGGCGTCCCATACCTGCGGCAGATGCGCATGGGTCACCGCCGACAGCAGGCTGCGGCCCCAGGCCGCCTGGCCCAGCCCGGGGCCGACCACCAGCACCGTGGCCCGTGCGAGCGGGCCGAGCAACTGGTTGGCCGAGCTCACGCCCAGCCACATCACCTCCGGCAGGCGTGCCAGCCCGGCGGCGACGTGCTCGGCACGGGTCGCCACGCTGACCAGGCCGGCGCCGCAACGCAGCGCCGCCTCGCTGCTGAGCAAGACCGCGCCGCCGGTGCCCAGGTCACCGCCGATCACCAGCACATGGCCGAAATCGCCCTTGTGGGCATCGGCGGCACGGGGTGCCAGCCCGGCCAAGGTCAGGCTGCTCAGCAACAATGGGGGGTGTTTGGTCTGAGGCATGGGGTCAAAGGCTCCGATGTCTGGCAGAATTATACGCACCTGTGCCTGTAATGCCTTATCCATCCATGCCCGCCACGACTCCAGACATCGCCACACTGGCCCAATCGATCAAGGATTGGGGCCGCGAACTCGGTTTTGCCCATGTCGGCATCGCCGGCGTCGATCTTGGCGAGCACGAACAGCACCTGCAGCGCTGGCTGGCCGCTGGCTACAACGGCGAGATGGAGTACATGGGCGACCATGGCCACAAGCGCTCGCGCCCGGCCGAGCTGATCCCCGGCACGCTACGGGTGGTTTCGCTGCGCATGGACTACCTGCCCGGCGACACGCAGATGGCCAAGCGCCTGGCGGAGCCGGAAAAGGCCTATATCTCGCGCTACGCCTTGGGCCGCGATTATCACAAGCTGGTGCGCAAGCGCGTGCAGCACTTCGCCGACCGCATCCAGGCGGCCATCGGTCCCTTTGGCTACCGCGCCTTCGTCGACAGCGCCCCGGTGCTGGAAAAGGCCCTGGCGCAGGAAGCCGGCCTGGGCTGGATCGGCAAGAACACCCTGCTGCTGAACCGCAAGGCTGGCAGCTATTTCTTCCTGGCCGAGCTGTTCGTCGACCTCCCGCTGCCGATCGACGGCGTGCAGGGCAGCGATCATTGCGGGCGCTGCCAGGCGTGCCTGGACATCTGCCCGACCCAGGCATTCGTCGGGGCCTACCAGCTTGATGCCCGACGCTGCATCTCCTATCTGACCATCGAATTACGCGGTGCCATTCCACTGGAACTGCGCCCACTGATCGGTAACCGGGTGTTCGGCTGCGACGATTGCCAGATCGTCTGCCCTTGGAACCGTTTCGCCAAGACCACGACCGAAGACGACTTCATGCCCCGCCGGGGGCTGGACAATATCGAGCTGGCCGAGCTGTTCCTGTGGGATGAAAAGCGTTTTCTCGGTTGCACCGAGGGCTCGCCCTTGCGGCGGGCGGGGTATGAGCGGTTTTTGCGTAACCTAGCGGTGGGACTGGGGAATGCGCCATCGACCATTCCCGTGCTGGAGGCGCTCAACGCGCGGCGGGATGATCCTTCGGAGCTGGTACGCGAGCACGTGGAGTGGGCGCTGGCTCGCCACGACGCCCTTTGACGCCTGCCGGCCTTGGCGATCAGAAGATTAACCCCTGCAGCCCACTAGCGACAGCTGCACCAGTCCAGGCGCCGCCCGTAACTTCGCGACTTCAGGAGGCCGAACGGAGGTCTTGCGGAGGGAGGTGACGGGCATGGATGCCCGTCAAGCGCTGCGCCCCAGGATGGGGCGTACAGCGCGGTCCTCCCGGGAGCAAGGCCGGAGTGAGGGAACCCGGAGCGAAGCGGAGGGCCGGATGAATGGAGCGAGGATTTTTTGGTTCCTTTTTGATCCTTCAAAAAGGAACTCGCCGTAAGGGCGAAAAGGTGACTATGCGTCGACATCGCAAACGAATGCACTTACAACCATTAAAACCAGCGCCGACCGACTTTGACTTTGACTTTTAGAGCATGTGTTTTGAAAGCTATATGCGCATTCATTCGCGATGGTGACGCGAAGTCACCTTTCCGCCCTTACGGCGGGTAACTTTTTGAAGGATCAAAAAGTCACCAAAAAATCCTCGCTCCATTCATCCGGCCCCTACGCTTCGCTCCGGGGTTCCATCGCTCCGTTCTTGCTCCCGGGAGGACCGCGCTGAACGCCCCATCCTGGGGCGCAGCGCTTGACGGGCATCCATGCCCGTCACCTCCCTCCGCAAGAACTCCGCTCGGCCTCCTGAAGTCGCAATTGGCGTTGCCTGAACTATCGCGCGCTTAGAAGCAAGATCAAGATCAAGATCAAGATCAACAGACATGAACCAACTATTGGACCACTGGCAGTGTAGCTAAGTTATAGGCTCTCGGCGGCTAGCCGTCTCCCACAGGGATAACTGAACCCCTCAAAGCGCAGCGCTAGTTTACTGTTGATCGTTGTAATGAAACTTCGGCATCTCCCAATGAAACCGAATCGCCAACAACCGCACCAGAAAACCACCAAACAATGTCAGCAACATGGCCTGCTCCGCCGGTACCTTGAAGTAAACGCACCCCAGGTAGAACCAAGCCGCCGCGAACGACACACTGGCATAGAGCTCACGCCGAAACACCAGCGGAATATCGTTGCAGAAGATATCCCGCAGGATGCCGCCAAACACCCCGGTAATCACCCCGCTGATCGAAGCAACCAGGAACCCCTGCCCCATCTCCAGCGCGGTCATGCAGCCGATCAGGGTAAACGCCACCAACCCCAGCGCGTCGAGCACCAGGAACAGCGACCGCAGGTGACGCATCAAGGGCGCGATGAAAATCGTCAGCAGCGCCGCGAAGCTGGTCAGCACCAGGTACTCCGGGTGCTTCACCCAGGTCAGCGGGTAGTGCCCAAGCAGCACGTCACGCACCGAGCCACCACCGAGCGCGGTGACGCAGGCGATCAGCACCACGCCGAACCAGTCCATGCCGCGGCGGCCGGCGGACAGGGCGCCGGTCATGGCTTCGGCGGTGATCGCGATGAGGTAGAGCATCAGCAACATGGTGCAGGTCCGTGCGGGAAAGGCGCGCAGTCTACCCAGTCGCGCGGGGCACCAAAAGGGGGCGCGCCGACGATCGTCGGCGCACGACAAGGTCAGACCTTGATGAAGTGCTCGCGATAGTGGCGCAGCTCGCCAATCGACTCGCGAATATCGTCCAGCGCCAGGTGGGTGCTGCCCTTCTTGAAGCTGTCACGCACTTCCGGCGCCCAGCGCGCGGCCAGCTCCTTGAGCGTGGACACATCGAGGTTGCGATAGTGGAAGTAGTTTTCCAACTCGCGCATGTGGCGATACAGGAAACGACGGTCCTGGCAGATACTGTTGCCACAGATCGGCGACTTGCCCTTCGGCACCCACTGTTCGAGGAAAGCGATGGTCTGCGCCTCGGCCTCGGCCATGCTCACCTTGCTCTCCCGCACGCGCTGGGTCAGGCCCGAGGCGCCGTGGGTGCGGGTGTTCCACTCGTCCATGCGCGCCAACACCTCATCACTGTGGTGAATGGCGATCACCGGGCCTTCAGCCAGGGTGTTCAGCTCGCTGTCGGTGACGATGGTGGCCATCTCGATGATGACGTCGTTGTCCGGATCCAGGCCGGTCATCTCCAGATCAATCCAGATCAGATTCTGTGGGTTCTGCATGAAAAGGCTCCTCGAATAGCCCGTCATATTAGCCTAGCGGGGCGGCTCGTGGGCGTGCCGTGCTAAACTGCCCGCCGTTTTCTTTCTGCCCCGCCGACACGGAACCCTCATGGCCAAACGCCAGCTCAATCGCCGCCAGAACTGGCGCATCGAAAAGATCCAGGGCGAGCGCGCCGCCCGCGCCGCCAAACGCGAGCAGCACGTGCTGCAGGAACTGGAGGGTGGCGATCTAGGGCCGGAACAACTGGGCCTGGTGATCGCCCACTTCGGTGTGCAGGTCGAGGTCGAGGCCCAGGACGGCGAGGCCGCCGGCCAGGTCTTCCGTTGCCACCTGCGGGCCAATCTGCCGGCGCTGGTCACCGGCGACCGTGTGGTCTGGCGCGCGGGCAACCAGGGCATCGGCGTGATCGTCGCGCAGATGCCGCGCAGCACCGAGCTGTGCCGGCCAAACAATCATGGCCAGCTCAAGCCGGTGGCAGCCAACGTCGACCTGATCGTCATTGTCTTCGCCCCTGCGCCCGAACCGCACCCCAACCTGATCGACCGGTACCTGGTCGCCGCCGAGCATGCCGGCATCCACCCACTGCTACTGCTGAACAAGGCCGACCTGATCAACGACGAGAACGCCCCGACTCTCAATGCCATGCTCGAGGTCTACCGCGGCCTGGGCTACCCGCTGCTGGAAGTCTCGGCGCACCAGGGCGATGGCATGCAGCGCTTGCAGCAGACGCTCGATGGTCATATCAGCGTGTTCGTCGGACAGTCGGGCGTGGGCAAGTCCTCGCTGGTCAACAGCCTGCTGCCTGATGCAGGCACCCGTGTCGGCGACCTATCGGAATGGTCCGGCCAGGGCACTCACACCACTACCACCGCGCGCCTCTACCACTTCCCCAATGGCGGTGACCTGATCGACTCGCCGGGCATCCGCGAATTCGGCCTGGGCCATGTCAGCCGTGATGATGTCGAGGATGGATTCATCGAATTCCGCGAACTGATCGGCAACTGCCGCTTCCGCGACTGCAAGCATGACCGCGAGCCTGGCTGTGCGCTGCTCAAGGCCCTGGAAGACGGCAGCGTCACGCAACAGCGAATGAACAGCTACCGCTCGATCATCGCCAGTTTGCCGGAAGACACCTATTGAAGTGACGGCAAGCACGCCAGCATCGTAGGAAATTTTACCGGAGCAGGTAGGACCGCTCCGGTTTCGCGGTCTCCTATTGTCCCTCCCACGGTTTTCCCTGATGGTCATGACTTTGTCGTCGGCATTGATCAGGGAGGGCAGCACAGATGCCGGTATTCATCAGTTACCACCAGAACGAACGGCTCGATGCCTTCATCTTGAACGAGCGCCTGCTACTAGAAGGCATTCCCACCCAACTCGTCCCCTTCGACAGTGAAGGACAGACCCACGACGACCTGCATGGCAGCTTTTGCCAACACATGGCCGATGCCACTCACTGGATCGGAGTGCTCTGCGAGGCCTATACCGAAGACTTGTGGACGGCCTGGTTACTGGGCGCAGCGGCCATGGCGGATCGGCGGGTGACTTTCTACCACCCTGACTCGACTGAACTGCCGCAGAGCCTGCGCAAGTGGCCAGTAATGCGGGAACGAGCGCATATAGACCTGTTCGTGCGCGCCTATCATGACGAGCAGACCTTTGGCCGGGCCATGGCTTCACCGGCCGGGGACGGCGTAGTGTCGGACAGGGACAATGCAGATTTCTTCCATGCCGATCTCAAGGCCAAGATCAGGCGGGGGTTCTGAATGCATCGGGGCCGCAAAGCGGCCCCTGTCAATTACTGGTCTTTGGCCTCATCCATCTTCAACACGCCATCCTCGAAGATGTTCAGCTTCTGGCGCAGCTCGCGCGGCTGCATCGGCGTATCGCCCGGTGTCGCGTCCGCACCTGGCGCAGCGCCCGCAGGCGGTGCTTCAGCGGCAGGTGGCGCTGCGTCCGGCTTGCCCTGCTCACCTTCGATATCGCGTTGCGCCTTCTTGGTCAGGACGATGATGTCGATACGGCGGTTGACCGGGTTAAACGGGTTGGCACGATCGAACAGCGACGACGATGCATAACCGACCACACGGGCCACCTGCTCGTCCGGATAGCCACCGGCGACCAATGCACGACGCGCCGCGTTGGCGCGGTTGGCCGAAAGCTCCCAGTTACCGAAATCGCCGGTACCGGAATACGGCTTGGCATCGGTATGGCCACTGATGCTGATCTTGTTCGGGACCGCCTTGATGGTGTCGGCCATGGCCAACAGAATATCTTCGAAATAGGGCTGCAGTCGTGCACTCCCCAGGTCAAACATTGGCCGGTTCTCGGCATCCATGATCTGGATGCGCAGACCGTCCTGGGTGATCTCGAACAGGATCTGGTCCTTGAACTTCTGCAGTTGCGGGTTTTCCTCGACCTTGTTCTGCAACTCCTGCAGCAAGAGCTCGAGGCGCTCGCGCTCGACCTGCTCGGCCATGGTCTCGACCTTGTCCTTGTCCAGCTGCAGGCTGGTGTCGGGCGTCGGTTCGGACTTCACTTCCGGGTTGATGGTCTTTTCCGGCGCCAGTTGCGGCGAACCGCCCAGGTCGATGATGTAGGGCGTGCCGCTCTCGGAGAAGCCGATCGGATCCTTGAAGTAGCCGGCGATGGCGATCTTCTGCTCGGGCGTGGCCGTCGACAGCAGCCAGAGCACCAGGAAGAACGCCATCATCGCCGTGGCGAAGTCGGCGAAGGCGATTTTCCAGGCGCCGCCGTGATGGCCGTCGCCAAAGCGCTTGACGCGCTTGACGATGATGGGCTGATTGTTCTCCATGGCTTAGCGACCGCGTACCGCTTGTTCCAGCTCGGCGAAGCTCGGGCGGTGCGCCGGGTACAGCACCTTGCGACCGAACTCGACCGCCAGCGACGGCGGCATGCCGGAGGCCGAGGCCACCAGCGAGGCCTTGATCGCCTCGTAGACGTTCAGTTCCTCTTTCGCATCGTGGCGCAGGGCGTTGGCCAGCGGGCCGAAGAAGCCGTAGGCAGCGAGAATACCGAAGAAGGTACCGACCAGTGCCGCGCCCACGTGCAGGCCGATGGACTTCTGGTCGCCATCGCCCAACGAGGCCATGGTCACCACGATACCCAGTACCGCCGCGACGATACCGAAGCCGGGCATGCCGTCGGCGATGCCGGTCACCGCGTGGGACGGGTGCTCCAGCTCTTCCTTCATGCTCAGCAGCTCCATGTCGAACAGGCCTTCGAGCTCATGGGGCGCCATGTTGCCTGTGGACATGATCCGCAGGTAGTCGCAGATGAACGCGGTCATGCGCTCATCGCCCAGCACGGCCGGGTACTTGGCAAAGATCGGGCTGGCCGCGGCGTCCTCGATGTCCCCCTCGATGGCCATCATGCCTTCACGACGGCTCTTGTTGAGGATCTCGTACACCAGGCCCAGCACTTCGAGGTAGAAGGTGTGGGTGAAGCGGGTGCCGAACATCTTCAGCGACTTCTTGATTACATGCATGGTCATGTAACCAGGGTTGGCCTGGAGGAACGCACCAAAGGCCGCGCCGCCGATGATCAGCAC
Organism: Pseudomonas sp. P65(2024); assembly: GCF_057480955.1. Lineage (NCBI taxonomy): Bacteria > Pseudomonadati > Pseudomonadota > Gammaproteobacteria > Pseudomonadales > Pseudomonadaceae > Pseudomonas > Pseudomonas sp. P65(2024). The sequence continues at coordinate 171,443 of NZ_JBLIYX010000002.1, forward strand.
TTCGAACGGCTGGATCAGTGCCGCGATCTTGCCGTGGGAAAGCACGTAGCCGCCGAGCACGCTCGCGAATACGACGATGATGCCGATAATTTTAGCCATAAGTTGGAAGCACTTGCTGTCGTGGTCAGGGTAGGGAACGGAAGCTTGAAAACTCTTCTTCTACTTATCGGCAGAACTGCGCCAGACTATAGCCACTCATTGCGAAAAGCCAGTTCGGACTGATGTCAATATGCCAATTGAAACCAAGGTGCCAAGTCAGGTTCCGTCGAGTCTAGAGGCCTGGGTAAAGCTGCTCGACGGGATTCGAGTACCCGTGCCGAAAGACAGCCACGACCGCGTTCTACAGGCCATCAACGACAGCCGCCGCTCCCTGCGCGACATCGCCGAACTGATGCAGGACAGCCCCGCGTTGGTGCTCTGCGTGCTGCGCGAGGCCAACCACCCGGCCAACGCCAGCCTGGCGGAGCCTGCCGAAAGCCTGGAAATCGCCCTTAATCGGCTGGGGCTGGCCCGCACCAGCCAGTTGCTGGCGCGGCTGCCGTCGATACCGGCCGACGAGATCCCGCCGGTGCTGCGCCAGTTCCTGTTGATCAGCCAACACGCCACCCAACAGGCCAACGGCCTGTTCGCCAGCCGGCTGGCGCGGCTGTGGCAGGAAATCCACTGGGGCAGCCTGCTGTTCCTCTCGCCGCTGTGGCCGCTGGCCCTGGCCTACCCCAAATTGCTGGATAACTGGGAACTGCGGGTCATCCACAAGAGCGAGGACGCCGCCGAGGTCGAACGGGAACTGTTCGGCGTGCGCCTCATGCAACTATGCCAGGCCATGGCCGAGCATTGGCGCCTGCCCGAGTGGGTGACCCAGGGCTATCGCCTGCTGATGGACGAGCGCGAGCAACTGGCTCAGGTGCTGAACATCGCCCGCGAACAGGACCCGCTGGTCCAGCAGCAGCGCCTGGACGACGAGCCAGCGCTGCGTCGCTGGTTCAACCAGCCACCCAACACCGTGCTGCTGGCCAACGGCCTCGCCCTGGCCGCCCAGGTAGGCTGGGACAACCCGCACCTGCTGCGCTGGCAACTGCTCACCGCGCTATACCTGCAGACCACCCTGGACGATGTCCAACAGCAGGTTCACCAACAAGCCGCGGCCAGTGCCCGTCATCACGCCCGTGATGCGCTGTTCCACCCGGCCGAGGCGCTGATCTGGCCCTGGCACCAGCGCAGACCGCACCCGGACATGCTTACTCCGCCGCCACCCAGCACCGAGGATCTTGGCCGCTGGCGCGCGCTGTGCCAGGAACTGTTGGCCCAGCCCAGCCCGTTCAGCAATGCCGTGCACCTGGCCACCCAGGCCCGCGACGCCCTGCTGGCCTGCGGCATGCAACGCATCATGCTGCTGAGCCTGGACAAGACCACCGACTACCTGCGCGTGCAGCAGACCGCCGGCCTGCCACGCGAGGCCGCCGCCATGGCGCTGCCCGTCGTGCAGAACAAATTGTTGCAAAAGTTGATGGCAAAAGCCGGGCAACTACGCCTGACACCCGACAACCATGCCCAGTTCAGTGCCCTGCTGCCGGCACCGCTGCGCGCTTTCTTCCGCGGCGAGCACTTGCTGCTGCGCTCGCTGGCGGTGGGCGACCAGGTACTGATGCTGGCGGTGGCCGACCAGGACGGCAAGCCGTTGGCCGACGTCAGCGTGCAGGCGTTCGGCAAGACCGCGCAATGCGTGGAGCGCGCCCTGGCCGTGTTTGCCACCCGCAATGCCTGACCCTTGCGCTACAATCGCCCCTCTTTCCACCCTGGAGAACGTGGATGACTGACTTTTCCGGCCTGTCCCTGGTGATCGAAGCCGAGGACCTGCTGCCGCGCCTGGATTCGCCGCGGCTGATCCTGGTCGACCTGACCAGCGCCAACCGCTATGGCAGCGGGCACATCCCCGGAGCCCGCTTCGTCGACCCGAAACGCACCCAGTTGGGCCAGCCCCCGGCACCCGGCCTGCTGCCGGCCCGTGCCGACCTGGAGAAACTGTTCGGTGAACTCGGCCACCGCGACGATGCAGTGTATGTGGTCTACGACGACGAGGGCGGCGGCTGGGCCGGGCGCTTCATCTGGCTGCTCGACGTCATCGGCCACAAGGGATACCACTACCTCAATGGCGGCATCCAGGCTTGGCCGGCGGACAAGCTGTCCACCGAAACGCCCGAAGTCGCCGGCGGCCCGGTGAGCCTGCACCTGCATGGCGAACCCACCGCTACCCGCGAATACCTGCAAAGCCGCCTGGGCGCCGCCGACCTGGTCATCTGGGACGCACGCGGGCCACTGGAATTCAGCGGCGAGAAGGTGCTGGCGGCCAAGGGCGGGCACATTCCCGGCGCGATCAACTTCGAGTGGACCGCCGGCATGGACCTGAACAACCACCTGCGCATCCGCAAGGACATCGCCGACGTCCTGCAAAACCTGGGCATCACCCCCGACAAGGAAGTGATTACCCACTGCCAGACCCACCACCGCTCCGGCTTCACCTACCTCGTGGCCAAAGCCCTCGGCTATCCACGGGTGAAGGGCTATGCCGGTTCCTGGGGCGAATGGGGCAATCACCCCGACACGCCCGTCGAAGTTTAAGGACGCTCAATGAAATCCCGCTTGTTCATCATCAGCCAGTACCTGCTGCCGCACCACCTGCTGTCGCGGCTGGCCGGCTGCGTCGCCGAGTGCCGCGCACGCTGGTTCAAGAACGCCTTCACCGCCTGGTTTGCCAAGCGCTACCAGGTGAACATGTCCGAGGCGCTGGTCGAAGATCTCAGTGCCTACGAGCACTTCAACGCTTTCTTCACCCGCGCCCTCAAGCCGGGAGCCCGCCCGCTGGACGAAACCCCCGGCGCGATCCTCTGCCCAGCCGATGGCGCCGTCAGCCAGCTCGGTCCGATCGAGCACGGCCGCATCTTCCAGGCCAAGGGCCACGGCTACAGCGCCCTGGAGCTGCTGGGCGGCGATCCGGCCCTGGCCGCACCGTTCATGGGCGGTGAATTCGCCACCATCTACCTGTCGCCCAAGGACTACCACCGCGTGCACATGCCGCTGGCAGGTACCCTGCGCGAGATGGTCTATGTGCCGGGTCGGCTGTTCTCGGTCAACCAAACCACCGCGGAAAACGTGCCTGAGCTGTTCGCCCGCAACGAGCGCGTGGTCTGCCTGTTCGACACCGAGCGTGGGCCGATGGCCGTGGTGCTGGTCGGCGCAATGATCGTCGCCTCGATCGAGACCGTCTGGGCCGGCCTGGTCACGCCACCGAAGCGCGAGCTGAAGACCTTCCGCTACGACGAGGCCAGCCGTGCACCGATCCACCTGGAAAAGGGCGCCGAACTGGGCCGCTTCAAGCTGGGCTCCACCGCCATCGTGCTGTTCGGGCCGGAGCAGGTGAAGTGGGCAGAGAGCCTGGGTGCCGGCTCCGCGGTGCGCATGGGTGAGCTGCTGGCGCAGCCGACCCAGGCCTGACTATCCGGTAAGCAAAAGGCCCTGCATGATTCAAGTCATGCAGGGCCTTTTTTTGCCTTGGGATTGCTGGGAGGGCTTCGCCCTCCTTGGGCTCAAGATCAACCGCGCGCTTCGCGATCACGCACGCCCAGCAGGTACAGCACGCCATCCAGGCCCAGCGTCGAGATGGCCTGCTTGGCCGACTGGCGCACCAGCGGCTTGGCGCGGAAGGCCACGCCCAGGCCGGCCTGGGACAGCATCGGCAGGTCGTTGGCCCCATCACCAACGGCGATGGTCTGCTCGAGCTGCAGGCCCTCCTGACTGGCCAGTTGCAACAGCAGGTCGGCCTTGCGCTGGGCATCGACGATCGGTTCGACGGCCACCCCGGTCACCTTGCCGTCGACCACCTCCAGTTCGTTGGCGAATACGTAGTCGATGCCCAGGCGCGCCTGTACCTGCTTGGCAAAGTAGGTGAAACCGCCGGAGAGGATGGCGGTCTTGTAGCCCAGGCGCTTGAGTTCGGCAAACAGGTGCTCGGCGCCCTCGGTCAGGCGCAGCGAAGCACCGATCTGGTCGAGCACGCTCACGTCCAGCCCCTTGAGCAAGGCCATGCGCTCCTTGAAGCTGGCGCGAAAATCCAGTTCGCCACGCATGGCACGCTCGGTGATCGCCGCGACCTGTTCGCCGACGCCGGCGGCCTTGGCCAGCTCGTCGATGACTTCGGCCTCGATCAAGGTCGAGTCCATATCGAACACCGCCAGACGGCGGTTGCGGCGGAACAGGTCGTCTTTCTGGAAGGCGATGTCGATGCTCAGCTCTTCGGACAGCGCGAAGAACGCCGCACGCAGGGCCTGGCCGTCGTTCGGCTCGCCACGCACCGAGATTTCCAGCGCGGCCTTGCCCTTGTCGATCTGGGCGTCCAGCGCCACGCGGGCGGACAGCCGTTCGATGCGCTCGATGGTCAGGTCGTGCTCGCTGATGATGGCGCTGACGCGCTGCAACTGCTGCGGGGTGATCCGGCGGCTGAGCAGGGTAACGATGTGGCGGGCCTCACCCTGGCTGTCGGCCCAGTGCTGGTAGTCGGCCTCGGAAATGGGGGTGTAGCGGGCCTGCAAGTTCAGTTCGTGAGCCTTGGACTGCACGCTCTGCAGCAGCGCCGTGGCCACTTCGTTATCGGGGATGTCGACCAGGATGCCGAACGACAGCGTGCCGTGCATGACAGCGAGGCCGATGTCGAGAATACTCACACCGCCCTGGAGCAGGACGCCGGTGATGGCCGCAGTGAGACCCGGACGGTCTTCACCAGTGATGTTGATCAGGACGATTTCGCGCAAGACCGGGGCTCCAACTCGATGAAAAATGCGCATTCTACCGATTTTCCATGACCGCCGGGCGCCAACGATACTTTGCCGACAAAACGCGTGTCGCTATACTGCGCAGCAACTTTCTCGCCATAAAGAGCCGCGCTCTGTGAACCGGCCCACGCCCGTAAAACCCGACAACTTCTTCCTGATGATCTACCGAGCCCTGAGCCAGCGCCGAATTCCATTGGCCCTGCGCATTGCCAGCCACAACATTTTCCTGGTGGCCCTGGCCCTGGTGATCTATGCCTGCGTGATGGGCCTGCAGTTCAAGCAGGCCATGCACGAGCAGGCCGATGCCGTCGGCCAGAGCCTGACCACCCAGACCGCCACCTCGGCCACCGAGCTGCTGGTGTCCAACGACATCCTCAGCCTCAACGTGCTGCTGGGCAACCTTGTGAAGAACCCGCTGGTGGCCCATGCGGCCATCTACAGCGTGGACAACCGCATCCTCGCCGAGGCCGGCCAGCGCCCGCGCAACAGCCTGCTGGGCGAAACCGAAGGGGTCTACCAGACCAAGATCACCTTCCAGGACGTGACCGCCGGCCAGTTGCGCATCAGCCTGGACATGAACCAGTTCCAGCAACCGATGCTGATCAGCTTGCAGAGCATGGGTATCCTCGCCGCGATCCTGCTGGCCCTGGCCCTGACCCTCAGCCTGCGCCTTGGACGCTTTATCTCGACGCCGCTGCTGCAGTTGCGCGTGTGGTTGCGTGACCCGCACCCTTACACGCCGGGCATCGACCGCCAGGACGAAATCGGCGATCTGGCGCGCCAACTGCACGCGCGCCTCGCCCCACCGCCGCCACCTGAGCCTGAAGAAGAGGACGAGGAAGACGATTTCGACGACGCGCCAGTTGCCAAGGTCGCCCCACGGGCCAAGGCGATGGTACAGACTGCCGGGCACGACGAGGACGACGACGCCTTCGCCGACCTGATGGATGAGCAAAGCGCTCCGGCCAAGCCTGTCATCGTCGAGTCCGACGAGCCGCAGTTCAGTGCCGTGCTGGCCGTGCAGTTGGGCTCCCAGGAGCAACTGCGTCGCCTGCCACGCACCCGCCTGACCGAGCTGCTGGAGCGCTACCGCGACTGTTTGGAGCAGGCTGCATCGCTGTACGAAGGCGAAGTCCACACCCTGAACGACGGCAGCACCCTGCTGTTGTTCCACAGCCGCGACAGCGGCGAGGACTACCTGACCAATGCCATCTGCTGCGGCGAGCTGCTGCGCGCCCTGGGCCACGCCCTGCAGATCGAGGTGGCCGACAGCGGCATCACCCTGCAGCTGCAACTGGGCCTGGTGCTGGCTGACGACCTGCAAGGCCTGGATCAGGTCGACCTGCTAATGACCGAACAGGCCCAGGACGCCCTGGCCCTGTCGCAGCACAGCCGCAACCTGCTGCTGGTGGAGCGCCGCATCAGCGATGACGCCCTGGTGCGCCAGCGTGCGCGTATTCGGCCGATTGCCAGCCCGGAAGGTGCGTGCTGTGTAGAACGCCTGATGGAGCCTTACCCGTCGATGCTGGAACGCCAGCTGGCACGGATGCACGAGCGCCGCGCCTGAGCGCCACCGCTCATCTAGGACTTGCGTGGGAGCAGGCTTGCCCCGCGATAGCGTCGGGGGCAGGCAATGTTGCTGCCCTGGCAAGCCCTATCGCGGGACAAGCCCGCTCCCACGCAGATCTGATAAAGTCTCCCGACCAAAGACACAAAAAAGCCCGCATCGCTGCGGGCTTTTTTGTGGCTGCGGATATCAGAAGCGGAACACTTCCATATCGGTACGAATCGGCGAGGCCATCGGAATCTTCGGTTTCTCAGGCTCTTTCTTCACCTGCACCGGCGCCGCCGGCTTGCGTGGCGTCTCCTCGGCGATGGCCGGCTGGTTGGCCAGTGGTTTAACGGCGGTGCTCAGCTGTTCGGCCAGCTTCTGCAACAATTGCCCCTGAGCCTGGACCTGCGCAGACTCGCTGCCCGCATGGGGCTGCTCGAGGTGGACGATGCGGTTGTCACGCACCTGGCCACGGCGGTCCAGCACACGCCACTGGGCGTCCAGGATCGCGGGCTGGTTCTTGCCCGAGTCCAGGCGGGTAATGGACAGCAGCACCTGCACGTCCGGCGTGAAGCCGGCGCTCGCCGGTGCCAGCACCACGCGCTGGCTGTCCAGGCGCCAGGCCAGCTGGCGCACCAGCAACTGGTCGATATCCGACGAAAGGCTGCCGGCCCAACGGCCATCGGTGGCTGCCGTCAGACTGCCATCGACCTGCCGCTGTAGAAAGGTCTCACGTTGCAGGTAGTCGGCCACCGATACCGGGCCGAGCACCACCGCCATGCCCGCCGCCTGGGTCGGCTGGCCGGGTTCACCGCTGTCGAGCTGATACAAGGCGACCGGCTGATGCATGCTGCATCCGCTCAGGCCCAGCAAGCCGGTCACCAGCAACGCAAATGGAAGGCGCAGAAATTTCATTCATCCCATCCAGGCGGTCGTCTCCAGACTGACCGCAGTGATACTCATGTAGATTCATCCGGGCACCCGGCCACGCCGGCGCCACGCGGGCCCTATCATCCGCGAATTAGCCGCCAGACTCCAGCATTTCCGCCTGAAGCGGCGCCGAAAGCGCCGCAGCAGACAGCCCATGCACTCAGGCGGGGGTTTCCACCATCAAGCTATCCACGCGCTGGAAACCACGTGGCAATTTGCTACCGCGGCGACCACGCTCACCCTTGTAGTGCTCGAGATCATCTGGTTTCAGAGAAAGGGTACGCTTGCCAGCTTGCAATACAAGGGTCGACCCCTCACTGATCACTGCCAGGTCAGTGACGAATTCTTCACGACTGGCTACTCGGTCGCCCGGAACGCCGATGATCTTGTTGCCCTTGCCCTTGCCCAACTGTGGCAGGTCGGCGACCTTGAATACCAGCAGACGGCCTTCGGTGGTTACCGCGGCCAGCCAGTCTTGCTCGCGGTCGGCCACCGGGCGCGGGGTCATCACCTTGGCGCCGTTGGGCAGGCTGAGCAGGCCTTTGCCGGCCTTGTTCTTGGCCTGCAGGTCCTCACCCTTGACCACGAAGCCGTAGCCGGCGTCGGAGGCCACCACGTACAGGGCCTCGTCCTCCGGCAGCAGCACGCACTCGAAGGTAGCGCCGGGCGGTGGAGTCAGACGACCGGTCAGCGGCTCGCCCTGGCCGCGCGCCGATGGCAGGCTGTGGGCCGCCACCGAATAGCTGCGGCCGGTGGAGTCGATGAGCACGGCGAATTGGTTGGAGCGTCCGGCGGCGGCGGCCTTGAAACCGTCACCGGCCTTGTAGGAAAGCCCCGTGGCATCGATATCGTGGCCCTTGGCGCAACGCACCCAGCCCTTCTCCGACAGCACCACGGTGACCGGCTCGGTCGGCATCAGCTCGTTTTCCGAGAGCGCCTTGGCCTCGGCACGCTCGACGATCGGCGAGCGACGGTCGTCGCCATAGGTCTCGGCGTCTTCGATCAGCTCGCTGCGCACCAGCTTGCGCAGCTTGGCATCGCTGCCCAGCAGGGTGGTCAGGCGCTTCTGTTCCTTGAGCAGCTCGTCCTGCTCGCCACGGATCTTCATCTCTTCCAGACGGGCCAGCTGGCGCAGGCGGGTCTCGAGGATGTAGTCAGCCTGGATTTCGGTCAGGTCGAAACGGGCGATCAGTGCCTGCTTGGGGTGCTCTTCGGTACGGATGATATGGATCACTTCATCCAGGTTGAGGAACGCGGTGAGCAGGCCTTCCAACAGGTGCAGGCGCTTCTCGACCTTGTCCAGGCGGTGCTGCAGGCGGCGACGGACGGTACCGATCCGGTACTCCAGCCACTCCAGCAGCAGCGCGCGCAGGTTCTTCAGCTGCGGACGGCCGTCGAGGCCGATGATGTTGACGTTGACCCGGTAGGTACTCTCGAGGTCGGTGGTAGCGAACAGGTGCTGCATCAATTCGGCGGCATCGACGCGGTTCGAACGTGGGATGATGACGATGCGGCAGGGGTTCTCGTGGTCCGACTCATCGCGCAGGTCGGCGACCATCGGCAGCTTCTTGGCCTGCATCTGCGCGGCGATCTGCTCCAGAACCTTGGCCCCGGAGACCTGGTGCGGCAACGCGGTGACGATGATGTCGCCGTCCTCGACACGGTACACCGCGCGCATGCGGATCGAGCCCTTGCCGGTCTCGTAGAGCTTGAGGATATCGGCGCGCGGGGTGACGATCTCGGCCTCGGTGGGGTAGTCCGGGCCCTGGATGTGCTCGCACAGCTGCTCGATGGTGGCCTTGGGCTCGTCGAGCAGGCGCACGCAGGCGCTGGCCACTTCCCGCAAGTTGTGCGGCGGCACGTCGGTGGCCATGCCCACGGCGATGCCGGTGGTACCGTTGAGCAGGATGTTCGGCAGGCGCGCCGGCAGCACCGCTGGCTCCTGCAGGGTGCCGTCGAAGTTCGGCACCCAGTCGACGGTGCCCTGGCCCAGCTCGCTGAGCAGCACTTCGGAATAGCGCGACAGGCGCGCCTCGGTGTAACGCATGGCGGCGAACGACTTCGGATCGTCCGGCGCACCCCAGTTGCCCTGGCCGTCGACCAGGGTGTAGCGGTAGCTGAACGGCTGGGCCATCAGCACCATGGCCTCGTAGCACGCCGAGTCGCCGTGGGGATGGAACTTGCCGAGCACGTCGCCGACGGTACGCGCCGACTTCTTGTGCTTGGAGTCGGCGTCCAGACCCAGCTCGCTCATGGCATAGACGATGCGGCGCTGGACCGGCTTGAGGCCGTCGCCGATGTGCGGCAGGGCGCGGTCCATGATCACGTACATGGAGTAGTTGAGGTAGGCCTGTTCGGTGAAGTCGGCCAGGGAACGGCGTTCGACGCCTTCGAGACTGTCCAGTAAGTCGCTCATGCGAGCCTCGTCATTTCAGGTTCTGGCGCAGCAGCATGGTGCCGCCGCGCTGGGTAAATTCAAGTTGTTTCAGGGCGCTCATGCCCAACAACACGGCCTGGCCATCCAGGCCCGGCACCACCAAAGCGCGCACGTCGCGCAGGTGGATGTCGCCCAGTTGCAGGCTGTCGAGCCGGGTGCGGTAGCCTTCGGTGCGGCCATTGGCGGTACTCAGTTGCACCGGGGCGCCACGGGCCAGGGCCAGGTCGCGGGCCAGCGCCTCGGGGATCGCCACATCGGTGGCGCCGGTATCGAGCATGAAATGCACCACCTGGCCATTGATCACGCCGTCAGCGACGAAATGGCCCTGGCCGTTGCTCAGCAGGCGAACTTCGACGAAGCCGTCGCCCTGCTCGCTCTGCACCACGGCGTTGGGATTCTGCTGACGCGCCTCCCATTGGCCGAAAAAGCGCGTGGCCAAAAACATCGCCGCCGCCCAGGCAACGATCATCAGCACCCTGCCCGCCCGCTTGCCCGCTGGCTGGCTCATGGCTTGGCACTCCAGCCGCCGGCCGGCGCGCCGAAGCGCCAGACGACCGGCCGCGCTTCACCATCCGCCCGTGGCCGGTCGTTGTTGTCCACGCCGATCCAGGCGCCGTCCTTGTCGATCACCAGCGCCTCGGCCAGGCCATAGGGCTGTGAATAGCGACGCGATTCCACCAGGGCGTCCGCGGCGAACGACCAGCAGCGCTCCACGGTGCCACTGTCAGCGTCGCGTCGGCAGATGCGATAAGCGTTGCGCTCGAGGGTGAACAACTTGCCCTCGAACCAGGCCAGGTCGGCGAAGTCGCGGGAAACCGGGCGTGCCTCGGGGAACTGCGGCGGCTGCATTTCCACGCCGGCTTCGCTGAGCAGCACGCAACCGCGCCCGCAGGTCCATACCGACTGCTGGCGCTGCACGGCGAGCAGCCCGCGTCGCTCACGCTCGGCGGCCAGCCACAAGCGATCGCCCGCAGGGTTGATCGCCAGCCCTTCGAACAAGGCGTTGAAATGCAGCAGCATGCCGCTGGCTCGCGCCTGGCGCACCATGGCCTGGTCGATTCTCAGCCAGTTCGGCTCGCCTTCCAGGGGCAGTTGCAGCACCGCGGCCTGGGCCTCGCTGACGATGAACAGGTTGCCAGCCTGGTCGCAGGTGATACCTTCGAAATCCAGCGCGCCGCCACGAATAAACGACGATGCCCAGTTGCGCGACTTCAACCCCCAGGGCAACCCGGTATCGGGGGCCGGTGGCGGGGTGAAGGTCAGCGGCTGGGCCTGCCAGGCCGCGCCCTCCTGGTCCAGGCGGTAGATACGATCGTCATCGCGGTCGGACACCGCCCACAATGCGCCCCGGCACCAGGCCAGGCCCGACAGGTTGCCGCCGCGCATGCCATCGACCACGTGCTCGCCGCTGAGCTTGAGCTGCGGCCAGTCGCCGGCCTGGGCCTGCAGGGCGAACAGCGCCAGGCAGGCCATGAGCAACGGACGAATCAAACCAGGACCTCGGCCAGGTTGCCTTTGGTTTCCAGCCAGTTCTTGCGGTCACCGGCGCGCTTCTTGGCCAGCAGCATGTCCATGATCTCGGTGGTGCCCTGCACGTCGTCCAGCGTGAGCTGGACCAGGCGCCGGGTGTTCGGGTCCATGGTGGTCTCGCGCAACTGCGGCGGATTCATCTCGCCCAGGCCTTTGAATCGGGTGACTTGCGGCTTGCCACGCTTCTTCTCGGCGACCAGACGGTCCAGGACACCATCGCGCTCGGCTTCGTCCAGGGCGTAGTAGATCTCCTTGCCCAGGTCGATGCGGTACAGCGGTGGCATGGCCACGTAGACGTGCCCGGCCTCGACCAGCGGACGGAAGTGCTGGACGAACAGCGCGCACAGCAGGGTGGCGATGTGCAGGCCGTCGGAGTCGGCGTCGGCGAGAATGCAGACCTTGCCGTAGCGCAGTTGCGAAAGGTCGGTGGCGCCCGGGTCGACACCGATGGCCACGGCGATGTTGTGCACTTCCTGGCTGGCCAGGACCTCGCCGCCATCGACTTCCCAGGTGTTGAGGATCTTGCCGCGCAGCGGCAGGATCGCCTGGAATTCCTTGTCCCGCGCCTGCTTGGCAGAACCTCCGGCGGAGTCACCCTCGACCAGGAACAGCTCGGCGCGCATCGGATCCTGGCCTGCGCAGTCGGCCAGCTTGCCGGGCAGCGCCGGGCCCTGGGTGATGCGCTTGCGCTCGACCTTCTTGCTTGCCTTCAGGCGACGGCCGGCGTTGCTGATGGCCAGTTCGGCCAACTGCATGCCCAGTTCGGGATGGGCGTTGAGCCACAGGCTGAAGGCGTCCTTGACCACGCCGGAGACAAATGCCGCCGCCTCGCGGGACGACAGGCGCTCCTTGGTCTGGCCGGAGAACTGCGGCTCCTGCATCTTCATCGACAGCACGAAGCTGATGCGCTCCCAGACGTCCTCAGGCGCCAGCTTGACCCCGCGTGGCAGCAGGTTGCGGAACTCGCAGAATTCACGCATGGCGTCCAGCAGGCCCTGACGCAGACCGTTGACGTGGGTGCCGCCCTGAGCGGTGGGGATCAGGTTGACGTAGCTTTCCTGGATGCTGTCGCCGCCTTCGGGCAGCCACAGCAGGGCCCAGTCCACGGCCTCCTTGTTACCTGCCAGGCTGCCGCAGAACGGCTCGTCGGGCATGCGCAGGTACTCGCTGACCGAATCGACCAGATAGGAACGCAGGCCGTCCTCGTAGTGCCATTCGACCTTCTCGCCGGTGCCCTTGTCCTCGAAGCTGATGGACAGCCCCGGGCACAGCACGGCCTTGGCCTTGAGCACATGCTTGAGGCGGCTGATGGAGAATTTCGGCGAGTCGAAGTACTTCGGGTCGGGGGTGAAGTACACACTGGTGCCGGTGTTGCGCTTGCCGACGGTGCCGACCACTTCCAGCTCGCTGGCCTTGAAGCCGTCGGCGAAGGTCATCTGGTACTCGTTGCCGTCGCGCTTGACGCGCACCCGCACCTGGCTCGACAGGGCGTTGACCACCGAGATACCGACGCCGTGCAGGCCGCCGGAGAACTGGTAGTTCTTGTTGGAAAACTTGCCGCCGGCGTGCAGCTTGGTGAGGATCAGCTCGACGCCGGAAACGCCCTCCTCGGGATGGATGTCCACCGGCATGCCGCGGCCATCGTCGCTGACCTCCAGCGAGTGGTCGGCATGCAGGATCACCTGCACCGAGCGGGCGTGGCCGGCCAGGGCTTCGTCGACGCTGTTGTCGATGACTTCCTGGGCCAGGTGGTTGGGCCGGCTGGTGTCGGTGTACATGCCCGGCCGCTTGCGGACCGGGTCAAGGCCCGAGAGGACTTCGATGGCGTCTGCGTTATAGGCGCTAGCGCTGGGATTGGCCATGGGTTCTCGTCGTCAGTCAGGTGAATGCAAAAGTCAAAATACAGAAAAATCCAGCGCCGCATACTGCCCACGGGCAATACCGGCGAACGCCAGCAGGGCCGGGAGTTGCTCGGCGAAGCCCTGGTAGCTGTGGTCGCCACCGGCCTGGATACGCAGGGCACAAGCACGGTAATAGTGCTCGGCGTGGCGATAGTCCAGTGTTTCATCGGCGGTCTGCAACCACACTTGATAGCGGGCGGCGTCCTGCGGCGGCGGCACTTCCAGTTCGGCCAGGGCGGCCACATGATCATGGGTCAGCTCCCAGGCCTCGTCGGTATAAAGGTTGCGCTGGGTACCCAGGTAGCCGTCGAACAGGCGGTGCGGGCCGACCGCCGGGTTGACCAACAAGGCCTTGAGGCCATGGCGTTCGGCCAGATGGGTGGCATAGTAGCCGCCGAGTGAGCTGCCGACCAGCAAGGGGGCGCCGAGCTCATCGATGGCGGCCTCCAGCTGGGCGATGGCCTGGCGCGGGTGGTGATGCAGGGCCGGGACACGCAGCTGGTCGGACAGGCCGATCCGCTGCATCACCGCCTCGAGCTGGCGCGCCTTCTTCGACAGCGGCGAGCTGTTGAAGCCATGGATATAGAGGATGGAACCCGACATGCTGCCCCCCGGACGCAAAGACGCGCAGTGTAGCGTGTTCAAAGGGCATTGGCGCAGCGTGGGGATTTTCGCAGCAAATTCTTCAAACAGCCGGGGGCACGATCTCTGTGGGAGCGGCCTTGTGTCGCGAAAGGACCGCAAAGCGGTCCCCCGACTCAGTAGCCCGGGCTGTCGAAATCCAGTTTCACCTCGAAATCGCGCGCCCGCTCCACCCCGGTCTCCAACCGTCCGTCGGCGTGCAGCCGCAGCCAGCGATAGCCCGGCTGCTCCTCGCTCACCTTGAATTCCTCGCTACGCGGCGCGAACTGGATGCAGGTTGAAGGCGTGGCAAGGAAACGAACGCCGTCGCGCACCTCGTCCCATTCCTGATGGATATGCCCCCACAGCAGCGCCCTCACCTGTGGATAACCGCGCAGGCGCTGCAACAGTTCATCGGCGTTTCGCAACCCGATCGGCGCAATCCACGCACAACCGATATCCACCGGCTGGTGATGGCAGCACACCAGGCAATGGCGTTCGCCCGCACTGTTCAGCGCCTGATCCAGCACGGCCAACTGGTCGTCCGCCAACACGCCGAAGGTGGCACCGACCACTGCCGAATCGAGCATGACAATGCGCCATTGACCAATGTCCGTCACCGCCTGCACCAGCTCCGGCGCCACGGCCTGCATTACCTGGGCCTCGTCATGGTTACCCGGCAGCCAACGCGCTGGCGCCTCCAACTTCGAGGTCAGCTCGCTGAAGGCCTGGTAGGAGGCGGCGCTGGCGTCCTGCGACAGGTCGCCCGTGCACAGCAGCAGGTCGATACGCGGCTGCTCGCGACGCACCTGGTCGATCACATGCCCGAGGCTCGCGCGGGTATTCAGGCCCAGCAAAGTGCCCGCCGGGTCGGCGAACAGGTGGGCATCGGTCAGTTGCACCACATGGACGGGTGACGAAAGTGGGTGTGGTTGCGGCAACGGCCGTCTCCTCGAACGGATTCAGCACCGATTATGGCGGCGGATCGGTTTCGAGCAAGTACTCGAAACCGACGCGCATCACAATTTCAGCGCACCGCTTCCAGTTCGTGGCCGCAGGCCAGGCAGTGGCTCAACCATTCGCCGAGAAACAGATTGAGCTGGGCTTTCTCGTCCGGCTGGTGCATCGCCGTGTTGGGGTACGGGTAGATGCTGCGCAGGCGGCGGGCATGCTCGGCGCTGACCACCTCGGCCATGCGCGCGTCATGGTAGACCTGCACTTCCAGTTCGGGCACCGGCAGCCAGGGCAGACTGTGCTCCTGGCGCACCTTGAGGGTCGTGGTATAGGGACAGGCCAGCAGCACTTCAAGCACCAGCACGCCGAGCATCTGGTCGCCCTGGGTCATGCCGATGCGCCGCGAGCTCTGCGTGGTGCGCATGTCCGGCAGCAGACGCATCAGGCGGGCATAGTTGGCCTCGCAGGCCGACTGCAGCCCGACCAGGTCGACCCGATAGCGCTCACGCAGCAGGTTCACTTCCACATACCTCGAACTTCATCACGGTTGAGTGCCAGCCATTGCAGGCCGATGATCGTGGCGGCGTTGCAGATACGCCCGTCGCGCACCGCCTGCAGGGCGTCCTCGAACGCCCACACGCGAACACGGATATCCTCGCTCTCCTCCTCCAGGCCATGCAGGCCGCCGGCACCTTCACTGATGCAACGGCCCAGGAACAGGTGGACGTACTCGTCGCTGCCGCCTGGCGAGGGGAAGTAGCAGGTCATCGGCCACAGCGCGCTGAAGGTCAGGCCAGCTTCTTCATCGGCTTCACGATGAGCGACCTCTTCCGGCTGCTCGTCCTTGTCGATCAGGCCGGCGACCATCTCGATCAGCCAGGGATTATCGATCTTGCCCACGGCGCCGACTCGAAACTGCTCGATCAGCACCACTTCGTCGCGCTGCGGATCGTAGGGCAGCACACAGACGGCGTCATGGCGCACGAACAACTCGCGGGTGAACTCGCGACTCATGCCGCCGGCGAACAATTCGTGGCGAAGGTGCAGCTTGTCGAGCTTGTAGAAGCCCTTGAACAACTGCTCACGCCGGGTGATTTCGACCTGGGTGGGCACTGTATTCAACGTGTCCGTCATGCAAACTCCTTGATACCTCGGTTACCGCATCGCGCAATCCTACTCTGCGCGCCGCCCGGTTTCACCCCTTTCTGGCGACCGTTCAGGCAGCCGGGACAGGCGCGCCGCTCTCTGTTAGCTTAGTGGCGAACTGAAGGCCGCGCAGGCGGTCCAAGGCCGATCATCACCGTTGTGAAAGAGGCAACATGACGCTTGTCAAACTGACTTCCGTGGCCGTCCTGGCACTGGCGCTCGGCGCCTGCCAGAGCCTGTTCACGCCCAATTACCGCGCTCCGCTCGAGGTCAAGCGCGAGGCCTGGGAACACGTCAAGCCCGGCTGCAGCGAGAGCGACTGCCCACTGGTCAACATCGACGTGGTGCACTTCCCCGCCCTGCCCAAGCTCGACGCCCTCGTCGAGAAACGCCTGCTGATGCTCACCGAGGACAACCAGCGCGGCACCCCGCCGGCCTCGTTGCAAGCCTATGAACAGCAGTACCTGGCCCGCGCCGACAAGCGCAACAGCAGCTACCTGCAGGCCAAGGTACGCGAACAGCATGACGGGCTGGTGATCGTCGAGCTGTCCAGCTACCTGGACAGCGGCGGCGCCCACGGCATGCCAGGGCGCGGCTTCATCAACTACTCGCGAAAGCTGGACAAGGTGCTGACCCTGGACGACATGCTGGTGCCCGGCCAGGAAGCGACCTTCTGGAAGACCGCCGAGGAGTCCCACCGCGCCTGGCTGATCAGCACTGGCATGGACAAGGACCCCGAGTTCGTCAAGACCTGGCCGTTCAAGCAGTCGCCGCACATCGCCCTGACCTACGGCGCGGTGGTGATCAAGTACGAGGTCTACGCCATCGCCCCGTACTCCATGGGCCACGTCGAACTGAAGATCCCCTACCCGCGCCTCAACGGCGTGATCAGGCCCGAGCTGTTTCCCGGCCGCGGCTGAGCGATAGCAGCAGATGCAGCCCCCCTGCCAGCAGCAGTGCCGGCAGGGTCGCCCCAAGCTCCGGCGCCTGGCTGGCCAGCAGGTGATAGGCCGCTCCCCCCACCGCCCAGGCCAGCAGCGCCCGCCCGTGCAAGCCCTCGACCAGCACCGGCAGGCGACGGCGACGGACCACGAAGTGATCCACCAGCACCACGCCGAACAGCGGCGCGAACACCGAGCCGATCAGCAGCAGGAAGTTCTGGTACTGGGCCAGCGGTGCCAGCAGGGCGATCAGCGTGCACAACACGCCGATGGCCAAGGCCAGGTGCTCGACCTTGAGCTTGATCAACAGCCCGGTGGAAACCGCTGCGGAGTGAATGTCGGCAAAGGCGTTCTCCGACTCGTCCAGCAGGATCAGCAGCAGCGGAATGCCCAGCCCGGCACCGGCCAGCGCCAGCAACAACGCATTCACTTCACCGCTCGGCGCGAACGCCAGGGTATAGGCCACGCCCAGGCTCATCAGCCAGGCATTGCCGATGAAAAAGCCCAGCGCCGTACCGCCGAATACCCGGCTGGCGCGCTGGCCGAAGCGTGAATAGTCGGCGATCAGCGGCAGCCACGACAGCGGCATGGCGATGACGATGTCGAAGCCCAGGGCCAGGGACAGCGAACCATCCCCCGGGCGCTGCCACAACCCGGCCAGGTCGGCCTTGGCGAACAGGTTCCAGGTCAGCCAGCTGCAAGCGCCCAGCAGCAGCCAGATGCCCCATTTGCGCAGGACCTTGCGCACGAACGCCAGCGGCCCGCAGACCGCCAGCAGGGTGGCCAGGGCGCCGAAGCACAGGGTCCACAGCAACGGGCTGCTCCAGCCGCTGCCCTCGCCAAAGGCGCGGGCACCCAGCAGGCTGGCGGCGTCGCGCATGACGATGATCTCGAACGAGCCCCAGCCCACCAGTTGCAGGAGGTTCAGCAAGGCCGGCAGGCGCGCGCCGTGGCGACCCAGGGTCAGGCGCAGGCTGCCCATCGCCGAGAGGCCGGTGTCGCTGCCGATCACGCCGGCCGCCGCGAGCAATAGCACACCCACCGCCGTGCCAAGCGTGATCGCCAGGATCGAGCCGGCCAATCCCAGGCCCGGGGCAAGCAAGGCGCCGACCTGCAGGACCATCAGGCCGATGCCGAGGGAGAACCACAGCGCAAACAGGTCGCGGGCGCCGAACTGCCGGTGGTGGGTGGGGACGCAATGGTCGGGGGAGAAGTGACTGGGTGTTGTCATGGGGGCTCGCCGGAGTATTGGAGTTGTTGCTGGCGAGGACTGCGTCCTCGTATCGCGACACAAGGCCGCTCCCACAGGCTCCGCGTATGACGTGAGCCATATACAGGACCTGTGGGAGCGGCCTTGCGTCGCGAAAGGGCCGCGATGCGGCCCCCAAGGTCTACTTACACCTTCTGGTACAACTGGCTGCCTTCCTGGCGGAACCGCTCGGCCTGCTCACGCATGCCCTGCTCGACCGTCACATCCACGGTCTCGATCTTGGCCGCATACTCACGCACTTCCTGGGTAATCTTCATCGAGCAGAACTTCGGCCCGCACATCGAGCAGAAGTGCGCGACCTTGGCCGACTCCTTGGGCAACGTCTCGTCGTGGAACGAGCGCGCGGTGTCCGGGTCCAGGCCCAGGTTGAACTGGTCTTCCCAGCGGAATTCGAAGCGCGCCTTGGACAACGCGTTGTCACGAATCTGCGCGCCTGGGTGGCCCTTGGCAAGGTCCGCGGCATGGGCGGCGATCTTGTAGGTGATGATGCCGGTCTTCACGTCATCCTTGTTCGGCAGGCCCAAGTGCTCCTTGGGCGTGACGTAGCAGAGCATGGCGCAACCGAACCAGCCGATCATCGCCGCGCCTATCCCCGAGGTAATGTGGTCGTAGCCCGGGGCGATGTCGGTGGTCAGCGGGCCGAGGGTGTAGAACGGCGCCTCGTCGCAGCACTCGAGCTGCTTGTCCATGTTCTCCTTGATCAACTGCATCGGCACGTGGCCCGGGCCCTCGATCATGCACTGCACGTCGTGCTTCCAGGCGATCTTGGTCAGCTCGCCGAGGGTTTCCAGTTCACCGAACTGAGCGGCGTCGTTGGCATCGGCGATCGAGCCCGGGCGCAGGCCGTCACCCAGCGAGAAGCTGACGTCGTAGGCCTTCATGATCTCGCAGATCTCGTCGAAGTGCGTGTACAGGAAGTTCTCTTTATGGTGCGCCAGGCACCACTTGGCCATGATCGAGCCGCCGCGGCTGACGATGCCGGTAACGCGCTTGGCGGTCAGCGGCACATAGCGCAGCAGGACGCCGGCATGGATGGTGAAGTAGTCCACGCCCTGCTCGGCCTGTTCGATCAGGGTGTCGCGGAACAGCTCCCAGGTCAGGTCCTCGGCCACGCCGTTGACCTTCTCCAGGGCCTGGTAGATCGGCACGGTACCGATCGGCACCGGCGAGTTGCGGATGATCCACTCACGCGTCTCGTGAATGTGCTTGCCGGTGGACAGGTCCATGACCGTGTCCGAACCCCAGCGGATGCCCCAGGTCAGCTTGGCCACTTCTTCCTCGATCGAAGAACCCAGGGCGCTGTTGCCGATGTTGCCGTTGATCTTCACCAGGAAGTTGCGGCCGATGATCATCGGCTCCAGTTCGGTGTGGTTGATGTTGGCCGGAATGATCGCGCGGCCGCGGGCGATCTCTTCGCGGACGAACTCGGGGGTGATTTCCTTCGGGATGCTGGCGCCGAAGCTGTGGCCGGCGTGCTGCTGGTCCAGCAGGCCGGCGGCGCGGGCTTCCTGCAGCTTCATGTTCTCGCGGATGGCGACGTATTCCATCTCGGCGGTGATGATGCCCTGGCGCGCGTAGTGCATCTGCGTGACGTTGGCGCCGGCCTTGGCCCGGCGCGGGTTGCGCACATGGGCGAAGCGCAGCTTGGCAAGCTCCGCGTCGTTCAAGCGCTGCTGGCCGAAGTTCGAGCTCAGGCCATCGAGGCGCTCGGTGTCGCCACGGGCGTCGATCCAGGCCGAACGCACATCGCCCAGGCCCTTGCGCACGTCGATGATGACATTGGGGTCGGTGTACGGGCCGGACGTGTCATACACCAGCACCGGAGCGTTCTTCTCGCCGCCGAAGTCGGTGGGGGTGTCGTGCAGGCTGATCTCGCGCATGGGCACGCGGATGTCGGGGCGCGAACCTTCGACATACACCTTGCGCGAATTGGGCAGGGGTTGCACGGACTGTTGGTCGACTTGGGCCGACTCGCTCAGACTGATTGTTTTTTCTTGTTTGCTCATCACAGGCTCTCCAGACAGCTTCCAGGCGGTGGAATGTCGGGGTGAACCTGAAAGGCGTGGACGCACCCGTGTTGACGGGTGCAGTGCCGGACATGGGGTGCCGTGGACTGCAAGCAGCCGTGACGATCCCGGACCTGGCACAAGAGGCTCCCGGGATGTGAGAGCAATCTTGTTCCCTACGCAGGCGCTAACCTGATCAGGTTCAACGGGATCCGCACCTCTGCGATCTCAGCCTTTGCTTCAAGGCACCCCGACAAGAACATGCGCAGTCTAGACTGGAGTGGCCGGCAAAGCCAAGCGGGTAAATCCGGGGGTGATAAATGGCACAAGTGGCGGATTGTTGATGACGGCGCGCGGCACTACACTGGCGCATCGCCCGATACCCGACAGTACAGTAAATAAAATTTGATCAAGGATTGCCCTATGCTGCGCAAACTCTCACTGGCAATTGCCGTGTCTTGTGCGTCCCACGGAGTGGCCTGGGCAGTGGATACGCCCACGACGGTGAAGACCGACCTGGTCAGCGTCTACCAGGAAGCGGTCGACAATAACGCCGACCTGGCCGCCGCCCGCGCCGACTACGGTGCCCGCCGTGAAGTGGTGCCCCAGGCCCGCGCCGGATTGCTGCCGAACCTTTCGGCCGGCGCCGAGATGATGAACACCCGCACCAAGCTCGACGAACCGTCGGTCACCTCCAACCGCAGCGGCAACGCCTGGAGCGCCACCCTGGCGCAGCCGATCTTCCGCGCCGACCGCTGGTTCCAGCTGCAAGCCGCCGAGTCGGTCAACGAACAGGCCGCCCTGGAACTGTCGGCCACCGAGCAGAACCTGATCCTGCAGAGCGCCGAGAACTACTTCGCGGTGCTGCGCGCCCAGGACAACCTGGCCTCGACCAAGGCCGAAGAAGCGGCCTTCAAGCGTCAGCTCGACCAATCCAACGAGCGCTTCGACGTCGGCCTCTCGGACAAGACCGACGTGCTGCAGTCCCAGGCCAGCTACGACACCGCCCGGGCCAACCGGATCATTGCCGAGCGCCAGGTGCAGGATGCCTTCGAGGCCCTGATCACCCTGACCAACCGCCAGTACACGGCAATCCAGGGCGTAGTCCACACCCTGCCAGTGCAGGTGCCCACGCCCAACGACGCCAAGGCCTGGGTCGAGACCGCCGGACGGCAGAACCTCAACCTGCTGGCGACCAACCACGCCGTGGCGGCCGCCGAAGAGACCGTGCGCCAGCGCAAGGCCGGCCATGCGCCGACCCTCGACGCGGTGGCCAAGTATCAGAAGGGCGACAACGACAACCTCGGTTTCACCAACCCCTCGCAGAACGGGGTGCGCTACGGTGGCGATGTCGAGCAGACCAGCGTCGGCCTGCAGTTGAACATCCCGATCTACAGCGGCGGCCTGACCAGTTCTCAGGTACGCGAGGCCTATGCGCGCCTGACCCAGAGCGAGCAGCAGCGCGAAAGCCTGCGTCGCCAGGTGGTGGAGAACACCCGCAACCTGCACCGCGCGGTGAATACCGACGTGGAGCAGGTGCAGGCGCGCAAGCAGTCGATCATCTCCAACCAGAGCGCGCTGGAAGCCACCGAGATCGGCTACCAGGTCGGCACCCGCAACATCGTCGACGTGCTCGACGCGCAACGTCAGCTGTACACCTCGGTGCGCGACTACAACAACAGCCGCTATGACTACATTCTCGACAACCTGCGCCTGAAGCAGGCGGCCGGCACCCTGAGCCCCCAGGACCTACAGGACCTGGGGCGGTACCTGAAGGCCGACTACAACCCGGACAAGGATTTCCTGCCACCAGACCTGGCGGCGGCGGCGGCGAAGAACTTCGAACGCCGGCCTTGAGCCAAGGGAGCTCGCGGTCGCTGTAGGAGCGGCCTTGTGTCGCGATAGGGCCGCACCGCGGCCCCGGCAATCTAGCAGTAATGCGCAGATCCCGGGGCCGCTTCGCCCCCCTTTCGCGACACAAGGCGGCTCCTACAGGGACCGCATCGCCTCACAGATCAGCGGATTAGCGCAGCCAGCCCATCCAGCAACCGCTGCAACGCCCCTTGGTTGGCCTGCATCACCGCCCTGCCCGCCTCGCCCATGCGCCGCGCATCCTGTGGCAGCTCGACCAACCGACGCACCGCCCCGGCCAGCCCTTCGGCGTCATCCACCTGCTGCAACGCCCCCGCCTCGCGCAGCATCGCGCTGATCTCGAGGAAGTTGAACACATGCGGCCCCATGAGCACCGGCAGCGCCAGCGCCGCCGGCTCCAGCGGGTTGTGACCGCCGGTGGCCACCAGGCTGCCACCGACGAAGGCGATATCGGCCAGGGCATAGAGGAACAGCAGCTCGCCCATGGTGTCGCCCAGCAGCACCTGGGTCTGCGCCGTGACCGTGTCGCCATTCGAGCGGCGCACTGTGGTGAACTGGCCGGCGCACAGTTCATGCACCGCCGCGAAACGCTCGGGATGGCGCGGCACCAGGATCAGCAACGCATCGCTGTGGACCTTCAGCAGCTCACGATGAGCCTCAAGAATCAACGCGTCTTCGCCATCATGGGTACTGGCAGCGATCCATACCGGACGTTGCCGGGCAGCCCACTGTTCACGCAATGCGCTGGCCCGTGGCGGCAATTGATCGTCGACCTTGAGGTCGAACTTGATCGAACCGGTCACCTGCACGCATTCGTCGCGCGCACCGAGCGTACGGAAACGCTCGGCCTCGGTTTCGGTCTGCACGGCGATCAGGCTCATCTCCTCGAGCATCGGCCGGGTCAGGCCGGCGAAGCGGGCATAGCCACGGGCGGAGCGCTCGGACAGCCGGGCATTGGCCAGCGCCACCGGAATGCCGCGCCTGGCGCACTGGTGGATATGGTTCGGCCACAGCTCGGTTTCCATGATGATGCCCAGGCGCGGGCGCACATGGTCGAGGAACCGCCCGGCCGCCCACGGCAGATCATAAGGCAGGTAGCAGTGTTGCACCCGTGGCTCACCCTCGAACATCGCGCGGATGCGCTCGGAGCCGGTCGGGGTCATGCAGGTAAGCGTGATCGGCAGGTCCGGGTACTGCTTGAGCAGGGCCCGGACCATTGGCGCGGCGGCGATGCTCTCGCCCACCGAGACCGCATGCACCCAGATGCCGCCCTGGCGCATCGCCGGCAGCTGGCAGGCGAAACGCTCGGCGATCCGCGCACGGTACGCCGGCGCCTTGCGCCCGCGCAGAAACAGGCGCAGCGCGACCAGCGGCAGGCCCAGGTGAAACAGCAAGGTATAGAGGGTTCTGTTCATGGCGGCGGAGTTTACTAGGAACCGCGCGAAAAGGCCTGTCAGCCAATCGCCCTCAGGTGCACGGCGAAGCGCTCGGCCAGCCACTGCGCGGCCGGGCCCAACGGTTCGTCGCGCCGCCAGGCCAGCTCCGCTACCAGCGCTGGCGGGCGCCACTCGCTGTCCAGCTCGACCATCTGCGTCTGGTAGGTGGGGTACTGCACCACATGCCGAGGCAGCCAGGCCCAGCCCAGACCGCGCATCAGCAACTCGGCCATGGCGTAGAAACTGTCGGCGCGCCAGACCTGCGGGCTGATCGCCTCGCCGCCCGGGTAGCCACTCTGCTGCGGGGTGATCAGCAACTGGCGATGACGGGCCAGTTGCTGGCGGCTGACCTTGGCCAAGTGTGCCAGCGGGTGGTCGATGGCACACACCGTGACCATCTCGACGCTGCCCAGGGCGCGCCGCTCCAACGAGGCGGGAATGCTTTCATGGTGGAAGAACAACCCCAGGTCGGCACGCCGCTCCACCAGCTTGCGCGCCACATCGCCCTGGGCACCGCTGGCCAGCTGCACTTCCAGGTAGGGGTAGTGCGCCGCCAACTCGTCGAGGCTGTCGATCACCGGCTGGTAGGGCATGGCCTCGTCCTGGGCCACCCGCAACAACGCCTCCTGCCCGCGCATCAAGGCCTGTGCCCGACCATCCAGGCGCTCGCACTGACGCAACAGCTCGCGGGCGTCCTCCAGCAACGCGGCGCCGCTTTCGGTCAGGCGCGGCAGCCGGCCGCTGCTGCGCTCGAACAGGGTTACACCCAGGTCCGTCTCGAGCAAGGCGATGGCGCTGCTGATCGCCGACTGGGCCTTGCGCTGTTCGCGGGCCACGGCGGAAAACGAACGCAACTCGGCGGCCCGCACGAACAGGCGCAGTTGCTCGAGGCTCCAGTATTCTGTCATGACCAACCTATCTCCAAAGTAGATAGGTAATGACTTTACCGCATCCAGGGATTCCCTAGAATGCCCATCCAGCAACGGAGGACCCGCACCATGAACGCCTACACCTATCTCGCCATCGCCATCTGCGCCGAAGTCATCGCCACCGCCTCCATGAAAGCGGTCAAGGGGCTGAACACGCCGCTGCCGTTGCTGCTGATGGTCTGCGGTTACGGCGTGGCGTTCTGGATGCTGACCCTGGTGGTGCGCAGCATTCCGGTGGGCATCGCCTATGCGATCTGGTCGGGGCTGGGCATCGTGCTGATCAGCATCGCGGCGTTGCTGATCTACGGACAGAAACTGGATGTGCCGGCGATGCTGGGCATGGCCATGATCGTCGGCGGGGTGGTGGTGATCCAGGTGTTTTCCAATACCGCCGGGCATTGATCCACGGGGAACACTGTTCCCATGTGAACTGTATACTGCGCACCTGTCCCAGTTTTCGAGGTGCCCGCATGCCATCCGCCATTACCACTGACGTGCTGATCGTCGGCGCCGGGGTCGCAGGCCTCTGGCTCAATGCCCGGCTGCGCCGCCTGGGCTATTCGACGGTGCTGGTGGAGCGCGCCAGCCTGGGTGGCGAGCAGACCATCAAGTCGCAAGGCATCATCCACGGCGGCACCAAATACGCCCTGCACGGTGCCC
Organism: Pseudomonas sp. P65(2024); assembly: GCF_057480955.1. Taxonomy (NCBI): domain Bacteria; kingdom Pseudomonadati; phylum Pseudomonadota; class Gammaproteobacteria; order Pseudomonadales; family Pseudomonadaceae; genus Pseudomonas; species Pseudomonas sp. P65(2024). The sequence goes on from NZ_JBLIYX010000002.1 coordinate 196,454, forward strand.
TCAGCGGCGCCTCCGAGGCCATCGCCGACATGCCGAGGCGCTGGCGCGAAGCGCTGGCCGGCAACGGCGAGCTGGACCTGTCCGCTACCCGCCTGCTTTCCGATGCCCATTACCTGTGGTCCCCCGGCACCCTGGCCGGCAACCTCACCAGTTTCTTCGCCAGCAAGGCCGTGCGTGGCCGGGTCGACCAGGTCAAGGGCGAGCAACTGCCGCCGGCCCTGCAGGACCGCGCGTTCAAGGGCAAGGTCTATCGCCTGGCCGAGCTGGTCATCGACGTGCCCAGCCTGCTGGCCAACCTGGCGCAGCTGGCGGGCGACAGCCTGCTGGCCGGCGAGCGCGTCGAGCCGCTGCGCGACGGCGGTGACCTGGCCGGGCTGGTGGTCGACGGCCGCGAGATCCGCGCCCAACGTATCGTCCTCAGCGCCGGTGGCGGCACCGAAGCACTGCTGCACGCCCTGGGGCTGAACCAACCGGCCATGCAGCGCCGGCCGCTGCACATGGTCCTGGCCAAGGGGCCCAACCTCAAGCCGCTGTACGCCCACTGCCTGGGCGGCGGGCCCAAGCCGCGCATTACCGTGACCACCCACCCGGCCGCCGACGGCCAGTGGGTGTGGTACCTGGGTGGCGACATCGCCGAGGCCGACGGCGTGGCCCGCGAGCCCGCCGCGCAGATCGCCGCGGCGCAAAAGGAAGTCGCCAGCCTGCTGCCCTGGATCGACCAGGCCCAGGTGCGCTGGGCCACCCTGCGCGTCGACCGTGCCGAGCCGGCGCAATCGGGCTTGGTACGCCCGGACAACGCCTTCCTCGCCGACCAGCAGCGCCTGCTGGTCGGCTGGCCGACCAAGCTGGCCTTGGCGCCGGACTTCGCTGATCGTGTGCTGGCCAGCTTCGAACGTGACGGCATCCACCCGAAGAACCAGCCGGACCTCGCCAACCTGCCCCGCCCACCGCTGGCGCTGCCTGCCTGGGAGCAACTGCTGCCATGAGCCTGCCGACCCTGCACGATCATCACCGCCCCCTGGGCAGCACCGGCCTGCGGGTGTCGCCGCTGGGCCTGGGCACGGTCAAGCTTGGCCGCGACCAGGGCGTGAAGTACCCCAACGGCTTCACCATCCCCGATGACGAAACCGCCCGCCTGCTGCTCGCCCAGGCCCGCGAACTGGGCATCAACCTGATCGACACCGCACCGGCCTACGGCCGCAGCGAGGAACGCCTTGGCCCATTGCTGCGCGGCCAGCGTGACCACTGGGTGATCGTCAGCAAGGTCGGCGAAGAGTTCGAGGCCGGCCAGTCGCACTTCGATTTCAGCGCCGCCCACACCCGCCGCTCGGTCGAACGCAGCCTCCAGCGCCTGGAAACCGACCGCATCGAGCTGGTGCTGGTGCATTCCGACGGCAACGACCTGGCGATCCTCGAGCGAGAGGGCGTGTACGAAGCCCTCGCCGCACTCAAGCAGGAAGGCAAGATCCTGGGCTATGGTTTGTCTGGCAAGACCGTCGCCGGCGGCCTGAAGGCGTTGGAGCAAGGAGATTGCGCCATGGTCACCTACAACCTCAACGAGCAGGCGGAGCGGCCCGTGCTGGACTACGCTGCCGAGCACGGCAAGGCCATCCTGGTGAAGAAAGCCCTGGCCAGCGGGCATATCTGCCTGGCGCCCGGGGTCGATCCGGTGCAGGCCAGTTTCGAGCTGCTGTTCGCCCACCCGGGCGTGAGCAGTGCCATCGTCGGCACCATCAACCCGGTGCACCTGGCCCATAACGTGGCCACCGTCGCCCGCATCCTGGGCCGGCCCTGAGCCGTCCAGGCGGGGGCCCAACGCAAGGAGGAGCCTCGTGCCGCGTACGCTGATCCGCAAGAATCCAAGCAACTTCAAGACCCTGCCGCTGCACGTCGAGGCCACGCCCGAAGGCCTGACCTACCAGAGTATCGGCATGCCGCTGAATTTCGCCCAGACCCTGCAGCGGCGCAAGGCCATCCAGGTCGCCGACCCCGAACACTTCGTGGCAGAACTGGCCAACCTCGGCGTGTCGGTACGACTGACCCTGCACTGGCAGGGCCGCGACTACTGGGTGCTGGTCCGCCAGCGCCGACAGGACCGTGGCGATGTAGTGCTCAAACTGATTTCCGGCTACGTCCCGGCCCACGAGCTGAACCTGCCGCTGCACACAGCGATCCAGGAAGTGGCCGAGGAATGTCTGCTGGAAACCCCCGAAGGCTGGCTGGGCGGACGCTTCAACGACACCTGGCTGCCAGCGCCCTATGCCGCTGCCCTGCACTACCGTGAGGCGCTGCCGTTCGTGCTGTCGCCCGAGTCGGGCGCTGCCCGCCCGGTGCATTGCGCCAACCTGATGTTGCTGGAGCGGCCACGCGCCTATGTTCATCTGCCCACGGCGTCGTTGCAGCTGATCTACGACTTGCGCCTGCAAGTGCCCAAGGAGGCCAAATCGCTGAGCCTGTTTCATGTCGACGAGCGCCTGGAGGGCGATCAACTGGTGGCCAGGCTCAATCGCAAGCGGCCGGATCTCTACCTGATGCCGCTCAAGGACGGCCAGCCCGTGGCCGAGCTGTACACCTTGAAGAAGGACCAACTGACACCCGCGGGCACGCGCGGACTGTGGCTGGCAGAGAGCTTCGCCCGTCAGGATGGCTGGGTGGTGCGGGATGAGCGGGTGCGCTGGAAGGACTGGCTGAAGCAGCAGGGGCTGGTCGAAAGCAAGCCCGCGCCGGTGTCGCACCTGGAACGGTTCGGGGACAAGGCTCGGGAACTGCTGGCCCGGGCGCGGACCTCGCTGCATAAATGAACACGGGGCAAGCCCGCTCCCAGCGTTTCGTGGGAGCAGGTTTACCCCGCGACTTGCAGCCTATCAGTGCTTGCGGATCTTCTCGACGATCGCCGTGGTCGAGCTGTTTTCCACCAGGCCCAGCACCTTCACCGTGCCGCCGTAGGCCTTGACGATATCGGCGCCGACCACCTGGTCGATACCGTAGTCACCGCCCTTGACCAGCACATCCGGCTTGACCTGGCGTAGCAGGTTCTCCGGCGTGTCCTCGGGGAAGCTGATGACCCAATCCACCGCACCGAGGCCCGCCAGCACGGCCATGCGTCGGTCAACGCTGTTGATCGGCCGGCCCGGGCCCTTCAAGCGGCTGACCGAGGCATCGTCGTTGATGGCGACGATCAGCCGGTCGCCCTGGGCGCGCGCCTGTTCCAGGTAGGTCACGTGACCGGCGTGGAGGATATCGAAGCAGCCGTTGGTGAAGACGATCTTCTCGTTGTGCGCACGGGCATCGTCGATGGCCAGCAGCAGCTGCTCCAGGCCCAGCACGCCCCGCTCCGAGCCCTCTTCACGCTGGATGGCGCGACGCAGCTCAGGCGCGCTGATGGCGGCGGTACCCAACTTGCCGACCACGATGCCGGCGGCCAGGTTGGCCAGGGCGACGGCATGCGGCAGGTCTTCACCCGCGGCAATGGCGGCGGCGAGGGTGGAAATCACCGTATCGCCGGCACCGGTGACATCGAACACCTCACGGGCACGGGCCGGCAGGTGCAGGGCCGGGTGGCCGGTGCGCAGCAGGGTCATGCCATGCTCGCCACGGGTCACCAGCAGCGCGCCCAGATCCAATTCGTCGAGCAGCTTCAGGCCTTTGCCGACCAGCTCGGATTCATCGGCGCAACGGCCAACGATGGTCTCGAACTCGCTGAGGTTCGGGGTGATCAGACTGGCACCGCGGTAGATCGAGAAATCCTTGCCCTTGGGGTCGGCCAGTACCGGAATGCCCTTGCCGCGCGCGGCCTGGATCAGCGCCTGATGGTTCTGCAGCGCGCCCTTGCCGTAGTCGGACAGCACCAGCACCTTGACGCCTTCAAGCAGGGCATCGACCTCCGCGCCCAGCGACAGCGGGTCGGTAGCGAACGGCTCTTCAAAGTCGATGCGCAGCAGTTGCTGGTGACGGCTCATCACCCGCAGCTTGACGATGGTCGGCTGGTGGGCGATGCGCTGGAAGATCGAGCGCACACCGGCGGCATGCAGGCTGTTGGCAAGGCTGTCGGCAGCCTCGTCCTGGCCGGTGACGCCGACCAGAGAAGCGGGCGCGCCGAGGGCAGCGATGTTCAAGGCCACGTTGGCCGCGCCGCCGGGGCGATCCTCGATCTGATCGACCTTGACCACCGGCACCGGCGCTTCAGGCGAAATACGCGAAGTACCGCCATGCCAGTAGCGGTCAAGCATGACATCGCCGACCACCAGTACCGGGGCTTGATCGAAACGCGGCATGGACAACTTCATGGGCAACCCATATTGAAAAAGTGAACAAGGGCGGGATATTAGCACAGGGCCGATGACACCACTTCAACTGCCGATCCGTCGTACCCAGAACAGTTCATGACGGCGGACAGCCTTGCGGAAGAACTCGTTGTCGCCGCTTGCCGGCCAGCGCCGGCCGGCAAACCACCGCTGAATCCAGCGACGCAGGCGGCGCTTGAACGGCAGCGGCCCCTGCAGGTCGTGCTGCATGCCAAGGGCCATGGCCTTGTCCAGTTGTTGCGCGTCGCTCAGCAGCGGACTCCACAGACGATCGGCGGGCAGCGGCTCGATCGCGGGTGGCAAGGCGATACCCATGCCCGCCGGGCCCATCGGCCAACGGTCGTTGTCGTGCAGGTGATTGGCGTAGAGCAGTGCGGTGCCCGGCTTGCTGCTGCTGCGGGCGATGGCCTGGAAGATGGCCTGGGTGGTGGCGACATGATCGCCATGGGGGTCCAGCTCCGGGTGCGGGGTGATCACCACCTCGGGCCGGTAATGCTCCAGCAGCGCCGTCAGGTCGGCGACCAGGTTGTGCCAGGTGGGTGCGCCATCCTGGTCGGCCGGCAGCATCAGCGGGTTGTGCTGGCGCACACTGCGAATATCGCTTTCACCCGACTCACGGGAGCCAAATGCCAGCCCCGGCTGGGCGGCCATTGCCGGAAGCTGCAGGCAGTAATAGCCCAGTTGCACGCAGTGGCTGGGGCGAACCCCGCCCCACAGGGGAACCGCCAGGCTGTCCCAACTGCGCAGGCGCCCCTTGAGCCGGGCGGCGGCGGCTTTTGTCAGGCCCATGCGCTGATAGGCTTCGGCCTCGATCTCACCCTGGGTCAGGGTGACGATGGCCACTTCGGCGCAGCGGCTGTAGAAACCGAACGCGGCCAGTTCGGCATCATCGGCATGGGGCGCCAGGATCAACGTGCGTTGGCGACTGTAGTCCGGACTGCGCATGACATGCAGCACCGCTTGCGCGGTCAGCCGACAGCGCCGCCCACGCAGCGTCAGTTCGCCGCTGGCCAGGCGCTCGCGCTGCCCCGACAGGTTGAGGTAACGCACCCCAGCCACACCCCGTTCGAAGTCCTGGCGGTCATCGCCCACTTCGACGAACGGGTCCAGCCAACGCCCGAGCCAGCTGTGGCGCACGCGTACCGCCAGCACCAGGGTCTCACCCTCGGCGAGACCGGCCGACAGCCGTACCTGCCCCGCGACAATGCTCACCGCCTGGGTCTCGGTATCCTCCGGGAAGACGTACTGGTAGTCGTCACTGCCGCGGTAGAACAGGTGGTCGGCAAACCATGCCTCGTGGGCGACCCAACCCATCACCAGCAGCAGCGGCACCAGCCACCACGCCACGATGACACCTGCCAACAGGAGCACTAGCAGGGCCACCAGCAGGGTGATGCGCTTGGCGCGACGGTGTTTCTTCAACAGCAGCTGTTTGCGTGCACTCATGGTTCAGACCTGATAGACCGGCACGGTGCGGCACCAGCGATCCTTGTATTCGCGATCGGCGCGGCCAAACGAATAGCGCAGCGGCTTGCCCAACGCCCGGGCATCGGCCCACGCCTGTTGCGTATTGACGAAGCTGAGCACGCTGCCGGGACTGAAGTCACGACTCTGTGGATCGACCCCGCCATTGGTGTACTCCAGCGAGATCCACTGCGGCGCCTCCACCCGGTACAGCACCTGGATCGCCACCGGCACGTCGTCGAGCAGCGCCACCGAGCCGGTCATGAACTCGCGCAGCAGGGTGAACACTTCCACCAGGCCTTGCTTGCCCGGCACATCGAAGCCCCAGCGGCGCTCGAACAACTCGGTGTACATGGCCGCCTGCTGGGCCGGTTCGAAGTCCGCCATGGGGCGCATCACGCCGCCGGCCTCCTCAAGCAGGCGCAGCTCGCGACGCTGGTTGTAGCGAAACTTCTTCGAGTAATCCTCGGGCTCGCGGGCCAGTGCCAGCCCCTCGGGCTGATCGCGCAGGGTACCGATGCGCCCGGCGTTGAGCTCCGAGACATAGCGTACGCGCTGACGCACCGGGACCTGCACGGATTCGGCCACCGGCAGGATGATCTCGGCGTTACCCAGGTCCAGCAGGTTACGCTTGCCTTCGCGCTTGAGCACTTCCTTGGCCAGCGCCAGGTAACGACCGGAGCACGGCATCGCAGCCAGCAACTGGCCATCGACGTGCCAGCCGAGGTAGCGCACCGGCAGCCCGATGAAGTCCGACAACCTCGCCACCACATCGGGGTGCGTGGCGAAACTGCCACCGTACTGGTGCCAGGCTTTGGCGTACTGCGCCTGGTCGATTTCCTGCCAGCCCCGCTCCCGCCATGAACGCCACAGACTCAGCATGCATCGACCGCTTGTGCAGGTTGACCATCGTCGTCCTCGAACTCACGGGCATGCAGGCGGGCATAGTGGCCGTTTCGGGCCAGCAGCTCATTGTGCGAGCCACGCTCGACAATGCGCCCCTCCTCCATGACCAGGATCTGGTCGGCCTTCTCGATGGTCGACAAACGGTGGGCGATCACCAAGGTGGTGCGATTCTGCACCACGTGGTCGAGCGCAGCCTGAATATGCCGCTCGGACTCGGTATCGAGCGCCGAGGTGGCCTCGTCAAGGATCAGCAATGGCGCGTCCTTGAGCAACGCGCGGGCAATCGCCAGGCGCTGACGCTGGCCACCGGACAGCAGCACACCGTTCTCGCCCACCAGGGTGTCATAGCCTTGTGGCATCTTGCGGATGAACTCGTCGGCGTAAGCCTCGCTGGCCGCCCTGTGCACCGCCTCGATGGGGGCGCCGGCCAGGTCGCCATAGGCGATGTTGTTGGTCACGGTATCGTTGAACAAGGTGACCTGCTGGCTCACCAGGGCGATATGCCGACGTAGGTTGCGCAGGGTGAATGCCTGCACTTCGTCGCCATCGAGCAGGATCTGGCCTTGCTCGTGCTGATAGAACCGCGGAATCAGCCCGGCCAGGGTCGACTTGCCGCTGCCCGAGCGCCCGACCAACGCCACCATTTGCCCGGGTTCGACGACGAAGCTGATATCGTCGAGTACCTTCTTGTCGGTACCGGGGTATTCGAAGCTGAGGTTGCGCACTTCCAGGCGCCCCTGCACGCGCTCACGCTCGATGTGGCCGTTGTCCACTTCAGGGGCTTCGTCGAGCTGCTCGAAGATGCTTTCGGCACCGGCCACCCCACGCTGGATGGTCGAGCTGACTTCCGACAGCTGGCGAATAGGCTTGGGCAACAGGCCCGCCATGGTGATGTAGGCGACCAGGTCGCCCGCCGAAGCCTCGCCGCGCAGCAACAGGACCAGGAACATGACCACCGCCATGGCGCTGTAGGTCACCAGTTGCAGGGTCGGGGTGTAGACCGCGCCGGTCTTGGTCATCGACAACTGCTTCTCGGTGTTGCTCTGGCTGGCCTGCTGGAAGCGCGCCTTCTCGTAGCTTTCACCACCGAAGCTGCGCACCACGCGGTAGCCGTGGATGGTCTCGGACGCGACGTGGGTCACGTCGCCCATCGACACCTGGATCTTCTTGCTCTGCTTGCGGAACTTGCGGCTGGTGCTGCTGACCATCAGGGCGATGATCGGCAGGATCGCCACCATCACCAAGGTCAGTTTCCAATTCATCCACAGCAACGTGCAGAACAGGAACACCACGGTCATGCCCTCGCGGATCACCACCTTGATGGCATCGGTGGCCGCGCCGGTGACCATGGTCACGTTGAAGGTGATGCGGGAAATCAAGTGCCCGGAGTTGTGCTGGTCGAAGTAGCGGTTGGGCAGCTCGAGCAACTTGTTGAACAGCACCACCCGCAGGTCATGCACCAGGCCGAGCGAAACCCGGGCCAGGAAGTAGTTGCCCAGATAGGAACCGACGCCCTGCCAGGCCGCGATGGCCACGATCATCAATGGCACCGCCTGCAGCAGGCGCAGCTCGCCCAGGTAAGGATTGTTGGGGAACAGGACCGCATCCGGATTGGCCAGGCCATCGACGAAATACTTGAGGATGTAGGCCAGCATCGGCTGCGTCGAGGCGAACAGCAGGAAGCCGGCAATACTGAGCAGAAACAGCCCGAGGTAGGGCCGCACATAGGTCAGCAGGCGGAAATAGATCGCCAATGTGGTCTGGGGGCGAGGTTCAGGACTGCTCATGGGAATCCGCACACGAAAAAGAGGAGCCGATCATAGCACAGGGCGTTTTTCGCCAATGACGCCGAGCACGGGCCATGCCGCGACAAGTCGGCTAAGATAGCCGGCCTGTCGATCGGAGGTTACGCATGCAAGCAATGGATCATCCCACCTACCTGGCCCTGCGCGAGGGCGCTCAGGTGCTGGAAGCCGATGGCTCAGGCGACAAGGTGCTGCGCTTGCGTGACGGCCTGATGCTCAAGCTGTTCCGGCGCAAGCGCCTGCTCAGCTCGGCGCTGCTGTTCCCCTATGCGGCGCGCTTCGAACGCAATGCCCGGACATTGGCTGGGCTGGGCATCCCCTGCCCCGAGGTGCTGGCCATCTACCGCATTGCCAGCATCGCCCGCGATGCGGTGTACTACCGCCCGCTGCTGGGGGACACCCTGCGCCAGCGCCTGGAGGACCAGGACCAGGCACAAGCCCTGCGCGCGCAATTGGGACGGTTCGTTGCGCGCCTGCATGAAGCCGGGGTCTACTTCCGCTCGCTGCACCTGGGCAACGTGGTGCTGACGCCCGACAACGACCTGGGCCTGATCGACATCGCCGACCTGCAACACCAACGCCGGGCACTTCGCGACAGCCAGCGCGAGCGCAACTTCCACCATATGCTGCGCTACCCCCAGGACCGCCAGTGGTTGCTGGGGGAGGATAACGGCGCAACCTTCCTGCAGGGCTATCGCCAGGAACTGGAGCGGGGCCAGCACAAACCCCGCCCGCGCCTGCTGGACAACCTCCGCCAGTTGCTCGACTGAGCCGTCAGCGACCGATCACCACGAAGGTCGCCTTCTTGCGATTGGAGAAACTGGCCAGCACGCGCAGCTGGTGCTGCTCGAGCCAGGCCGTGAGCCAGGGTTCGTCTGGTTTGGCCTCGAATACGAAGTAGCTGTACTGCTGCGCCTCCGCCCCCTCCAGCACCTGCTCACGCTTGGGCAACGTGGGGTATCCGCGACCCGCGTAGTAGCTGACACGGCTGTCTTCGAAATAGACCTTGGCTTGCGGATCGACGTTGGCGCTGACCCAGCGCCCCGCCTCGACGATATGTGGCTTGCCGGCACCGGTGGAGATGACATTGGCCAGCATGACCAGCAGCGCCACCGCCACCAATGCCTTGCCCAGCCGCGGGAAGCGCTGGGCAAACAGCATCGCGCCCACCGCCAGCAGCGGCAGCGCCAGGAGATTGAGGAAGCTCAGGTAACGACCGTTCATGAACTGCTGGGCGATGAAGAACAGCAAGAGCACCAGGCTGTAGATCAGCGCCGCCCAGGCAAATGGCCGGAACTCGTGCAGGTAGGTGCGCAGCGCCTGCCAGGTGCCACGCCGCAGGAACGGCAGGCAGAACGGCCCACTCAAGGCAATGAACTTGATGGCCAGGGCCGCCAGCAAGCCGAAGAACACGATTCGCCCCGCCTCGTCGCGGGAATACTTGTGCTTGAGGCTGTCACCGAACTGCTCCGCCAATGCCTGGAAAGCGGTCAGCACCTTGCGCGGGTCGACCAGGCCGAGGAAGTAGTCCACTCGCCCCAACGACAAACCACCCTTGGCCAACAGCACCATGGCCGCCGCGATACCAGCAACCAGCGGCACGCAGATGAACTGGACGAATGCCGTCAGGCCGCCGCGCTCGCGCAGGCCAAACAGCATCCACAGGCCCAAGGCGCCTTCGAGCATCAGCGCCTCCAGACGGAACAGCACGGCACCGGCGACCGCCACATGGATGCTGGCCGCGCGCAACCAACCGCCCCGCACCTGCCATTGCAAGGCCAGCCACAGCGCCAGCACGCTGAAGAACCAGAAACCATACTCGCGAATGATGTCGTTGCGGAACTGATTGACCGCCGGCATCGCCAGCACCACCAGCAGCGCCCAGCCGGCGGCGGCCGGCACGCGCTGGCGTACCGAGTCGACCAGCAACGCACAGGTACCGGCCATGAACAGCGCGCACCAGAGGTAGGCGCACCACTCCATCGGCAACCGGGTGACGCCATGGGTGGCGGACAGCAGGAACGTGAACCACGGCCAGTCGAACGCCTGCCAGGCCACCTGCGGGCCTTCGCTGCTGATGCGCTGGGCGACACTCATGTAGAGCGCCGCGTCACGCCCCAGCGCAGTGGTGCCGAGGACGGCGATCAACGAGAGCAGCAAGCTGCCGATAAATGCCAGTCGTACCGGGTAGGTACCGACCATCCTTGAAACGTAAGAACCCACCGCGCTCCCCATCCTGTTCAGCAGTCAATTGTAAATCGGTCAGGCCCTGATCAACCGCACGGCCTTGCGCAGATAAGTCCAGCGCGCCGCCTGCAACGGGCTCAAGCGCAAGGCCTGGGCATAGAAACGACGCGCCGAGCGGCGGTCACCGGCCAGCAACGCCGCGCGAAACAGTGACAGGTAGCGCTGCGCCGTGTAGCGCCGACGCAGTACCTGGCATTCGTCGGGCAGGCTGGCGAACACTTCGCGAACCATGCCCAGGGCGTATTCCTCTTCGTTTTCGCGACTGTGACGCAAGCTGTCGGCATGCTTGTGGATACGCGCCAGAGGCCGGTTGGTCAGGGCCACCTGGGCATTGACCAGCAGGTAGGCGAACACCGGAATATCCTCGCCGCTGCGCAGCCCCTGCGGATAGGGCCTGCGCAGCAGCAGATCACGGGCAAACAGCGTGCAGCAGTGCGAAATGGAAATGCGCTTTTCCAGCAAGTAGCGGCGCGCCAGCGCCAAGGCCCCGGCACGCGGTACCGGTGTCGGCAGGCGCACGCGCTCCTCGCCGTCGGGGAACACCGAGATCTGCGCCCCCAGCACCAGGCCGGCCCCCGGATTGGCGGCCAGCACCTCGCGCAGCGTAGCGATGGCGTCCACCGTTAGCTCGTCGTCCGCGTCCAGCAGCAGCACATAGTCACCGCGCGCGTGCGCGATACCCTTGTTGCGCGCGGCGGCAGCGCCCGCATTGGGCTGATCGAGCACCTGCAGTTGCGGATAACGGGAGGCATAGCCAGCCAACACCTCCAGGGTATTGTCCTTGGAGCCGTCGTTGACCACGATCAGCTCCAGGTCATCCCCCCATTGGCACAACACCGAATCCAGTGCCCGCGGCAGCAGCTTCGCGTAGTTGTACGCCGGCATGACCAGGCTGATCAGTACCTCAGGCGTCGGCATACGCCGGCGCACCGTCTTTGACCACCAGGATGTCTTCCATGATCAGGTACTGCAGGTCCGAGCCGAAGAACATGTTCAGGGCGTCGGTCGGCGAGCAGATCATGGGTTCGCCGCGGCGGTTCAGCGAGGTGTTCAACGACACGCCGTTGCCGGTCAGGTCTTCCAGCGCCTTCATCATGTCGTAGTAGCGCGGGTTGTACTCACGCTTGAGCACCTGGGCGCGCGAAGTGCCGTCCTCGTGGACGACTTCCGGCACGCGGGTCTTCCACTCCTCGGCGACTTCGAAGGTGAAGGTCATGAACGGCGCGGGGTGATCGATCTTGATCATCTGCGGCGCGACAGTATCGAGCATCGACGGGCAGAAAGGTCTCCAGCGCTCGCGGAACTTGATCTGGTGGTTGATGCGGTCGGCAACGCCTTCCACGCTCGGGCAGCCTATGATCGAACGACCACCCAGCGCACGCGGACCGAACTCCATGCGGCCCTGGAACCAGGCCACCGGGTTGCCATCGACCATGATCTTGGCGATCTGCTCCGGCATGTTCTCCAGCTTGCGCCATTTCGGCTGGCTCGGGTGACGGGCACAGGCGGCGATCACGTCTTCATTAGAATACGCAGGGCCAAGGTAGACGTGTTCCATCTTCTCGACCGGCACGCCACGGGCGTGGGACACGTAGGCGGCCGCGCCAACGGCGGTACCGGCGTCGCCGGAGGCCGGCTGGACGAACAGCTCCTTTACATCATCACGGGCGATGATCTTCTGGTTCAGCTTGACGTTCAGCGCGCAGCCGCCGGCGAAGGCCAGCTTGCCGGTTTCTTTCAGCGTGTCGCCCAGGTAATGGTCGATCATCTGCAGGGCGAGCTTCTCGAACAGCGCCTGCATGCTGGCGGCGTAGTGGATGTAAGGCTCGTCGGCGATGTCGCCTTCGCGTTTCGGACCCAGCCACTCGATCAGCTTGGGCGAGAAGTAGAAGCCCTTGCCCTTCTCTTTATAGCGGCGCAGGCCGATGACGTTGGCGTATTCGGTGTTGATCACCAGCTCGCCGTTTTCGAAACTGGCCAGGCGCGAGAAGTCGTACTTGCTGGCATCGCCGTATGGCGCCATGCCCATGACCTTGAACTCGCCATCGAGCATCTCGAAGCCGAGGAACTCGGTGATCGCGCCATACAGGCCGCCCAGCGAGTCCGGATCGAAGAATTCCTTGATCTTGTGGATCTTCCCGTTTTCGCCATAGCCAAAGAAGGTGGTGGCGTACTCGCCCTTGCCGTCGATGCCGAGGATCGCGGTTTTCTCTTTGAAACCCGAGCAGTGGTAGGCGCTGGAGGCATGGGCCAGGTGGTGCTCGACCGGCTCGATCTTGATCTTCTTCGGATCGAAGCCCAGTTGCTCCAGGCACCAGACGATCTTCTTGCGGTAGCGCTTGTAGCGGCGGTTACCCATCAGCAGCGCATCGAGGGCGCGGTCCGGGGCGTACCAGTAGCGCTTGGCGTAATGCCAGCGGGCCTTGCCGAACAGGCTGATAGGGGCGAACGGAATGGCCACCACGTCGACGTCAGACGGCTTGATGCCGGCCTGCTCCAGGCAGAACTTCGCCGACTCGTAGGGCATGCGGTTCTTCGCATGCTTGTCACGCACGAAGCGCTCTTCTTCGGCGGCGGCAATCAGCTTGCCGTCGATGTACAGGGCCGCGGAAGGGTCATGGCTAAGGGCGCCGGACAGGCCAAGAATCGTCAGTGCCAAGGGTCTAGCCTCTCAAATCGGTATGAAGTGCGCCAACGGCCATTCGGGCGGATGGCGGCTAAAGGGCGGGATTATAACGCAAAGATGGTCAGGCGCGATGCACTCGCGTGGGAGCGGGCTTGCCCCGCGATAGCGGCGGATCCACCGGCGCCATCGCGGGGCAAGCCCGCTCCCACGAGGGTCACATGCCGTTAGGCTATTCGGCGATCAACCAGTCCATGCGCAAGCTGCCAGCGGTCTGCGCCAGCTCCTTGGCCAGCCACGGCAGCAGCGTCTTGAGCTCGTCCTCCAGGCCCCACGGCGGGTTGGCGATGGCCAGGCCCGAGCCGTTCAGGCCCTGCGGGCTATCCTGGTGGTGCACGTACAGCTCGACCCGCAGCAGCTTCGGCGCGCCGGTGCTGGTCAGGTCTTGATAGAAACGGGTCAACGAGCGCTGGTCCTTGATCGGATACCAGATCGCCGCGACGGTCTGGCGCATGCGACCGATCGCCTCTTTCATGGCCACGGTGCAGCGCTTGAGCTCGTCGGCCTGCTCGAACGGCGGGTCGATCAGCATGATGGCGCGCTTTTCCTGCACCGGCAGAAGCGCCCGCGGGATGTGCCAGCCTTCGCCCAGGTGAACGGTGACCCGCGGATCCTTCTTCATGTTCTCCTTGAGCAGCGCCCCATCTTCAGGGTGCTTCTCGTTGAGCAGGGCGCGGTCCTGCTGACGCATCAAACGACGCGCCAGCTCGGGCGAGCCCGGGTAGAAGCGCAGTTCGCCATCCGGGTTCAGGCGCTTGATGATGCGCAGGTAGTCGGCGGCCACTTCCGGCAGGTCGTCACGATTCCACAGGCGGGCCACGCCCTCGAGGTACTCACCGGTACGGCTCGCCTGGTCGCCCTGCAAGTCGTAGAGACCCAGGCCAGCGTGGGTGTCGATGTAGGCGAATGGCTGTTCCTTGCGCGACATCAGGGCGATGAGGCGGGTGAGCACGATGTGCTTGAGGACGTCGGCGTGGTTGCCGGCGTGGAAGGCGTGACGATAGTTCATGAGGACTCCTTCGGGGGCAACAAGTTTACCTTGCCTTGCAGCCGGCAAAAAGCATCGCGGGGCAAGCCCACTCCCACAAATGCCCGAGGACACGTGGGAGCGGGCTTGCCCCGCGATAGGGACAACGCCGATTCAGCAGGCGTTATTTGTCAGCGTGATACGCCGCGTCAGCAGTTTCAAAACGCGAAACCATGCTGTTCGACGGGCTGCCCAGCTTGCTCACCACGAAGATGGCGATGCTGGCGAACAGGAAGCCCGGGATGATCTCGTACAGGCCCATGTCCACGTAGTTCTTCCACAGGATCACGGTCAGCGCGCCGACCACGATACCGGCCAGGGCGCCATTACGGGTCATGCCCTTCCACAGCACCGAGATCAACACCACCGGACCGAAGGCGGCACCAAAGCCGGCCCAGGCATAGGCCACCAGGCCCAGCACTCGGTTTTCCGGATTGGAGGCCATCGCAATGGCGATAAGCGCGACAGCCAGGACCATCAGGCGACCGACCCAGACCAATTCCTGCTGCGAAGCGTTCTTGCGCAGGAAGGCCTTGTAGAAGTCCTCGGTCAGGGCGCTGGAGCACACCAGCAACTGGCAGCTCAAGGTACTCATCACAGCGGCCAGGATGGCCGACAGCAGGATACCGGCAACCCAAGGGTTGAACAGGATCTTGGCCAGTTCGATGAACACGCGCTCGTGGTTCTCGGTGACCGGACCTGCCAGGTCAGGATGCGCCGAGAAGTAGGCGATGCCGAAGAAGCCCACTGCGCAGGTACCGGCCAGGCACAGGATCATCCAGGTCATGGAAATGCGGCGGGCGTTGGCGATCGACTTCACCGAGTCGGCGGCCATGAAGCGCGCCAGGATGTGCGGCTGCCCGAAGTAGCCAAGACCCCAGCCCATCAGCGAGATGATGCCGATGAAGGTCGCGCCCTTGAACATGTCGAAGTGCGCCGGGTTCACCGCGTCGATGGCAGCGAAGGTCTGGTCGAAGCCGCCAGTGGAAATCAGCACGATCACCGGGGTAAGGATCAGCGCGAAGATCATCAGCGAAGCCTGCACGGTATCGGTCCAGCTTACGGCCAGGAAACCACCGATGAAGGTGTAGGCGATGGTCGCGGCGGCACCGGCCCACAGGGCGGTCTCGTAGGACATGCCGAAGGTGCTTTCGAACAGACGGGCGCCGGCAACGATGCCGGAAGCGCAGTAGATGGTGAAGAACACCAGGATGACGATCGCCGAGATGATCCGCAGCAGGCCGGTCTGGTCTTCGAAGCGGCTGGAGAAGTAGTCCGGCAGGGTCAGGGCATCACCGTTGTGCTCAGTCTGCACACGCAGACGGCCGGCGACAAACAGCCAGTTCAGGTAGGCGCCGACGGTCAGGCCGATGGCGATCCAGGCCTCGGAAAGGCCCGCAAAGTAGATGGCGCCCGGCAGGCCCATCAACAGCCAGCCGCTCATGTCCGATGCGCCGGCGGAAAGCGCGGTAACCACGCTGCCGAGACTACGGCCGCCGAGAATATAGTCGGAAAGGTTCTTGGTGGAGCGATAGGCGGCGAAGCCGATCAGCACCATTGCCGCAATGTAGATCACGAAGGTGATCGTTAGTGGATTGCCCATGAGTTGTGCCCTGGCGTTGTTTTTATCTCTTGCGACCGCCGTGCACGACGGTTGCACCCAGGCGGCGAATCCTATGCAACAACATGAACGAGGTGCAACCATTTTTCATTTGCAAGTTGCACCCAGCCATGGTTTTTCGGATAAAGCCCCTTTTTTGCTCCTTTTCGGAGCAAACGCAGCGTTTTACATAAGCAAAAGCAGCAAAAAAGACCGTTTCGGCTGTAAGGAAACATCCTTCAGACGAGTTGCACCTTTACCGTGAAGATTTCGGGTTGCACCCGGTTGCACCCGAATTGTCCTACAGGCTAATCTTGCCTTCAGCTTAGGCCACATCCGTGACCAATAACGAGGATAAGAAATGGCGACGACCACCCTTGGGGTCAAACTCGACGACCCGACCCGTGAGCGACTCAAAGCAGCTGCGCAGTCCATCGACCGCACGCCGCACTGGTTGATCAAGCAAGCGATCTTCAACTATCTCGAGAAGCTCGAGGGTGGCGCCACCCTGAACGACCTCAACGGCCATGCCGCCGCTGGCGACGACGCCGGCGAAGTCGCCGCCGACCACGCCCACCAGTGCTTCCTGGAATTCGCCGAAAGCATCCTGCCGCAGTCGGTACTGCGCTCGGCGATCACCGCCGCCTACCGCCGCCCCGAGCAGGAAGTGGTGCCGATGCTGCTGGAGCAGGCCCGCCTGCCGGCCGCCCAGGCCGAAGCCACCAACAAGCTGGCCGCGAGCCTGGCCGACAAGCTGCGCAACCAGAAGAGCGCCGGCGGCCGTGCCGGCATCGTCCAGGGCCTGCTGCAGGAGTTCTCGCTGTCCTCCCAGGAAGGCGTGGCGCTGATGTGCCTGGCCGAAGCACTGCTGCGCATCCCCGACAAAGGCACCCGTGACGCGCTGATCCGCGACAAGATCAGCACCGGCAACTGGCAGCCGCACCTGGGCAACAGCCCGTCGCTGTTCGTCAACGCCGCCACCTGGGGCTTGCTGCTGACCGGCAAGCTGGTCAGCACCCACAACGAATCCGGCCTGACTTCCTCGCTCACCCGCATCATCGGCAAGAGCGGCGAGCCGATGATCCGCAAGGGCGTCGACATGGCCATGCGCCTGATGGGCGAGCAGTTCGTCACCGGTGAGACCATCGCCGAGGCCCTGGCCAATGCCAGCAAGTTCGAAGCCAAGGGCTTCCGCTACAGCTATGACATGCTTGGCGAAGCCGCGCTGACCGAGCACGACGCGCAGAAATACCTGGCGTCCTACGAGCAGGCGATCCACTCGATCGGCAAAGCCTCGCACGGCCGCGGCATCTATGAAGGCCCGGGCATCTCGATCAAGCTCTCGGCCCTGCACCCGCGCTACAGCCGTGCCCAGTACGAGCGCGTGATGAACGAGCTGTACCCGCGCCTGCTGTCGCTGACCCTGCTGGCCAAGCAGTACGACATCGGCCTGAACATCGACGCCGAGGAGGCCGACCGCCTGGAGCTGTCGCTGGACCTGCTCGAGCGCCTGTGCTTCGAGCCGTCGCTGGCCGGCTGGAACGGCATCGGTTTCGTCATCCAGGCCTACCAGAAGCGCTGCCCGTACGTGATCGACTACGTCATCGACCTGGCCAAGCGCAGCCGTCACCGCCTGATGATCCGCCTGGTGAAAGGCGCCTACTGGGACAGCGAGATCAAGCGCGCCCAGGTCGAAGGCCTGGAAGGCTATCCGGTCTACACCCGCAAGGTGTACACCGACGTTTCCTATGTTGCCTGCGCCCGCAAGCTGCTGGCCGTGCCAGAAGCCATCTACCCGCAGTTCGCCACCCACAACGCCCACACCCTGTCGGCCATCTACACCATCGCCGGGCAGAACTACTACCCGGGCCAGTACGAATTCCAGTGCCTGCACGGCATGGGCGAACCGCTGTACGAGCAAGTCGTGGGCAAGATCTCCGAGGGCAAGCTGAACCGTCCATGCCGCGTGTACGCACCGGTCGGCACCCACGAGACCCTGCTGGCCTACCTGGTCCGTCGCCTGCTGGAAAACGGCGCCAACACCTCGTTCGTCAACCGCATCGCCGACCACTCGATCTCCATCCAGGAACTGGTCGCCGACCCGGTCGCCAGCATCGAGCGCATGGGCACTCAGGAAGGCAGCATCGGCTTGCCGCACCCGCGCATCCCGATGCCGCGTGAGCTGTACGGCAGCGAGCGGGCCAACTCGGCCGGCATCGACATGGCCAACGAACACCGCCTGGCGTCGCTGTCCTGCGCCCTGCTGGCCACCGCCCACAATGACTGGAAAGCCACGCCGCTGCTGGCCTGCGCCGCCAGCGAGCAGCCGGCCACACCGGTACTCAACCCGGCCGACCACCGCGATGTCGTGGGCCACGTGCAGGAAGCCACCGTCGCCGACGTCGACAACGCCATCCAGTGCGCACTGAACGCCGCGCCGATCTGGCAAGCCACCCCACCGGCCGAGCGCGCCGCGATCCTCGAACGCGCCGCCGACCTGATGGAAGCCGACATCCAGCCGCTGATGGGCCTGCTGGTGCGCGAAGCCGGCAAGACCTACGCCAACGCCATCGCCGAAGTGCGCGAGGCCGTGGACTTCCTGCGCTACTACGCGGTGCAGGCACGCAACGACCTGCGCAATGACAGCTGCCGCCCTCTGGGCCCGGTGGTGTGCATCAGCCCATGGAACTTCCCGCTGGCGATCTTCTCCGGACAGGTGGCCGCGGCGCTGGCCGCCGGCAACCCGGTACTGGCCAAGCCGGCCGAACAGACCCCGCTGGTCGCCGCCCAGGCCGTGCGCCTGCTGCTGGAAGCCGGCATCCCCGAAGGCGTGCTGCAACTGCTGCCAGGCCAGGGCGAAACCGTCGGTGCCGGCCTGGTCGGTGACGAGCGCGTCAAGGGCGTGATGTTCACCGGCTCCACCGAAGTCGCCCGCCTGCTGCAACGCAACATCGCCGGGCGCCTGGACAACCAGGGCCGCCCGATCCCGCTGATCGCCGAAACCGGTGGCCAGAACGCCATGATCGTCGACTCCTCGGCGCTGACCGAGCAGGTGGTGATCGATGTGGTCTCCTCGGCCTTCGACAGCGCCGGCCAGCGTTGCTCGGCCCTGCGCGTTCTGTGTCTGCAGGAAGACTCCGCCGACCGCGTGATCGAGATGCTCAAGGGCGCCATGGCCGAAAGTCGCCTGGGCAACCCGGAGCGCCTGTCCGTGGACATCGGCCCGGTGATCGACGCCGAGGCCAAGGCCGGCATCGAGAAGCACATCCAGGGCATGCGCGACAAAGGCCGCACCGTCTACCAGGTGGCCATCGCCGAAGGCGAGGAGATCAAGCGCGGCACCTTCGTGATGCCGACCCTGATCGAACTGGAAAGCTTCGACGAGCTCAAGCGCGAGATCTTCGGCCCAGTGCTGCACGTGGTGCGTTACAACCGCAAGGACCTGGACCAGCTGATCGAGCAGATCAACGCTTCCGGCTACGGTCTGACCCTGGGCGTGCACACCCGCATCGACGAGACCATCGCCAAGGTGGTGGACAACGTCAACGCCGGCAACATGTACGTCAACCGCAACATTGTCGGTGCCGTGGTCGGCGTGCAGCCGTTCGGCGGTGAAGGCCTGTCGGGCACCGGCCCGAAAGCCGGCGGCCCGCTGTACCTGTACCGCCTGCTGTCGACCCGCCCGGCCGACGCCATCGCCCGCCACTTCCAGGCCGACGATGCGCGCAGCAAGGCCGACACCACCCTGCGCGACCAGCAGCTCAAACCGCTGACCACCCTCAAGACCTGGGCGGCCAGCAGCCAGATGAGCGACCTGGCCGCGCTGTGCGAGCAGTTCGCCGAGCAGTCGCAGAGCGGCATCACCCGCGTGCTGCCAGGCCCGACCGGCGAGCGCAACACCTACACTGTGCTGCCTCGCGAACACGTGCTGTGCCTGGCCGACAACGAGGCCGACCTGCTGGCCCAGCTGGCGGCGGTGCTGGCCGTGGGCAGCTCGGCGGTGTTCCAGGACGGCGAGCCGGCCAAGACCGTGCGCGGCCGTCTGCCGAAGGAGCTGCAGGCGAAGATCAAGCTGGTGGCCGACTGGAGCAAGGACGACGTGGCCTTCGACGCGGTCATCCACCACGGTCACTCCGACCAGCTGCGCGGTGTTTGCGAGCAGGTGGCCAAGCGTGCCGGCGCGATCGTCGGCGTGCACGGGCTGTCGAGTGGCGATCACCAGATCGCCCTGGAACGCCTGGTGATCGAGCGGGCGGTGAGCGTGAACACCGCGGCGGCGGGTGGTAACGCCAGCCTGATGACCATTGGCTGACGCTGACGGTCGGTGAACGGAGAAGGAGAGCTCAGGCTCTCCTTTTTTGTGGGAGCAACTGTCTTGCCGAGATTTCTCAACCTGGCAGCCCTCACCTAATCAGGAAAAGCCCGCGCAACTAAAGCGAAGCAACCATCACGCAGATTTCTTTTTCACCGTAAAATCGACTTCCAGATCGGCGTTCGCCAGGATATTCACCAGAGCATCCAGCGAGAACTTGTCTATCTTGCCGTTGAGCAAGTCACTCAAACGTGGCTGAGTCAGATGCAGTCGCCGTGCTGCGTCTTTCTGCGGCAGATCCCAGGATTGGACAATCCTGGTCAATACCCGCATCAGCTTCGCCCGAAGCCGCAGGTTCTCGGCCTCTGCGGGTGAGTCGAACAGCGCATCCCATACCGAAGTGGAGCGTTCGTTTGTCATCGCAAATCCCTCTGTGCATCCATCTCGTTCAAACACTGTCGACTCCAGCTCAGCAGGCGCCCAACAATTTGTATCGCGCTCTCGCCAGATCGATATCGCGCTTTTCCGTCTTCTCGGTCGTCTTGCGAAACGCGTGCAGGACATAAACCGCTTCTGGTCGACTCACGACATAGAACACCCGAAACGCCCCGTCCCGACACTTGATGCGGATTTCCCGCGTCCCAGGCCCAACGCTTTCCATTGGTTTCCAGTCGAAGGGAGCTTCACCGTCCTGGATCAGCTCCAGCTGATACCCGGCCCGCTGCCTTGCCACAACCGGAAAGTCCCGCAGGTCCTGCTTGCTGCTACCCAACCATTCGATTGGCTTTTGCCCGTCATGCATCCTGCACGCTCCCGCCAATGCACTCGCCTGGCTTGCCCATACCGGAGGCGTAAGCTCTCCATGAGCGGCAAAGATAAAACTATATCGATATCGATATAAGCGCAATTGCGTGACAAGGCTTTGCGACGGGTAACACCCATATCCATAGCGCCCGGCGCAACCCAAGGAGACCTGGGTGATGGCAACTTCTGCCCCCATATCACCCAAACCAATTAACCTGTCCCCTGCCCTATCACCTTGCCTAGACTCGCTGCATCCCGAACCAGGAATGCCGCCATGTCCGAGCAACTCCTCAGCAACCGCAACCTCGCCTTCGAGCTCTACGAAGTCCTCGACGCCGAGGCCCTGACCCAGCGCCCGCGCTTCGCCGAGCACAGCCGCGAGACCTTTGACGCGGCGCTGACCACCGCCCGCACCATCGCCGAGAAGTACTTCGCCTCGCACAACCGCAAGGGCGATGAACACGAGCCGCGCTACGTGGAAGGCCGTGCCGAGCTGATCCCGGAGGTGAAGCCTGCGGTCGACGCCTTCCTCGAAGCGGGCTTCCTCAACGCCAACCGCGACTTCGAAGTCGGCGGCATGCAGTTGCCCAGCCTGGTATCGCAAGCCTGCTTCGCCCACTTCCAGGCCGCCAACGCCGGCACCACGGCCTACCCGTTCCTGACCATGGGCGCGGCCAACCTGATCGAGAGCTTCGGCAGCGACGAACAGAGACGCTTGTTCCTGCAACCGATGATCGAGGGCCGTTACTACGGCACCATGGCCCTGACCGAACCCCACGCCGGCTCGTCCCTGGCCGATATTCGCACCCGCGCCGAACCCGCAGACGACGGCACCTACCGGCTCAAGGGCAACAAGATCTTCATCTCCGGCGGTGACCACGAACTGTCGGAGAACATCGTGCACATGGTCCTGGCCAAGCTGCCGGACGCACCGCCCGGGGTGAAGGGCATCTCGCTGTTCATTGTGCCCAAGTACCTGGTCAACGCCGACGGCAGCCTGGGGCCGCGCAACGACGTGCTGCTGGCCGGGCTGTTCCACAAGATGGGCTGGCGCGGCACCACCTCCACCGCGCTGAACTTCGGGGACAACGGCCAGTGCGTCGGCTACCTGGTGGGCCAGCCGCACCAGGGCCTGGCCTGCATGTTCCAGATGATGAACGAGGCGCGCATCGGCGTCGGCATGGGCGCGGTGATGCTGGGCTACGCCGGCTACCTGTATTCCCTGGACTACGCCCGCCAACGTCCACAGGGCCGCCTTCCAGACAACAAGGACCCGAACAGCCCCGCCGTATCGATCATCGAGCACAGCGATGTGAAGCGCATGTTGCTGGCGCAGAAGGCCTACGTGGAGGGTGCTTTCGACCTGGGCCTGTACGCGGCCCGGCTGTTCGATGACACCCACACCGCCGCGGATGCCGAGGCTCGCCGGCAAGCCCTGGAACTGCTCGATCTGCTCACGCCCATCGTCAAGTCCTGGCCCTCGGCGTTCTGCCTGAAAGCCAACGAGCTGGCGATCCAGATCCTCGGCGGCCACGGCTACACCCGCGAGTACCCAGTCGAGCAGTACTACCGCGACAATCGCCTCAACCCGATCCACGAAGGCACCGAGGGCATCCAGTCCCTCGACCTGCTCGGGCGCAAGCTGGCGCAGAACAACGGCGCGGGGCTCAAGCAACTGATCCGCCTGATCGCCGGCACCTGCGAGCGCGCCAGCCATCACCCGAACCTCGATCCGTTGCGCCAGCCCCTGGAGCACCTGGTCAACCGCCTGCAGAGCGTGACCCTCGCCCTGCTCGGCGACCTGGCCAGCGGCAAGGTCGCCGGCGCGCTGGCCAACTCGGCGCTGTACCTCAAGGTGTTCGGCCACTGCGTGATCGGCTGGCGCTGGCTGGAGCAGGCCATTCATGCCGAGGTCGGCCTCCTCAAGGGCAGCGATCGCGACTTCTACCTGGGCAAACTCCAGGCCGCGCGTTATTTCCTCACCTGGGAAGTGCCGGGCTGCCATAATGACCTCGCTTTGCTCGAGGCCCGCGACGATACGTGCCTGGGCATGCAAGAGGGGTGGTTCTAGGCTTTGTACGAAAAGTCGCCGAGCGGCGATCAGGCAAGGCGAAAACAGGCGAGGAAGCGGAGTTTGCTGGTTGCAAATGAGCATTCCGAGCCTGTTTTCAACGCAGCATGATCGACGCGCAGGCACTTTTCGTATAAAGCCTAGGGGGGGCCACCGCACACACGGAGATTTCCATGTTCGACTCCAACACCCTGCTGCGCCAGCGTTTTGCCGCGTTGCGCAGCACGGCCGAACTGTTCTCGCTTCGCCATGTGAAGCAATCGCACCAGTCACTGTCGGTTCGGCGCAACGTCGCCGAGCCTCCCTTCTTCAGCCAGGATGAAGGCGCCATGCTCACCGTGCGGGTGGAGGGCATCGAGGCCTACGCGGCCACCGCCGACCTGTCCCAGGCTGGGCTGCAACGTGCCCTGGAGCACGCCGAGGCGCTGGCCCGACGGATCAAGGCCAGCAGCCTGCTCGACCTGAACGGCCAGCCAGCCCCGGACGGACGCCACGACCATGTCTCGCCCAATTTCGAACAGCCCCTGCCCAACCTCGCCGAATGCCTGGACCTGCTGGCCGCCGAATCGGCCAGCGTGCCCATGGACGAACGCCTGGTGGACTGGCAGGCCAGCCTGGGCATCAGCGTGGTCGAGCAGACCTACCTGAACTCCGCCGGCGCCGAGCTGCGCCATGCCCAGCGCTTCGTCTACCCGGGCCTGGGTGTCACCGCCAGCGACGGCCAGGACAGCCAGAGCCGCAGCCTGGGCCGGGAGAACTTCGGCCAGCAGGGCGGCTTCGAGGTGATCGAGCGCTGTGGCCTGGTCGGCGCTGCCCGCCGGGTGGCCGACGAGGCGCTGCAACTGCTGCTGGCACCGAATACCCCAAGCGGCCGGCGCGACCTGCTGCTGATGCCCGACCAGATGATGCTGCAGATCCACGAATCCATCGGCCACCCGCTGGAGCTGGACCGGATCCTCGGCGATGAGCGCAACTACGCTGGCACCAGCTTCGTCAAAGCCGAAGACTTCGGCCATCTGCAATACGGCTCGAAGCTGCTCAACGTAACCTTTGACCCAACCCTTCGCGAGGAGCTGGCCAGCTATAGCTTCGATGACGACGGCACCCCGGCCAGCAAGCAGTTCCTGATCCGCGATGGCCTGCTGGTTCGCCCCCTGGGCGGCGCTCTTTCGCAACTGCGCTCGGGCCTGGATGGCGTGGCCAACAGCCGAGCCTGCGGCTGGAACCGCGCGCCGATCGACCGCATGGCCAACCTCAACATCGAGCCGGGCGACCAGTCGCTTGAGCAACTGGTCAGCGGCATCGAGCACGGCATCCTGATGCGTACCAACCGCTCCTGGTCCATCGACGATGCGCGCAATAAATTCCAGTTCGGCTGCGAGTGGGGGCAGTTGATCGAAAACGGCAAGCTCAAGGGCGTGGTGAAGAACCCGAACTACCGGGGCATCTCCGCCGACTTCTGGCGCAACCTCTCGGCCGTGGGCGACAGCAGCACCTACCAGGTGCTCGGCACGCCCAACTGCGGCAAGGGCGAGCCTAACCAGGTGGTGCGGGTCGGTCACGCATCGCCCGCCTGCGTGTTCCGTCAGATCGACGTATTCGGGGGAGACGCCTGATGAGCGCCCTGTACCAGCAACGCTTCGAAAACCTGCTCGACAGCCTGAACGCCGCCGTGCAACCGGGCGAGCAGTTCACCCTCGGCTACAGCGCCGAGCATTCGCAGTTCGTGCGCTTCAACCATGCCAAGGTGCGCCAGGCCGGACTGGTCAGCCAGGCCAGCGTGCACCTGCGGTTGGTGCGCGAAGGGCGTCAGGCCGAACAGCAGATCACCCTGGGCGACGATCCCGACCTCGACCAACGGCGTCTGCACGACGCCCTGGCGCAGTTGCGCCAGACCTTGCCATTGCTGGCGGTGGATCCCTACCTGAACCTCGACGACAGCGCCTGGCACAGCCATAGCCTGCTGGAACAGCCATTGCCCGAGCTGGACGCAGTTCTGGCCCTCATCGAGCGCGAAGCCGGTGACCTGGACCTGGTCGGCATCTATGCCGCCGGCCCCATCTGCCGGGGTTTCGCCAGTTCCTTCGGGGCCTTCGGCTGGCACCAGGCCAATAGTTTCAACGTCGACTGGAGCCTGTTCCACGCCAACGGCCAGGCGGTCAAGGCCAACTATGCCGGGCAGACCTGGAGCGGCGAGACCTTCGCCGCGCGCCTGCGTCAGGCCCGCGAACAGCTGGCGTACCTGGGACGCCCGGCCATCACCCTCAAGCCCGGCAGCTACCGAGCCTACCTGGCGCCGGCGGCAATGGACGAGATCGCCGGGATGCTGTGCTGGGGCGGTTTCTCCGCCCAGGCCCTGGCCACGGGCAACAGCCCACTGCAGCGCCTGTACAACGGCGACGCGCAACTGAGCCCACGAGTGAGCTTCAGCGAGCAAGTCAGCGGCTCGCTGAGCCCAGCGTTCTCCGACGAGGGCTCGCCCCGTCGCGACCTGCTGCTGATCGGCGAAGGCCGTGCGCTGGAGCGGCTGGTAAGCGCCCGAAGCGCCGCCGAGTTCGCCCAGCAGGCCAATGGCGCAGACAGCCACGAGTCGCCGTGCGCGCTGAGCCTGGCGCCGGGCAACCTGCCTGGCGAAAAGATTCTGGAGCGTCTAGGCACCGGGCTGTACATCAGCAACCTGTGGTACCTGAACTATTCGGACCTGCCTGCGGCACGCATGACCGGGCTGACCCGCTTCGCCACTTTCTGGGTGGAGAACGGGCAGATCCAGGGGCCAGTGAGCACCATGCGCTTCGACGACAGCCTGTACAACCTGCTGGGTAGCCAGCTCGAAGACCTGACCCAGGAGCGCGAGATGATCCTCTCGACCAGCACCTATGGGCAGCGCAGCACCGGATCGAGTCATTTGCCGGGGGCGTTGGTCAAAGGGCTGACCCTGACATTGTGATCGGCAGGATCGGCCTCATCGCTGGCAAGCCAGCTTCCACAATGACCGGCATGCGCTACCCCTGTGGAAGGCGGCTTGCCGGCGACGAGGTCGGCCCAGGCAACACAGGACATTGAGGTAACCCATGCCCGAACGCGCACCACTGGACCCTGTCACCGCCCGCTGGATCCCCTGGGTGGTGGCCATCGCCTTCTTCATGCAGTCGCTCGACGGCACCATTCTCAACACCGCGCTGCCGGCCATGGCCCGCTCGCTGGCCGAGGACCCGCTGCGCATGCAGGGGGTGATCATTGCCTACATGCTCACCGTGGCTCTGCTGATCCCGGCCTCGGGCTGGATCGCCGACCGTTTCGGCACCAAGCGCATCTTCTTCAGCGCCATCCTGCTGTTCAGCTTCGGTTCGCTCTTGTGCGCCATGGCCAACAGCCTGGCGTTCCTGACCCTGGCCCGGGTCATCCAAGGCCTGGGCGGCGCGTTGATGCTGCCGGTCGGGCGCCTGGTGGTGCTGCGTGCCTACCCACGCTCGGAGCTGGTGCGGATCATGAGCTTCATTACCATCCCCGGCCTGCTCGGCCCGCTGCTGGGTCCGACCCTGGGTGGCTGGCTGGTGGAGATCCTGACCTGGCACTGGATCTTCCTGCTCAACCTGCCGGTGGGCGCACTGGGCTGCTATGCGGTGTGGAAGTTCATCCCCGACCTGCGCGGGGCTGAACGCACCCGTTTCGATACCCCAGGTTTTTTGCTATTCGGCGCGGCAATGGTGCTGATCACCATTGCCATGGAAGGCCTGGGCGAACTGCACCTGCCGCACCTGCGAGTAATGCTGTTGTTGTTCGCCGGCATGGCATGCCTGGCCGCCTACTGGTTGCGCGCCGGGCGTGACCCGGAACCTCTGTTCTCGCCCTCGCTGTTCCGCGTACGGACCTTCGCCATCGGTATCCTCGGCAACCTGTTCGCCCGCCTGGGCAGCGGCGCCTTGCCCTTCCTCGTGCCCTTGCTGTTGCAAGTGGCGCTGGGCTATTCGCCGGCCCAGGCCGGCATGAGCATGATCCCGCTGGCGGCGGCGGCGATGCTCGCCAAGTCCATCGCCCGGCCGCTGATCGAGCGCCTGGGCTACCGCATCGTGCTGACCGGCAACACCCTGCTGCTGGGCCTGCTCCTGGCCAGCCTGGGGCTGGTCGACGAGCAGACACCCTATGCCGTGCTACTGGTGCAACTGGCGCTGCTGGGGGCGGTCAACTCGATGCAGTTCACAGCGATGAACACGGTGACCCTGATCGACCTCGACGATGCCAGCGCCAGCAGCGGCAACAGCCTGCTGTCAGTGGTCGCGCAACTGTCGCTGAGCCTGGGCGTGGCCTGCGCCGGTGCCTTGCTCGGCGGCTTCACCGCAGCCGGCAGCGGCGATGGCGTGCAGAGCACCTTGGGCGCCTTCCAGCTGACCTTCGTCACCATCGGCGTGATGGCCATGCTGGCGGCGGCGATCTTCCTGCAACTGGCACCGACAGACGGAAGGCGCGCTCGTCGTCCGGAAGAGCACGTCGAGTCGTAGGGCGAATGGCCATGAGGCTGGTAGACTGTGCGACATTTTTCGCTCCAGCCGCAGGCCCGCCTCGTGACCGTTGAAACCACCGCTTTTGCCACCCTACCGCTGTCCGCCGCCATGCTGGCCAACCTGGACGCCCTGGGCTACGCCTCGATGACACCAATCCAGGCCCAGAGCCTGCCGGTCATCCTCAAGGGCCAGGACCTGATCGCCCAGGCCAAGACCGGTAGCGGCAAGACCGCCGCCTTCGGCATCGGCCTGCTCAACCCGATCAACCCGCGCTACTTCGGCTGCCAGGCTCTGGTGCTGTGCCCGACCCGGGAGCTGGCCGACCAGGTGGCCAAGGAACTGCGCCGCCTGGCCCGCGCCGAGGACAACATCAAGATCCTCACCCTGTGCGGCGGCGTCTCGCTCGGCCCGCAGATCGCCTCGCTGGAACACGGCGCGCACATCATCGTCGGCACCCCGGGGCGCATCCAGCAGCACCTGGACAAAGGCACACTGGTGCTCGACGGCCTCAACACCCTGGTCCTGGACGAAGCCGACCGCATGCTCGACATGGGCTTCTTCGACGCCATCGCCAACATCATCCGCAAGACCCCGTCGCGCCGCCAGACCCTGCTGTTCTCCGCCACCTACCCGACCGGTATCGAGCAGTTGGCCAAGGACTTCATGCGCCAGCCGCAACAGGTCAAGGTCGAGGCCCTGCACAGCGACAGCCAGATCGAACAGCGCTTCATCGAGATCGACCCACAGCAGCGCCTGGAAGCGGTCACCCGCGTGCTCGGCCACTACCGCCCGCAGTCCTGCGTGGCGTTCTGCTTCACCAAGCAGCAGTGCGAGGACCTGGTCACCCACCTGACCGCCAAGGGTATCGTCGCCCAAGCACTGCACGGCGACCTGGAGCAGCGCGACCGCGACCAGGTGCTGACGATGTTCGCCAACCGCAGCAGCTCGGTGCTGGTGGCCACCGACGTGGCCGCTCGCGGCCTGGACATCGACGGCCTGGACCTGGTGATCAACGTCGAGCTGGCCCGTGACGCCGAGATCCACGTGCACCGCGTCGGCCGTACCGGCCGCGCCGGTGAGAAAGGCGTGGCGATCAGCCTGGTGGCCCCGGCCGAAGGCCACCGCGCCCAGGCCATCGAGGACCTGCAGAACAAGCCGCTGCGCTGGGAACAGCTGGACAACCTCAAGAGCAAGGGCGGCGAGCCGCTGCTGCCGGCGATGACCACCCTGTGCATTGGTGCCGGACGCAAGGACAAGCTGCGCCCGGGCGACATCCTCGGCGCGCTGACCGGCGATGCCGGGTTGCCGGGCAAGCAGGTGGGCAAGATCGCCATCTTCGACTTCGTGGCGTTCGTGGCGGTGGAGCGGGCGGTGGCCAAGCAGGCCATGCAGCGGCTGAACAGCGGCAAGATCAAGGGGCGCGCCCTGAAAGTCCGTATCGTCTGAAGACTTTTTGGGGCCGCTTTGCGGCCCCAGTTCTTGAAGAGGTAATTTCGTGCACTCCACCGACGTGATCATCCTCGGCGCCGGCGCCGCCGGCCTGATGTGCGCCCAGCTCAGCGCCCGCCGCGGGCGCCGGGTGCTGCTGCTCGACCACGCCAACAAGCCGGGCAAGAAGATCCTCATGTCCGGCGGCGGGCGTTGCAACTTCACCAACATGTACACCGAGCCCGCCAACTTCCTCTCGCACAACCCGCACTTTTGCAAGTCGGCGCTGGCCCGCTACACCCAGTGGGACTTCATCGAGCTGGTGTGCAAGCACGGCGTGGCGTACCACGAGAAGAAGCTCGGCCAGCTGTTCTGCGACAACAAGTCCAGCGACATCCTCGACATGCTCCTGGCCGAGTGTGACGAGGCCGGCGCCGAACTGCGCATGAACACCAGCATCGAGCGCATCGACAAGACCGAAGGCGGCTACACCCTGCAGACCAGCGCCGGTCCGTTCGCCTGCCAGTCGCTGGTGATCGCCACCGGCGGCCTGTCGATCCCGACCTTGGGCGCTACCGGCTTTGGCTACCAGGTCGCCCGCCAGTTCGGCCATGAATTGTTGCCGACCCGCGCCGGCCTGGTGCCGTTCACCATCACCGAGCCCCAGCTCAAGGCACTGTGCACCGAGTTGTCGGGCACCTCGCTGGACTGCGTCGCGAGCTGCAATGGCATGAGCTTCCGCGAGAATCTGTTGTTCACCCACCGCGGCCTGAGCGGCCCGGCGATCCTGCAGATCTCGTCGTTCTGGGAAGCCGGCGACACGGTGCAGATCAACCTGCTGCCTGATCGCGACGCGTTGGAGTGGCTGCAGGGCCAGCAAGTCGAGCGCTCCAACAGCGAGCTGAAGACAGTGCTGGGCGAGGTGTTCACCCGCAAGCTGGCCAACCTGCTGGCCGAGCAGTGGTTCGTTTCGAAACCCTTGAAACAGTACACGCCGGCAGAATTGACCCAGATCGCCGAGAAACTGTCGGCCTGGCAAGTGATCCCGGCCGGCACCGAGGGCTATCGCACCGCCGAGGTGACCTTGGGCGGAGTCGATACCCGCGAGGTGTCGTCCAAGACCATGGAATCGCTGAAGAGCCCTGGGCTGTACTTCATCGGCGAGGTGCTGGACGTGAGCGGGCACCTGGGTGGTTTCAACTTCCAGTGGGCCTGGGCTTCGGCCAACGCGGCGGCGCAGTTCGTGTAGAGTAGAATCCATTCAGCAGCACGGAACGCTTCTTGCTGGTCTGTGCTGGAGCGCCATTTTTGGGAGCTGCTGCGCGGCCCCAAGACAGCCTCGACGCTACTCAACCGATCTCAGCCCAGGGCCATCATGTCATCGAGCTCGTTCCGCCATTCATTGCGTCGCCTGTGGGGCCAAGACAAGTTCAGCTACGCCATCCGCGTGACCATCGCCCTCACCGGTAGCATGGCCTGGTGCTGGTACCAGAACGAGATGAGCCTGCTCATCCCGCTGTTCCTCGGCATCATCGCCAGTGCCCTGGCTGAAACCGACGACGGCTGGCAGGGCCGGCTCAGCGCCCTGCTGGTGACCCTGGGCTGTTTCGCCATCGCCGCGCTGTCGGTCGAGCTGCTGTTCCCCTACCCCTGGATCTTCGCCGTCGCCCTGGCCCTGGCGGCGTTTTCCCTGACCATGCTCGGGGCCTTGGGCGAACGCTATGGGGCGATCGCCTCGGCCACGCTGATCCTTTCGGTCTACACCATGATCGGCGTCGACCAGCGCGGCGGCCAAGTCAGCGACTTTTGGCATGAGCCGTTGCTGCTGGTGGCGGGGGCGGCCTGGTATGGCCTGCTGTCGGTGCTGTGGCAGGCGCTGTTCTCCAACCAGCCGGTGCAGCAGAGCCTGGCCAAGCTGTTCTTCGAGCTGGGCACCTACCTCAAGCTCAAGGCCAGCCTGTTCGAGCCGGTGCGCACACTCGACGTCGAGGCCACGCGCCTGGAGCTGGCCAAGCAGAATGGCAAGGTTGTGGCGGCGCTCAACGCGGCCAAGGAAATCATCCTGCACCGGGTCGGCAACAGCCAGCCGAACTCCAAGGTCAGCCGCTACCTCAAGCTGTACTTCCTGGCCCAGGACATCCATGAGCGGGTCAGTGCCTCGCACTACCCCTACAACGCGTTGACGGACGCCTTCTTCCACAGCGATGTGATGTTCCGCTGCCAGCGCCTGCTGCGCAAACAGGGTTCTTCCTGCCAGGAGCTGGCCCGCTCGATTCGCCTGCGCCAGCCCTTCGTGCTCGCCAGTGGCTACCCCGAGGCCCTGGAAGACCTCAATGCTTCGCTCGAGCACCTGCGCATCCAGAGCAACCCGGCCTGGCGCGGCCTGCTGCGCTCGCTGCGGGCACTGGCCGCCAACCTGGCCACCCTGGATCGGCTGCTCAGCGCCGCGAGCAACCCGGACAGCCTCGCCGACGCCAGCGACAGCAGCCTGCTCGACCGCTCGCCCCGCAACCTCAAGGATGTGTGGAAACGCTTGCGCACCCAGCTGACGCCGACCTCGCTGCTGTTCCGCCACGCCCTGCGCCTGTCGCTGGCGCTGTCGGTGGGCTATGGCATGGTGCACCTGATCCACCCGACCCAGGGTTACTGGATCATCCTCACCACCCTGTTCGTCTGCCAGCCCAACTATGGCGCGACCCGGCGCAAGCTGGTGCAGCGGATCTTCGGCACCGCCATCGGCCTGACCGTGGGCTGGGCGCTGTTCGACCTGTTCCCCAACCCGATCATCCAGTCGCTGTTCGCGGTGGTCGCCGGGGTGGTTTTCTTCGTCAACCGCACCACCCGCTACACCCTGGCCACGGCGGCGATCACCCTGATGGTGCTGTTCTGCTTCAACCAGATCGGCGATGGCTACGGCCTGTTCCTGCCGCGCCTGTTCGATACCCTGGTGGGCAGCCTGATCGCCATTCTCGCGGTGTTCCTGTTCCTGCCTGACTGGCAGGGCCGGCGGCTGAACAAGGTGCTGGCCAACACCCTGGCCTGCGCCAGCGAATACCTGCGCCAGATCATGCAGCAGTATGCCCATGGCAAGCGCGACGACCTGGCCTACCGCCTGGCCCGGCGCAACGCGCACAACGCCGACGCGGCATTGTCCACCACCTTGGCCAACATGCTGATGGAGCCGGGGCACTTCCGTAAGGAAGCCGATGTCGGCTTCCGCTTCCTGGTGCTGTCACACACCTTGCTCAGCTACCTCTCGGGGCTGGGCGCGCACCGCGACACGGTGCTGCCGGCCGAGGTCCACGAGCAGTTGATCGATGGCGCCGGGCGGAGCCTGGCCAGCAGCCTCGACGAAATCGCCAATGGCTTGGCGGTGCGGTTGCCGGTGGCAATCCACAGCGACGCCGAGGAAGCCCTGGCCAACGCGCTGGAGCAGATGCCGGAGGAGCTGGACGAGCATCAGCGGCTGGTACAGACGCAACTGGCGCTGATCTGCCGACAACTGGGACCGTTACGGACACTCGCAGGGCATTTGATCAAGGAAGGCGAACCCGCCTGATCGCCCCGCGATCAGAACCCATGCTGGCGCAGCAGCCGGTCGTAGCTGCCGTCGGCCTTCATCGTGGCGATCGCCTTCTCGAAGCGGGCGACAATCTTCTGATGCTCCGGGTGCTTGAGGCTGACCAGGATGTGCAGACTGTTCTCGCTCAGCGGCGGGTCGACGAACGCCACCCCCTCCCGCACCGGCTGCGGCTCGCGCTGCAGGTTGTAACGCGCGACGTACTCGTCCTCCACTGCCAGGTTGACCCGGCCGGCCGCCAGCATGCGCACCGCGGACGAGAAGCTGCGCACCGGCACCTTGTTCAGGCGCTCGTCGCTGTCGAATTCTGGGGAGTAGGCGTAATCGCGCACCACGGCGATGGTGTAGGGATAAAGGTCAGACTGGCGTGCATAGGAGAACGCTTCGCCCTCACGCTTGAGCAGGCGGATGCGGTTGACCAGGTAGGCGCCCGAGAACTGGCCGATCAGGGTTCGCTCGTCGTTATACCAAGCGTTGATCAGCACATCGTAGCGCCCCTCGCCCACGCCCATCAGCGCCCTGGCCCAAGGCACCTCCTCGAACTCGATGGCGTAGCCGGCGCGGGTCAGCGCCGTGGTGACGATGCTGGTGGCCAGGCCGCCACCGGGCATGCTGGTGTCGGTAAACGGCGGCCAGCTGTCGGCCACCAGCCGCAGCTTGCCTTGGGCCAGGGCAGGCCCCGCGCACAACAGCCCGAGTAAACCAAGAACGCAAAGCAGTGGCCGCATGCTCAATTCCTTTCGCAGTTGGGGGCTCACGCTGGTGACGGCGGTCTCTACTAGCAACAGAGGTCCAGATTACACAAGCCGCATCCTGGCGACAGCGGGCGATAGTGTCATTTAGCCTCTATTTTGGCCGAGTGCCAGGTACCGTCATTCGATCTCGTCGAACCCAGCAGGATTTGCGATGATCGACGGTCAACCGAAGGAGTACCCATCCATGTCCATCGAGTGGATCTGCAAGCACCATGGCGACCTTGCCAAGGAACAACTCTACGCCATCCTGCAACTGCGCACCGAAGTGTTCGTGGTCGAGCAGCGTTGTGCCTACCAGGAAGTCGACGGGCTCGACCTGTGTGGCGACACATTGCACCTGATGGGCTGGGACGGTGAGCGGCTGGTGGCGTACCTGCGCTTGCTCGATCCGCAATCGCAGGACGGCGAAGTCGTCATTGGCCGGGTGGTGACGTCCCCCGAGGCGCGCGATATGAAGCTGGGCCACCCACTACTGCTGAAGGGACTGGAAGCTGCCGGCCATTGCTGGCCTGGCGTATCGATCTATCTGTCGGCCCAGGCGCATTTGCAGGGGTTCTACGCTCGCCATGGTTTCGAAGCGGTCGGCGAAGAATACCTCGAGGACGATATTCCGCACATCGGCATGCGTAAAGGCTGAGATTGCCGGGAGCTCTGCGCGCACCATCGCGGGACAAGCCCGCTCCCACGGGGAGCCCTTTCAGGGATAACCCAACACTTCGCGCAGCTGGCGCAGGTGCTGGATGATCCACTGCTTGTCGATCGCCCCCCAGTCGCGGATGCGGTAATGCCCGGCATGGTTGCGCGCGCCGGCCTGCTGCTCGAACTCGCAGACGATATCCAGGTCGGCCAGGGCGGCGATGGTGTCCTGGGCGGTACGCCGCGGCATGCCGGTGGCCTCCATCAGCGCCGGCACGCTGGTGGCGGTCTGGCTGTCGATCAGCCAGGCCACGTAGAGGCGGCGGTAGAAGCTGCTGCGGGTCTTGCTCACTTCCGTGGTCATGGGGTGCTTGTCCCTCAGGTGTTGCCCGGCAGCTCCCGATAGGTCAGGTAGACGCGCAGGTCGAATTCCAGTTGATGGTAGTCCGGCTCCATGTGCTGGCAGAGCTGGTAGAAGGCCTTGTTGTGGTCGCGTTCCCTCAGGTGCGCCAGCTCATGCACCACGATCATACGCAAAAACTGCGGCGCCGCCTCGCGAAACAGCGAGGCGACGCGGATTTCCTTCTTCGCCTTGAGCTTGCCGCCCTGCACCCTCGACACCGCCGTGTTCAGGCCCAGCGCCCGGTGGGTGAGGTCCAGGCGGTTGTCGAACAGCACCTTGTCCAGCGGCGGCGCACTGCGCAGGTACTGCTGCTTGATTTCCTGGGCATAGCCGTACAGTGCCTTGTCACTCTGCACGTCATGGCGCTCGGGGTAGCGCTGGCGCAGGTAGTCGCCCAGGCGATCGCTGGCGATCATCTGGCGCACCTGTTCCTGCAGGTGCGGCGGGTAGGCTTGCAGGTAGCGTAAGGCGGTCATGGCAGGCGTTCGGAACGGGAAGACGCGAGTTTAGCCAATCACGACGCCCATGGGAAAACCACCGGGAAGTTGCCGGCATCGCTGGCGGTCAGCGGACGGGCGACCAGGAACCCCTGCACGTAGGCGCAGCCGGCATCCTTGAGCCATTCGGCCTGGGTCTGGGTCTCCACGCCCTCGGCGATCACCGTGATGTCGTAGGCCGCGCACAGGCCAATGACGCTGCGCACCAGCGCGATGTCCGCCGCCGAGTCCGGCAGCCGCGCAACCAGGTGGCGGTCAAGTTTGAGGGTGTCGATGGGCAGGTCGCGCAGCATGCGCAACGAGCAATCGCCGGCACCGAAGTCGTCCAGTGCCACGCGAATACCCAGCTCGCGCAGGCGGTGCACCTGCTTCACCGCCGCGTCGATGTTGTACATCAGCGACGTCTCGGCCACCTCCACCTCCAGCTGATCGGGCTGCAGTTGGTGCTTGTCGATCACCTGGGCCAGTTCATCGACCAATCCAGGCATGGTGAACTGGGCGCGGCTCAGGCTGATGCCCAGCACCAGCTGCGAACCGAAGCGCTCGCTCCAGGCATTGCGCTGCGCGGCGCCCTTGCGATAGATCCAGCTGGCCAGGCGGTTGATCAGCCGCGCCTCTTCCAACAAGGGAATGAACAGCCCGGGGGGCACATCACCGACACTCGGGTGCTTCCAACGCAACAGCGCCTCGAAGCCGCGCAGCCGACCGTCGGCGAACGCCACCTGGGGCTGGTAGACCAGGCTGAAGTCGTTCTGCTCGATGGCCGTGCGCACGCTGCCCTCAAGCATCAGTCGTGAACGGGCGCGACCATTGAGTTCCTGGTCGTAGAAACGGTACTGCTGGCGCCCGGCCTGCTTGGCCGCATACATTGCGGCATCGGCCGCCCGCAGCAGGCCTTCCACGTTGGCGCCGCAGTCCGGGTAGGTGGCGATGCCGATGCTCACCCCCAGGTTGACCTCCAGGCCATCCACCTGCTGGAAGCTCGACATCCGCTCCAGCAGCTTCTCGGCATAGCGTCCGGCCTGCTCGGGGTATGGCAGTCCGTCGAACAACGCGGTGAACTCGTCACCGCCCATCCTGGCCAACAGCGCTTCGCTGCCCAGGCACTCCTTGAGCTGATCGGCCACCCAGCGCAGGACCTTGTCGCCGGCCTCATGGCCGAGCAGGTCGTTGATCCGCTTGAAGCCATCCAGGTCCATGTACATCAAGGCCTTGGCCTTGTCCGAGCGCTCGTTGCGCAGCAGCGCGCTCTCGGCGGCCTGGTAGAACCCGCGGCGGTTGAGCAGCCCGGTCAGCGGGTCGGTGACCGCCTGGTATTCGAGCTGCTGGTGCAGGTTGCGCACCACGGACATGTCCAGCACCGTCACCACCATGGCCTTCTGTTCGGCGGGCAGCGGCGCGCAGGACAGCGCCACCGGCACCAACTGGCCTGCGAGTGTACGCAGCTGGGCGTCGTGCACGCGGAAGATCTGCCGGCCCAGGTAGGCCTGGTAGAAGTCCGACTCGTGCCACAGGTTGGCGCAGGGCAGCTGGATCAGGTCCAGCATGTGCGCGCCCTGCAACTTGTCCACCGGGGTATCGAGCAGGCGCGAGACGGCCGGGTTGGCGAAGCCGATGCAGCCCGACTCGTCCACCACCAGAATGCCCTCGGCGGCGTTCTCCAGGATCGAGGCATTGAAGGCCCGCGCCGATTCCAGTTCGCGGGTCAGGCGTTGCAGCACGCGCCGGTTGCGCTGCTGCTCCAGCTGGGCCTGGACCTTGGGCTTGAGAATCTGCGGGTCGAAGGGTTTGAACAGGTAGTCCACAGCACCGCTGGCATAGCCTTTGAGCACCGCCGCCTCGGACTGTTCATTGGCGGTGAGGAAGATGATCGGGGTTAGCCGCGTGCGTTGGCTGCCGCGCATCAGGCGGGCCACCTCGAAGCCGTCCATTTCGGGCATCTGCACGTCGAGCAGGACCAGGTCGACTTCGTGTTCGAGCAGGGTGCTCAGGGCTTCCATCCCTGAACTGGCGGTCAGTACCTGCCAATCCTGGCGGGACAGCAAGGCCCGCATGCTGATGAGGTTTTCCGGGTAGTCGTCTACGACCAGCAGCACCGAGCTGCTTTCCGGTGATTGTGAATAAGCGCCATCCATGCTGCTTCTCTTGGTAAGTCCAACTGCGACTTGTGATTGGATCCGATTATTACTCTAGACTCGGCCCCCGAAGACGCAATGCAGGCAGATGGCCGTAAGCCATCTGAACCGATGTTAGCCGACTAACGGTATAAGCGGTGGGCAGTCGACATACGGGCACAAAAAAGCCCGCATCGCTGCGGGCTCCTTCGTTGAACGGTGCCGGATCAGTTGATCTTGGCCGCCAGTTCACCTTTGGCATAACGCTGGAACATGCCTTCGAGGGTGATCGGCTTGATCTTCGAAGCATTGCCGGCGGTGCCGAAGGCTTCGTAGCGGGCGATGCACACGTCACGCATGGCCTTCACGGTCTCGGCGAAGAACTTGCGTGGGTCGAACTCGCTTGGGTGCGCAGCCATGTAGCGACGGATGGCACCGGTGGACGCCAGACGCAGGTCGGTATCGATGTTGACCTTGCGCACGCCGTACTTGATGCCTTCGACGATTTCCTCGACCGGTACGCCGTAGGTCTCTTTGATATCACCACCGAACTCGTTGATGATCTTCAGCCATTCCTGCGGTACCGACGAGGAACCGTGCATCACCAAGTGGGTGTTGGGGATGCGCTTGTGGATTTCCTTGATGCGGTCGATCGCCAGGATGTCACCGGTGGGTGGCTTGGTGAACTTGTAGGCGCCGTGGCTGGTACCGATGGCGATGGCCAGGGCATCGACCTGGGTCTTCTTGACGAAGTCGGCGGCCTCTTCCGGGTCGGTCAGCATCTGGCTGTGGTCCAGAATGCCTTCTGCGCCGACGCCGTCTTCCTCGCCGGCCTGACCGGTTTCCAGGCTGCCCAGGCAGCCCAGCTCACCTTCCACCGACACACCGCAGGCGTGGGCGAACGCCACGGTCTGCTGGGTGACGCGGACGTTGTAGTCGTAGTCGGACGGGGTCTTGCCGTCTTCCTTCAGCGAGCCGTCCATCATCACCGAGCTGAAGCCCAGCTGGATCGAGCGCTGGCACACGTCTGGGCTGGTGCCGTGATCCTGGTGCATGCACACCGGGATGTGCGGGAACTCTTCGATGGCGGCCAGGATCAGGTGACGCAGGAACGGGGCACCAGCGTACTTGCGGGCGCCGGCCGAGGCCTGGACGATGACCGGAGAGTCGGTGGCGTCTGCGGCTTCCATGATGGCGCGCATCTGCTCGAGGTTGTTGACGTTGAAAGCCGGAACGCCGTAGCCGAACTCGGCGGCGTGGTCCAGCATCTGGCGCATGCTAATGAGTGCCATTGTGTATCTCTCTCCCGACAAGCGTCGTTTGTTTCATGCAAGCCTGCCGCAGGGGCGGTTGCTGTTCAAGTAGTGTGGGCCATCTACACGGCCCGGCCAGTCACGGTGCCTTGCAGCCCCGCCCAATCAGATCGTTGGTCGCCACCCAATACACCAGGCCTTCGTCACCTTTGGTGTGGAAGGCCAGCATGCCATCGCTGTACAGCGCGCCGGAGGCACCCGGCTCGGCCTTGAGCCGATGGACTTGGTCGCCGCCGCCGAGACGGACATCGACTGTGTCCTGCTGCGCGTCGGCGAAGCGCCACAGCACTTCGGCCTGGCTGTCGCAGACCCAGCGGGTCCAGTTGTCCGCCGGGGCCGTTTGGGCCGGCTGCAGCAGCGAGCAGCCTGCCAGGATCGCCAAGGCCAGTGCGGCCAGAAGCACTTTCATCAAACTACTCCGCTGGGGGCTGCGCCGCAGCCCCGGTATTCAAGACCACGAAACCCTTGCCAGGTTGCCAACCACCCGATCAAGGGCAGCCCGGGGCCCTGCGCTGGTGTTCGTCGTCGTACTTTTCCAGGCCGTCCGGACCCAAGCGCTTGTTGATCACCGGTGCCGTCTCCGCCTGCCACTGGGACTGGTAGCAACCACCCTTGGGCGGCTGCGCCGGTTCGGCCTCGCTGCCCTTGTTGCTGGAACAGGCGCCCAGCAACAAGGCCACGATCATCACAGGCAATTGCTTGACCATCAGGTCGCTCCCTTTGCCAGGCGCCTTCACGCTCAGGCCTTGGCCCGCTCTTCCAGGATTGCCACGGCAGGCAGGACCTTGCCCTCGACGAACTCGAGGAACGCGCCGCCACCGGTGGAAATGTAGGAGATATCGGCACCCACGCCATACTTGTCGATGGCCGCCAGGGTGTCACCGCCACCGGCGATGGAGAACGCGGCGCTGTCGGCGATGGCCTTGGCCAGGACCTGGGTGCCGTTGCCGAACTGGTCGAACTCGAACACACCGACCGGACCGTTCCAAAGGATAGTCTTCGAGGTCTTGAGCAATTCGGCGAACTGCTCGGCGGTCTTCGGACCGATGTCCAGGATCATGTCGTCGGCAGCCACATCGGCGATCGCCTTGACGGTGGCTTCGGCGCTCTCGGCGAATTCCTTGGCGACCACCACGTCCACTGGCAGCGGTACGCTGACCTTGGCGGCGATGGCCTTGGCGGTCTCGACCAGGTCAGGCTCGTACAGCGACTTGCCGACCGG
Organism: Pseudomonas sp. P65(2024); assembly: GCF_057480955.1. Taxonomy (NCBI): domain Bacteria; kingdom Pseudomonadati; phylum Pseudomonadota; class Gammaproteobacteria; order Pseudomonadales; family Pseudomonadaceae; genus Pseudomonas; species Pseudomonas sp. P65(2024). The sequence continues at coordinate 236,127 of NZ_JBLIYX010000002.1, forward strand.
GTGACCGGCGGCGGCAAGGAAGGTGTTGGCAATGCCGCCACCGACGATCAGCTGGTCGCAGACCGCGCTCAGGCTGTTCAGCACGTCCAGCTTGGTCGACACCTTGGAACCGGCGACGATGGCAGCCATCGGCTTGGCCGGAGCTTTCAGGGCCTTGCCCAGGGCATCCAGCTCGGCGGCCAGCAGGGGGCCTGCGGCGGCGACCTTGGCGAACTTGGCGACGCCATGGGTGGAACCCTCGGCGCGGTGGGCGGTACCGAAGGCGTCCATCACGAACACGTCGCACAGGGCGGCGTATTTCTGCGCCAGCTCGTCGGCGTTCTTCTTCTCGCCCTTGTTGAAGCGCACGTTTTCGAACAGCACCAGGTCACCGGCCTGCACCTGAACGCCGTCGAGGTAATCGGCGACCAGCGGCACGTCGCGGCCCAGGGCCTTGCTCAGGTAATCGGCAACCGGCTTGAGGCTGTTCTCGGCGGAGAACTCACCTTCGGTCGGGCGGCCCAGGTGCGAGCAGACCATCACCGCCGCGCCCTTCTCCAGGGCCAGCTTGATGGTCGGCAGCGCTGCCAGGATACGCGCGTCGCTGGCTACCACACCGTCCTTCACAGGGACGTTGAGGTCTTCGCGAATCAGTACGCGCTTACCTTGCAGGTCGAGGTCGGTCATCTTCAACACGGTCATGAATGCAGTCCTTCAGGGCTGTTTGCTGCGGGTTGGGTGTACGACGTGCAGATAGTGTTCGGCGACGTCGAGCATACGGTTGGCAAACCCCCATTCGTTGTCGAACCAGGCCAGCAGGTTCACCAGGCGAGGGCCTGAGACGCGGGTCTGGCTGGCATCGACGATGGCCGAATGCGGGTCATGGTTGAAATCACAGCTGGCGTGGGGCAGCTCGGTGTAGGCCAGCAAGCCTTTCAGCGGGCCATCCAGGGCAGCCTCGCGCAGCACCCGGTTGACTTCCTCGGCGCTGGTATCGCGGGAAGTCTGCAGGGTGATGTCCAGGCACGAGACGTTGACGGTCGGCACGCGTACCGCTTTGGCCTGGATTCGCCCGGCAAGTTCCGGCAGCAGGCGTTCGATACCCCGGGCCAGGCCGGTGGACACCGGAATCACCGACTGGAATGCCGAACGGGTGCGACGCAGGTCTTCGTGGTGGTAGGCGTCGATCACCGGCTGATCGTTCATCGCCGAGTGGATGGTGGTGATCTGCACGTATTCGATGCCAAAGGCTTGGTCCAGCACGCGCAGCAGCGGCACGCCGCAGTTGGTGGTGCAGGAGGCGTTGGACACCAGCAGTTCGCTACCGGTCAGGCAATCCTGGTTGACCCCATAGACCACCGTGGCGTCGATGTCCGCCTCGCTGGCCATGGGCTGGGAAAACAGCACCCGTGGCGCGCCGGCATCGAGGAAGCGCTGGCCGTCGGCACGGGTGTGGTAGGCGCCGGAGCATTCCAGCACCAAGTCAATGTCCAGGGCGGCCCAGTCGATGCCTTCCGGGGTAGCGCTGCGCAGCACTTTCACGCAGTCGCCGTTGATATGCAGACAGTCGCCGTCAACCTTCACCTCGCCGGGGAAACGCCCGTGGGTGGAGTCGAAGCGCGTCAGGTATTCCAGACTGGCCTGGTCGGCCAGGTCGTTCAGCGCGACGATCTCGAAACCGGCCTTCGCCCCCCGCTCGAACAGTGCGCGCAGGACACAGCGGCCGATGCGGCCGTAACCGTTGAGTGCAACTTTGTAGGGACGCGGGTGGGGCATTCGATGGCTCGCTAACGCATGATGGCTTTGGGGGCCACGTTGCGGCCCATCGCGACGCAAGGCCGCTCCCACAGGGTACGGTGTACGCCATACCTTGTAGGAGCGGCCTTGTGTCGCGAAACGAGGGCAACGCCCTCGCCTCGCACAGTCTGAATCAGTCTTCCAGCAGCTCTTCGGCGGTGCCCAGGATGTTGTCCAGGGTGAAGCCGAATTCCTCGAACAGCGCGCTGGCCGGGGCCGACTCGCCGTAGGTGGTCATGCCGATCACGCGGCCTTCGAGGCCGACGTACTTGTACCAGAAGTCAGCGTGAGCGGCTTCGATGGCGATACGCGCGCCAACTTCCAGCGGCAGTACCGACTGCTTGTACGCGGCATCCTGGGCGTCGAACACGCTGGTGCTCGGCATCGACACGACACGGACCTTGCGGCCTTCAGCGGTCAACTTGTCAAAGGCTTGAACGGCCAGGCCCACTTCGGAGCCGGTGGCGATCAGGATCAGCTCAGGCTCGCCGGCGCAGTCCTTGAGCACGTAACCGCCACGGGCGATATCGGCGATCTGCTGGGCGTCGCGGGTCTGATGCTGCAGGTTCTGGCGCGAGAAGATCAGCGCCGACGGGCCGTCCTTGCGCTCCAGGGCATGCTTCCAGGACACGGCGGATTCCACCGCGTCGGCCGGGCGCCAAGTGTCCAGGTTCGGCGTGCTGCGCAGGCTGGTCAGCTGTTCGATAGGCTGGTGGGTCGGGCCGTCCTCACCCAGGCCGATGGAGTCGTGGGTGTAGACGTGGATCACACGCTGCTTCATCAGTGCCGACATGCGCACGGCGTTGCGGGCGTATTCCATGAACATCAGGAAGGTGGCGCCGTAGGGCACCAGGCCGCCGTGCAGGGCGACGCCGTTCATGATGGCGGTCATGCCGAACTCGCGCACGCCGTAGAACACGTAGTTGCCGCTGGCATCGTTGGCTTCGACGCCCTTGCAGCCTTTCCACAGGGTCAGGTTGGAGCCGGCCAGGTCGGCGGAGCCACCGAGGAACTCGGGCAGCAGCGGGCCAAAGGCGTTCAGGGTGTTCTGGCTGGCCTTGCGACTGGCGATGGTCTCGCCCTTGGCGGCAACTTCGTTGATGTAGGCCTGGGCCTTCTCGGAGAAGTCGGCTGGCAGGTCGCCTGCGGCGCGGCGCTTGAACTCGGCGGCCAGCTCAGGGTAGGCCTTGGCGTAGGCGTCGAAACGCTGGTTCCACTCGGCCTCGACCTTGGCGCCGGCTTCCTTGGCATCCCATTCGGCGTAGATGTCGGCAGGGATTTCAAATGGGCCGTGGTTCCAGTTCAGCTCCTTGCGCGCCAGGGCGATTTCGTCGTTGCCCAGCGGTGCGCCGTGGCAGTCTTCCTTGCCCTGCTTGTTCGGCGAGCCGAAGCCGATGATGGTCTTGCAGCAGATCAGGGTCGGACGATCGCTCTTACGCGCGGTCTCGATGGCGGTCTTGATCTCGTCGGCGTCGTGGCCGTTGACGTTGCGGATCACAAGCCAGTTGTAGGCCTCGAAGCGCGCCGGGGTGTTGTCGGTGAACCAGCCGTGGACTTCACCGTCGATGGAGATGCCGTTGTCGTCGTAGAAGGCGATCAGCTTGTTCAGACCCAGGGTGCCGGCCAGCGAGGCGACTTCATGGGAGATGCCTTCCATCATGCAGCCGTCGCCGAGGAACACGTAGGTGTTGTGGTCGACGATGTCGTGGCCTTCACGGTTGAATTGGGCGGCCAGCACTTTTTCCGCCAGGGCGAAGCCCACGGCGTTGGCGATGCCCTGGCCCAGCGGGCCGGTGGTGGTCTCGACGCCCGGGGTGTAGCCATACTCCGGGTGACCCGGGGTGCGGCTGTGCAGCTGGCGGAAGGCCTTGAGGTCGTCGATGTTGACGTCGTAGCCGGTCAGGTGCAGCAGCGAGTAGATCAGCATCGAGCCGTGGCCGTTGGACAGCACGAAGCGGTCACGGTCGGCGAAGCTTGGGTTGCTCGGGTTGTGCTTCAGGTAATCGCGCCAAAGCACTTCGGCGATATCCGCCATACCCATGGGGGCACCTGGGTGGCCGCTGTTGGCCTTTTGCACGGCATCCATGCTGAGGGCACGAATGGCGTTGGCACGTTCACGACGGCTGGGCATCGCTGAGTCTCCTGGGGCTTGAAATAAGTGGTGAAGCGAAAAAGGCGACCATTTTCGCCCACAGGGGGGGCCGGGGGCAATGACGTATGGTCGCAGTCGGGCTTTTTTCCTGTGATTGATTGGCAAAAGAGCAGAAAAGCGGGGTTGTGGGAGCGAGCCTGCCCCGCGATGGCGTCAGCCCTGGCCCATCCCCCCGTCTGATCTGACGCCATCGCGGGGCACACCACTCCCACGAGGCATCCCTGGAAGCCACTGATCAGGCAATATCAAAACTTTTTGATATTGCTATTGCGACGACAGCATCCCCTGTCTAGACTCCCGCCCCATGAACTTCAATGCGCCCGTCACCCCACAACGCAGCGACGAACTGGCCGCCCTGTGCAAGGCCGGCGGCGACCCTCTGCGCCTGAACGTACTGCGCGCATTGGCCAACGACTCGTTCGGCGTGCTGGAATTGGCACAGATCTTCGACATCGGCCAGTCGGGCATGAGCCATCACCTGAAGGTGCTGGCCCAGGCCGAGCTGGTGGCGACCCGTCGCGAGGGTAACGCGATCTTCTACCGCCGTGCCCTGCCCGATAGCCAGCGGCTGGGCGGCCGCCTGCATGCGGCGCTGCTCGATGAAGTCGACAATTTCGCCCTGCCTCAAGCAGTGCAGGCCCGCATCGCCCAGGTACAGCAGCGTCGCGCCGCCACCAGCCAGGATTTTTTCCTGCGCGTGGAAGAGAAATTCCGCGCCCAGCAAGACCTCATCGCCGGCCTGCCGCAATACCGCGAGAGCCTGCTGGCACTGCTCGACAAGCTGAGCTTCGAGGATGGCGCCAGCGCCCTTGAGGTCGGCCCCGGCGACGGCGGTTTCCTACCCGACCTGGCCAGGCGCTTCGAGCAGGTCACGGCCATGGACAACAGCCCGACCATGCTAGAGCTGGCCCGCCAGGTATGCGAGCGCCACGCACTGAACAACGTCAACCTGCAGTTGGCCGATGCACTGGGTGCAACGGATGTGGAAGCTGACTGCGTTGTGCTGAACATGGTCCTGCACCATTTCAGCGACCCGGCCCAGGCCCTGCGCCTGCTGGCCAGACGGGTGAAAGCGGGCGGAAGCCTGCTGGTCACCGAGCTGTGCAGCCATGACCAGGGGTGGGCCCGCGAAGCCTGCGGCGACCTGTGGCTTGGCTTCGAGCAGGACGACCTGGCCCGTTGGGCCAACGCGGCAGGGCTGGCCCCAGGGGACAGCCTCTACGTGGGCTTGCGTAACGGTTTCCAGATCCAGGTCCGGCATTTCCAGCGGGCCACTGGCGACATTCAACATCGGTAAATTTCAGGAACCCATCGAGATGAGCGAATACTCCCTTTTCACCTCCGAGTCCGTGTCCGAAGGGCATCCGGACAAGATTGCCGACCAGATCTCCGACGCGGTGCTGGACGCCATCATCGCCCAGGACAAATACGCCCGCGTGGCCTGCGAGACCCTGGTCAAGACCGGTGTCGCGATCATCGCCGGTGAAGTCACCACCTCGGCCTGGGTCGACCTGGAAGACCTGGTGCGCAAGGTCATCATCGACATCGGCTACAACAGCTCCGACGTCGGCTTCGACGGCGCCACCTGCGCCGTGATGAACATCATCGGCAAACAGTCGGTGGATATCGCCCAGGGCGTCGACCGCTCCAAGCCGGAAGACCAGGGCGCCGGCGACCAGGGCCTGATGTTCGGCTACGCCAGCAACGAGACCGAAGTGCTGATGCCTGCGCCGATCTGCTTCTCGCACCGCCTGGTCGAGCGCCAGGCTGAAGCGCGCAAGTCCGGCCTGCTGCCTTGGCTGCGCCCGGATGCCAAGTCGCAGGTCACCTGCCGTTACGAAAACGGCAAGGTAGTGGGCATCGATGCCGTCGTCCTGTCGACCCAGCACAACCCTGAGGTGTCACAGAAAGACCTGCAGGAAGCGGTGATGGAGTTGATCGTCAAGCACACCCTGCCGGCCGAGCTGCTGCACAAGGGCACGCAGTACCACATCAACCCGACCGGCAACTTCATCATCGGTGGCCCGGTGGGCGACTGCGGCCTGACCGGCCGCAAGATCATCGTAGACTCCTACGGCGGCATGGCCCGCCACGGTGGCGGCGCGTTCTCCGGCAAGGACCCGTCCAAGGTCGACCGCTCTGCAGCCTATGCCGGCCGCTACGTGGCCAAGAACATCGTCGCCGCCGGTCTGGCCGAGCGCTGCGAGATCCAGGTGTCCTACGCCATCGGCGTGGCCCAGCCGACCTCCATCTCGATCAACACCTTCGGCACCGGCAAGGTTTCCGACGACAAGATCATCCAACTGGTGCGCGAGTGCTTCGACCTGCGTCCTTACGCCATCACCACCATGCTCGACCTGCTGCACCCGATGTACCAGGAGACCGCGGCCTACGGCCACTTCGGCCGTACTCCGCAGCAGAAGACCGTCGGCGACGACACCTTCACCACCTTCACCTGGGAGCGCACCGACCGCGCCGCCGCCCTGCGCGACGCAGCTGGCCTGTAAACCTCCTACAGCAGTAACGGAAAGCCCCTGCCGAGTGATCGACAGGGGCTTTTTCGTGACATATCGGCTGACAAATCCCCGCCGCTGCCCACACCGTCACCCGCCTAGGCTAAGGACACTTTCCCGCCTTGCAAGGATGCCGGCCATGCCATTGCTGCTGATCTTCATTGCACTGCTGTTGCACCACCCCGTCGCCCAGGCAAGCACCTGCCCGGCCTGGGACACGGCGCAGGCCGAGGCCGAGGTCGCCCAGCTGCGTGCCACCCTCGCCCACTGGGACGAGCAGTATCACCGCCAAGGCGTCGCCCTGGTGGCCGATGAGCTCTACGATCAAAGCCGCCAGCACCTGCTGGAGCTTCAAGCCTGCTTTGGCCTCTCCCACAGCGATTCCCCGCTGGCCAGCGCACGCGGCACAGCCCCCCACCCGATACCTCACACCGGCGTCGGCAAGCTCGCCGACGAGCAGGCCGTAGCCCGATGGCTGCAGGGCAAACGCAATGTCTGGATGCAGCCGAAGGTCGATGGCGTCGCGGTCTCGCTGATCTACCGCCAGGGCCAGCTGACAGGCCTGCTCAGCCGTGGCGATGGAATACTGGGGCACGATTGGAGCCGGCACATCCCCTTGCTGAGCGGCATCGTGCAGCAACTTTCCCAACCGCTGGACGCGGTGTTCCAAGGCGAGCTGTACTGGCGCCTGAACAACCATGTGCAGGCCGAGGCAGGCAGCGCCAATGCCCGCGACACCGTCGCCGGGATGCTGGCACGCACGCGGATGAGCGAAGAGCAGGGCGCAAGCATCGGACTGTTCGTCTGGGACTGGCCACACGGCCCGGATAACCAGGCCGAGCGCCTAGCACGCCTGGCAACACTGGGCTTCACCGACAGCCAGCGGCTGAGCGTGGCCATCGATGGCTTTGCCGAAGCCGCGCGCTGGCGCCAGCACTGGTACCACTCGCCCCTGCCCTTCGCCACCGACGGCGTGATCCTGCGCCAGGACAGTCGCCCGGCGGCGCAGCGCTGGCGCGCCCAGGCGCCCTATTGGATCGCTGCCTGGAAATACCCCTTCACCCAGGCGCTGGCGCAGGTCAGGGATGTGCAGTTTCGAATCGGCCGGACCGGGCGCATCACGCCCTTGCTGGTATTGCAGCCAGTGACCCTGGACGACCGCCGGATAAACCAGCTCAGCCTCGGATCGCTGGCGCGCTGGAAGGAGCTGGATATCCGCCCGGGTGACCAGATAGCGGTCAGCCTGGCCGGCATGACTATCCCACGCTTGCATAGCGTAGTGCATCGTGCCGCTCGACGCCCCATCGTGCAGGCTCCGGATCCGGCGACCTACCACGCCTTCAGCTGCTGGCAGGCAGTCGAGGGATGCCAGCAGCAGTTCATCGCCCGCCTTGCCTGGTTGAGCGGCAAGCAGGGCCTCGACCTGCCAGGCATGGGGGCCGAAACCTGGAAACGCCTTGTCGAAAGTGGCCACATCGTGCAGTTGACCGATTGGCTGAGCCTCGATCAGAAGCAGCTGCTCGAGGTACCCGGGATCGCCGAGGCACGAGCCAGGCAATTGCATGCGGCTTTCGCTCAGGCCCGCCAACAGCCCTTCCAGCGTTGGCTGCGGGGCCTCGGCATACCCGCGCCGTCCAGCCTGCAACTGGGCCCCGACTGGCCCACACTGGCCTCCAGAAACATCGAGCAATGGCTTGCCGAACCTGGCGTCGGGCCCGGTCGTGCCGAGCAACTGCAGGCTTTTTTCGCCCACGAGCAGGTCCAGGGACTTGTCGGAAACCTGCGCAACCATGCAATCGAGGGTTTCTAATTTGCGCGGATCAGGGCAGCATTTCGCTTTCCGCTGCCCTGCCCGATATGGAGCCCCCGATGAAACTGCTTTCGTCCCTCGCCCTGTCCACCCTGCTCGGCTTCGCCGCCAGCCCGCTGCTGGCTGCCCAAGAGCAGCCGGGCCTGACCGGCTGCGCAGCCAAGCGCCAGGCCATCAGCGAACAGATCGAACAAGCCCGCGCCCATGGCAACAGCGACCAGCAAGCAGGCCTGGCAAAGGCCTTGGACGAAGTCACCGAGCACTGTACCGATGCCGGTCTGCGCAAGGAACGCGAGCAGAAGGTGCTCGACGCCCGCCACGAAGTGAACCAGCGCACCAAGGACCTGGACAAGGCCATGAAGAAGGGCGACGCGGAGAAGATCAACAAGCGCAAGGACAAACTGGCCGAGGCGAAGAAGGAGCTGCAGGAGGCCGTGGACGAGCTCGAACGCTAACCGGATAGCTTCCCACAAGAGCCCCTTGGCTCAGTGATTGCGAAACTCGCTATGACAGGCCTTGCACGCCGCCTCGACCTTGTCCATCGGCGCCTTCACCTGGGCTGCGTCCAGTGGCTGGGTACGGGTCACCGCGACCAGCTCGCCAGTGACGCCCTCCAGTTGCCGGGCCAGGTCCTGAAATCGCGCCTGGCGCTCCCAGACCGCGGCCCGCGCGCTGCTATCACCCGCGTCGCGCGCCTGTGGGAAGTGCTGCCACGGTGCATGGGCCAGGCTGTCCAGCTTCGCCGCGCCATCGGCGAACTTCACGCCGTCGAAGGGCAAGCGCCCGCGCAGCATGCCGCCCATGTCTTCGCTGGTCTTGAGCATCTGCTTGAAGATCGCCTTGCGCTGGCCCAACGGCGAGTTGGGGTCGACGCCGTCACAGGCGCTCAGGGCAAGGGCGGCGAGCAGTACTACGGTCAATCGCTTGAACATCACGGTCTCTTCGGCCAGGAAAACGGGCGGCCAGTATCGCCGCCCCGGGGGCAAAGACCAATAGCCACACAGAAAACAGGGGTGAATCTTCATGCTTTTCCCCACACAGGATCGACAACATGAAATCTGCATTGCGCCATTTCGCTTGGGCACTGCCCGCCCTGGCGCTCCTGGCCGGCTGCAACGGCGGTGAAAGCGCCAAGCCCGAACCCCACGCCATCGCCACCTACGTACCAGCTACTTTCAAGGATCTGCCCCAGGTCAGCGACGACGACCTGTTGGCCGGCTTCTACGCCTGGCGCAATGGCTGCGAGAAGCTAAGGCGCGACCCGGTGTGGGCCGCCACCTGCGAAGCAGCCGGCTCGGCAACGGCGAATGCCGCCCAGGTGCGCACCTTCCTCGAACAGAATCTGCAGGTCTATGCCCTGCGTTCGGCGCAGAACAGCGCCAACGGCCTGATCACCGGCTACTACGAGCCGGTCTACCCCGGCAGCCTGGCCCGCACCGACAGCGCGCATGTACCGGTGTATGGGGTGCCCGAGGACATGATCGTGGTCGACCTGGCCAGCGTGTACCCCGAGCTCAAGGGCAAACGCCTGCGCGGGCGCCTTGACGGACGGGTGCTCAAACCCTACGACACCGCCGAGGTGATCAACCGCGACGGCGCCAAGGCGCCGGTGCTGGCCTGGCTGACCGACCCGATGGACCTGCAATTCCTGCAGATTCAAGGCTCGGGCCGTATCCAGCTGGAGAACGGCCGCCAGTTGCGCCTGGGCTACGCCGACCAGAACGGCCACCCGTACCGCCCGATCGGACGCTGGCTGGTGGAACAGGGACAGCTGCCGAAAGAGGAGGTGACCATGGGCAGCATCCACGCCTGGGCCCAGGCCAACCCGCAGCGCGTGCCCGAGCTGCTGGCCAGCAACCCGAGCTACGTGTTCTTCAGTACCCGCCCGGACAGCAACGAGGGGCCGCGCGGCTCGCTCAACGTGCCGCTGACCGCAGGCTACAGCGTCGCGATCGACCGCAAGGTAATCCCCTTGGGCAGCCTGCTGTGGCTCTCCACCACCCGCCCGGACGGCAGCCCGGTGGTGCGTCCGGTCGGCGCCCAGGACACCGGCGGCGCCATCACCGGCGAAGTGCGCGCGGACCTGTTCTGGGGCACCGGCCACGAGGCCGGCGAGTTGGCGGGGAACATGAAGCAGCAGGGACAGATCTGGATGCTGTGGCCCAAAGGTCAGCCTTTGCCTGAAGTGCCGAAAGTACCCTGACAGACGCTATCGCGGGGCAAGCCCGCTCCCACGATGATTGCGTGGGAGCGGGCTTGCCCCGCGATCCATTCAGATCGATACGACGAAGAACGACACAATCAGCGCCATCCCAACGAACCACACCAGCGAACGCAGCACCGCCCAGTCCGCCAGGTAGCAGATGATGTAGAGCAGCCGGCTGGTGATGTACACCACCCCCAGCACATCCTGGGTCACCTGCTCGGCATTGCCGACGATATCGGCCACAAGAACCGCCGCGGCAAACGCGGGAAACGCCTCATAGCCGTTCAGCTGGGCAGCATGGGCGCGTCGAGGCAACCCTTCCAGCTTGTCCAGGAACGCACGCGGGTCGTGATTGGCGCGCAGGCCAAAATACCCGCTGCTGAGCTTGGCGATCAATGCACACAGCGGCGGCAGGAACAGCGCGACGAGAATGCACCACAGGGCAACGGTCATCTACAGGACTCCTTGTTCACAGAGGATCGGTTCACAGCTTCATCACCAGCATGCCGGCCAGGACCAGCCCGCAAGCTAGGAGTCTCGGCCCGCCAAAAGGTTCTTTGAGGTAACGCATGCCCAGCAACACCACGAGGATCACGCTCAGCTCGCGCAGCGCCGCCGCCTCCGCCACCGATCCCAGGTGCATGGCCCACAGCACCAGGGCGTAGCTCAGCAGCACGCACACCCCCACCGTCAGCCCGAGACGCCACTGAGTGCGCCAAAACATGGCGAACGGTGCCCGCCGCGCCACCCCTGCCAGCAACGGGAACGGCCAGGCGCTGAGCAGGGTCAGCCACACCAGGTAATCCCAGGGCTTGCCCCACAGGCGCACGGCCTGGCCGTCGAACCAGGTGTAGCAGCCGATGCACAGGCCGATCAGGGCCACCACCGGCAGCATCGACCAGGGCAGGCGATCACCGCCACCACCCTGCCACAACAGGCAGGCCATGCCGCAGGGGATCAGCAGGATGCCGATGATCTGCTGCTGGCTGAGCGACTCGCCGGCAAAAGCCAGGGTCAGTCCGAGCACGACCAACGGCGACAAACCACGCATCAACGGATAGACCAGCCCCAGGTCACCGACGCGATAGGCTTTGATCAGCAGGTAGCGGTAGAGCTGCTCGGCCAGCGCCGATGCCAGCAGCCAGGGCCAGATGCCCGCCGGGGGAAAATCGACGAACGCCACCGCCAGAATGGCGAAGACCAGTGCGACCAGGTCCATGCTGGCGATCACCAGAAGGCGTTCGCCGCTGAATTTGATGAGGGTGTTCCAGGTCGCGTGGAGCAGGGCTGCGACCAGTACCAGGGAGGTTGCCAGCACGCGGGGCTCCTTGCGCAATGACCAGGCGGCTGCACGCACTATAACGCTTGCTCCCATAAAGAATCTGCAATCCGTTCTGAGGAACGAATTTGGTATTTCCGGTCATAAGGTGTGTCCCGAGCCCCGCGCCAGATCATCCAAGAACTGCCCGAGTTACTCGGGAAACGACTTGGAAGCCACTGTTACAGGATTCGGGATGCTTGAATTAGTTGCCGCGTTTATCTGCCTCACCACCCTCCTCACCTATGTGAACTACCGCTTCATCGGCCTACCGCCGGCCATCGGCGTGATGGTCACCGCATTGCTGTTCTCCCTGATACTGCAGGGCCTGAGCCTGATCGGCTTCCCCGGCCTGGAAGAGCGCGTCGAAGGCCTGATGAACCAGATCGACTTCAATGACCTGTTGATGCACTGGATGCTGTCGTTCCTGCTGTTCGCCGGCGCCCTGCACGTCAACCTCGCTGACCTGCGCAGCTACCGCTGGCCGATCGGCCTGTTGGCCACTATCGGGGTGCTGATCGCCACCGTGGTGATCGGCTACCTGGCGCACTGGGTGTTCGCCCTGTTCGGCTGGAACGTGCCGCTGATCTACTGCCTGCTGTTCGGCGCGCTGATCTCGCCAACCGACCCGATCGCCGTGCTCGGCGCGCTGCGCACCGCCAACGCCTCGAAACCGCTGAAGACCACCATCGTAGGTGAGTCGCTGTTCAACGACGGCACCGCGGTGGTGGTGTTCACCGTGCTGCTGGGCATCATCCAGCTGGGCGAGACCCCGAGCGTGTCTGACACGGCCCTGCTGTTCGCCCGCGAAGCCATCGGTGGAGTGGTGTTCGGCGGGCTGATCGGCTACGCCACCTACCGCATGATCAAGAGCGTCGAGCAATACCAGGTCGAGGTCATGCTGACCCTGGCGCTGGTGATCGGTGGCTCGGCCATGTGCTACGAGCTGCATGTGTCGGCGCCGATCGCCATGGTGGTGGCCGGCCTGATTATCGGCAACCTGGGGCGCAACCTGGCGATGAACGACATGACACGTCGCTACATGGACGGATTCTGGGAACTGATCGACGACATGCTCAACGCCCTGCTGTTCGCCCTGATCGGCCTGGAGCTGTTGCTGCTGCCCTTCAACTGGCTGCACCTGGCGGCCGGTGGCGTGCTGGCGCTGGCGGTGCTGGCCTCGCGCCTGCTGACCGTGGCGCCAGCCATCGTGTTGCTGCGCCGCTGGCGGACCGTGCCGCAGGGCACCATCCGCGTGCTGACCTGGGGCGGCCTGCGTGGTGGCGTGTCGGTGGCCCTGGCGCTGTCCCTGCCACAGGGCGATGAACGTGACCTGCTGCTGTCGATCACCTACATCGTGGTACTGTCGTCGATCCTGGTGCAGGGGCTGACGGTCGGCAAGGTGGTGCGCAAGGTCAGCACACAACCCGAGTAATGGCGAGGGAGCGGCGGTGCGCCGCTCCCACGAACGCTCCAGCGCTTATTCGACCGCGCTGTCCGGGAACTGATCCTGGATGTACTTGATCTCGGTACGCCCGTGCGGCGCCGGCAGCCCGTCCTCGCCGAGGTTGACGAAGACCATCTTGTCGACTGTGAGGATGGCCCTGCGAGTGATCTTGTTGCGCACTTCGCACTTGAGGGTGATCGAAGTGCGGCCGAACTCGGTGGCGGTAATGCCCAGCTCGATGATGTCGCCCTGGCGCGAGGCGCTGACGAAGTTGATCTCGGAAATGTACTTGGTCACCACGCGCTGGTTGCCCAGCTGGACAATGGCGTAGATCGCCGCCTCCTCGTCGATCCAGCGCAGCAGGCTGCCGCCGAACAGGGTGCCGTTGGGGTTGAGGTCTTCGGGTTTTACCCATTTGCGGGTGTGAAAGTTCATCTGTACTCCTGACCTGCCTGGCTCACATGGGCTAATGATGGCAGACCGCTCGGCCACCCTCCATTGAACATCGACTATCGTCTCGATTAATCGACAGAAAGTCTTGGGTGTGTCACACGCCCGCGGCTATAATCCCTGCCGTTTCACATGGTCTCCCGCAGTGGTGGCCATCCCGCCACCCGACCGAGGGGCGCTGCAGCAGGCTCGGCCTGTCAGGCTCGGTTGGGGCGTTGTCCGCGCAAGCGGACGCTTAACGCACAACGGCGCCCATTCGCACACTACGAATGGAGGCTCTCAATGAGCGCTGTAAACACGCCTGCTGGTTTTTCCGACTTCAAGGTCGCCGACATCTCCCTGGCCGACTGGGGCCGCAAGGAAGTCATCATCGCCGAATCGGAAATGCCGGCACTGATGGGCCTGCGCCGCAAGTACCAAGCCGAGCAACCGCTCAAGGGCGCGAAGATCATCGGCTGCATCCACATGACCATCCAGACCGCCGTGCTGATCGAGACCCTGGTCGCCCTGGGCGCTGAAGTACGCTGGTCGTCGTGCAACATCTTCTCCACCCAGGACCAGGCCGCCGCCGCCATCGCCGCCGCCGGCATCCCGGTGTTCGCCTGGAAAGGTGAAACCGAGCAAGAGTACGAGTGGTGCATCGAGCAGACCATCCTGAAAGACGGCCAGCCATGGGACGCCAACATGGTCCTGGACGACGGCGGTGACCTGACCGAAATCCTGCACAAGAAATACCCGGCCATGCTGGACAAGATCCACGGCGTGACGGAAGAGACCACCACCGGCGTGCACCGCCTGCTCGACATGCTGGCCAAGGGCGAGCTGAAAGTCCCGGCGATCAACGTCAACGACTCGGTCACCAAGAGCAAGAACGACAACAAGTACGGCTGCCGTCACAGCCTGAACGACGCCATCAAACGCGGTACCGACCACCTGCTGTCGGGCAAGCAGGCCCTGGTGATCGGCTACGGCGACGTGGGCAAGGGTTCGGCCCAGTCCCTGCGCCAGGAAGGCATGATCGTCAAGGTCACCGAAGTCGACCCGATCTGCGCCATGCAGGCCTGCATGGACGGCTTCGAAGTGGTCTCGCCGTTCAAGGACGGTATCAACACCGGTACCGAAGCCGGCATCAACAAAGACCTGCTGGGCCGCATCGACCTGATCGTCACCACCACCGGTAACGTCAACGTCTGCGACGCCAACATGCTCAAGGCCCTGAAGAAGCGTGCCGTGGTCTGCAACATCGGCCACTTCGACAACGAGATCGACACCGCCTTCATGCGCAAGAACTGGGCGTGGGAAGAGGTCAAGCCGCAGGTGCACAAGATCCACCGCACCGGCGCTGGCGTATTCGACCCGCAGAACGACGACTACCTGATCCTGCTGGCCGAAGGACGCCTGGTGAACCTGGGCAACGCCACCGGCCACCCAAGCCGCATCATGGATGGCTCGTTCGCCAACCAGGTGCTGGCGCAGATCTTCCTGTTCGAGCAGAAGTTCGCCGAACTGCCAGCCGCCAAGAAGGCCGAGCGCCTGACCGTGGAAGTGCTGCCGAAGAAGCTGGACGAAGAAGTGGCCCTGGAAATGGTCCGCGGCTTCGGCGGCGTGGTCACCCAGTTGACCCCACAGCAGGCCGAGTACATCGGTGTGACCGTCGAAGGTCCGTTCAAGCCGGACGCCTACCGCTACTAAGCAGCGGCGCCAGCGCCGGGCTATCGCCCTGGCGCTGGCTGGCAACGCGTCGTACCGATGTCCGAGCCAGGCCGGCCCCAACCGTCCTGGCTTTTATTTGCAGGTAGCCGCCCCGGGCGCGCCACCGAAGGAACGAGAGATGTCACAAGAACGCCGCTACAGTTTCGAGTTCTTCCCAACCAAGACCGACGCCGGCCACGAGAAGCTGATGGGCGTCGCCCGCCAGTTGGCCAGCTACAACCCGGACTTCTTCTCCTGCACCTACGGTGCCGGTGGCTCGACCCGCGACCGCACGCTGAACACCGTGCTGCAGCTGGAAAGCGAAGTGAAGGTCCCCGCCGCCCCGCACCTGTCCTGCGTGGGTGACAGCAAGGACGACCTGCGCGCCCTGCTCGCCGAGTACCAGACCGCCGGCATCAGGCGCATTGTCGCCCTGCGCGGCGACCTGCCATCCGGCATGGGCATGGCCAGTGGCGAGCTGCGCTACGCCAGCGACCTGGTCGAGTTCATTCGCCAGGAAAGCGGCGACCACTTCCACCTGGAAGTGGCCGCGTATCCAGAGATGCACCCACAGGCGCGTAACTTCGAGGCAGACCTTGCCAACTTCGTGCACAAGGTCAAGGCCGGCGCCGACAGCGCCATCACCCAGTACTTCTTCAACGCCGACAGCTACTTCTACTTCGTCGAGCGCGCACAGAAGCTGGGCGTGGACATCCCGGTGGTGCCCGGCATCATGCCAATCACCAACTACAGCAAGCTGGCACGCTTCTCCGACGCTTGCGGCGCCGAGATCCCGCGCTGGATCCGCAAGCAGCTGGAAGCCTATGCCGACGACACCGCCAGCATCCAGGCCTTCGGCGAGGAAGTGATCACCCGCATGTGCGAACAACTGCTGCAAGGCGGCGCACCGGGCTTGCACTTCTACACCCTCAACCAGGCCGAGCCGAGCCTGGCGATCTGGAACAACCTGAAGCTGCCACGCTGATGGTCGTGGGCAAGGCTTTGGCGCAGGTCAAAGCCTTGTTCATTCGCGCTTGTGCCGCAGGCCACCGCGACCGGTGTTCACTGGCCTTGTCCGGGTTCGCAGCGTACTCTCCCGCCATGCGCACGCTCATCC
Organism: Pseudomonas sp. P65(2024); assembly: GCF_057480955.1. Taxonomy (NCBI): domain Bacteria; kingdom Pseudomonadati; phylum Pseudomonadota; class Gammaproteobacteria; order Pseudomonadales; family Pseudomonadaceae; genus Pseudomonas; species Pseudomonas sp. P65(2024). The sequence continues at coordinate 252,608 of NZ_JBLIYX010000002.1, forward strand.
TCCCTCTCCTGCTGTTGCTGCTCGCTGGCCTGAGCCCGTTGGCCCACGCCGAACGCCTGCGCATCGTCAGCGACGACTGGGCGCCCTACCTCTACCAGGAAAACGGTCAGCCCAAAGGCATCGACTACGAGGTTACCGAAGAGGTATTCAAGCGCCTGGGCGTCGAGGTGCAATGGCAGTTCCTGCCCTGGCGGCGCTGCCTGGCCATGGTCGAGCAAGGCCAGGCGGACGCGGTAATGGACATTTTCCGCGTCGACTCGCGCCAGGGTTACCTGGTCTACCCGGACGAACCCATGTCAGAGGTCGAGTTCGTCCTTTACCAGGCCCGCTCGCGCCCCCATCCGGTCAAACGCCTAGAAGACCTGGCCGGGCTGACCGTGGGCACCTCGCCGGGCTATGTCTACGACGGCGACTTCGCTGAATCGCCGCTGTTCCGCCGGGAGCCGGCGCCCAGCCACCAAGCCAACTTTGGCAAGCTGGCGCTCGGGCGCATAGACCTGCTGGTGACCGACCGCAAGGTGGGTCGCTATGTCAGCCGCCAGCTTGGCCTGGAGCAGACCGTCGAGGCGCTGCCCCTGGTGATCAGCCGCCGCCTGCAGTACCTGGGGCTGGCCCGCAAGCCAGGGCGCGAGCATCTGGTACAGGCGTTCAGCGAAGAACTGCGACGCTTCAAGCAGGAGCCGGCCTATGCGGCGATCAACGCCCGCTACCTGGGCAATCAGGACTTTCCTTTCGCCGTTGAGCAGCAGGAACGCAGCACACCCTGATTGCTCTGTTATACTCGAGCCTTCCCGCCAGGCTCACGCCCGGACGCTCGGCCTCGCAACAGGCATCTCGACCCGCAGCAGCGCACCTTGCGCGCCGCCTGCTGGCATCCAGGATGCGCCGTGAACGCCCAGCTGGACCGGACGCGATCGCATCCTTCCGATGCCCGTCGCGCCAGGCAGTACACCCCATCGGGCCCAGCCCCCACGAGAACAGGATTGCCCATGTCCTTTGCTTCCCTCGGTCTCTCCGAGGCTCTTGTCCGCGCTATCGAGGCAGCGGGCTACACCCAGCCCACTCCGGTGCAACAGCGGGCCATTCCCGCCGTGTTGCAAGGTCGCGACCTGATGGTCGCCGCCCAGACAGGTACTGGTAAAACCGGCGGCTTCGCGCTCCCCATCCTCGAGCGCCTGTTCCCGGGTGGCCACCCCGACAAATCGCAACGCCACGGCCCGCGCCAACCGCGCGTGCTGGTGCTGACCCCGACCCGCGAGCTGGCCGCCCAGGTGCATGACAGCTTCAAGGTCTATGCCCGCGACCTGAACTTCATCAGCGCCTGCATCTTCGGCGGCGTCGGCATGAACCCGCAGGTCCAGGCCATGGCCAAGGGCGTCGACGTCCTGGTCGCCTGCCCGGGCCGCCTGCTCGACCTGGCCGGCCAGGGCAGCGTCGACCTCTCGCGGGTCGAGATCCTGGTGCTGGACGAAGCCGACCGCATGCTCGACATGGGCTTCATCCACGACGTCAAGAAAGTGCTGGCGCGCCTGCCGGCCAAGCGCCAGAACCTGCTGTTCTCGGCGACCTTCTCCAAGGACATCACCGACCTCGCCGACAAGCTGCTGCACAACCCCGAGCGCATCGAGGTCACGCCGCCAAACACCACCGTCGAGCGTATCGAGCAGCGTGTCTACCGCCTGCCGGCCAGCCACAAGCGCGCCCTGCTGGCGCACCTGATCACCCTGGGTGCCTGGGAGCAGGTACTGGTGTTCACCCGTACCAAGCACGGCGCCAACCGCCTGGCCGAGTACCTCGAGAAGCACGGCCTGACTGCCGCGGCGATCCACGGCAACAAGAGCCAGAACGCCCGCACCAAGGCCCTGGCCGACTTCAAGGCCAACACCGTGCGCGTGCTGGTCGCCACCGACATCGCCGCCCGCGGCCTGGACATCGACCAGTTGCCCCACGTGGTCAACTTCGAGCTGCCCAACGTCGAGGAAGACTACGTTCACCGCATCGGCCGTACCGGCCGTGCCGGTCGCTCGGGCGAGGCCATCTCGATGGTCGCCCCAGACGAAGAGAAGCTGCTCAAGAGTATCGAGCGCGTCACCAAGCAGAAGATCCCGGACGGCGACCTGATGGGCTTCGACGCCTCCCAGGTCGAGGCCGAGAAGCCGGAAGTCCGCGAGCGCCAGCAGAACACTGGTCGCGGTGGCCGCAACCAGCAACCTCGCGGCGAAGGCGGCAAGGAAGGCAGTGGCGGACGCAAGGACAAGGGCAAGGACAAAGGCCGCAACAAACCTGCGGGCGAGAAGCAGGCCGACAAGGAAAAGACTGGCGACAAGCAGCAGCAAGGCCAGCAGCAGCGCAAGCCGCGTGACAAGAAGCCACGCCAGCAGCAGGTCGCACAGGGCCAGAAGGCCATCCCCTCGGTCCCCGCCGATCGTGACCCGGAAGAGTTTCTGGACGACGATGTGGATAACTTCGGCAACCGCGCCGACTACGTCAGCCCTTACCAGAACGCCAAGAATCAAGGCCGCAACCGTCGCCCAGGTGGCAATGGCGGACAAGGCCAGGGCCAACGCAGTGGTGGTGGCCAGGCTCAAGGTCAAGGCCGTGGTAATGGCCAACAGCGCCAAGGCCAAGGCTCGGGTGAAAAACGCCCGCGCAACGGTGGTGGCAGCAATGGCGGCGCTCGTCGTGACAACAACGGTGGCCGTAACCGCCGTGACGAATCGGCTCGCCAGGAACCCGCCGTGCGCAACCCACGCGAGTCTCAGAGCGCGCCGGTGATCATTCGCAAGGAATCCAAGCTAGACCGTTACCCGACGCCCGAGCAACTGGACGACTTGCCGAGCCGCCCACGGGGTGAGCGTCCGGCGCTGCTGACTCGCAAGGGTTAAGAACGCAATCGCGGGCCTGTCCCGTGCGGAACCCAAACAAAAACGCCGCCCAATGGGCGGCGTTTTTGTTTCCAGCGTAGCGAACTACTTCTGCTTCACACCTTCGACACTGATATCCAGGTCCAGGGTCTGGGAGGTCGGGCCTGGGCCTTTGATCCCGAACTCGTTCAGGTTCAGCGTAGTGGTGGCGTTGAAGCCAGCGCGCTCGCCACCCCATGGGTCCTTGCCTTCACCGTTGAACACAGCCTTGAAGGTGACCGGCTTGGTCACGCCGTGCAAGGTCAGGTCGCCGGTGACGTCAGCGGTCTTCTCACCGGTCGGCTTGACACTGGTGGAGACGAACTTGGCCTGAGGGTACTTCTTCACATCAAGGAAGTCGGCACTGGCAATGTGCTTGTCACGCTCGGCGTGGTTCGACCACAGGCTGGCGGTCTTCAGGTCGACGCTGATCTTGCTGGCCTCGGGCTTGGCGCTGTCCCAGGTGAAGTTGCCGTCGAAGTCCTTGAAGGTGCCGTGGATGAAGCTGTAGCCCAGGTGGCTGATCTTCCAGTCAACGAACGCGTGCTGGCCTTCCTTGTCGATCTTGTATTCGGCGGCCATGGCCTGGCCGGCGGAGATCAGGGCGGTACCGAGCGCCAGAGCGGCAAAAGTCTTTTTCAACATCCTTACTTCCTTCCTTTGCAATTGAGGTTGAGAGTCAAGCTTTGCGGCCCAGCATGCGAGTCAGGGTCGCGTCACGGTCGATGAAATGGTGCTTGAGTGCCGCCAGGGCATGCAGCACCGCGAAAATCACCAGGCCCCAGGCCAGCCAGAGATGGATCACCCCGGCGGTGTCGGCCTGGTCAGGCAGGTCGCTGATCAGCGCCGGCACCTCGAACAGGCCGAACACCGGAATGCCGACACCGTCGGCGGTGGAAATCAGGTAGCCGGCGACCATCACCGCGAACAGGCCCAGGTACAGCGCCAGGTGGCCCAGCTTGGCGGCCAGGCGGGTGACCTTGCCATGGTTGGCCGGCGCCGGCGGTGGCGGGCTGATGAAACGCCAGAGCACACGCAGCAGCATGGCGGCCAGCAGTACCAGGCCGATGCTCTTGTGCAGGTCGGGGCCGGTCTTGCGCCATGGGCTGTAGTAGTCGAGGCCGACCATCCACAGGCCCAGGCCGAACAGGCCGAAGACCGCCAGCGCCACGCCCCAGTGCAGGACGATGCTGACCAGGCCATAGCGGGAAGATGAGTTGCGCAGTTGCATGTTGGCGTATTCCCCGTGAAAGCTGCGCACAAGACTAGCGCTTAACGCATCGAATAAAAGCGTAAAAAATTGCTTCGGATTATCTAAAAACCCGATATTTAGTCTGCAAGCTTCCTATTAAGGAAACATTAACGGTAGTCGTTTGAATGTGCCGACGCCATCACGGGAGCCCGCGATGGCGTCAATAGCGAGATCAGCCGGCCTTGGCCTGGCCGTTGACCACCGGCTTCTTGGCCGGTTCCGACTTGGCGGTAGCCTTCTTCACCGGCGCCGGCTTGGTACCGGGCTTGTGTGCCTGCTTGGCCGCAGGCTTGGCTGGAGCAGGCTTGGTGGCGGCAGGTTTAACCGCTTCCTCCTTGGCCACAGGTGCCGGGGCGACCGGGGCCGGTGCAGGCGCCGGGGCGATCTCCTCGGCCTTGGCGATCGGCGCGGCCTTCGCCTCTGGCTTGTCAGCACCGCCAAACAGACGCGAGAAGAAGCCAGGCTTGTCCTGCTTGGCCTCTTCGACCTTCACAGGCTCCGCCTTGGCCGGAGCCTTGTCGGAGCCGCCACCGAACAGGTTGGAGAAGAACCCGCCCTTATCCTTTGCCGCCACGGCACCCGCTGCTCCAGCCGCGGCTGCGGCGGCAACCGGTGCGGCCTTGGCCGGGTCGAAGGACTTGCCTGCCGCCAGGTCCTGGACCTGGCTCGCAGCGCGCTGGCCGCTGCGCAGGGCACCTTCGAGGGTACCAGGGTAGAGTGCGTCGGTATGCTCGCCGGCAAAGGCGATACGCTGGACCGGACGCTCCCACAGACGCCAGTACTTGCTGATTTGTCCTGGGCCGTAGGCCAGGTAAGCGCCTCCCATGCCGGCATCGGTGCTGTAACGACGTACTTCGTAGCCGGTGAAGGCGCCACGGGCCTGCGGGTAGAAGGCGTGCAGACGGATCAGCACCTGGTCGACCATCTGCTTGTCACCGAAGGCCTGCAGCAGACGAGCGTTGTCGCCGGACAGGTTGATCACCACGTTGGCGCCGCCCTTGAGCGCAGGTTCGATCCACAACATGCCCAGGCCGGTGTTGGAGAAGATCTCGCCGGACATGCGCGCACGGCTTTCCCACACCGGGTTCTTGAACTTGAGCATCAACTGGTCGCGCCAGCCGTAGTTGGTGCCCTTCAGCGCGGCCAGGTGCTGGTTGTCCAGGCCCGGGGTCATCTGGATCTTGGCCAGGGCCCGCAGCGGCACGGCCATGACCAGATAATCGGCCTGGTAGCCCACGGCGCCGACCTTCACCGTCACCCCGTCCTTGTCCTGGACGATGGCGGTAACCGGCGAGCTGGTCTTGATGGTCTTGAGCTGCTTGACGAAGGCCTGGGCCAGCACCGGGCTGCCGCCCGGCAGGCGCGCGGCGCGCAGGTCGCGGTCGCTGACGTTGCGGTAGACGCGGCTCTGCTGGGCGAAGTACAGCAGCGACAAGCGCGACGGCTCGTCATAACGGCTACGGATCTGCTGGTTGACCAGCTGACGTGCGGTCGCCGGCAACTGCAGCTTGTCCAGCCAGGTGGAAACGTTCATCTGGTCGAGGGCGAACAGGGTGCTGTTGGCCGCCGGATTCAGCGGGTCCTCGATGGAGCGGGCCAAGTCGTCGAGGGTCTTCTCGTAGCGCTTGAGGGCCTCGGCAGTGGCCGGTTGCTTGGCCACCAGATCGGTTGCGCTGAAGTACTCGCCGTCGATCAGGTAGCCCGGGGTTCGCACGAATTCCGGCGCCGGCAACGTGCCGACCTTGAACCGCTCCAGATACTGGTTGAGCACCGGCTGGGTCTTGCTGTTGCCAATCCACTCGCTGGTGGCCAGCCCCGAACGCCCACCCATGCCAGATTTGGCTTCCAGCAGGGTGACCTGCCAGCCCTTGGCCTGCAATTCATAGGCCGCGGTCAGGCCTGCCAGGCCACCACCGACGACGATCGCCGTCTTGTCCTTGGCCAGCGCGGCACCGCTGGACACCCCGATCAATACCAACGCGCACAGGCGCACCCAAGCAGCAGCCATGATGGCGAACTCCGGTTAGAGAAGCGATAGAAGATACGGGGAGGAACGCCCCGGGAGAGATGCGTTAAGAATACGTCACCTCTGCCCACCCTGCCACCGCAGTGACATCAAGTGCTTTTTGCAACTGGTATTTTTGTCAGTAGCTGACTGTCGCAAGGGTAGGCAGTCTTGGTTAGCACACCCGAACCAGGCCGGAGAAACAACGGTGATCTACACGGAAGACTTTGCCAGGTGGCAGCCTTCAGCGCCGATGCCGGAAATCACCTGGCGCACGCCCTCGGGCCTGAACATCGTCTCCAATGGCATCGCCTACAGCTCGCGCTACAAGACCGACGAAGGACGTAGCGGCACGGAACTGATTGTCCTGGGCCAATCCGATGTCGAGATCATCTTCGGCCAGACGGTCGATTGCCTGCTGCTCGAGGTGGAGATCAGTACCCTAGGCAGCGCCGTCTCAACCGCCTACTGGCTGACCCTGCGCGACCATGACTACACCGAGTTCATGCCCGGTCCCGGCGCGCTCGGAGCCTTCTGGCACGATGTGCCCGGCCCCTTGGAGCGCCTGGTCCTCTCCACCCTGCCGCTGTGCACCGTGCACGTGCGCCAACTGGAGTGGCGCCCGGCCTGGCGTCATTGAGCGGTTGTCCTGCCCCCCGGCATTGCTTAGGCTTACGCGGTCAAACCGAGCCGTAACGCCAGGAGAAGTGCCCATGGGCCTCAATGATCAGTGGATGCAACGCGACCTCAAGGTCCTGTGGCACCCCTGCACCCAGATGAAAGACCACGAGCAGCTGCCGCTGATTCCGATCCGCCGTGGCGAGGGCGTGTGGCTCGAGGACTTCGAGGGCAAGCGCTACCTGGACGCGGTCAGCTCCTGGTGGGTCAATGTGTTCGGCCATGCCAACCCGCGCATCAACCAGCGCATCAAGGACCAGGTCGACCAGCTCGAGCACGTGATCCTGGCCGGCTTCAGCCACCAGCCGGCGATTGAGCTGTCCGAGCGGTTGGTAGCCATGACGCCGTCTGGCCTGGAGCGGGTGTTCTACGCCGACAATGGTTCGTCGTGCATCGAAGTGGCGCTGAAGATGAGCTACCACTACTGGCAGAACATCGGCAAACCGCAGAAAAAGCGCTTCGTCACCCTGACCAACAGCTACCACGGCGAGACCATCGCGGCGATGTCGGTGGGCGACGTGCCGCTGTTCACCGAGACCTACAAGGCCCTGCTGCTGGACACCATCAAGGTGCCCAGCCCGGACTGCTACCTGCGCCCCGAAGGCATGGGCTGGGAGGAGCACTCACGGAACATGTTCGCGGCCATGGAGCAGACCTTGGCCGAACATCACGCCAGCATCGCCGCGGTGATCGTCGAGCCGCTGATCCAGGGCGCCGGCGGCATGCGCATGTACCACCCGGTGTACCTCAAGCTGCTGCGCGAGGCCTGCGACCGCTACGACGTGCACCTGATCCACGACGAGATCGCCGTGGGCTTCGGCCGCACCGGCACGATGTTCGCCTGCGAACAGGCCGGCATCCGCCCGGACTTCCTGTGCCTGTCCAAGGCCCTGACCGGCGGCTACCTGCCCCTGGCCGCCTGCCTGACCACCGACAAGGTGTACCAGGCCTTCTATGACGACTACCCGACCCTGCGCGCGTTCCTCCACTCGCACAGCTACACCGGCAACCCGCTGGCCTGCGCCGCGGCCCTGGCGACCCTGGACATCTTCGCGCAAGACAACGTGATCGAGGCCAACAAGGCCCTGTCGGCGCGCATGGCCAGCGCCACCGCGCACCTGGCCGACCACGCCCATGTCGCCGAGATTCGTCAGACCGGCATGGCCCTGGCCATCGAGATGGTCCGGGACAAGGCCGGCAAGACCGCCTACCCCTGGCAGGAGCGTCGCGGCCTGAAGGTCTTCGAGCATGCCCTGACACGTGGCGCGCTGTTGCGCCCGCTGGGCAGCGTGGTGTACTTCCTGCCGCCCTACGTGATCACCCCGGAGCAGATCGACTTCCTGGCCGAAGTGGCCAGCGAAGGGATCGACATCGCCACCCGTGATAGCGTCAGCGTGGCGGTGCCGGCCGACTTCCACCCCGATTTCCGCGATCCGGGCTAGGCCCCAACACCTCCGTCCCCCTGTAGGAGCGGCCTTGCGTCGCGATAGGGCTGCGCAGCAGCCCCAGGCTTTCAGCTTCGCAGCAGAAATTTCCGGGGTCGCTTTGCGGCCCTATCGCGACGCAAGGCCGCTCCTACAGAGGACGATGCCCCCACTCAGATTCCGAGTAGAACCATGAGACTCTCCCGCTTCTTCATCGACGCCCCGCTTGGCCTTGGCGAGCACGAGCTCCCCGAAGCCCAGGCCCACTACATCGGCCGTGTCCTGCGCATGGCCGCCGGCGACGCCGTGCAGCTGTTCGACGGCAGCAGCCAGGAATACCTTGGCCAACTGCTCGAGGTAGGCAAGAAAAGCGTGCGCGTCAGCCTCGGCCAAGCCGTCCCCGGCCAGGCCGACTCGCCGCTGCGCATTCACCTCGGCCAGGGCCTGTCCCGCGGCGAGCGCATGGACTGGGCGATTCAAAAGGCCACCGAACTGGGCGTAAACGAAATCACCCCGATCGTCAGCGAACGCTGCGAAGTGCGTCTGAAGGATGAGCGCGCCGACAAGCGCCTGGCCCACTGGCGCCAAGTGGCGATCAGCGCCAGCGAGCAGTGCGGTCGCTCGACCCTGCCGGTCATCCACCCGCCGGTTACCCTGGCCGAATGGCTCAAGGACACCGAGGCCGACCTCAAGCTGGTGCTGCACCCGGTGGCCGAAGCGCTGACCCGTCACGAAAAACCTGCAAAGCTGGCCTTCCTGATCGGCCCGGAAGGCGGCCTGAGCGATGCGGAGGTCGAACAGGCCAAGGTCAGCGGCTACCACGCCGCTCGCCTCGGCCCACGGGTGCTGCGTACCGAGACAGCGCCGGTGGTGGCTTTGTCGGTAGCGCAGCAGTTGTGGGGCGATTTCTAAGACACGTAGAAGAACACCGCGACGAAGTGCATCAGGCTGCCGGCGATAACGAACAGGTGCCAGATGCCATGCCAGTGGCGGAACCGGCTGTCGAAGGCGAAGAAGATGATGCCGACGGTGTAGAACACGCCGCCGGCCGCCAGCCAGGCGAAGCCGGCACCGCCCAGGCTGTGCAGCAGCGGCTTGACCGCCACCAGCACGATCCAGCCCATCAGCGCGTAGATGATGATCGACAGGATCCGTGCCTCCGAACGCGGCTTGATCTCCTGCAGCATGCCGACCAGCGCCAGCCCCCAGACCACCCCGAACAAGCTCCAGCCCCACGGCCCGCGCAAGCTGACCAGGCAAAAGGGCGTGTAGCTTCCGGCAATCAGCAGGTAGATCGACAAGTGGTCGAGCTTGCGCATGATCCGCTTCGCTCGTCCGCGGGTGCTGTGGTAGAGGGTGGAAATGCTGTAGAGCAGCAGCAGGGTAAAGCCATAGATGGAGAAACTGACGATCTTCCACGGATCGCCCTGCAGGCCGGCCACGACGATCAGCCAGACTGCGCCAATACAGGCCAGCACCGCACCGACCAGGTGGGTCCAGGCGTTGAAACGTTCACCGTAGTACATGCAAGCACAGACCTCGCTACGCCGTTCGGGTTCCTGAAACCCCTATCACGGGGCAAGCCCAGACACCATCCTAGCCAGCGGCAGGTTGCAGTTGCGCGTCACGCACCAATCTTTCCAGCCCCGCCAGGTCCGGCACCCGCGCCACCTGCTCGCCCACCTGCACCGCCGCCAACTCCAACCCCGCCAACGGCACGTCGACATAGTTCAGCTGGCTGTCGAGCTTGCACGAGCGCGGGATACCCTGCAGCAGCAACGCCAGGTAGCGCAGCCCGGTATCTCCCAGGGCGTTGAGCACCATCACCCGCGCCCGCTCGCCGCAAGGGGTCTGCCCGCCGCAAGCCGCCTCGAAGCCGATCAGCGGCAGCCGTTGCTGGCGCCAGTCGACCCAGCCCAGGTGCCAGGCCGGCTCCCCTGGCTCACAAGCAATGACACGGTGTCCGATCAGCTCAGCCACCGCCACGTTTGGCAACACCAAGGTGCGGTCGCCCAGCGGCAGCAGCAACCCGGTCAGGCTGCTGCGCTGGCCGGCAATATGTTCAAGCATGGGGTTGGCTCCAGTGGGCGATGCTCTGCAGCAGCACCGATTCCTGGTACGGCTTGCCGAGGTATTCATTGACGCCAATGGCCATGGCCCGATCGCGGTGCTTCTGGCCAGTACGCGAGGTGATCATGATGATCGGCAGCTGGCTCAGGCGCTCATCGCGACGGATCCGCGTGGCCACTTCGAAGCCGTCCATGCGCGGCATCTCGATATCCAGCAACAGCACATCCGGACGGTGCTCCTCGAGCAGCGCCATGGCATCGACGCCGTCCTTGGCCGTCAGCACGCTCATGCCGTGACGCTCGAGCAGGCGGCTGGTGACCTTGCGCACGGTCACCGAGTCGTCCACCACCATCACCAGCAATGGCCGCCGGGGCACCGGGCCAGTGAGCGCATGCGCCGCCTCGGCCACGCCCGGCAGGCGCGCCAGACGCCGTTGCTGTCCGCGCAACTGGCCGAGCAGGTCGAGAATCAGCACCACCCGCCCGTCCCCCAGCAGGGTGGCGCCGGACAGCCCCGGCACTGCGGCGAACTGCGGGCCGAGGCTCTTGACCACGATCTCGCGGCTGGGCGACAGGCTGTCGACCTGGATGGCGAACGACTGCTCATGGGAATGGGTCAGCAGTACCGGCAGCGGCACGCTCTGGCCCAGCAGGCCGGGCTGGCCGCCGCCCTGCAGCAGGTCACCGAGGTAGCGCAGCGCGTAGTCGTGGCCCGCGTAGCTGTAGCGCGGCGGGTCGAGCCGGTAACAGGCCTCCAGCTCCGCCGGTGGCACGCGCACGATGCCCTCGATGGTGTTCAGCGGAATGGCATACTGTTCCTCGTCCACGTGCACCATCAGCGCCCGGTTCACCGACACCGTGAACGGCAGGCGAATCAGGAAACGCGCGCCCTTGCCGGGACTGGACTCGATGCTCATCGAACCGCCCAGTTGCTTGACCTCCTCATGGACCACATCCATGCCCAGGCCGCGGCCAGAGATCTGAGTGATCTTCTCGGCCGTGGAGAACCCGGGACGCAGGATGAACTGCAGGATCTCGTGGTCGCTCAGGCGCGCCTGCGGATCAAGCAGGCCACGCTTGATGGCCTTGTTGCGTACCGCCTCCAGCGGCACCCCGGCGCCGTCGTCGCTCATCTCGATGACGATGTCGGCGCCTTCGTGCAGCAGGTTCAGGTGAATGGTGCCCTGCTCCGGCTTGCCGGCGGCCAGGCGTGCCTCGCGGGCCTCCAGGCCATGGTCGACGGCGTTGCGCAGCATGTGCTCCAAGGGCGCCACCATGCGCTCGAGCACGCTGCGGTCAAGCTCGCCCTCGGCGTTGCCGACCACCAGCTCGACCTGCTTGCCCAGCTCGCTGGCCACCTGCCGTACCACCCGCTGCAAACGGGGTACCAGCCGCTCGAAAGGCACCATCAGGGTAGCGGTCAGGCCCTCCTGCAGCTGGCTGTTGACCCGCGCCTGCTGCTGCAGGAGGCTGTAGGCCTCCTGGGCCCTCTGCAGCAGGGTCTCCTTGAGGTCGAGCAGGTCCGAGGTGGATTCGAACAGCGCCCGCGACAATTGCTGCAGCTGGGAATGGCGGTCCATCTCCAGGGGGTCGAAATCGTCATAGGTGTCACCCTCGAACTGGTGACGGCTGGAAATCCGTCCCTGGGTCTCGATGTCCAGGCGCAGCAGCTGGTCGCGCATGCGCTCCAGCGTGGTTTCCATCTCGTTGAGGGCGAACTGCGCATCGTTGACCTGCTGCTCGATACGCCCACGAATGACCGAGTGCTCACCGGCCAGGTTGCCCAGGTCGTCGAGCAGTTCGGCATCGACCTTGACCATATCGCCCGCCCGCTCGGGGGCTACGGCCGGGATTTCGGCGGGGGCCGGCTCGACCTGGGCCTGGCCGGCCACGCTGTCGGTCAGGGCGGCGCTGGAGAAGTTGCGGATGTAGTCGATCAGCGCCGTGGCCGCATGCAGCGGCTCGCCCAGGCGCGCCGCGTCGAGCATGTGCGCCAGGCGGTCATGGCAATTCTGCAGCAGGCTGAACAGGGCCGGCGTCGACGGCAGGCGCCCGGCGGCGAGCAGTTCGTAGAGGAATTCCAACTCATGGGCGAGGTCGCCGATGGCGGCGATCTCGACCATGCGCGCGCCGCCCTTGAGCGTGTGCAGGTCGCGCAGCAGGTTCTCCACCTCGACCGTGTTGCGCGGGTCGACCTGCCAGCGCGCCAGGGACTCGGCCGCGCTCTCGAGGATATCGGAGCTCTCTTCGAGGAAAACCTCCAGCAGCTCCTTGTCGCCCTCGGTTTCTTCGTTGTCCTCCTGCGGCTCGGAGGCGACGGGAGGCGGGGCGCTGTGGCGGAACTCGCGCAACTCGCCCAGCAACGCCACCGCCGACAGCGGTGGCTGGCCCTCGCGCAGGCTGCGCAACATTTCGGCCAGGGCGTCATGGCTGCGCCGGAGCAGCTTGAACAGCGCCGGGCCGGCACCTAGCCGACGGTCCACCAGGCCTTCATAGAGCAGCGCCAGTTCCTGGGCCAGCACCTCGACGGCGCCGATCGCCGCCATCTGCGCCCCGCCCTTGAGGGTGAGCACATCGTGCTGCAGCGCCGACAGCGGCGACAGGCTGTCCGGATCGGACTTCCATTGCCGCAAGGCCTGGTCGGCACCGTCGAGGATATCCCCGGCTTCTTCGAGGAACAGCTCGACCACCGCGGGGTCCGGCAACTCGCCTGGCGCTGTCAGCGCTGTCACGCCGTTCGCCCCGACCAGCCCCAGGGCGGCAGGATCGAGGGCATCGTCGAGCAGGCCATGCAGGGCTGCCAGGCATTCAGGCCGTGGGTTCGGGTCCTGGCCGGCGGCAATCTCGTCGAACAGGTCGAGCAGCGCTTCGTGGGCTTGCCGGGCGACAGCGAAGAAGCGTGGCGTGACCGCCAGGCTGCCCTCCTCAACCGCGCCATACAGGTCCAGCAGCCCTTCGCAGACCTCATCGACCTGCCACAGCTCGGCCTGGTGCGCGCCATGACCGAGGGTGGTCATTTCCTCGAGCAGCAGGTGCAGCTCGTGGTGCTGCGCAGGATCGCCCTGCCAGTTGGCAAGCCGCGCCTCGGCATCGAGCAGGATGTCCATGCCCATGGTCAGGAAGGTGGCCGTCAGTTGCGGGTCGCGTCGGGCCCGCCGCGGCGGGTGCGGTTCGGCCTGGAGCTGGGCCAGCCGGGCGTCTACCGTCTGCCCGACCTGCTCGATAAGCCCGGCGGCCCCGGGGATGGGCGCCAACGGCGTGCTGCCCAGCTGGGCCAGGCCCAGGTGGAACAGCGCACGCGCCGCCTCCAGCAGTTCGATCTCGGCCACGCGCAGGGGTAGCTGGTGCCCCTTGTATTCGCGCACCAGGCGGTCGAGGGCGGTGGCCAGCTCCGCCACCGGCATCACGCCGGCCATGGCGGCGCTGCCCTTGAGGGTGTGCAGGGCGCGTTGCAGGCTGTCACTGACCGCGCTGCCCCGCCCATCGACCGCCTGCAGGAAGCCATCAAGGCCGGCCAGGTGGCCCTGGGCTTCGTTGCGGAAAATTTCCAGCAACTGCGGGTCGAGACCATCGATGCTGGCGCTGGCCGGCGCGTCGTTGAGCGCCAGCGCGTGCAGGTGCCCGGCCAGCTGTTCGATCTCGGCCGTGGGCGGCAGTTGGCTGGCGGCGAAGTCGGCCAGCAGGTCGGGCAGGCGCACGAACACCTGCTGCAGGGCCACCAGGCCTTCGGCGCTGAGCACGATGCGCCCTTCCAGCACCCGATTGAGCAGGTGCTCGGCGCCCCAGGCCAGCTCGGCCACGGCTTCGGCATGGACCATCCGCCCGCTGCCCTTGAGCGTGTGCAGTGCCCGGCGCACCTCGATCAACGCCTCGCGCAGACCATTGTCGGCGCGCCAGCGCAGCCATTGGCGCTCGATCTCCGGCAGCAGCTCGCCAGCCTCTTCGAGGAACACCTCGCGCAATTCATCGTCGATACCGTCCAGCGCCTGCTCGCCGCCGGCGGCTGCCGTGTCGCGCGCACACTGCACGCCCAGCGCGGCCAGGCTGGCGTGGGCCATGTCGATGAAGCGCTGGGCGTCGGCCAGCGGATCGGCCACCCGCCATTGCAACCAGGCTTCGCCGGCACTCAGGGCATCTGCCAGATGCGCCAGTTCGTCCGCTTGCGGCTCATCCTCCAGGTGCACCAGCCAGCCCTGCACATAGCCCGCGCAACCGGCGAACACCTCGGCGGCCGCCGGCAGCATCAGCATCGCCAGCGCCCCGCGCACCTGCTGCAGCAAGCCGGGCAGGGCCTGCAGGCGCTGGCGCGACCAGTCGGACTCCAGGCAATCGCCGATCAGGTCCTTGGCCTGCTGCAGCACGTTGAGCGACTCGTTGAGCACCAACTGGCGGATTTCGGCCAGGTCCGAGCCGGGCAAACTGCCGGGGGTGGTTTCCTCCAACGGTCCGACCATGCCGTTGAGGGTGGCCTCGACATACAGCAGTGCCCCGGCGACATCCATCAGCAGCGCTTCATCCACGGCGCCGTCCTTTTCGACCAGTGCCTGCAGCGCCAGCACCTGGTCGATGATCACCCGCCGCGGCTGCTGGAAGCCCAGCACCGCCAGGGTGTCGGCCACATGCCGCAAGGGCGGCAGCAGCGACTCCAGTGGCTCGCTGGGCGAGCGCTCGCCGCCGACGAAGGGGTCGAGGCGGTCCTTGATGCGCATCAGGTCGTCGCAAAGTGCCATCACCACCGAGCGCAGCGCATCGCGCCCCGGGCCGGCCTGCATGTGCTCGCGCCAGCTGCCGAGGGACAGGTCGAGGTTGGCCAAGTCCGCCGCCCCGGCCAGCCGTTGCCCCAGGTCGCCCAGCAAGCTGCCCTGGGCCAAGGGCTCGGCACCACGGCAGACCCGCAACTGGTTGAGCAGCGGCATGACCACCAGCGGCAGGTCGTGGCGCGCGCCGCGCAGGCGGTCCAGGTACGGCGGCAATTGCTCGAGCCCGCGGAACAGCGCCCCCAGGCAATCGCCGCGTGGGCTCACCTGACCGTCGGCCATGGCCCGCCCGAGCAGCTCCAGTTCCTCGGCCAGGCGCATCGCGCCCGGTAGCGCGAGCATGTGCAGGCAGCCGTGGACCTGGTGCAGGTTGTCGACGAAGAACGCCAGCATCGACAGGTCGCCCGGTTCCGCCGAGAAGCGCTCCAGGGCCTGGCGCGCCTGGCCCAGGCAATCGAGGATCGGCGCCTTGGTCCAGGCCAGGGCCACCGTGTCGTGGCGCTCGCCGGACGGGTTCAGGTGCGCCTCGCTCACGAGCGCTCCACCGGCTTGGGCAGGGTGAAGCCGGACACCGAGCGGCGCATCTCGCTGGCCATGCGCGCCAGGTGGCGGATACTGTCAGCGGTGGCGCCGGAGCCGGCGGAGGTCTGTGCGGTGATCTGCTGGATCACCGCCATGGTGTGGGAAATCTGCCCTGCCGAGGAGGTCTGCAACTGGGCGGCGTCGGAAATGCTGTGGATAAGTTCGGCCATGGTCTGCGACACACCCTCGATTTCCGCCAGGGCCACCCCGGCATCCTGGGCCAGGCGCGCGCCACGCACCACTTCGGCGGTGGTCTGCTCCATGGAGATCACCGCCTCGTTGGTATCGGCCTGAATGGTGCGCACCAATGCCTCGATCTGCCGCGTCGCCGAAGAGGAGCGCTCGGCCAGGCGTTGCACTTCATCGGCCACCACGGCAAAGCCGCGACCAGCCTCGCCAGCCAGCGAGGCCTGGATCGCCGCGTTGAGGGCGAGGATGTTGGTCTGGTCGGCAATATCGTCGATCAGGCTTACGATGTCGCCGATCTCTTGGGAGGACTCGCCCAGACGCTTGATCCGCTTGGCGGTGTCCTGGATCTGCTCGCGGATGTTGTCCATGCCGTGGATGGTGTTGTGCACCACCTCGTTGCCCTTGTTGGCGATTGCCACCGAGCGCTCGGCCACCTTGGCCGACTCGTAGGCGTGGGCCGAGACGCGGTCGATTGACTCGACCATGTCGCCCACCGCCTCGGAGGCCTCGCTGATCTGCTCGGCCTGGTGCTCGGAGGCCTTGGCCAGCTGGCGGGCGGTGTTCTGGGTGTCCTGCACGGCGGCGGCGACCTGCTCGGCGCTGTGGTTGATGGTGGCCACCAGGTCGCGCAGCTGGTCGACCGAGTAGTTGATCGAGTCGGCGATGGCGCCGGTGAAGTCCTCGGTGACCGATACGGTGACGGTCAGGTCGCCGTCGGCCAGCTCCTCGATCTCGTCGAGCAGGCGCATGATCGCCTGCTGGTTGCGTTCGTTCTTCTCGGCGGTCTCGCGCAGCTGGCGGTGGGTGGCGCGCACCATCACCAGGCCGATAAGGATGATCGAAGCCAGCGCCAGCAGGCCGAGCACGTAGCCGCCGACGGTGTCCAGGGTGCGCCCGCCGGCCAGGTTCTCGAAACCGTTGGCCAGGTGCGAGGCCTCGTCGAGCAGGGTCTGCGACAGGCTGAAGATGTTTCCGGCGGCCTCACGTACCCGGAACAGCTCGGGTGATGTCTCGAGGATCTCATCCACCGAGCCCGAAACGAATTGGAACAGCTCGGCGATCTCGGCCAGCCGCGCCCGGGCGTCGGCGTCCTCGACCCGGGTGACCTGGATCGCCGGGTTGCCGGCGAGCATGCCTTCGAGCACCTGACCGAAGCGGCTGGCGTCGCGGCCGAAGGCATCGGCGGCCTGCACCGAGGTTTCGTCGCCGGCCAGCACGGTATTGACCGAGCCGAGAATGCGTTCGGCCAGCAGCAACTGGCGTTGGGCCACCGCCACCTGGTTGGCAGGCGCGCCGCTCTGCAGCAGGATCTCCACCACCTTCTCGTACTCGACCTGCAACTGCGGCACGGTCTCGGCCAGGGTGGCCGCGACCTGGTGCAGCGACAGCACGGTCTGTTCGCTGGCGAGGATGGTGTCGGTGTTCTTGCGCAGGTTCTCCCAGTCCTGGCGCACCGCGTCCATCTCGTCGCGCACCGTCACCGGCGCGGCTGGCAGGCCGGTGGTCTTGTCGCCCTCGCGCAGGTAGCCCCAGCGCCGCTCGAAGTCGTTGCGCGCGTCGCTGAGCAGCTTGAACGCCAGCGCCTTGCCCGCCGCCGCCTCGGTGGCGTTCTTGGCAATGCGCTGGGACAGCACGCGCAGCTCGCCGGCATGGCCAATGTACTGCTTGTCGTGGTTGGCCTGGGTGTTGAGGTAAGCGAAGTTGGCGAACAGCAGGACGATCGACAGGATCAGCACCACGAACAGCACGGTAATCTGCGCGGTACTGCGCGGGCGCTGGGCCAGGGCGGCTGGCGAGACGCCTGCGGTGGCTACGGAAGGTCCTGGCTTGTTCACGTCGAAAATCCTCTACAACGCCACATCGAGAAAACCCGGGGCCTGTGCCAGGGCGAACGGGCTGAAGATCGCCCAATTGCGTTCACGGGGGAAATGGCCCTGCACGAAGGGCGTGGCCGCGCGAATCAGCGGTTGCGGCGGCGACAGCTCGAGGCTGCTCAGGGCGAAGTGCTGCAGGCCGACCACCTCGTCCACCAACAGCCCGGCGAACAGCTCCTCATGGTCCAGCACCAGCACCCGCCGTTGCTTGCCCGCCGCCGCCGGGCCGAGACCGAAGAACGCGCACAGGTCCATCACCGGCAACAGCCGCCCGCGCAGGTTGGCCACCCCGCGGACCCACGGCTGCACCCCCGGCACCCGGCTGCTGCGGGGCTCGCGCAGCACCTCGGCAACCTCGCCCATGGGCGCGACGAACCACTGCCCGGCAATGCGAAAGCCGATGCCGCTCCACTGCTGCAGGCGGGTGTCCTGCGGTGGCTGGTCGGCCACCAGCAGGCGGCAGCGCCGGTCGATGTCCAGCAACAGCTCGAAGGCGGTCAGCGACGCGCCCTGGGGCCGGGTGGTCAAGCGCCGAGCACTTCTTTCAACTTGGCGATCAGAGCCTCCTCCTCCACCGGCTTGGTCAGGAAATCGCGGGCGCCCTGACGCTGGGCCCAGATTCGGTCGGTTTCCTGGTCCTTGGTGGTCACCACTATCACCGGAATGGCGCTGGTTTCCGGGTCCTTGCTCAGTTGCCGGGTGGCCTGGAAGCCGTTCATGCCAGGCATGACGATGTCCATCAGCACGGCATCGGGTTTCTCCTGGCGGGCCAGGGCCACGCCGTCGGCGCCATTGTCCGCCTTGAGCACCCCATAGCCGCTTTTCTCCAGCCATTCGGTCAATCTGTACATCTCTGTCGGCGAATCGTCGACAATCAGAATTCGGGCCATGCTGTTTCCCCATCAGGAAATAGAGACGCCGTCCGGCGAGGGCGGCGTCAGGGTGCGTGTGGGTCCTGCGCGGCGAAACCGGGCACGCTGGCACGGATCGCGTCGAGCAGTTCTTCCTTGCTGAACGGTTTGGTCAGGAACTGGTCGGAGCCGACCACCCGGCCGCGGGCCTTGTCGAACAGGCCATCGCGGGAAGACAGCAGGATCACCGGGGTGTCCTTGAACGTATTGTTGTGCTTGATGATGGCGCAGGTCTGGTAACCGTCAAGGCGCGGCATCAACACATCGACGAAGATGATCCGGGGCTTGTGATCGACGATCTTGGCCAGGGCGTCGAAGCCGTCACTGGCGGTGATCACCTCGCAGCCGGCCTCGCCGAGCAACATCTGCGCGGTGCGGCGGATCGTGCGGGAGTCGTCGATCACCATCACCTTCAGGGGTTGGTCCATAGTTGCGCTTCTGCCTGGGAGCGAATTCGCCAAAAGGCCGTGCAGGCCATGTGCCTGGCCTTTTTAACACAGTCCAGAGGGCCATTCCATCCGCCCGCCCCTTGACCGTGGGCGCGCCCGGCGCCACCCTGAGCCACTTTTCTTTCGTGCCATCGCGGCCACCCGCCGCCAAGAGGAACTACCCCATGAGCGTTCGCCTCGGGATTGTCATGGACCCCATCGCGTCCATCTCCTACAAAAAGGACAGCTCGCTGGCCATGCTGCTGGCCGCCCAGGCCCGTGGCTGGAGCCTGTTCTACCTGGAACAGCGCGACCTGTACCAGGCCCAGGGCAAGGCCCGCGCGCGGATGCGCCCGCTCAAGGTGTTCGCCGACCCGGCCCGCTGGTTCGAGCTGGACGAGGAGCAGGACAGCCCGCTGGCCGAGCTGGACGTGATCCTGATGCGCAAGGACCCGCCCTTCGACATGGAGTTCGTCTACAGCACCTACCTGCTGGAGCAGGCCGAGGCCGAAGGCGTGCTGGTGGTCAACCGCCCGCAGAGCCTGCGCGACTGCAACGAGAAGCTGTTCGCCACGCTGTTCCCGCAGTGCACGCCGCCGACCCTGGTCAGCCGCCGCCCGGATATCATCCGCGCCTTCGCCGCCGAGCATGGCGACGTGATCCTCAAGCCGCTGGATGGCATGGGCGGCACCTCGATCTTCCGCCACCGGGCCGGCGACCCCAACCTGTCGGTGATCCTCGAGACCCTGACCGCGCTCGGCGCCCAGCAGATCATGGCCCAGGCCTACCTGCCGGCGATCAAGGACGGCGACAAGCGCATCCTGATGATTGACGGCGAGCCGGTGGACTACTGCCTGGCGCGCATTCCGGCCAGCGGCGAGACCCGCGGCAACCTGGCCGCCGGCGGACGCGGCGAAGCCCGGCCGCTGAGCGAGCGCGACCGCTGGATCGCCGCCCAGGTCGGCCCGACCCTGCGCGAGAAGGGCCTGCTGTTCGTCGGCCTGGACGTGATCGGCGACTACCTCACCGAAATCAACGTCACCAGCCCGACCTGCATTCGCGAGATTGATGCTGCCTACAACACCGACATCGGCGGCCGTTTGATGGACGCCATTGATCGCAAGCTGCAGGCGCGCTGACCGCCGACACGTGGCAAACCCGCGGAGTGGGGTATGATGCCGGTCCTTTTTCGCTGACCTGCGCCCTGTTTCGCGGTTGCTGGATACCTGATGACGCTGCCTGCCGACATCCCCGCCGACCTGCTGCCACCCCGCGTTCGCCCGGTGGACAGGCTCGGCTTCACCCTGTTCCTGGCCGCCCTGGTGCACCTGGCGCTGATCCTGGGCGTGGGCTTCACCGTGGTCAAGCCGGCCGACATCCGCCACACCATGGACATCACCCTGGCCACCTTCAAGAGTGAGAAGGCGCCCGAGAAGGCCGACTTCCAGGCCCAGGACAACCAGCAGGGCAGCGGCACCCTGGAAAAAAAGGCGGTGCCCAAAACCACCGAGGTCGCGCCGTTCCAGGACAGCAAGATCAACAAGATCACCCCGCCGCCGGCGGCGAAACCAGAGACCCCGCCCGCACCGGCGAAGTCCGTGGTCGCCACCCAGGCGCCGAAAACCCAGAAGGTCGAGCCCAGGCCGAAGGAAAGCAAGCCGCAGCCCAAGCCCGAGGCCAAGGTGCCGGACTTCGACAGCTCGCAGCTGTCCAGCCAGATCGCCAGCCTCGAGGCCGAGCTGTCCCATGAGCAGCAGCTGTATGCCAAGCGCCCGCGCATCCATCGCCTGAACGCCGCCTCGACCCTGCGCGACAAGGGCGCCTGGTACAAGGAAGAGTGGCGCAAGAAGGTCGAGCGCATCGGCAACCTCAACTACCCCGAGGAGGCCCGGCGCCAGCAGCTGTACGGCAGCTTGCGGATGATGGTGTCGATCAACCGCGACGGCTCGTTGTACGAAGTGCTGGTACTGGAATCGTCGGGCCAGCCGGTGCTGGACCAGGCGGCCCAGCGCATCGTGCGCCTGGCGGCGCCATTCGCGCCGTTCACCGGCGACCTGGCGGAGTTCGACCGCCTGGAGATCATCCGCACCTGGCGCTTTGCCCGCGGGGACAAGCTGTCGAGCAACTGACCCGTAGAAGCTGCTGACAATATCGTGGGAGCGGGCTTGCCCCGCGATCGCGTCCGTCTTGCCACTGCGCAATCCTGATCTGACGCCATCGCGGGGCAAGCCCGCTCCCACGGGAGTACCAACAGCCCTCCGCGCACCTTGCCAGCCTCGCCACCTGGCGCCACACTAGCGGTCATGAAAACCCTCGCCCCCAGCTACCTCAAGCACCAGTTCCTGATCGCCATGCCGCACATGGCCGATCCGAACTTTGCCCAGACCCTCACCTACATCGTCGAGCACAATGCCCACGGCGCCATGGGCCTGGTGGTCAATCGCCCGCAGGAGCTGAACCTGGCCGACATCCTCGAGCAGTTGCGCCCGGACGACGAGCCGCCCGCCAGCACCCTGCATATCCCGATCTACCAGGGTGGCCCGGTGCAGACCGACCGCGGTTTCGTGCTGCACAGCAACGACCGCAGCTACCAGGCCACGGTCGAGCTGGAGGGCCTGTCGCTGTCCACTTCCCAGGACGTGCTGTTCGCCATCGCCACCGGCGATGGCCCGCGCAAGAGCCTCATCACCCTGGGCTACGCGGGTTGGGAAGCCGGCCAGCTGGAGGCGGAGCTGGCCGACAATGCCTGGCTCAACTGCCCCTTCGACCCCGAGATCATCTTTGGCCTGGCCAGCGACCAACGCCTGGGCGCCGCCGCCGCGAGCCTGGGGATCAACCTCAGCCTGCTGACCAGCCAGGCGGGCCACGCCTGATGGCCGAACTGCGTCTACTGCTGGGCTTCGACTATGGCACCCGACAGATCGGCGTGGCCGTCGGCCAGGTGATCACCGGCCAGGCCCGCGAGCTGTGCACGCTCAAGGCCCAGAACGGCGTACCGGACTGGAACCAGGTCGAGAAGCTGATCAAGGAATGGAAACCCGACGCGATCGTTGTCGGCCTGCCGCTGAACATGGACGGCACGCCCAGCGAGATGAGCGAACGCGCCGAGAAATTTGCCCGGCGCCTGCACGGCCGCTACAACCTGCCGGTGCACACCCACGACGAACGCCTGACCACCTTCGAGGCCAAGGGCGAGCAGATGGCCCGAGGCGGGCGCCACGGCAGCTACCGCGATAACCCGGTCGACGCCATCGCCGCCGCCCTGCTGCTGCAAGGCTGGCTGGAGGCCAACACTTAAATCCGCTTTGCCGCCGGCTGGAGCCGGCGCCCGCCTTCCGAGGAGCACGCAATGAGCCTACCCAATCCCGCCGATCTGATCCGGCAGATGGCCGTCGACCTTCGCGCCCACCTGGCCCGCCGCGGCATCAGCGAGCCGCGCTTCATCGGCATCCGCACCGGCGGCGTGTGGGTGGCCCAGGCCCTGCTGGCCGAGCTGGGCGACCAGGGCCCGCTGGGCACCCTGGATGTGTCCTTCTACCGCGACGACTTCAGCCAGAACGGCTTGCACCCGCAGGTGCGCCCTTCGGAGCTGCCGTTCGAGATCGAAGGCCAGCACCTGGTGCTGGTAGACGACGTGCTGATGAGCGGGCGCACCATCCGCGCCGCCCTCAACGAGCTGTTCGACTATGGCCGTCCGGCCAGCGTGACCCTGGCCTGCCTGCTCGACCTGGATGCCGGCGAATTGCCGATCCGGCCGAATGTAGTCGGCGCCACCCTGTCCCTGGCCGCCCATGAACGGGTAAAATTGACCGGACCCACGCCGCTCGCCCTCGAGCGCCAGGACCTCGCTCCCGCTCCCGCTTCCGCCCTTTAAGAGTCCCCCGCGATGACGCCACTCGACGCCAAGCGCCCGCTGCAGCTCAATGACCAGGGCCAGCTGCGCCACTTCCTCTCGCTCGACGGTTTGCCCCGCGAACTGCTCACCGAGATCCTCGACACCGCCGACTCGTTCCTCGAAGTCGGCGCCCGGGCCGTGAAGAAAGTCCCGTTGCTGCGCGGCAAGACCGTGTGCAACGTGTTCTTCGAGAACTCCACCCGCACCCGCACCACCTTCGAACTGGCGGCCCAGCGCCTGTCGGCCGACGTGATCAGCCTGAACGTGTCGACTTCCTCGACCAGCAAGGGCGAGACCCTGTTCGACACCCTGCGTAACCTGGAGGCCATGGCCGCCGACATGTTCGTCGTGCGCCACTCCGATTCCGGCGCCGCCCACTTCATCGCCGAGCATGTGTGCCCGGACGTGGCAGTAATCAATGGCGGTGACGGCCGCCACGCCCACCCGACCCAGGGCATGCTCGACATGCTCACCATTCGTCGGCACAAGGGCGGCTTCGAAAACCTCTCCGTGGCCATCGTCGGCGACATCCTGCACTCGCGGGTGGCGCGCTCGGACATGCTCGCGCTCAAGGCGCTGGGCTGCCCGGACATCCGCGTGATCGGCCCGAAGACGCTGATCCCGATTGGTATCGAACAATACGGGGTGAAGGTCTACACCGACCTCGCCGAAGGTCTCAAGGATGTCGACGTGGTGATCATGCTGCGCCTGCAGCGCGAGCGCATGGCCGGCGGCCTGCTGCCCAGCGAGGGCGAGTTCTACCGCCTGTTCGGCCTGACCACCTCGCGCCTGGCCGGGGCCAAGCCGGATGCCATCGTCATGCACCCGGGTCCGATCAACCGCGGCGTGGAAATCGAATCGGCGGTGGCCGACGGCCAGCACTCGGTGATCCTCAACCAGGTCACCTACGGCATCGCCGTGCGCATGGCCGTGCTGTCCATGGCCATGAGCGGGCAGAACGCGCAACGTCAATTCGACCAGGAGAACGCCCAGTGACCATCAGCATTATCGGCGCCCGGGTCATCGATCCTGCCAGCGGCCTGGACCGCATCACCGACCTGCACCTGGACGGCGGGCGCATCGCCGCCATCGGCGCGGCGCCGGCCGGTTTCAACGCCAGCCGCACGATCCAGGCCGACGGTCTGGTAGCCGCGCCGGGCCTGGTCGACCTCGGCGTCTCCCTGCGCGAGCCGGGCTACAGCCGCAAGGGCAACATCGCCAGTGAAACCCGCGCAGCCGTGGCTGGCGGCGTCACCAGCCTGTGCTGCCCACCGCAGACCAAGCCGGTGCTGGACACCTCGGCAGTCGCCGAACTGATCCTCGACCGCGCCCGCGAGGCGGCCAACAGCAAGGTTTACCCGATAGGCGCCCTGACCAAGGGCCTGGAAGGCGAGCAACTGGCCGAACTGGTGGCCCTGCGCGACACCGGTTGCGTGGCCTTCGGCAACGGCCTGAAGGAAATCCCCAACAACCGCACCTTGGCCCGCGCCCTGGAATACGCGGCGACCTTCGACCTGACCGTGGTGTTCCACTCCCAGGACCGGGACCTGGCGCAAGGCGGCCTGGCCCACGAAGGCCCCATGGCCAGCTTCCTCGGGCTGCCGGGCATCCCGGAAACCGCCGAGACCGTGGCCCTGGCCCGCAACCTGCTGCTGGTCGAGCAGAGTGGCGTGCGCGCCCACTTCACCCAGATCACCAGCGCCCGCGGCGCCCGGTTGATCGCCCAGGCCCAGGCGCTGGGGCTGCCGGTCACCGCCGATGTGGCGCTGTACCAGCTGATCCTCACCGACGAAGCGCTGCGCGACTTCTCCAGCCTGTACCACGTGCAGCCGCCGCTGCGCACCGCCGCCGACCGCGATGGCCTGCGCGAGGCGGTGAAGTCCGGGGTGATTCAGGCGATCAGCAGCCATCACCAGCCTCACGAGCGCGATGCCAAGCTGGCGCCGTTCGGTGCCACCGAGCCGGGTATCAGCAGCGTCGAGCTGCTGTTGCCGCTGGCCATGACCCTGGTCGAGGACGGCCTGCTCGACCTGCCAACCCTGCTGGCACGCCTGAGCAGCGGCCCGGCTGCCGCGATGCGCTTGCCGGCCGGCGAGCTGAAGGTGGGTGGCGCCGCGGACCTGGTGCTGTTCGATCCGAACGCGTCCACCGTGGCAGGCGAGCAGTGGTTCTCTCGCGGTGCGAACTGCCCGTTCATCGGCCACTGCCTGCCGGGCGCGGTGCGTTATACCTTGGTCGATGGGCACGTCTGCCACGAGGCCTGAGTAACGCCTATCGCGGGGCAAGCCCGCTCCCACGCAGGAGCTCCCACGCAAGGTCGACCTGGCGTGGGAGCG
Organism: Pseudomonas sp. P65(2024); assembly: GCF_057480955.1. Classification (NCBI taxonomy): domain Bacteria; kingdom Pseudomonadati; phylum Pseudomonadota; class Gammaproteobacteria; order Pseudomonadales; family Pseudomonadaceae; genus Pseudomonas; species Pseudomonas sp. P65(2024). Next base: position 277,911 of record NZ_JBLIYX010000002.1, read on the forward strand.
GGCTTGCCCCGCGATGGAGCCGGCAAAGACCTGAAACAACCATTCATCCCCGCTGGTTGAAATCCTTCCCCCCTCCCCCCATATGAGTCTGCATCAGGCATTTTCGCCCCGCTGCGTGGAGACTCTCCCTTGACTACCATCGTTTCTGTCCGCCGTAACGGCAAAGTCGTCATGGGCGGCGACGGCCAGGTTTCCCTCGGCAACACCGTGATGAAAGGCAACGCCAAGAAAGTCCGTCGCCTGTACAACGGCCAGGTCATCGCCGGCTTCGCCGGTGCCACCGCCGATGCCTTCACGCTGTTCGAACGCTTCGAAGCCCAGTTGCAGAAACACTCCGGCCATCTGGTGCGCGCCGCCGTCGAGCTGGCCAAGGAATGGCGTACCGACCGTACCCTGAGCCGCCTGGAAGCCATGCTGGCCGTGGCCAACAAGGACGCCTCGCTGATCATCACTGGTAACGGCGACGTGGTCGAACCCGAGGACGGCCTGATCGCCATGGGTTCCGGCGGTGCCTACGCCCAGGCCGCGGCCCGCGCCCTGCTGAACAAGACCGACCTCTCGGCCCGTGAGATCGCCGAGACAGCCCTGAACATCGCCGGCGACATTTGCGTGTTCACCAACCACAACCTGACCATCGAGGAGCAGGACCTGGCCGAGTGATCAGCTGTTCTGGCGCCCCATCCCGGTGATGGGGCTTTTCCACGCTGACCCACTTTGCCGAAGGACCACATTCATCATGTCCATGACCCCCCGCGAAATCGTTCACGAACTGAACCGCCATATCATCGGTCAGGACGACGCCAAGCGCGCCGTCGCCATCGCCCTGCGCAACCGCTGGCGGCGCATGCAGCTCCCTGCCGAGCTGCGTGCCGAAGTGACGCCCAAGAACATCCTGATGATCGGCCCCACCGGTGTCGGCAAGACCGAAATCGCCCGCCGCCTGGCCAAGCTGGCCAACGCGCCGTTCATCAAGGTCGAGGCGACCAAGTTCACCGAAGTTGGCTACGTTGGCCGTGACGTCGAGTCGATCATCCGCGACTTGGCCGACGCCGCGCTGAAGATGCTGCGCGAGCAGGAGATCGTGCGCGTGCGCCACCGCGCCGAGGACGCCGCCGAAGACCGTATCCTCGACGCCCTGCTACCGCAGGCGCGGGTCAGCAGCTTCAGCGAGGAAGCCCAGCAGTCCAGCACCGACTCCAACACCCGCCAGCTGTTCCGCAAGCGCTTGCGCGAAGGCCAGCTGGACGACAAGGAAATCGAGATCGAAGTCGCCGAGAACATGGGCGTCGAGATCGCCGCGCCGCCCGGCATGGAAGAGATGACCAACCAGCTGCAGAGCCTGTTCGCCAACATGGGCAAGGGCAAGCGCAAGAGCCGCAAGCTGAAGGTCAAGGACGCCCTGAAGATGGTCCGCGACGAGGAAGCCGGCCGCCTGGTCAACGAGGAAGAGCTCAAGGCCAAGGCCCTGGAAGCGGTCGAGCAGCACGGCATCGTGTTCATCGACGAGATCGACAAGGTGGCCAAGCGTGGCAACGTCGGCGGCGCCGATGTCTCCCGTGAAGGCGTACAGCGCGACCTGTTGCCGCTGATCGAGGGCTGCACCGTCAACACCAAGCTGGGCATGGTCAAGACCGACCACATCCTGTTCATCGCCTCCGGCGCGTTCCACCTGAGCAAGCCAAGCGACCTGGTGCCCGAGCTCCAGGGCCGCCTGCCAATCCGTGTCGAGCTCAAGGCGCTGACCCCGGAAGACTTCGAGCGCATCCTCAAGGAGCCGCATGCCTCACTGACCGAACAGTACAGCGCCCTGCTCAAGACCGAGGGCCTGAACATCGAGTTCGCCGACGAAGGCCTCAAGCGCCTGGCCGAGATCGCCTACCAGGTCAACGAGAAGACCGAGAACATCGGTGCCCGCCGCCTGCACACCTTGCTCGAGCGCCTGCTCGAAGAAGTGTCGTTCAGCGCCGGCGACCTGGCCAGCGCCCACGACGAGACGCCGATCCACATCGACGCCGCCTACGTAAACAGCCACCTGGGTGAGCTGGCGCAGAACGAAGACCTGTCGCGCTATATCCTGTAAGACCGCTGGGGGCTGCTTTGCAGCCCCCTTGCACAATCCCCTGAATCTCCCGAAGCTTGCACCATCAGCTCACCAGAGATTCCAGCCATGGCCCGCCTCCCCACCGCCATCAACCTGCACAAAGCCTCCAAGACCCTCACCCTCACCTACGCCCCCGGCGAGGTCTACCACCTGCCCGCCGAATTCCTGCGCGTGCATTCGCCGTCCGCCGAGGTCCAGGGCCACGGCAATCCCATCCTGCAATTTGGCAAGATCAACGTCGGCCTCAGCGGTCTGGAACCGGCCGGTCAATATGCACTGAAACTGACCTTCGACGATGGCCATGACTCCGGATTGTTCACCTGGGAGTACCTCGAGCAGCTGTGCCTGCGCCAGGAGCAGCTGTGGGCCGAGTACCTCGACGAATTGCACAAGGCCGGCAAATCCCGCGACCCGTCCGAATCGGTAGTGAAATTGATGCTCTAGCTCAAGGCTCGCAGGCTTTAGAGCGCATTTTCTAATCTCATCTGCTTGAATGCCTTGATGACAGCCAAAGATTGGCTGTCTTGCGCATTACACGAAAGTCGGGTAACCAATGGAGCTGGCAAGTTCCCTGCATCGCCTTGAAGGCAGGCAGGGCCGGGCCGGTATGTAGAGGTCGCGAGCGAAAGCAGGTTGTCTTCACACGCAGAAACCCACGCAGCTCATCATCGGCACGCATCCGGTCGCAGCACCGCTGTTCCTTATCACTGGTCACCCGAGTAGCAGTACCGGGCTGTCACAGCACACCGGTACTCGTCTCAGGACAACGGAGCGTCGTAGATGAGTAACAAGAACAACGATGAGTTGCAGCGGCAGGCCTCGGAAAACACCCTGGGGCTGAACCCGGTCATCGGCATTCGCCGTAAGGATCTGCTGACATCGGCGCGCACGGTGCTGCGCCAGGCAATACGCCAGCCCTTGCACAGCGCCAAGCACGTGGCGCATTTCGGCCTGGAGCTGAAGAACGTGCTGCTGGGCAAGTCGGCCCTGCAGCCCGAAGGCGACGACCGTCGCTTCGCTGACCCGGCGTGGAGCAAGAACCCCCTGTACCGCCGCTACCTGCAGACCTACCTGGCCTGGCGCAAGGAGCTCAACGACTGGATCAGCGAAAGCGACCTGTCGCCCCAGGACATCAGCCGCGGGCAGTTCGTCATCAACCTGGTGACCGAGGCCATGGCCCCCACCAACACCCTTTCCAACCCCGCCGCGGTCAAGCGCTTCTTCGAGACCGGCGGCAAGAGCCTGCTCGACGGGCTGTCCAACCTGGCCAAGGACATCGTCAACAACGGCGGCATGCCCAGCCAGGTGAACATGGAGGCCTTCGAGGTCGGTAAAAACCTCGGCACCAGCGAAGGCTCGGTGGTGTACCGCAACGATGTGCTGGAGCTGATCCAGTACAGCCCCATTACCGAGCAGGTGCACAGCCGTCCGCTGCTGGTGGTACCGCCCCAGATCAACAAGTTCTACGTGTTCGACCTGAGCCCGGAAAAGAGCCTGGCACGCTTCTGCCTGCGCTCCCAGCAGCAGACCTTCATCATCAGCTGGCGCAACCCGACCAAGGCTCAGCGCGAGTGGGGCCTTTCGACCTACATCGACGCGCTCAAGGAAGCAGTCGACGCGGTGCTGGCGATCACCGGCAGCAAGGACCTGAACATGCTTGGCGCCTGCTCCGGCGGCATCACCTGCACCGCGCTGGTGGGCCACTACGCCGCGCTCGGCGAGAAAAAGGTCAACGCCCTCACCCTGCTGGTGAGCGTGCTCGACACCACCGTCGACACCCAGGTCGCGCTGTTCGTCGACGAGCAAACGCTGGAGGCGGCCAAGCGCCACTCCTACCAGGCTGGCGTGCTCGAAGGCAGCGACATGGCCAAGGTATTCGCCTGGATGCGCCCCAACGACCTGATCTGGAACTACTGGGTCAACAATTACCTGCTCGGCAACGAACCGCCGGTGTTCGACATCCTGTTCTGGAACAACGACACCACCCGCCTGCCGGCCGCCTTCCACGGTGATCTGATCGAGATGTTCAAGAATAACCCGCTGACCCGCCCCGACGCCCTCGAGGTGTGCGGCACCGCCATCGACCTGAAGAAGGTCGACTGCGACATCTACAGCGTCGCCGGCACCGCCGACCACATTACCCCGTGGCAGTCGTGCTACCGCTCTGCGCACCTGTTCGGCGGCAAGATCGAGTTCGTGCTGTCCAACAGCGGCCATATCCAGAGCATCCTCAACCCGCCGGGCAACCCCAAGGCACGCTTCATGACCGGCGAGGACCGCCCGGACGACCCGGTGGCCTGGCAGGAGAACGCCATCAAGCACGCCGACTCCTGGTGGCTGCACTGGCAGGCCTGGCTGGGCGAGCGCGCCGGCGAACTCAAGAAGGCGCCTACAAAGCTGGGTAACCGCACCTATACCGCAGGCGAGGCCGCACCGGGAACATACGTGCACGAGCGTTGAACCGAACCGCCGCGATGGGCCAGTCGGCGCATCGCGGCGCTACCTTCACCACAGAGTCACGCGCATGCCGCAACCGTACATCTTCAGGACCGTCGAGCTGGACGATCAGTCCATCCGCACCGCGGTCCGCCCGGGCAAGCCACACCTGACGCCGTTGCTGATCTTCAACGGCATCGGCGCCAACCTCGAGCTGGTATTCCCTTTCATCGAGGCGCTGGACCCGGACCTGGAAGTCATCGCCTTCGACGTACCCGGGGTCGGCGGCTCGTCGACGCCGCGCCACCCCTACCGCTTTCCCGGCCTGGCCAAGCTGACCGCGCGCATGCTCGACTACCTGGACTACGGCCAGGTCAACGTCATCGGTGTGTCCTGGGGCGGCGCCCTGGCCCAGCAGTTCGCCTACGACTACCCGGAGCGCTGCAAGAAGCTGGTGCTGGCCGCCACCGCCGCCGGCGCGGTGATGGTACCGGGCAAGCCCAAGGTGCTGTGGATGATGGCCAGCCCAAGGCGCTACGTGCAACCCTCCCATGTGATCCGCATCGCCCCGCTGATCTATGGCGGCGGCTTCCGGCGCGACCCTGAGCTGGCCATGCACCACGCCTCCAAGGTCCGTTCGGGCGGCAAGCTGGGCTACTACTGGCAACTGTTCGCCGGACTCGGATGGACCAGCATCCACTGGTTGCACAAGATCCACCAACCCACTCTGGTGCTGGCCGGCGACGACGATCCGTTGATCCCATTGATCAACATGCGCTTGCTGGCCTGGCGAATTCCCAATGCCCAGCTACACATAATCGACGACGGCCACCTGTTCCTGATCACCCGGGCCGAAGCCGTCGCGCCGATCATCATGAAATTCCTCGAGCAGGAACGCCAACGCGCGGTCATGCACCCCCGGCCAGCGGCAAGGGGGTAGGAAGGCTTTTTTATGCGTCAGCACAGGCTAGTTGCAGCCAAGCCCAGTGCGCCTTCGCGCGGGCGAGCCCGCGACGAGGCCAACGCGGAAATGGATCTGACGAAGGAGTGTTGGCATGAAGGACAAACCGGCCAGAGGGATGACACCGGTCCCCGCCACGAGCATGAACGTGCAGAACGCCATCACCGGCCTGCGCGGTCGCGACCTGATCTCGACCCTGCGCCAGGTCGGCCGGATCGGCCTGCGCAACCCGCTGCACACCGCGCACCATCTGCTGAGCCTGGGCGGCCAGCTGGGCCGTGTGCTGATCGGTGACAGCGCCTATCAACCCCACCCCCGCGACGCGCGCTTCAGCGACCCGACTTGGAGCCAGAACCCGTTCTACCGTCGCGGCCTGCAGGCCTACCTGGCCTGGCAGAAGCAAACTCGCCTGTGGATCGAGGAAAGCAGCCTGACCGACGATGACCGCGCCCGGGCGCAGTTCCTGTTCAACCTGGTCAGCGACGCCTTCGCGCCGAGCAACTCGCTGCTCAACCCGCTGGCGATCAAGGAGCTGTTCAACACCGGCGGCCTGAGCCTGCTGCGCGGGGCCAGCCACCTGCTCGACGACCTGCGCCACAACGATGGCCTGCCGCGCCAGGTGGACGAACGGGCCTTCGAAGTCGGTGGCAACCTGGCCGCCACCCCCGGCGCGGTGGTGTTTCGCAACGAGCTGCTGGAACTGATCCAGTACAAGCCCATGAGCGAGAAACAGTACGCCCGGCCATTGCTGGTGGTACCGCCGCAGATCAACAAGTTCTACATCTTCGACCTCGGCCCGACCAACAGCTTCGTCCAGTACATGCTCAAGCAGGGCCTGCAGGTGTTCATGGTCAGCTGGCGCAACCCTGACCCGCGTCACCGCGAATGGGGCCTGTCCAGCTACGTGCAGGCCCTGGAGGAGGCGCTCAACGCCTGCCGCAGCATCAGCGGCAGCCGTGATCCCAACCTGATGGGCGCCTGCGCCGGCGGCCTGACCATGGCCGCCCTGCAGGGCCACCTGCAGGCCAAGAAGCAACTGCGCAAGGTGCGCAGCGCCACCTACCTGGTGAGCCTGCTCGACAGCCATTTCGACAGTCCCGCCAGCCTGTTCGCCGACGAGCAGACCATCGAGGCGGCCAAGCGCCGCTCGTACCAGCGCGGCGTGCTGGACGGCGGCGAAGTGGCGCGCATCTTCGCCTGGATGCGCCCCAACGACCTGATCTGGAACTACTGGGTCAACAACTACCTGATGGGCAAGACCCCGCCGGCGTTCGACATCCTCTACTGGAACGCCGACAACACCCGCCTGCCCGCCGCCCTGCACGGCGACCTGCTGGACTTCTTCAAGCTCAACCCGCTGACCTTCCCCGAAGGCCTGGAAGTGTGCGGTACACCTATCGACCTCAAGCAGGTCGGGCTGGACAGTTTCACCGTGGCCGGCAGCAACGACCACATCACTCCGTGGGACGCGGTCTACCGCTCGGCGCTGTTGCTCGGTGGCGACCGACGTTTCATCCTGGCCAACAGTGGGCATATCCAGAGCATCATCAACCCGCCCGGCAATCCCAAGGCCTACTACCTGGAAAACCCCAAGCTCTCCAGCGACCCGCGGGCCTGGTTCCACGATGCCCAACGGCGCGACGGCAGCTGGTGGCCGTTGTGGCGGGAATGGATCAGTGAGCGCTCCGGCACGCTGAAGGCGCCACGCGAGGAACTGGGCAACGCCACCTATCCACCGCTGGGCCCCGCGCCGGGCAGCTACGTATTGGCGCGCTGACCGGATGAAGACCCGCGACCGTATCCTTGAATGTGCCTTGCAGCTGTTCAACCGCCAGGGCGAGCCGAACGTCTCGACCTTGGAGATCGCCAATGAACTGGGGATCAGCCCCGGCAACCTGTACTACCACTTCCACGGCAAGGAGCCGCTGGTGATCGGCCTGTTCGAGCGTTTCGAAGAGGAGCTGATGCCACTGCTCGATCCGCCCCTGGATGTGCGCCTGGACGCCGAGGACTACTGGCTGTTCCTGCACCTGATCGTCGAGCGCATGGCCCAGTACCGCTTTTTGTTCCAGGACCTGTCCAACCTCACCGGGCGCCTGCCCAAGCTGGCGCGGGGCATGCGCAGCCTGATCAACGCCCTCAAGCGCACCCTGGCGGCGTTGCTGGCCAGCCTCAAGGGCCAGGGCCAGGTGACCAGTGAGACCCAGGCGCTGGGGCAACTGGTGGAGCAGATCACCCTGACCCTGATGTGCTCGCTGGACTACCAGCGGGTGCTGGGGCGCGAGGGCGATGTGGGGGTGGTGGTATACCAGGTGATGATGCTGGTGGCGCCGCATCTGCAGGCACCGGCGCGCAGGGCGGCGGAGCAGTTGGCGATGCGCTATCTGGAAGGCTGAAACGATCACGGGGCAAGCCCACCCCCACGCGTCCTGTGCAGGCTTCGTGGGAGCGGGCTTGCCCCGCGATCAGGGCGACGCGGTGTGTCAGGCCTGGGTGGCCGCGTTCACCGGTGCCGACGGCGTGCTGCTGGCCGGGGCCGCGCTCGGAGCCGGAGCCGCGGTGGCGGCGGGCGCCGGAGCGGCCGGCTTGGCTGCCGCAGGCTTGGTCGGAGTCGCTTTCTTCACGGCCGGCTTTTTGGCCGCAGTGGGTTTGGCAGCGGGTTTGGCCGCCGCTGGCTTGGCTGCCGGTTTAGCCGCCGCGGTTTTCGCCGCAGGCTTGGCCGCCGGTTTGGCCGCAGCGGTCTTGGCCGCAGGCTTGGCTGCCGCCTTGGCCAAGGGCTTGGCCGCGGTCTTGCTGGCACTGGCCTTGGAGATCGGGGTCACCGACGCGCCGGTCAGCTTCTCGATCTGCTTGGTCAGCGAGTCGACCTGCTGGTGCAGGGCCTTGATCTCATTGCGGCTGGGCACGCCCAGGCGCGAGATGGCGCTGTTCAAGCGCTTGTCGAAGGCCTCTTCCAGCTCGCTCCACTTGCCCAGCGCGCGGTCCTTCACGCCAGACACCCGGGAGTTGGTCGACGACTTGGCGCTTTCGGCCACGTCTTCGGCGGTTTTCTTCGCCTGCTTCTCAGCCTTTTCGCCATCCTTCACCAGCGAATCGAACAGCTTGGGACCGTCCTGGTCGATCTTGGAGTAGATACCCAGGCCAGCCAACCAGATCTTGCGGGAATACTTCTCGATTCCGCCGATCCAGGAACTGCCTTCTTTCTCGGTGTTCTTCTTGCCAGCCATCCTGCTCTCCTTATGGTTTGTGCGCGACGCGCTCGAGCAGCTCATGCAGCTGTTCAAGCTTGATGGACAACGCCTCAACGTCATGTTTAGACGGAATGCCGAGGCGATTCAAGGCGCGACCGACACGGGCGTCGAAGGCTTTCTCGATTTTGTCCAGCTGGACCTCGACCTTGCCGCGTACCCGGCTGACTTCCTGGGTGGCTTCGTCGAGATGGCCGTTGGCGGCTTCGATCTCTTTACCCAGGCGCTTCCTGCCGCGTTTTTCGACGCCTTCGCCGGCCTTCACCAGCTCCTTGAAGTAGTCGGAACCTTCCTGGCCGACGCGGGCGTAGGCACCGATGCCCGCCAGCCAGATCTTGCGGGCGTAGCCGCGCACCTCACCCAGGGTACTGCCTTGGGCGTCGTCTTTCTGCTTGAGATTCACTTTGGCCATGCTCTGCACCTCATGCTCGTTCAAGGGAGGGAGGAACTGCCCTGGGAGGCAGGGCTTGAGCGTGAAGGTAGGCGGAAAAATTAGAATCCTCACCCTAAGGTGGGCCGTATTGCCGCTTCAGGCCTGCTGGATGTAGGCGCGGCCTTGTGCCACGCCTACAAGGGATCGGGACGGTACGGGCGAATCAGGCCAGTGCCTTGTCCAGCGCCCGCTCGATCTCGCCCTTGATGCTGGCGCTCATCATCGACAGCATCATGCCCAGCTTCAGCTCGACGCGGATGGTGTCCTCGCCAATGTGCACGCTGCCATTGGCACCACTGCGCGTCACATCGACGCGGTCGCCGTTCCAGGTGGCCTTGAGGTCGTATTCGCGGCTGAGCCTGTCGACCAGCGCCTCGGCCTTGGCACGGGCGGCGTCACGGCCGAGGGAGTGTTTGCGTTCGACGCTGATCTGGGTCATGCGGGTGATCCTGGATATGAAGACATAATCGCCATTATGCCCGCCCCCTCTGCATGACACACCCCGCCAAGACAAATCCGCCCGCAGCCCCTAGAATGGCCGTAATTTTTTTCTGGTGAAGCGATATGACCGACCAGCGCAAAGGCGACCACGCCGAACCCACTACCCACTTCGGCTACCAGGACGTGCCCGAGAGCCAGAAGGCGAAGAAAGTCGCCGAGGTGTTCCACTCGGTGGCCGCCAAGTACGACCTGATGAACGACGTGCTGTCCGGCGGCATGCACCGCCTGTGGAAGCGCTTCACCATCGAGCTGTCCGGCGTGCGCAGCGGCAACCGGGTGCTGGACATCGCCGGTGGCACCGGCGACCTGGCCGCCAAGTTCTCGCGCCTGGTCGGCCCGACCGGCCAGGTGGTGCTGGCCGACATCAACGACTCGATGCTCAAGGTCGGCCGTGATCGCCTGCTCGACCGCGGCGTGGCCGGCAACATCGAGTTCGTCCAGGCCGACGCCGAGAAGCTGCCGTTCCCGGACAACCACTTCGACTGCGTGACCATCGCTTTCGGCCTGCGCAACGTGACCCACAAGGACGAAGCCATCCGTTCCATGCTGCGGGTGCTCAAGCCTGGTGGCCGCCTGTTGATCCTGGAGTTCTCCAAGCCGACCAACAAGTTGATGTCCAAGGCCTACGACGCCTATTCGTTCGCCTTCATGCCGCTGGCCGGCAAGCTGATCACCAACGACGCGGAAAGCTACCGCTACCTGGCCGAATCGATCCGCATGCACCCCGACCAGGAAACGCTCAAGAGCATGATGGTCGAGGCTGGCTTCGACCGCGTCACCTACCACAACATGACCAGCGGCATCGTCGCCGTGCACCGGGGGATCAAGCCCTGATGCTCCTGGCCGGCCTGCTCGCCAGCGCCGAGCACGGGCTCAACCGTGTCCTGCGCCTGGACAGCACCGCCCTCCCGCGCCTGGCGGCGCTGGAGGGCCGGGTGATCGAGATCGACTGCGTGCAGCCGGCCCTGAAGGTGTTCGTGCTGCCCGACGAGGAAGGCCTGATGCTCGCCGCCCACTGGGAGGGCGAGGTCGACTGCACCCTGCGTGCCCCCGCCGGGCGCCTGGCGCAGCTGGCCCTGGCCAAGGACAAGACCGCCGTACTGCACAGCCCCCAGGTCGAACTGCATGGCGACAGCGCCGTGCTGCTCGACCTGTTCGGCATCGTGCAAGACCTGGAGCTGGACTGGGAATACGAGCTGCAGCGCTGGCTGGGCCCGGTGCCCACCGCGCTGATCGCCGGCCACCTGCGCCTGCGCGCGCGCTGGACCCGCCAGGGTCTGGCCCGTTTCGGCGAGAACCTCTCCGAGTACCTGGCCGAGGAATCCCGCACCCTGGTCGGCAAACGCGAAGCCGAAGCGGCGTTCAGCGAGCTCGATGCGCTGAAAGTCGACATCGAACGTCTCGAGGCGCGCCTGCGCCGCCTCGCCCACACTCTTGATACCAGCGATAACGCATGAAGCTGCTCGCCGTCCGCCGTCTGTTGCGCATCCAGCGCGTCGTGATCCGCTACCGCCTCGATGACCTGCTGTTCGAACAGCCCCTGCTGCCCTGGTGGCTGGCCAGCCTGCGCCTGCTGATGCCCTGGCGCTGGCTGCCGCGCAAGCCCCTGGAGCTGAGCCGCGGCGCGCGCCTGCGCCTGGCGCTGCAGGACCTGGGGCCGATCTTCATCAAGTTCGGCCAGTTGCTCTCCACCCGCCGCGATCTGCTGCCCACCGACATCGCCGACGAGCTGATGCTGCTGCAGGACCGGGTACCGCCGTTCGACCCGCAGCACGCCGTGGCGCTGATCGAGGGACAGCTCGGGGCTAAGGTGGCCGAGGTGTTCAGCCGCTTCGACGTCGAGCCGCTGGCCTCGGCCTCGGTGGCCCAGGTCCACGCCGCGCGGCTCAAGAGCGGCGAGGAAGTGGTGGTCAAGGTGGTGCGCCCGGGCCTCAAGCCAGTCATCGCCCAGGACCTGGCTTGGCTGTTCCTGATCGCCAAGGCCGCCGAACGCGCCTCGGCCGATGCCCGTCGCCTGCACCCGGTGGAGATCGTCGGCGACTACGAGAAGACCATCTACGACGAGCTCGACCTGCTGCGCGAGGCGGCCAACGCCAGCCAGTTGCGGCGCAACTTCGAAGGCTCCGAGCTGATGTACGTGCCCCAGGTGTACTGGGACTTCTGCCGGCCCAAGGTGCTGGTGATGGAGCGGATCTACGGCGTACCGGTCACCGACATGGTCACGCTGGCGGACCAGCGCACCGACATGAAGATGCTCGCCGAGCGGGGTGTGGAAGTGTTCTTCACCCAGGTGTTCCGCGACAGCTTCTTCCACGCCGACATGCACCCGGGCAACATCTTCGTCAGCACGGTCAAGCCATGGAGCCCGCAGTACATCGCCATCGACTGCGGCATCGTCGGCAGCCTCACCGCCGAGGACCAGGACTACCTGGCCCGCAACCTGATCGCCTTCTTCAAGCGCGACTACCGCCGCGTGGCCCAGTTGCACATCGATTCGGGCTGGGTGCCGGCGCAGACCAAGGTCAACGAATTCGAGGCGGCGATCCGCACCGTGTGCGAGCCAATCTTCGAAAAGCCGTTGAAGGACATCTCCTTCGGCCAAGTGCTGATGCGCCTGTTCCAGACTGCCCGGCGCTTCAACATGGAAGTCCAGCCGCAGTTGGTGCTGCTGCAAAAGACCCTGCTGAATATCGAAGGCCTGGGCCGCCAGCTTTATCCCGACCTGGACCTGTGGAGCACCGCCAAGCCGTTCCTCGAACGCTGGATGCGCGAGCGCATGAGCCCGAAGGCGGTTATCGGCAACCTGTACAGCCAGGCCGAGCAGTTGCCGCACCTGGCCGACATGACCCGCGACCTGCTCGAGCGCCTGTCGCAACCGCACCTGCACGATGCGCAACTGCCCGAGCGACGCCGCGCCGGCGACAACTGGGCGCTGCGCCTGCTCGGTGCCGGCCTGCTCGGCGGCGGAGCGACGCTGGCCGCCGGCGCCGTCAGCCTCAGCGCCCCGGCCACCTGGCCGGCGTGGCTGATGCTGGCCGCGGGCCTGTACCTTATCGTGCGCCGATAGCCAGCCGCGCCGTCGGCTGGCACACTAGCGTACAGGGGCCCGGTACGGGAGCGGGCCTGGTTTGGAGTCGACGATGAAAGACTGGCTGGACGAGATCAAGTGGAACAGCGATGGCCTGGTGCCGGCGATCGCCCAGGACCACAAGACCGGGCGCGTGCTGATGATGGCCTGGATGAACCGTGAATCCCTCGCCCTGACCGCCGCCGAGCATCGCGCCATCTACTGGTCGCGCTCGCGGGGCAAGCTGTGGCGCAAGGGCGAAGAGTCGGGCCATGTGCAGAAACTGCATGAAATGCGCCTGGACTGCGACGCCGACGTGATCATCCTGATGGTCGAGCAACTGGGCCATATCGCCTGCCATACCGGCCGCGAAAGCTGCTTCTACCGCGTCTTCGAGGACGGCCAGTGGAAAACCGTCGACCCGGTCCTGAAGGATCCGAACGCCATCTACAGCGCAGGACACTGACATGAGCGACACCCTGAACCGCCTCGCCGAGGTGCTGGAAGAACGCAAGCACGCGGCGCCGGACAGCAGCTACGTGGCCAGCCTGTATCACAAGGGCCTGAACAAGATCCTCGAGAAGCTCGGCGAAGAGTCCATCGAGACCATCATCGCCGCCAAGGATGCCGCCGTCAGCAAGGATTACAGCGATGTCATCTATGAAACCGCAGACCTGTGGTTTCATAGCCTGGTCATGCTCAGCGCGCTCGGCCAGCATCCGCAGGCGGTGCTCGACGAGCTGGAGCGTCGGTTCGGATTGTCCGGGCATGATGAGAAGGCTGCGCGTCAGCCGTCTGCCTGAAGATTGCCGGGGGCGCGTTGCGCCCCTTTCCGACCGGTCCGACGCCTCGGCAAGGCCGCTCCTACAGGGGGCCGCGTCGCCTGAACGATTCGCTGAACCCTGTGATGGGCTGCAAGGCAGCCCCAGGGCCCGATAGACCGACACACATTTTTCAGGAGTACGAAATGGGCATTTTTGACTGGAAACACTGGATCGTCCTGCTGGTCGTCGTGGTGCTGGTGTTCGGCACCAAGAAACTGAAGAACTTCGGCAGCGACCTGGGCGAATCGATCAAGGGCTTTCGCAAGGCCATGAACGAAGAAGAAACCAAGCCCGCCGAGCAGACCCCGCCGCCGGCCCAACCGGTTCCGCCGGTGCAGAACACCGCGCAGCAGGCCCAGGGCCACACCATCGAGGGCCAGGCCCAGCCGGTCCAAGAGCCACAGCGGAAAGACTGACCCATGTTCGGCATCAGTTTCAGCGAGCTGCTGCTCGTCGGCCTGGTCGCCCTGCTGGTGCTCGGTCCCGAGCGCCTGCCGGGGGCCGCGCGCACCGCGGGCCTGTGGATCGGCCGCCTCAAGCGCAGCTTCAACGCGATCAAGATGGAGGTCGAGCGCGAGATCGGCGCCGACGACATCCGCCGCCAGTTGCACAACGAGCACATCCTGCAGATGGAGCAGGAGGCCAAGCGCATCCTCAACCCGCTGACGCCACCGGCGCAGCCGCCGACCAGCGCTGAAACGCCCGCCACACCCGCCGTCGAAGCCGCCCCCGCGCAGCCGACCGCGACGCCACCCTCCGAGCCGCCCCAACCGCCACGAGCCCCATGAGCGAGAATCCGGAACATGACCAGCCGATGCCGCTGGTCTCGCACCTGACCGAACTGCGCACCCGCCTGCTGCGCTGCGTCGCCGCCATCTTCCTGATCTTCGCCGGGCTGTTCTCCTTCGCCCAGCAGATCTACACCCTGGTCTCGGCGCCGCTGCGCGCGCACCTGCCGGCCAACGCGACGATGATCGCCACCGACGTGGCCTCGCCGTTCCTGACGCCGTTCAAGCTGACCATGATCGTCTCGCTGTTCCTGGCGATCCCGTTCATCCTGCAGCAGATCTGGGGCTTCATCGCTCCGGGCCTGTACCGCCACGAAAAGCGCATCGCCATCCCGCTGCTGGTATCGAGCATCGTCCTGTTCTATGCCGGCATGGCCTTCGCCTACTTCCTGGTGTTCCCGCTGATCTTCGGCTTCTTCGCCAGCGCCACCCCCGAGGGCGTGTCGATGATGACCGACATTTCCAGCTACCTCGACTTCGTCATGACCCTGTTCTTCGCCTTCGGCGTCGCCTTCGAGATCCCGGTGGCGGTGGTACTGCTGGTGTGGATCGGCGTGGTCGACGTGCAGTACCTGAAGAAGATCCGTCCGTACGTGATCATCGGCTGCTTCGTGGTCGGCATGATCCTCACCCCGCCGGACATCTTCTCCCAGACCCTGCTGGCCGTGCCCATGTGGATGCTGTTCGAGGTCGGCGTGCTGTGCGGCAGCCTGATCCGCAAGCGCAGCCACGAGCCGGACGAAGCGAACAACGACCACAACGACCAGCCACCTGCGACCCAACCGTGAACTTGTTGCTTCTTGAAGAGGCCGACTTCGTGTCGGCGGACCGTGTCGTCCTGGCCGATCGCCGCTTCACCCACATGCAGGAGATCCACCGCGTGGCGGTGGGCGACAGCCTGCGCGTCGGGCGCATCGGCGGCCTGATGGGCAAGGCCGAGGTCATCCGCCTCGAAGGCCATGAGGCCGAACTGCGGGTGGCCTTCGACCAGCCGCCGCCGGCCAAGCTGCCGCTGACCCTGGTGCTGGCCGTGCCGCGGCCAAAGATGTTGCGTCGGCTGTTCCAGACGGTCGCCACCCTGGGCGTGCCGCGGCTGATCCTGGTCAACAGCTACAAGGTCGAGAAGAGCTTCTGGCAGACGCCGTTTCTGCAGTCCGAGACCATCCGCGAAAACCTCATTCTCGGCCTGGAGCAAGCCCGTGACACGGTGCTGCCGGAAGTGATCATCGAGAAGCGCTTCAAGCCCTTCGTCGAAGACCGCCTGCCCGCCATCGCCGAAGGCTCCTTGGGCCTGGTCGGCCACCCCGGCCCCTACCCTGCCTGCCCGCGCGCCGTGGAAGGCCCGGTGACCCTGGCGATCGGCCCCGAAGGCGGCTGGATCCCCTACGAGGTCGAGCTGCTCGGCAAGGCCGGCCTGGCCCCGGTGCAGCTGGGCGATCGCATCCTGCGGGTGGAAACGGCGGTCACCGCCCTGCTCTCGCGAATTTTCTGACGCAATAGTCAAGTTTTTGCCATCAAGTTTCCCCGCCCCGCGCCGATGGCCTGTGCAACAGAACAATAATCCGCACTGCCACGCGCCGGGGAGTCGTCTATGTACCGTTGGTTTGCCCAGTCACTGGGAAATGTAAGCGTCAATCGCAAGTTGGGGATCGGCTTCGGCCTGGTATTGCTGCTCACCCTCGGCATCACCTTCACCGGCTGGCTGGGCATCGACAGCGTCACCAGCCGTGGCGACAAGCTCGGCAACATCTCGGTGATCCACCAGTACACCCAGGACCTGCGCCTGGCCCGCCTGGGCTATGAGCGCAACCGAGACGACGCCGCCGTGGCGGAACTGGAAAAAGCCCTGGCCAACCTCGAGCGCCAGGTGCAGTTCATGCTCGGCCAGATCGAGCTACCCGCCGACCGCCAGCGCCTGGACAAGCAGCAGGACGCCGTGCGCCAGTACCAGCAGGCCTTCACCGAACTCAAGCAGGCCGGCCTGCGCCGCGAGGCCAGCCGCGCCACTTTGGGCGACAGCGCCGACAAGGCCGCCGAGCTGATCGCCAAGGTCCAGCAGCGCCTGCTGCAGGGCGGCGATATCCAGCAGTACCAGGAGGTGGTGCAGGTCGCCGCCCTGTTGCAGCAGGCACGCTTCCAGGTGCGCGGCTACACCTACAGCGGCAAGGCCGAGTTCCAGCAGACCGCGCTCGGCGCCATCGACCAGGCCATGACCGTACTCAAGGCCCTGCCAGGCAAGCTTCCGGGCGAATTCGCCGCCAGCCTCGACGACGCCGCCAGCGCACTGGCCGCCTACCGCGACGCGGTGAACCAGTTCGGCAACGCCCAGACGGCCAGTGAGCAGGCGCTGGCGCGCATGGCCGCGCAAGGCCAGGTGCTGCTGTCCGCCAGCCAGGAAATGACCGTCTCGCAAACCACCGTGCGCGACCAGGGCACCCAGCAGGCCAAGACCCTGCTGGCCGGCGCCACCGCCCTGGCGCTGCTGCTGGGGGTGCTGGCCGCCTTCGCCATCACCCGGCAGATCATCGTGCCGCTGCGCCAGACCCTCGCCGCCGCCGAGCGCGTGGCCGGCGGCGACCTGCGCCAGGACCTCAAGGCCGATCGGCGCGACGAACTGGGCCAGCTGCAGGCCAGCATGCAGCGCATGACCCAGGGCCTGCGTGAGCTCATCGGGGGCATTGGTGACGGCGTGACGCAGATCGCCAGCGCCGCCGAGGAACTGTCGGCGGTCACCGAGCAGACCAGCGCCGGGGTCAACAACCAGAAGGTCGAGACCGACCAGGTCGCCACTGCCATGAACGAGATGGCCGCCACCGTCCAGGAAGTGGCGCGCAACGCCGAGCAAGCCTCGGAAGCGGCGCTGATGGCCGACCAGCAGGCCCGCGAGGGTGACAAGGTGGTGGGCGAGGCGATCAGCCAGATCGAGCGCCTGGCCGGCGAGGTGGTCAACTCCAGCGAAGCGATGAGCCAGCTCAAGGCCGAGAGCGACAAGATCGGCAGCGTGCTGGATGTGATCAAGTCGGTGGCCCAGCAGACCAACCTGCTGGCGCTCAACGCCGCCATCGAGGCCGCCCGCGCTGGCGAAGCGGGCCGTGGCTTCGCCGTGGTCGCCGACGAGGTGCGCAGCCTGGCCCAGCGCACCCAGCAGTCCACCGAGGAGATCGAGGAACTGATCGCCAGCCTGCAGAACGGCACCGAGCGCGTGGCCAGCGTCATGGACAGCAGCCGCGCCCTGACCGACAGCAGCGTCGAGCTGACCCGCCGCGCTGGCGACTCGCTGGGCACCATCACCCGCACCGTGTCGTCGATCCAGTCGATGAACCAGCAGATCGCCACCGCCGCCGAACAGCAGAGCGCCGTGGCCGAAGAGATCAACCGCAGCGTGATGAACGTGCGCGACATCTCCGACCAGACCTCGGCAGCCAGCGAGGAGACCGCCAGCTCCAGCGTCGAGCTGGCCCGCCTGGGAACGCACCTGCAGGGCCTGGTGGGGCGTTTCAGGCTCTAATTCGCGGCTTGCGGGCTGTAGGCACTACCCTTCAGCCCGCAGAGAATTTTCCTACTCAATTTGCAGGTCCAGTCCGACGGACTTCCGGCCGATGAGCAAAGGCCATGGCGGCAATCTGCTGCCATGGCCTTTTCTCAATCGGACGGAGACCTGCCATGTTCGGATACCTTGACCGCCAACTCGGCAACCTCGGCGTCGGGCTCAAGCTCACCCTGGGTTTCGCCGTGGTGCTGCTGCTCACCCTGGCCACCACACTCAGCGGCTGGCGTGCGCTGGACGGCGCCATCGAGCGCTCGGAACAACTGAGCGACATCGGCCAACTCAACGATCTGACCCGTGACCTGCGCGCCGAGCGCATCACCTACCGGGTACTCGCCGACGACGTCAGCAGGACACGCATCGCGACCATCCTGGAACAGTTGCACGACCGCCTGACCCTGCTGCAGCAACGCAGCGGCCTCGATTCGTCGCGACAGATGCTGAGCCAGAAGCTGCAGTTGCTGCAGCGCCTGAAAGGCGACTTCGCCACCTTACAAAGTACCGTGGACAGCCGCGAAGGCTTGCACGCGGCGATGCAGGCGCAGTCTGGCGTGCTCGAAACCGTGATCGACGAACTGCAGACCCAAGCCCTGCTGAAGCTGTCGGGCGACGGCTTGCAGAGCAGCGTGGTCGGTCTCATGGACACTCTGGGCCGCCATATCGAGTCCGCCAGCCAGCAAAGCCTGGTGCCAGCCTATGCCTTCTCACCCCGGGACAGCTTTGCCAGCATGGGCGATGACGCGCTGCAGGCGGCGAATGCCAGCCTTGGCCAGTTGCTGCGGGCAATCACCGCGCTGGAACTGCCCGGCACATTGACCCAGCGCCCACAGGTGGAACTGGACCGCTACCGCGACGTCCTGCACCAATATCGCGAGGCCGCGCTCAAGGTCGAGCAGTTGCAGGACGGCATGGAGAAAATGGGTGACGAGCTGCAGACCGTAAGCGTTGAACTGAGCGAGCGCAAAGTCGAGCAGCGCGACAACGAGGCCCTGGCCGACCGTTCGCTGCTGACCAGCGTGGCTGTGCTAGCACTGGTGTTCGGCATCCTCGCTGCCTGGCTGATCACCCGGCAGGTCACCCAGCCCCTGCGCCAGGTGCTGGCCCAGGCCGCGCGTATCGCCCGTGGCGACCTCAGCCAGGTACAGACGGTGCAGCGCCGCGACGAGATGGGGCAGCTGCAGGCCAGCATGCGCGAGATGACCTTGAGCCTGCGCGAGCTGCTCGGCGGCATCGACCAGGGTGTCGGCCAACTGTCCAGAGCCGCGACGGCGCTGGCCGGCGCCAGCGTGGACACCCGCGAGCGAATCGGCCAGCAGCGCGAGGAGACCGACCAGGTGGCCACGGCCATGAACCAGATGAGCGCCACGGTGCAGGAGGTCGCGCAAAATGCCGAGCAGGCCTCCCAGGCGGCCACCACCGCCGACCGCCAGGCACAGCTGGGTGATCAGGTTGTGGCCGAGGCGATTGCCCGCATCGAGCAGTTGGCGAGGCAGATGGACCACTGCCTCACGGCTATGGGTCACCTGGCCGGTGAAAGCCAGCGTATCGGTTCGATTCTCGATGTGATCAAGTCGGTGTCCGAGCAGACCAACCTGCTGGCGCTCAACGCCGCCATCGAGGCAGCCCGGGCCGGCGAGGCCGGGCGCGGTTTCGCCGTGGTGGCCGACGAGGTGCGCGGCCTGGCCCAGCGCACGCAGCAGTCGACCGAAGAGATCGAGCTGCTGATCGACAGCCTGCACCGCGGCACCGACGAGGTGACCGGCCTTCTGGACGACAGCAAGCGCCTGACCGGGCAAAGCGTCGAACTCAGCCGCAAGGCTGGCGCTGCGCTGGGGCAGATTACCGAGACGGTGTCGACGATCCAGGGGATGAACCAGCAGATTGCCACGGCCAGTGAGCAGCAGAGCGTGGTGGCCGAGCAGATCAACCGAAACGTGATCAATGTACGTGATGTTTCGGAACAGACGCGGGCGGCCAGTGAACAGACTGCGGTTTCGAGTGGGGAGTTGGAGCAGTTGGGGCAGCAGTTGCGGGGCATGGTGGGAAGGTTCAATCTCTAAGCCTTGCAGGCGCGCCCAGATCGCCAGGACCTGAAACCAGACCGACGGCTTTGGCTTTGGCTTTGGCTTTGGCTTTGGCTTTGGCTTTGGCTTTGGCTTTGGCTTTGGCGATCAGAAGATTAACACCACAGCCCACTAGCGACAGCTGCGTCAGCCCAGGCGCCGCCCGTACCTTCGCGACTTCAGGAGGCCGAACGCAGGCCTTGCGGAGGGAGGTGACGGGCATGGATGCCCGTCAAGCGCTGGGGCCCAGGATGGGCCCTGCAGCGCGGTCCTCCCGGGAGCAAGGCCGGAGTGAGGGGACCCGGAGCGCAGCGGAGGGCCGGATGAATGGAGCGCAGCGTTTTTTGGTTACTTTTTGTCGCGTTTGACAAAAAGTGACTCGCCGTAAGGGCGAAAAGGTGACTATGCGTCGATATCGTAAATGAATGCGCTTACAACAATAGAAACCGACGCCGACCGTCTTTGACTTTGACTTTGACTTTGACTTTGACTTTGAGAGAGTGTGTTTTGAAAGTTATATGCGCATTCATTTGCGATATCGACGCATAGTCACCTTTTCGCCTTTACGGCGACCTACTTTTGCTCTTGGGCAAAAGTAGGCAAAAACCGCTGGCTCCATTCATACGGCCCCTACGCTTCGCTCCGGGGTCCCCTCGCTCCGTTCTTGCTCCCGGGAGGACCGCGCTGAACGCCCCATCCTGGGGCGCAGCGCTTGACGGGCATCCATGCCCGTCACCTCCCTCCGCAAGAACTCCGCTCGGCCTCCTGAAGTCGCAATTAGCGGCGTCTGAACTATCGCGCACTTAGAAGCAAGATCAAGATCAAGATCAAGATCAAGAAATGAGCATTCTTTGATTGGAAGGTGGTGGTATTTCGACAGTCAGGCCTCTCGCCAATATATAGCAAGAGGCCTGAACAGTTTTGATCACATACATTTGCACCCACGGTTTACGCAGGTCTAAACACAATCACAAAACTTGCCGCAAGAACGCCTGCGCCCGCAAATCCTTCGGCGCAGCAAAGAATTCCTGCGGCGGCGAATCTTCCAGCAACTTCCCGTGGTCAAAGAACAACACCCGATCCGCCACTTCCCGGGCAAAGCCCATCTCGTGCGTCACGCAGACCATGGTCATGCCTTCCTGGGCAAGGGTCTTCATCACATCCAGCACCTCCCCGACCATCTCCGGATCGAGCGCCGAGGTCGGTTCGTCGAACAGCATCACCTTCGGGTCCATCGCCAGGGCCCGGGCGATGGCCACCCGCTGCTGCTGGCCACCGGAGAGCCGCGACGGGTACTCGTTGGCCTTCTGCGCGATACCGACCTTTTCCAGCAACGCCCGGGCCTTGGCCTCGCGCTCGGCCTTGTTGCGCTTGCGCACCACCTTCTGCGCCAGGCACAGGTTCTCCAGCACGGTCATGTGCGGGAACAGGTTGAAATGCTGGAACACCATGCCGACTTCTCGGCGATAGGCGTTGATATCGCTCTTCGGGTCGTCCAGCTGCAAACCGCCGATGGACACATGGCCCTCGTCGAAATGCTCCAGGCCGTTCAGGCAGCGCAGGAAGGTCGACTTGCCCGAGCCCGACGGCCCCAGCACCACCACCACCTCGCCCTTGGCGACCTGGGTGGTGACGTTGTCCACCGCGCGCACCACCTGGCCCCGGGTGTCGAAGACTTTCAGCAGGTCACGGACTTCAATCACTTTGCGCAAGCCTCCGCTCGAGCCGGCTGGCGATGTGCGACAGCGGCAGGTTGATCAGCAGGTACAGGCCCGCCACGCAGAACCAGATCTCGAAGGTCGAGAACGAGGTGGTGATGGCCTCGCGGCCGCTCTTGGTCAGCTCGGTGATGGCGATCACCGACACCAGCGAGGTGTCCTTAACCAGGCTGATGAACTGCCCGGCCAGCGGCGGCAGCACGCGCTTGAACGCCTGCGGCAGGATCACATGACGCATCGACTGGGCGCCGTTCAGGCCCAGCGATCGCGCCGCCTCGTTCTGCCCCTTGGCGATCGACTGCACGCCGGCACGGACGATCTCGGCCACGTAGGCGCCGGTGAACAGCGCCAGCGCCGCCACCCCGGCGAACTCGCGGGACAGGTTGAGCACGGTACCGATGAAGAAGTAGAAGATGAAGATCTGCACCAGCAGCGGCGTGCCACGCACCAGCTCGACATAGACGGTGGAAAGATCACGCAAGGTCGGGTTGTTCGACAGCCGGCACAGCCCGGCGAACAGGCCGATCACCAGGCCCAGGGCGCCGGAGATCACCGAGATCCACAGCGTCGTCCACAGCCCCCAGGCCAAGGGGCCGGCGGCCCAGTGGCGGGTGACGCCGATGGCATCGCCCTCGGCGACGTCGTCGCCGCGGGCCAGCAGCATGCTGTCCTTGGCCACTTCGACGACCTGGTTGTCGCCGTTCTCGTCCTTCAGGGTGACCCGGGCATTGTCGCCGGACACCACGATTTCCTCGACCGTGCCGGGGTTGGTGGCACGCTGGGTTTCCTCGGCCTTGTAGGCGAAGTATTGCGGAACGCGGTTCCAGCGCCACTCATAGGAAATCATCGAGGTGGCCAGGTACAGGCTGAACGCCAGGCCCACCAGGACCAGCGCGGTCAGCCCATGCCAGGGCCACTGTGCTTTCTTGTGTTTGATCACGTGGGGTACTTCCGTAAAAGCGAAACGCGCAGGGCTTGCCTGCGCGTCGAGGTCAGTGCCTGGGGTTTTGGCCCGGGCCTTATTCCATTTCCTTCAGCCAGTCCTTGCTCTTGAACCACTTGTCGTGAATACGATCGTAGGTCCCGTCATGCTTGATCTGGTGCAGGAAGTTGTTGATGTAGTTGATGCTGTCGTAGTCGCCTTTCTTCAGGCCGAAGGCCAGCGGCTCGTAGGTGAAGGGCTCTTCCAGGAACACCAGCTTGCCGGCGCCGGCCTTCTCCACCGCCACCACGTTGTACGGCGAGTCGTAGACGAAGGCGTCGGCCTTGCCGTTGACCACGTCCATCACCCCTTCCTGCTCGTTGTCGTAGCCGTGGTACTTGGCCTTGCTGATCAGCTTCTTCGCGACCATCTCGCCGGTGGTGCCAAGCTTGGAAGTGAGGCGGTACTTCTCGTTGTTCAGGTCCTTGTACGACTTGATCTCGCCCGCCAGCTCCTTGCGGATCAGCAGGGTCTGGCCAACCACGATGAAGGGTTCACTGAAGTTCAGGCGCAGGTTGCGTTCCTGGGTCAGGGTCATGCCGCTGCCGATGAAGTCGAACTTGTCGGTCATCAGGGCCGGGATGATGCCGTCGTAGGCGGTGGAAACCATCTCCAGCTTGACGCCCATGGACTTGGCCATGGCCTTGAGGATGTCGACCTCGAAGCCGATGATCTCACCGCGCTTGTTGGTCATTTCGAACGGCATGTAGGTCGGGTCCATGCCCACGCGCAGGGTGCCACGCTTGACCGCGTCGTCGATGGCGCCGGCCTGGGCGGCGGTCACCGCGATCAGGGCGGTCGCACCTACCAGCAGTCGCGACAGGTATTTCTTAATCATCACCAAGTCCCCTAGCAAGAAGTACGCAGATTTTTTCTTGTAAGCACGGTCCGACAGACCGATGCGCAATATCGGGACGGATGCTAACGCATGCGCGGCGCAGGACCTAGAGCCGGGGGGGACTTTGTTGGCCAAAAGATGGCGAAGAACGAGGGCTTTGCCCTCGTATCGCCGGCAAGCCGGCTCTCACAAGGATAGTGTTGCACCTGTGGGAGCCGGCTTGCCGGCGAACGGGCCGCGAAGCGGCCCCAAGGAAGGGTCAGGCGCCGGCCAAGGCTGGCTGGGCCACGTTCTCCGGATGCAGCGGCAGCAGCGGCGAGTGCGGATCGTTGGCGATGGACGCCCGCCACACATCGATCCACGCCGTGTTGTGCCCGGCCCACACCTGCTCGTGCAGACGCGATAGCGCCACCGGATCGCTGAGCAGCGCCAGGCGGGTGTTCAGGTCCAGGCCTTTCGGGCCGACTTCCAGTGCCTTGCCCACGCGCTCGGCGCGCAGCGCCTCGATCGGAGCCGCCTGGCCGTGACGCGCAGTGGCCATGGCACAGGCCAGGGCGTTCTGGCGCGGGTCGACCACGGCACGGACGAAACCGTCATGCAGGGCGTGCCAGCGGTTCTCGTGGGTGTACTGGTCGGTCGCCAGCAGCTCTTGCGGCGTTGCATATTCCTCGGGGATGAGGAACAGCTTCTCGTCCTTGGCCGCCAGGCCCAGGCGCGTGCGGCTGGAAATTACCGACACCGGGATCGACAGCACCAGCGAGCCGACGATCGGCGCCAGCCACCACAGGAAGCTCGGGTTCAGCCAGGCCACCAGGCCAGCCCAGGCGATGCCCAGCAGGGTCTGCGGACCATGGCGACGTACCGCCTCGCTCCACGGAGTCGAGTCGTCGTCACGCTGCGGCGAGTTCCAGGTCGCGGCCCAGCCGAGGAACGCGGCCAGCACGAAGCGGGTGTGGAAGATCATCCGCACCGGCGCCAGCAGCATGGAGAACAGCATCTCCATCAGCATCGACAGGGTGACCTTGATGCGCCCGCCAAATTCGGTGGCGCCTTTGGCCCAGATCAGGATGACGCTGAGCAGCTTGGGCAGGAACAGCAGCACGATGGTGGTGGAGAACAGCGCGATGGCTTTCTCCGGGTGCCACTGCGGCCACAGCGGGTAAAGCTGGAACGGCTCGATGAAGTACTGCGGCTCCATCAGGGTGTTGGTCGCCAGCAGCGCCGTCGACAGCACCAGGAACAGGAACCACAGCGGCGCCGACAGGTACGACATCACCCCGGTGAGGAACACCGCGCGGTGCACCGGGTGCATGCCCTTGACCAGGAACAGGCGGAAGTTCATCAGGTTGCCGTGGCACCAGCGGCGGTCGCGCTTGAGTTCGTCGAGCAGGTTCGGCGGCAGCTCTTCGTAGCTGCCCGGCAGGTCATAGGCGATCCACACGCCCCAACCGGCACGGCGCATCAGCGCGGCTTCGACGAAGTCGTGGGAGAGGATCGCACCAGCAAACGCACCTTTGCCCGGCAACGGCGCCAGGGCGCAGTGCTCGATGAACGGTTTCATGCGGATGATCGCGTTGTGGCCCCAATAGTGCGACTCGCCCAGCTGCCAGAAGTGCAGGCCGGCGGTAAACAGCGGGCCGTACACGCGGGTGGCGAACTGCTGCATGCGCGCATACAGGGTGTCCATGCCCGAGGCTTTCGGCCCGGTCTGGATGATACCGGCGTCCGGGTTGGCCTCCATCAGGCGCACCAGGCTGCTCAGGCACTCGCCACTCATGACGCTGTCGGCGTCGAGCACGACCATGTACTTGTATTCGCCGCCCCAGCGACGGCAGAAGTCGTCGAGGTTGCCGCTCTTGCGCTTCACCCGGCGCCGGCGGCGGCGGTAGAAGATGCGGCCGAAGCCCTTGGTTTCACGGCACACGTCGAGCCAGGCCTGCTGCTCGGCGACGGCGATATCGGTGTCGTTGGTGTCGCTGAGCACGAAGAAATCGAAGCGGTCGAGGTTGCCGCTGGCGGCCACCGATTCGAAGGTGGCGCGCAGGCCGGCGAACACCCGTGGCACGTCTTCGTTGCAGATCGGCATCACCAGCGCGGTGCGCGCCTCGGGCGCGATCGGCTCGTTGCCGGCGCTGCTGCCGGAAATCTTGTACTTGTCACGCCCGGTGAGCAGCTCGAGGAAGCCCATCAGGGCGGTCCAGAAGCCCGCCGACACCCAGCAGAACAGGATGCCGAACAGGACCAGGATGGAGGTCTGCAGCGCATACGGCCACACCTGCACCACCGTGTCCCACAACGGCTGGTTGAGGATCTCGTCGAGATCGACGAACGACCAGCCCTGGTAAGGCAGGATGCCCTTCATGTACCAGCCGGCGACGAGGGTCTGGCCGATCATCAGGGTCAGCAGGATGTAACGGCGGATCGAACCGACCGTGCGCCAGCGCGCCGGCGGCAGCTCGCGCTTGGGCGGCTGCGGGGCGTTGGTGCGGCCGGTCATGCGGCGCCACATGCGGATCAGGATGTTGGTGCGCCAAGGCTCGGGCACGACCTTGGTACGCTTGATCGGCGGGGCGATCTTCAGGCACAGCCGCCCACCGGCATCGACGCCGAGCATCTCGGCGTCTTCCAGTTCGGCGGCGCTGCCGACGGTAAGACGGGCGCCCACCGAAGCCTGGGCGGCCTCGGTGGTGCCGGCGGCCGGTTGGGCCGCCAGGTGTTGGTGCAGCTCGCTGAAGGAGGTGCAGCGGGCAAGTTCCGCACGCTGCTCGTCGCTCAGGGGAAGGTGGGCCAGGTATTCGCTCAGCGATTCCGGCCTTGCGCTTGAGTTACTCATCGGCAGGCAACTGATAGCTCCAGGTCTCGGTCAGCACTTTCTCGGTGGTGGCCGGGGTCCCGTTGGTGGATGCCGCATCGGCGGCGGGTTGCTCGGCAGCCTTCTCGGCCTTGGCTTTCTCGGCCTTGGCGTGAGCGTGCTTGGCCGCGGCCTTGTCCTGCTTGGCATCCTTGGCCGGCTTGGGCTGCTCGACCGGAACGTCACGCAGCAGCGCGGCACGCATCTCGGTGGATTTCTTCGGATCCTGCACCTTCAGGCGCAGGGTCAGGCGCCAGCCTTTGGTTTCCGGGTTGTAACGCAGGTTGTTCTCGACCACTTCGGCGTTGTCGCCAACGCTGACCTGACTGCGCACGGCGGTGTCGGCCGGCAGGCTGGCAAGGTTCGGGCCGATGAAGTCGACCAGGAAGGCGATGGTGCCATCGGGCTGACGGATCAGGTTGGACTGCTTGACGTCGCCGGTGGAACGCAAGGTCTGCTTGACCCAGCCCAGCTCAGGCGAGTGCAGCTGGTCTTCCTTGATGGTCCAGCGCAGGCGGTAGTCGTACTCGAACGGCTTGCCTACCTCCGGCAGTTTTTCCGGACTCCAGAAGGCCACGATGTTGTCGTTGGTCTCGTCGGCGGTCGGGATCTCGACCAGGTCGACAGTGCCCTTGCCCCAGTCACCCTTCGGCTCGATCCAGGCGCTCGGGCGCTTCTCGTATTCGTCGTCGAGGTCTTCGTAGTCGCTGAAGTCGCGCTGGCGCTGCAGCAGGCCGAAACCACGCGGGTTCTCGACACTGAAGTTGCTCACGGCCAAGTGTTTGGGGTTGTTCAGCGGACGCCACAGCCATTCGCCGTTGCCGGCGTGAATCGACAGGCCTTCGGAATCGTGCAGGGCCGGACGGTAGTTCATGACCTTGGACGGCTGGTTGGGGCCGAACAGGTACATGCTGGTCAGCGGGGCGATGCCCAGGCGGCTGACGTTGTCACGCAGGTAGACCCGCGACTTGACGTCGACCAGGGTATCCTCGCCCGGACGCAGGGTCAGCTTGTAGGCGCCGGTGGAGCGCGGCGAGTCGAGCAGTGCGTAGATCACCAGGTGCTTGTCATTCGGCTTGGGTTTTTCGATCCAGAACTCGCGAAAGCGCGGGAACTCCTCGCCGGACGGCAGCGCGGTGTCGATGGCCAGGCCACGGGCCGACAGGCCGTAGCGGTGGCCCTTGCCGACCACGCGGAAATAGCTGGCGCCAAGCAGAGTCATGATCTCATCTTGCTTGTCGGCCTTGTTGATCGGGTAGAGCACGCGGAAACCGGCGTAGCCGAGGTTCTTGGTGGCGTCGGCGTCGTGCGGCACGTCACCGAACTCGAAGCGGCTCGGGTCGTACTTGATTTCCCTGACCTTGTTGGCGGTGATCTCGTTGATGGTCACCGGCGTGTCGAAATGCATGCCCTGGTGGTAGAACGAGAGCTTGAACGGCGTCTTGTCCTTGGCCCACTCGGCCTTTTCCTGCAGGAAGCGGATCTTCTGGTAGTCGGCGTACTTCATGTCGCGGAACACCGGCGGCAGGTTGCTCTTCGGTGCCTCGAACTTCTGACCGGCCAGATCCTTTGCCTTGGCTGCAACATCGTCCAGATTGAATGCCCACAGCTGGCCCGCGCTCATCAGGCCGACCAGCGCCACGCCGGCCAGCATGGCCTTGCGCAGCCGGGTACCGGGGATTCTAGGTGCAATACAGGGGCTTACAATCACGAGCAATCCTCGCCGAAAACAGATCATGAAACCAACGGCCAGCGACCAATGCCGGGTTGGCGAGCACTGTTCGGACCCCGTGAGGGCCTAATGATTCCCCAAACGGATCCTGACAATGCTCGAGTCAAAGTGAAACGAACCTGCGAACGCAGGTTCATGCAGCGCGCGATTATCCAGCAGGTCGCGTTACAACGCATCAGGCTGAACAAACTATTTATCGTACAAAACCCCTTGTTTTTCGACAAACAAAGGGTTTTTTGACCTCATATTTGTAACATAAATGTTACCGGGCCATCATTGACCAGATGCACCTGCATGTCGGCACCGAAGCGACCACTGGCCACAACCGCGTGCTGACCCTGTGCCTGGCGCAGCAGATAGTCGAACAGTTCGGCGCCGAGGGCCGGTGGCGCAGCCGTCGAAAAGCTCGGGCGCATGCCGTTGCGGGTGTCGGCGGCCAGGGTGAACTGCGACACCAGCAGCAGGCCACCACCGACATCCTTGAGCGAACGGTTCATCTTGCCCTGTTCGTCGCTGAACACCCGGTAGTTCAGCAGTTTGTGCAACAGCTTGTCGGCATGCTCAGGCGAATCTTCAGGCTCGACCGCCACCAGCGCCAGCAACCCCTGGTCGATGGCGCCGACGATTTCCCCCGCCACCTCAACCCGGGCGCCGCGCACGCGCTGGATCAGCCCCTTCATGCTTCTTCCAGGGGCAGGTCGAGCAGGCGTCGGGCCATCTGGTCGGCGGCGCGCACCAGGGCATCGGTGATGCCGGGCTCGGAGGCGGCGTGGCCGGCGTCGCGGATCACCTTCAGCTCGCTGTTCGGCCAGGCCTGGTGCAGCTCCCAGGCGTTGTCCAGCGGGCAGATCACGTCGTAGCGACCATGCACGATCACCGCCGGCAAGTGGGCGATCTTCGGCATGTCGCGAATCAGTTGGTCCTGCTCGAGGAAGGCGTTGTTGGTGAAGTAGTGGCATTCGATGCGAGCAATCGACAGGGCGCGCTGCGGCTCGGAGAAGCGGTCGACCACCAGCGGGTTCGGACGCAGGGTCGCGGTGCGGCCCTCCCAGGTGGACCAGGCCTTGGCAGCATGCATCTGGGCGATCTGGTCGTTACCAGTCAGGCGCTTGTGGAAGGCCTTGACCAGGTCGCCGCGCTCTTCTGCCGGGATCGGCGCGATGTAGTCCTGCCAATAGTCGGGGAACAGGCGGCTGGCGCCTTCCTGGTAGAACCAGGTGATCTCCTGCGGGCGACACAGGAAGATGCCGCGCAGGATCAGGCCGTGCACGCGATCGGGGTGCTTCTGGGCGTAGGCCAGGGCCAGCGTGGAGCCCCAGGAGCCGCCGAACAGCACCCATTTCTCGATGCCGAGGTGCTCGCGGATGCGCTCCAGGTCCTCGACCAGGTGCCAGGTGGTGTTGTTCTCCAGGCTCGCATGGGGCGTGGAGCGACCGCAGCCGCGCTGATCGAAGGTGACGATGCGGTACAGGTTGGGGTCGAAGTAGCAACGGCTCTGGGCATCACAGCCCGCGCCCGGACCGCCGTGGATGAACACCACGGGCAGACCTTCCGGCGAGCCGCTCTCATCGACATACAGCACATGCGGCGCTTCCACGGCCAGATCGTGCCGGGCGTAGGGTTTGATCTGCGGGTAGAGGGTCTGCATCGCGCACTCCGTGTGAGGTTTGGTTCGGCCGTGGGCCATCATAAACCTGAATTGCGCTTTGAGCACCGTCCTCTCGGACACCACCGCGAGCCGGGCACATACATTTACCTCCAACACGCCAGCCAACTCATCGATAGTCCCTTGCCCCATACCTAGCAAGGGCCCACCATGCCACCCCCCTCCACAACTTCGTCCAGCGCTCATTACACTGCCATCGAGCGCAAGATCCCCGCCTGGCTCAAGCAAGCCCCGCCAGACACCCATCGCGCCATGCGCAATTGGCAGCAGGCCCCAGCTTGGCTGACCGCAGCAATCCGGCGGCTACCGGAAATTGCCAAAGCGTGGCAGGAGGAACATGCCCGCCACCGTGAACACCAGGCACAGGTGCAGAAACTGTTCGAACAACTACCCGACCTGCAAGCCTACGCCGCCCAGCGACTGACTGAAGCCATCAAGCAGCGGTTCGGGCTCGACCTGGATGTGCACAACACACACTTGGTCGATGCACGCCTGATCGACCCTACCAATACAAGCGACGCGCGCATGCCGTGAACCAGGCTACACGCTCGTTGCTGCAAAGTGCCCTGCACAACTTTGACCAGTACACCGCTGCCGAACATGGGATGAACGCACCCAAGGCACTGCTGAAGAAGTCCGTCATCCTCGATCACCGGCGCTTCATGGGCACCGTGCCGATCACCAATGCCGTGGATATCGCCGCCGAAGACTTCGCCGACCTGTGCCGTACGCTGGACATCGGCGGCAAGTATCACCAACTGGTGCATGCGATCTATTACCCTGCGGCCACGACGCAGCTCAGCGCCGATGAAGCCAAGCTGTCCGTTTACCAGACCCTGGGGCAAGCAGAGGTCTCGGCCTTCCGGCAGTCTTTACATTTCGCCCGCCTCAAAGGCGATATCAGCGAACCGCTGTACACCGCAGCCCTTGCCGTCCCGCTTGACCAGCCGCTATCGGCGGCCTCGCAGGTGACGTTCAGCTATCTCTACCTGTGGGAAACGCAGCTGACCGGGATTGTGCTCATGACCTTTCAGGCCAAAGGGCATCAGGCCGTGGCCCTGTACAACCCAGAGGACAGCGCAGAGCCCCTCAAGGAATTTACAACCCTGGAGGCCTTGCAGGCCGACTTGCGCGACCGGCTCCAGGCCAACATCAGCTACCTGGACAAACACATCGCCGACCGTGACAAAGCGTCGACGATATCTCGTCTCAAGGACCGGTTCACGCCCATCACCTGGAGTGCCCGCGGGGTACTTGAGGGTGTCCCTGACCCACATGCCACCCTGTATCCGGTTGCCGAGCCTTTCAGCCACGCGTTCCAAGGCGCCATGGCGTTTCAGAAAGCCCAACGCCATGAAAAAGATGCGTTGTTCAACGCCATCCCGACTGAAATCGTCGACCGGCGCACCGCCCAGGCTCACCGGAAAATGATCGCCGGCCGCGTGCTGACGGCCCTGAACATCGCCGGTTTCTTCGTGCCCGGACTGGGCGAGGTGATGCTTGCCGTCTGCGTGACCCAGCTAGCCCATGAGGTATACGAAGGCATCGAGGCCTGGAAAAACGACGAACGCGAAAAAGCCTTCACCTACATGGTCGATGTGATCGAAAACGTGGCGATCATGGCCGTACTGAGCGCGGCAGCCAAAGCGACGAGAACAGAAGTCGGCGAAACAGGCGCCGCGCTGGAAGAGCCCGAGGTAGAACATATTGCTGTGACAACGCCCTCCTTCATCGAGGAACTGGTGGAGGTTGAGCTACCGGATGGCAGTACGCGCTTGTGGAAGAAGGACCTGACTCCCTTTGCACAAGACATCGCGTTTCCCTCACAGGCCAAACCAGATGAGCTCGGGCTGTACCGCCAGGATGGGAAGATCTGGTTACGCCTTGAAGGCAAGGCATTTTCACTCAAATGGAATGCGGATAGAGGCACCTACAGCATCGAACACCCCAGCAAGGCTGGCGGTTATCAGCCATCGCTACGACATAATGGGGCCGGGGCCTGGTTGCAAGTAACCGATCAGCCACTGAGCTGGTCGGGCGGCGCCCTGTTACGCCGTATCGGTCATTTGAACAACCACTTCGACGAGCCAACGCTACAACGGATACTCGCCGTAAGCGACACCCACGAAGACGTACTGCGCCGGGTCTTGGCCGAGAACCAGCGGCTGCCGGCCTTGCTGGAAGACACGATGCAACGCTTCAAGCTTGACGAAACCATCCGCCAGCTACCTGACGCAAGCACCTGGCCAACGGAGTATTCCAGAGCTTACGCCCGCCTACCGAGCAATCTGGCGCCGGGAGCCGAGACCATACAGCGGGTGTATCCGAACCTGCCGGTCCCCGTAATCGCTGAGCTGGAACGCGGCGCTAGCGCCAGCGAACGGCAAATGCTTGGCAGCGGCAAGATACCCATACGCCTTGGAGAGGAAATCCGCGTCTACCTGCAACACATTCGCCTGGCCCGCGCCTGCGAAGGGCTGTACCTGTCCGGGGTGCCAAACTGGGACAGTGACCGACTGATCCTGCACACGCTTGAGCGACTACCAGGCTGGCCGGCCGAGACAAAACTGCAAGTGCTGCAGCGCATGTCCTGGCCTGCCCAGTCGCAGAGCATCGGCCCCCAGGACACGCGCCCCTACCAGACCATCACTCATGCCGAGGCAGGCTACATCGTTCACGATAAAAGCCGCCCGAGTGCAGGGCTCACGGCATACGCTGACCTTTACTCAGCGATATATCAAGCGCTGCCAAAGGCCATGACGCAGTTGCGTGTCGCAGATCGGCAAGCATTAAAGCACCTGGTACAGGCCCTCCCCTTGCTGCCCCGCTCGACCTTGAGGACGTTTCTGGGCATGCAACCAGTGCTCCCTGGCTACCGTTCGCCCATGCGCCTGGCCGATGGGCGCCTGGGCTATCCGCTGAGCGGGGGTGGCCCTGCAACACAAGGCATTACCCACCAGCGCCTGATCGACGCTGTCGAAGCAACAGGCCTTGCCACACACACTGGGCTTTCGGCGGATCAGGTACTGTTTTCGCTTGCCAATCGCGGACGTACGCAATTGCAGACGCTCGAACACCTGCAGGTGCTGCTGGAGCAGCGCAATGAATTGCAAAGCAGGCTGGCTGACTGGAGCGAGGCCTTTTCCCCCGTGACAGAGCAAGCTGCACAGGACTACAGCCGCCTGCGCGAGTCAATCATGCAACACTGGTATGACACCGCTCTGGATGAAAGCGGCGAGCACACGGCTGAGCTCCGCATCACGCGGGTTTCCTTGGCCGATGTCCCCCTGACCTTGCCCGATTTCTTCTACCGTCGCATACGCAGTTTGAGCCTGGTCGATCTACCGTCAGGCAGCCTCGCCGGCTGGGCACAGCACGAACGCTTGCTGCAACGCCTGCTCAGGTTGATGCCGCAGATCGAATCACTTGAAATCAGCCGGCCGTACAACCCCAGAGCTACACCGTCCTTATTCCTTCTCGCTGTCCCTTCCATCACCGAGCGCTTGCCCGAGCTGCAAAGACTGGTGCTAACCAACCAGAACATCGCGCTCTCCGAAAACGACCTCAATCAGTTGGCAGCATTGCGCCAGTTGAGGTACCTGAATCTGAGTGGCAACCGCCTGGCCCAGAACAACAGCCCTAGCTTCCATCAGCTGTCTCTGGATTTCCTGGGCCTGGATAACATGCAACTGACGCAGTGGCCTATCGGGATTGGCAGTGATGCCCTGAGACGCATCACCCACCTGTCCCTGCGCAACAACAACCTCAGGTCATTGCCATCGTTCCTGCTCAATGAAGCAGACGCCCTGCCAAGCCCGACGGTGATTGCACTCGAAGACAACCCAATCAATGAAACCCATTTGCAGCGTTTGCTGTTGAACGAGTGGGCCGGGACAGCCGGTATCACCGTGGATGTGTCCGCGGCGCTCACCGACCGGCTTGCACGCATCCGCGATGAGCGCCAGCAGATGCGCGACGCGATCGACGGCTGGGCCCAGGCGTCCAGTTCGCGCAACCCGCTGACACCCGCAGCGTTGGCGGACAGGCAGCGTATCCAGGCAGCGATCGGCCGATTCTGGGAACAGCAGGAACAGGGCCAGCAATACCTTCGCTTGCAATTGGAGGATGTGGCTGTCGAACACTTCCCCAGACGGCTTCCGGCATTTTTTGAAGAACGCGTTCGGGCGCTCTTCCTGACCCGCACGAGCGGCGCCGCTTCAGAGGTCGCTAAACTGCTCAGCCGTTTCCCCAACGTCACCCGGCTGACCATTGATACGCATCAGGCGGCCACTTCTTCTCTGGCGTCTGCCTTGGCACACCTTCCCCAACTCAACTACCTGGAAATGCGCAACATGGGCCTGGAAGTCGATCAAGCGATGCTGGAAGTCTTCGCAGGGCTGGAGCACCTGACCTCGCTGGACCTCTCAGGCAACCGCGTGGGGACCATCAGGCAGGTTCCCGCGCAGCTGTCCAGCAACCTGCAATCACTCGCGCTGACCAACATGGACCTGCAAGCCTGGCCCAGCTGGTGCGACAGTTTGCTGCCGCTGGAGCTGCTGGACTTGAGTTCCAACAGCATCACCCAGTTGCCAGAGCACATCCTCTCGAACCTGGGCAACTCCATGCCTATTTCTTCGATTGCCTTGTTCGACAACCCTTTGCCACTGGAAACCATTCTTCGGGTGCGTGCGCTCTCGGACAGCCAGCACAGTTATTCCTTCGCCCTGGATATCCCGGACAACCTGATGCTTGACGACTCATCGAGCGAAGGCTCACTGGATCACCCTCACTTCCCGCTACTGGGCGACGATAAACCCAGGCTTGAAGACTGGATGCTTGGCAACGATGCGCAGAACGAGGCCTTGCGCGACTGCTGGGACATGCTCGAAGGCAGCGACCTGCTGCGCCTGGCAGGCCGTTTGCGCAATGCTGCGCCCTACGTCGACCCGAACACACAAGCCAGCTTCTGCGAGCGCGTGCGCATGATGCTGGTGGTAGCCGCAAGCAACCAGGATGAGCGCCCGCTCATGGAAAATATTGCCGCAGCCGCATTGCCCGACCCTGAAACAGGCTCGCAGACTTGCCACGATGGCGCATTGCAGGAGTTCAACAATATCGAGTTGTACCTGATGGGGCAGCGCCTGATCATCGAGGCTGGCGATACCTTGCAAACGTTACGCCGGCGTCTATTGCAGCTGTTCAGGATCGAACAGCTGGAGAAACTGGCCAGCCAGCGATCCGGCCCGGGTGACCGGGTTTCGGTGCGACTGGCCTACCGGCGGGAGCTGGCCAAGGAACTTGACCTTCCACTTGCCGACAGCATGCGTTTTCGAAGTGCCGCGAATCTGGCGCCTAATGAATTGTCGCAAGTGCTGGAAAACGTTCGCAAAAGTGAACTGAGCGATGCTCTGGTCGACTATATGTTGGCAAATACGGACTGGGTTGCACGCCTGCGAGCCGAACATGCCGACCGCTTCGCTGAAATTGAAACCCGTTTCCGCCAGCACGTGCTTGAGCTGGCCAACAAGGATCATTCGCTTGGGGAGGAGCTAAGCCTGCAACAGAGATTGCAAAATGATAGGGATCTGGAGGAGCAGGAGCTGTTGCGTGAGCTCACAATAGCGCAGATCAACAACTGATTAACTGCTTGAACTGGCGACGCACATGGCCCGCGGCGCGTCGCCAACTCCACAGGAAAACTTCAGCGCCTGTACCGTTCATTGCCCCAATCCAGAAGGGCCTGCAAAAGCTGCGTCAATACCTTCTGCGTCGGTTGGGCCAGGTCTTCGCGGTAGGCAAATGGCTCGGTTTCATTCATGTAGTTGCACTGCGCCAGCTCCAACTGCACGGCATGAATATCGTTACCCGGGTCGCCGTAATGGCGGGTAATGTGCCCGCCCTTGAAACGGCCATTGAGGACATGGCTGTAGCCTTTGGCTTGGGCACATGCAGTCTGCAACCGCTCGGCCAGCTCCGGGTGGCAACTGGCACCATTGAAAGTACCCAGGTTGAAGTCCGGCAACTTGCCATCGAACAGGTGGGGTATATGTGAACGGATCGAGTGAGCATCCCAGAGCAGTGCATAACCGAACTCGGCACGCAGACGGTCCAGCTCGCGACGTATCATGTCGTGGTAGGGGCGCCAGATCTCTTCCAGGTACGTTGCCCGCTCCTCAACGGAGGGCACCTGGCCTTCCCTGAACAATGGCTTGCCGTCGAACAATGTCGCCGGATACAGGCCGGTGGTGGCGCCGGCGTACAGCGGCTTGTCGTCATCCGGGCGGTTCAGGTCGATGACGAAACGCGAGTATTCGGCCGCCACCACACTGGCGCCCAGGTCACGGGCGAAGTCGTACAGGCGTGGAATGTGCCAGTCGGTGTCTGGCAGGCTGCGTGCCTGGTCAACCAGGCCTTCACGCACGGCTGGCGTCAGACCCAGCCCGGCGTGGGGCATGCTGATCAGCAGGGGCAGGCGGCCCTGGTGGAAACTCAATACCTTGTCCATGTCGCCTCGCTCAATTGGATATCTCATGGCCCAGGCGCACCACACGCTTGGGCAGGTCGCCGCCGAGCCAGTAGCTGAGGTCGGCCGGGCGTTCGATCTGCCAAGCGATGAAGTCTGCCACCTTGCCCACTTCCAGCGAGCCGTGGCTGTCGCCCAGCCCCAGCGCCGTGGCGGCGTGAACGGTGACACCGGCCAGCGCTTCTTCCGGGGTCATGCGGAAACAGGTGCAGCCCATGTTCAGCATCAGGCGCAGCGACAGCCCCGGTGAAGTCCCGGGGTTGAGGTCGCTGGCCAGGGCGATCTTCACGCCGTGCCGGCGCAGGGCGTCCATCGGTGGCAGCTGGGTTTCGCGCAGGAAGTAGAACGCCCCAGGCAACAGCACGGCAACGGTACCGGCCTCGGCCATGGCGATGGCGTCTTCCTCGGTCATGAACTCCAGGTGGTCGGCCGACAGCGCCTGGTAGCGCGCCGCCAGGCTCGAGCCGTGCAGCGAAGACAGCTGCTCGGCGTGCAGCTTGACCGGCAGCCCCAACTCGCGCGCCTTGATGAACAGGCGCTCGACCTGAGCCGGGGAGAACGCCAGGTGCTCGCAGAAAGCGTCCACCGCGTCCACCAGCCCCTCGGCAGCCAGCGCCGGGAGCATCTGCTCGCAGATATGATCGATGTAATCATCTGCCTTGCCCGCGTATTCCGGCGGCAGGGCGTGGGCAGCCAGGCAGGTGCTGCGTACAGTCACCGGCAGCTCCTCGCCCAGGCGCCGGGCGACGCGCAGCATCTTGCGTTCGTTCTCGAGGTCCAGGCCATAGCCGGACTTGATCTCGATCGTGGTCACGCCGTCGCGCATCAGCGCCTGGACCCGCTGGCGGGCACTGGCCAGCAGCTCGTCCTCGCTGGCGGCGCGGGTGGCCCGCACGGTGCTGGCGATACCGCCGCCCTGGGCAGCGATCTCGGCATAGCTCACGCCCTGCAGGCGCTGCTCGAATTCGCCGCTGCGGTTGCCGCCAAATACCGCGTGGGTATGGCAGTCGATCAGCCCGGGGGTGAGCCAGGCGCCGTCCAGGTCGACGACGCGGTCGGCCGCGACCGAAGGCACGTCAGCGCGGGGGCCGATCCACTCGATCAGGCCAGCGCTGGTGACGATCGCCGCGTCCTCGATGACCGCGTAGCGACCATCAGTCATGGTCGCGGCGTGGCAGTGCTGCCAGAGGGTTCTCATCAGGATCTCCTTTTTAATTCAGCGATGCAGCTCGGCAGGCTCCCGGACCTGCTCGCCACCACCGGCGCGCGGCTTGCACCACAGCAGGTAGGACGCCACCAGGAACACCACCCAGATCACGCCGACGATCAACGCCGCCTGGGTGTCAGGGAAGTAGCCGAGCACACCGAAGATGAACACCATGAAGGCAATGGCCAGGGCCGGGCCATAGGGCCAGAACGGTACCGGGAACTTGAGCTGGGCGACCTCCTCGCGGTTCATGCTGCGACGCATGGCAACCTGGGTGACCAGGATCATCAGCCACACCCACACGGTGGCGAAGGTGGCGATCGAGGCGATCAGCAGGAACACGTTTTCCGGGATCAGGTAGTTGAGCAGCACGCCGATCAGCAGCGCCGCGCCCATCACCACCACGGTCATCCACGGTACGCCGTGTTTCGACAGTTTGCCGAAGCCACGCGGCGCCTGGCCGTGCTGGGCCAGGCCATACATCATGCGCCCGGCGCCGAAGATGTCGCTGTTGATTGCCGAGATCGCCGCCGAGATCACCACGATATTGA
Source organism: Pseudomonas sp. P65(2024) (assembly GCF_057480955.1). NCBI lineage: Bacteria > Pseudomonadati > Pseudomonadota > Gammaproteobacteria > Pseudomonadales > Pseudomonadaceae > Pseudomonas > Pseudomonas sp. P65(2024). Next base: position 315,948 of record NZ_JBLIYX010000002.1, read on the forward strand.
GCACGGCCGCGGCCGAACCGATCCCAAGGTTGCTGAAGATCTGCACGAACGGGCTGCCCTGGCTGCCGATCTGCGGCCACGGGTACAGGCACATCAGCACGAACAGGGTGAGCACATAGAACAGCAGGATGCGCAGCGGCACGGCGTTGATCGCCTTGGGGATGACCCGCTGAGGATCTTTCGCCTCGCCGGCGGTGACGCCGATGATCTCAATGCCGCCGAAGGCGAACATCACCACCGCGAACGAGGCGATCAGGCCACTGACGCCATTGGGCATGAAGCCGCCATGGTCGAACAGATTGCTCACCCCGACCGCGTGCCCGGTGCCCACCTGGCTGAAGCCAAAGGCCATGATGCCCAGGCCCGCGAGGATCATCGCGACGATGGCGCCGACCTTGAGCAGCGACAGCCAGAACTCCATCTCGCCGAAGACCCGCACGTTGCACAGGTTCAGGCCGCCAATCAGGAAGACGATACCCAGCACCCAGATCCAGCGGGCGACCTCGGGGAACCAGAAGCCCATGTAGATACCGAAGGCGGTGACATCGGCGATGGCGACGATGACCATCTCGAAGGCGTAGGTCCAGCCCAGGATGAAGCCGGCCATCGGGCCGAGGTAGGTGCTGGCGTAGTGGCCGAAAGAGCCGGCCACCGGGTTGTGCACGGCCATCTCGCCGAGGGCGCGCATGACCATGAACACGGCAGCGCCGCCGATCAGGTAGGCCAGCAGCACGGCCGGGCCGGCCATCTGGATGGCCGAGGCCGAACCGTAGAAAAGCCCGGTACCGATTGCCGAACCGAGCGCCATGAAACGGATATGCCGGGCCGACAGCCCGCGCTTGAGACCTTGAGCTTGTTGCATGTCACGTCCTTATTGTTGTTCTGGTCGTGAGAATGAGGGGGCTGCTGCGCAGCCCATCGCCGGCAAGCCGGCTCCCACAGGGCGCATGCGGCACACCTGCGTGGGAGCCGGCTTGCCGGCGAAAGGGCCGCACAGCGGCCCCAGCGGCATTACAGGCTAGGCAGGACCCCAGCCGGCAGCAGGCCGGTCAAGGTACCTTTGGCCAGCAGCTCGGACGCCACTTCGATATCCGGCGCGAAGAAACGGTCACGGTCATAGTGCGGCACGTCCTTGCGCAGCGCCTGGCGCGCCTGTTCGAGCTTGACCGAGGTCTTTAGCCCCTTGCGCAGGTCCAAGCCCTGGCAGGCGCCCAGCCATTCGATGGCCAGCACGCCACGGGTGTTCTCGGCCATTTCCCACAGACGCTTGCCGGCGGCCGGGGCCATCGACACGTGGTCTTCCTGGTTGGCCGAAGTCGGCAGGCTGTCGACGCTGTGCGGGTGCGACAGCGCCTTGTTCTCGCTGGCCAGCGCGGCGGCGGTGACCTGGGCGATCATGAAGCCGGAGTTGACCCCGCCGTTTTCCACCAGGAACGGCGGCAGCTGGGACATGTGCTTGTCCATCATCAGCGAGATGCGCCGCTCGCTCAGCGAACCGATCTCGGCAATGGCCAGGGCAATATTGTCGGCGGCCATGGCCACGGGCTCGGCGTGGAAGTTGCCACCGGAGATCACGTCACCTTCGGCGGCGAACACCAGCGGGTTGTCCGATACGGCGTTGGCTTCGATGCCCAAGACTTCGGCGGCCTGGCGGATCTGGGTCAGGCAGGCGCCCATGACCTGTGGTTGGCAGCGCAGGGAGTACGGGTCCTGGACCTTGTCGCAGTTCTTGTGCGACAGCGACACTTCACTGGAGTCGCCCAGCAGATCGCGGAAGCAGGCGGCGGTGTCGATCTGGCCACGTTGGCCACGCACGGCATGGATGCGCGCATCGAACGGCGAACGCGAGCCCAGTGCCGCTTCCACGGTCAGGCCGCCACAGGCGATGGCCGCAGCATAAAGGTCTTCGGCCTGGAACAGGCCGCGCAGGGCGTAGGCGGTGGACGCCTGGGTACCATTGAGCAAGGCCAGGCCTTCCTTCGCGGCCAGGGTAAGCGGCTCGAGGCCGGCAACGGCCAGGGCTTCGGTGGCAGACAGCCACTGCCCTTTGTAGCGCGCCTTGCCCTCGCCCAGCAGCACCAGCGACATGTGCGCCAGCGGGGCCAAGTCGCCGGAAGCGCCGACCGAGCCCTTGAGCGGAATGTGTGGATAGACTTCTGCGTTGACCAGGGCGATCAGCGCGTCGATGACTTTACGGCGAATGCCGGAGAAGCCACGGCTGAGGCTGTTGATCTTCAGCACCATGATCAGCCGCACCAGGTCGTCGTCCAGCGGCGCGCCGATCCCGGCGGCGTGGGACAGCACCAGCGAGCGCTGCAAGTTCTCCAGGTCGTGGCTGGCGATGCGGGTCGAGGCCAGCAGGCCAAAACCGGTGTTGATGCCGTAGGCGGTGCGGTCTTCGGCGATGATCTGCTCGACGCAGGCGACACTGGCGTCGATGGCCGGTGCGGCGCTGGCGTCCAGCTGCAGGCGCACGGGGGCGGCGTGGATGGCGCGCAGTTGGGCCAGGGTCAGGGTGCCGGGCTTGAGGGTCAATTCGGTCACTTCGCTACTCCAATCGCTTGGGGCCACGCAGGGCCCCTTCTTGTTGTTCAATATCACCCGTACAGGGTGCGATCCAAAGCGCGGCGATCAGCCGGTGATCATCGGCAGGTCCAGGCCCTGCTCCTTGGCGCAGTCGATGGCGATCTGGTAGCCGGCATCGGCGTGGCGCATGACGCCGGTCCCCGGGTCGTTGGTCAGCACGCGGGCGACACGCTCGGCGGCTTCATCGGTACCGTCGCAGACGATGACCATGCCCGAGTGCTGGGAGAAGCCCATGCCCACGCCACCGCCGTGGTGCAGCGAAACCCAAGTGGCGCCGCCCGCGGTGTTGAGCAGGGCGTTGAGCAGCGGCCAGTCGGAGACCGCGTCGGAGCCGTCGCGCATGGCTTCGGTCTCGCGGTTGGGGCTGGACACCGAGCCCGAGTCCAGGTGGTCACGGCCGATGACGACTGGCGCCGACAGCTCGCCGCTGCGCACCATTTCGTTGAACGCCAGGCCAAGCTTGGCGCGCAGGCCCAGGCCGACCCAGCAGATACGTGCCGGCAGGCCCTGGAAGCTGATGCGCTCGCGGGCCATGTCCAGCCAGCGGTGCAGGTGGGCGTCGTCCGGGATCAGTTCCTTGACCTTGGCGTCGGTCTTGTAGATGTCCTCGGCGTCGCCGGACAGCGCGGCCCAGCGGAACGGGCCGACGCCGCGGCAGAACAGTGGGCGGATGTAGGCCGGAACGAAGCCCGGGAAATCGAAGGCGTTGGCCACGCCCTCTTCCTTGGCCATCTGACGAATATTGTTGCCGTAGTCGAAGGTCGGGATGCCTTGCTTCTGGAAGTCGAGCATGGCCTTGACGTGGACGGCCATCGATTGCTTGGCGGCCTTGACCACCGCAGCCGGGTCGGTCTGCGCGCGGTCGCGGTATTGCTCCCAGGTCCAGCCGGCCGGCAGGTAGCCGTTGAGCGGGTCATGGGCGCTGGTCTGGTCGGTGACCATGTCCGGGCGCACGCCACGCTTGACCAGCTCCGGCAGGATTTCGGCGGCGTTGCCGTGCAGGGCGATGGAGATGGCCTTGCCTTCGGCGGTGTACTTGGCGATGCGCGCCAGGGCGTCATCGAGGTCCTTGGCTTGCTCATCGACGTAGCGGGTTTCCAGGCGGAAATCGATGCGGCTCTGCTGGCACTCGATGTTCAGCGAGCAGGCACCGGCCAGGGTGGCGGCCAGTGGCTGGGCACCGCCCATGCCACCGAGGCCGGCGGTCAGTACCCACTTGCCTTTCAGGCTGCCGTTGTAGTGCTGGCGGCCGGCTTCGACGAAGGTTTCGTAGGTACCCTGGACGATGCCCTGGCTGCCGATGTAGATCCAGCTGCCGGCGGTCATCTGGCCGTACATGGCCAGGCCCTTGGCATCCAGCTCGTTGAAGTGTTCCCAGTTGGCCCAGTGCGGCACCAGGTTGGAGTTGGCGATCAGCACGCGTGGGGCGTTGCTGTGGGTCTTGAACACGCCGACCGGCTTGCCCGACTGCACCAGCAGGGTTTCGTCGTCTTCCAGGCGGGTCAGGGTCTCGACGATCTTGTCGTAGCACTCCCAGTTGCGCGCGGCGCGACCGATGCCACCGTACACCACCAGCTCTTTCGGGTTTTCGGCGACCTGCGGATCAAGGTTGTTCATCAGCATGCGCAGCGGGGCTTCGGTCAGCCAGCTCTTGGCGGTCAGCTTGTTGCCACGCGGGGCACGGATTTCTACGTCACGGTATTTGTTGTTGTCAGTCACGGGAGAGGTCCTCTGCGGTCGTCCGCGGGCGGGTATGTCGTGCTCAATATACAAACACACCTTTACTTGTATGTACAAGCATGGACAACCAAAAAAATCAGACCTATCCGCTGAGCGGCTGAAATAACTGGGGCCGCTTTGCGGCCCCAGTTATTTCAACGCGAAGTGAGTTCGATCAGGCAGAATCGCCCCTGCATATCCATTTCCAGCAACCCCTCGTTGCCATCGATCCGCAGGCAGTCATACCGCCCAAGCTGCTGCGTCTCTTCCCCAGCCAACCTCACCTCGACATGAGTGCCGGCGGCAAACAGCAACAGCGTCGACGCCGAACTGAACACGCGGTTGCCGCCATCGAACCACTGCAACCGAGCCCGATACCGCTGCGGCGCGTAGATCAGATTGAAATCTCGAATCGCCCCGCCCAGCAGCTTGCAACTGACCTGGCTCTCGCCACTGAAGGCAAACGCATCGAACGGCAGCAGCGGCCGGCTGGCCTGGCCATCGACCAGCAACCGCATGCCGTCGCCTTGCAACACGGTGATGATCCGCTGGTACCCGGCAAAGCTGGAAAAGCCACCGGACTCCTCGATATCGGCAATCGACAAGCGCCAGCCAAAACCGTCCAGGCTGTCGCCGGCATCGCGGGTGATCTCTTCGGTGAAGCCACCACCGTTCTTCCAGGGCATGCGCGGATAATCCCGGGCGCGCAACAACTGCAACTGAGTCATTTGCTGAATCGTCCTTCAAGGCGATGGCGGGAACCGGGGTGGATCAGGCGCGCGGCGGTCACCGACTGGCGCCCAGACCAGGTGCGGCGGCGGATCAGCAGGCAAGGTTCGCCCCGCTCGATCTGCAACAGCGTGCATTCTTCAGGCTCGGCAAGGATGGCCTCGACCACGTGCTCGCCTTCGGTAAGCGGCGCGACCTGCGAAAGATAGGCGTAAGGCGTCTGCAGGGTGAAATCCTGCTTGAGGTAATCCGGAGCGATGGCCGCGTTGACGTAGCGGTCCTCGATCTGCACCGGCACGCCGTTCTCGTAATGCACGATCAGCGAATGGAACACCCGCTGGCCTTCGCGCATGTCCAGGGCCAGGGCGCGCTCGGAACCGGCGGCCTCCTCGGCCAGGGTAATCACCTGGCAGCTATGCTGGTGGCCACGGCCGGCGATCTCGTCGGCGATGTTGTTGACCTCGAACAGTGCCGAGCGGCTCTTGGGCTCGGCGACGAAAGTGCCGACGCCCTGCATGCGCACCAGCAGGCCTTCGGCGGTCAGTTCGCGCAGGGCGCGGTTGATGGTCATGCGGCTGAAGCCCAGCTCGCTGACCAGTTCGCTCTCGGAAGGCACCCGGTGATGAGGCGGCCAGCTGCCGCTCTCGATCTGCTGGATGATCATCTGTTTCACCCGGGCGTAGAGCGGCGCCGGCCCTTCGCCCATCTGGGCAACCAGCGCGGAGACAGGAGGTGTCGGCACGGCGTTGAATCCTTGTGCGGTTGGAGTGAACGGTAGCTTGCCGGAGTTTACCCGGCAGGCAAACGGCTGTATATGTATATACAAGCTAACAATAACAGGATTTCACCGATGTCCGCCTACTTCGCCGAACGCGCCCTGCTGCCCTCGGGCTGGGCCCGCAATGTCCGCCTGGAGGTCGCCGCCGACGGCCGACTGGCCTCGATCGAGGCCGATGCCAGCGCCGATGGCGCCGAGCGCCTGGCCGGGCCGTTGCTGCCGGGCATGCCCAACCTGCACTCGCACGCGTTCCAGCGGGCCATGGCAGGGCTGGCGGAAGTGGCCGGCAATCCCAACGACAGCTTCTGGACCTGGCGCGAGCTGATGTACCGCCTGGTCGGCCGGATCACCCCGGAGCAGTTGCAGGTGATCGCCCGCCAGCTGTACATCGAGATGCTCAAGGCCGGCTACACCTCGGTGGCCGAGTTCCATTACGTGCACCATGACCAGAATGGCCAGGCCTATGCCGACCCTGCCGAGCTGTCGCGCCGCATCAGCGCCGCCGCCAGCGCCAGCGGTATCGGCCTGACCTTGCTACCAGTGCTGTACAGCCATTCCGGCTTCGGTGGCCAGGCGCCCAACGACGGTCAGCGACGTTTCATCAATTCCACCGAGCAGTACCTGCGCCTGCAGCAGCAGCTTGCACCCTTGCTGGCGCAACAACCGGCGCAAGCGCTGGGGCTGTGCTTCCATTCCCTGCGCGCGGTGACGCCGGGCCAGATCGCCGATGTGCTGGGCGCCAGCAATGCGGCCTGCCCTATTCATATCCACATTGCCGAGCAGCAGAAGGAAGTCGATGACTGCCTGGCCTGGAGTGGCCGCCGTCCGCTGCAGTGGCTATACGAGCATGTCGAGGTGGATCAGCGCTGGTGCCTGGTCCACGCCACCCACGCCGAAGCCGACGAAGTCGCCGCCATGGCCCGCAGCGGCGCGGTGGCCGGGCTCTGCTTGACCACCGAGGCGAACCTGGGCGATGGAATCTTCCCGGCGGTGGACTACCTGGCCCAGGGCGGACGCATGGGCATCGGCTCGGACAGCCATGTGTCGCTCAGCGTGGTCGAGGAGTTGCGCTGGTTGGAGTATGGCCAGCGCCTGCGCGACCAGCGGCGCAACCGGCTGTATCGCAGCAACCAGCCGATGGTTGGCCGCACCCTCTACGACGCCGCGCTGGCGGGTGGCGCCCAGGCGCTGGGGCAGCCGATCGGCGAACTTGCCGTGGGCAAGCGCGCGGACTGGCTGGTGCTCGATGGGCAGGATCCATACCTGGCCGTGGCCGAAGGCGATGCGATCCTGAACCGCTGGCTGTTCGCCGGCGGCGACCGCCAGGTGCGCGATGTGATGGTCAACGGGCAGTGGGTGGTGCGCCAGGGGCGTCATGGGCAGGAAGAGGAAAGCGCGGTGGCGTTTGCGGCAGTCCTGCGCCAGCTGCTAGCCTGAACGCCGGCTCTGAGCGGCCTTGCCGAGGCGTCGGACCGGTCGGAAAGGGCCGCATAGCGGACCCGGCGATATGTGCATTGACACTGAAATCCTGGGGGCGCTTCGCACCCCTATCGCGACACAAGGCCGCTCCTGCAGGGACCGCGTCAGTCTGCTGCTCAATGCCGGACGACAATCTGCTTGTCAGGCGTGCGCCAGATCAACCGATTGGTGTCATACCCCTGCTGCCTCGCCTTGGCCAACAGGTTCTCGCGCTCCCAGGCCGGCAGCGAAGGCGTACGTGAAAGAATCCACAGGTACTTGCGATCCGGGCTGCCGACAATCGCCGTGCGGTAGCGTTCGTCTACGAACAGAATCCAGTAATCACCCTTGGCCACGCCGGGCACCAGCCGGGTGAACCAATTGTCGAACTCCACCCACAGCTTGTCGGTGTGCCCGGCCTCCTGCGGCGTGGCATGGCCTTCGGCGCGCAGCCACTCATCGCCCAGGGTGCGGCAGCGGTTGAGCACGCCGACCGTGCCGTCGGGCTTGAGGTTGTAGTGGGCTTCGGATTGGGCGCAGCCATCCTGGTACTTCATCGGCAGACGCGCCAGTTCGAACCATTTGCCCTGGTAACGCTTGAGGTCGACCGCACCTGCGGTCTTCGGCGCCAGCGGGTCGGTGGCCGAGGTGGCGCAGCCACCGAGCAGCATCACCAGGCACACGCCCAGCAGCAGGTGCAGACGCCTCATTTGAGGCCCTGCCCGGAATACATCAGGACCTTGTCCGCCGCGTACTGCACGCTGATGAAGCTCTTCTCGTCACCCCAGGTGCAACTGCTCATGCCCAGCGCGCCGGAGCACTCCTTGGGCGAACCGAGCAGTTGCTCGACCTCAGCCTTGTTCATGCCGGCCTTGAGCTTGGAATAGTTTTCCTGGTTGATCTTGCTGCAGGCGGTCAGGACGACGCACAAGGACAACAGGGCGAGGGAACGCAACGACATGAAGGGACACTCCTGGAGGCGGATACGCAGGTACGAGGGCCTGCAGGGAGCTTAGAAGGGAAAAAGGCTCCGTGGTTCCCTGGCAGGCCAGGTTTCGTTGTGCGCCGTTGGTCGCCTGGCGCGCAAACGATTAATGTTTTATTCCTGCGCGTCGACATAGAGCGGTGGTGTGGCCTTTTGCCGCACCCCTCCCCTTCGTGCCCGTGCGCAGATTCCAAGAAAAATGACCAAGAACCTCAAGTTCAGCCACAAGATCCTGCTGGCCGCCGCCCTCGTGGTGGCCGTCGCCTTTACCTGTTTCGTTCTGTTCAACGACTACCGGCAGCGCCAGTCGCTACGCAGCGACACCGAATCGACGTTGCAGTCACTGGGCAACCTGACCGCGGGCAACATCCGAACCTGGCTCGACAGCCGCATCCAGCTGGTGAACTCGGTGGCCCAGCAGATCGCCGTCGACGGCCCGGCCAAGGGCAGCCTTGAGCGCATCCTGGCGCTGCCGGTGTACAGCGCCAACTTCATCCTCACCTACTTCGGCGGCCAGGACGGCAGCATGCAGTCGGTGCCGGTGGGCAACCGCGCCGCCGACTACGACCCGCGCGTGCGCGGCTGGTACAAAGCGGCCAGCGCGGCGGGCCAGACCATCGTCACCGAGCCGTACATCTCGGTCTCGGCCGGCAAGCTGGTGATTACCCTGGCCACCCCGGTGCAACAGGGCGGGCGCATGATTGGTGTGAGCGGTGTCGACACCGACTTGCAGACCATCAGCAACCTGATCAACACCCTGGACTTCGGCGGTCGCGGCCATGCCTTCATCGTCAACGGCGAAGGCAAGGTGCTCATCCATCCCAAGGGCGAGCTGGCGCTCAAGACCCTGGCCGATGTCTACCCCGGCAACGACCTGCGCATCGGCAGCGGCCTGAAAGAGGTCGAGGTCGAAGGCCGCCGGCAGTTCATCAGTTTCACCCATGTCGACGGCGTGCCGTCGGCGGACTGGTACGTGGCGCTGGTGCTGGACCAGGACGCGGCCTTCGCCATGCTCGGCGAGCTGCGCACCTCGGCGCTGGTCGCGACGCTGATCGCGGTGGTGGTGATCATCGCCCTGCTCGGCCTGCTGATCCGCGTGCTGATGGAGCCGCTGCACGTAATGGGCCGTGCCATGCGCGATATCGCCGAGGGCGAGGGCGACCTGACCCGACGCCTGAACATCCACGCCCAGGACGAGTTCGGCAGCCTGGCGCAGTCGTTCAACCGCTTCGTCGAGCGGATCCATGAGTCGATCCGCGAAGTGGCCTCGGCCACCGGCCAGGTGAATGCCGTGGCCAGCCAGGTGGTCAACGCCTCCAACGCCTCGATCCACAACGCCGACCAGCAGTCGAGCCGCACCAGCAGCGTGGCCGCGGCGATCAACCAGCTGGGTGCCGCCGCCCAGGAAATCGCCCAGAACGCCGCCCTCGCCTCGCAGCACTCCAGCGCCGCCCGTGGCCTGGCCGAGGAAGGCCAGCAGGTGGTCGGCGAGACCATCAACGTGATGAACCAACTGTCGGCGCGCATCAGCGACGCCAGCGGCAATATCGAGACGCTGAACAACCATACGGCGAACATCGGCCAGATCCTCGATGTGATCAGTGGCATCTCGCAGCAGACCAACCTGCTGGCGCTCAACGCCGCTATCGAGGCCGCCCGCGCCGGCGAGGCCGGGCGCGGCTTCGCGGTGGTGGCGGACGAGGTGCGTAACCTGGCCCACCGGACCCAGGACTCGGCGCAACAGGTGCAGCGCCTGATCGAAGAGCTGCAGGCCGGCGCCCAGGTGGCCGTGAGCACCATGAACCAGAGCCAGCAGCACAGCGACCGCAGCGTGGGCATCGCCAACCAGGCCGGCGAACGCCTTGGCAGCGTCACCCAGCGCATCGGCGAGATCGACGGCATGAACCAGTCGGTGGCCACCGCCACCGAAGAGCAGACGGCCGTGGTCGAGTCGATCAATGTCGACATCACCGAGATCAATACGCTGAACCAGGAAGGGGTGCAGAACCTGCAGAGCACCTTGCGTGCCTGCACCGACCTGGAACATCAGGTCGAGCGGTTGAAGCATCTGGTGGGCAGTTTCAGGATCTGATTCGAAGGCCCTGGGGGCCGCTTTGCGGCCCATCGCGACACAAGGCCGCTCCTACAGGGGGATGCGATTCCCTGTAGGAGCGGCCTCGTGTCGCGAAAGGCCCGCGCAGCAGGCCCGGCTATTCAGAAGCGGGAACCCGGCTCCAGCAAGAAGTCCATCTCCTCGCTGGTGCTCGGGCGGTTCAGCACCAGGTTGCGGTGCGGGAAGCGCCCGAAGCGGGCGATCACCCGCTGATGCTGCTCGGCATAGTCGAGGAAGCCTTCGAACAACCGGCGGTTGGCCTCGGGCTGCTCGTCCAGCAAGGTCTGGTAACGCTCGACGCACAGGTTCTGCCAGTCCAGCACCTCGGCATGCTCCAGCACAAGCAGCACGAACACCCGCTGGATCGGCAGCAGCTGATAGTCCCAGCCCTTCTGCAACCCCTGCATGGCCACTACCTGGGCACGCCGGTCACCCTCGAAGGCACGCGGCGTGTCGCGATAGATCATGCGCGGCAACTGATCCAGCAGCAGCAGCAGACCGAGCCAGCCCTGGGGGCTCTGCTGCCACTCGTCGAGCCCGCCCGCCAGGGCTTGCTCGACCAGCTCGCCGAACAGCGCCTGGGCATCGGCGTCGTGATGCTTGCCGAACCACAGCGTGTTCTTCTCGTCAGCCACGGCCTGGGCACTCGTGCCCCAACCGAACCACCATTCCAGCAACGGCTGCCAAGGTGCGAGCATGACTTACTCCTTGTGGTAAGCGGTGACGCGCTCGACCTCTTCCTTCGAGCCGAGGATCACCGACACGCGCTGGTGCAGGCTCTGCGGCTTGATGTCGAGGATGCGCTCGTAACCGTTGGTGGACGCGCCACCGGCCTGTTCGATGATGAACGACATCGGATTGGCCTCGTACATCAGGCGCAGCTTGCCCGGCTTGCTCGGCTCGCGGGCGTCGCGCGGGTACATGAACAGGCCGCCACGGGTCAGGATACGGTGCACGTCAGCCACCATCGAGGCGATCCAGCGCATGTTGTAGTTCTTCTTCAGCGGACCGGTCTCGCCGGCCAGCAGCTCGCCCACGTAGCGCTGCACCGGGGCTTCCCAGTGACGCTGGTTGGACATGTTGATGGCGAACTCGGCGGTGGTTTCCGGGACGCGGATGTTCTCGTGGGTCAGGACGAAGCTGCCCAGTTCGCGGTCCAGGGTGAAGCCCTTGACGCCGTTGCCCAGGGTCAGGATCAGCATGGTCTGCGGGCCGTAGATGGCGTAACCGGCGGCGACCTGCTCGGTGCCTGGCTGCAGGAAGGCATTCTCGTTCAGGCTTTCGTTCTGGCTCAGGTACTGGTTAGGGCAACGCAGTACCGAGAAGATGGTGCCGACCGAAACGTTGACGTCGATGTTCGACGAGCCGTCCAGCGGGTCGAAGACCAGCAGGTAGGCGCCTTTCGGGTATTTGCCCGGGATCTGGTAGGCGTTGTCCATCTCTTCGGACGCCATGCCGGCCAGGTGGCCGCCCCACTCGTTGGCCTCGAGCAGGATGTCGTTGGAGATCACGTCGAGCTTCTTCTGTACTTCGCCCTGGACGTTTTCGGTGCCCATGCTGCCCAGCACGCCGCCCAGGGCGCCCTTGGACACGTGGTGGCTGATCTCCTTGCACGCACGCGCCACCACCTCGATCAGGAAGCGCAGATCGGCAGGGGTATTGTTGCTGCGGGTCTGCTCAATCAGATAGCGACTCAGGGTAACGCGGGACATGTATGGCTCCGAAAGGAATAGGGGGAGAAAACCCCCGCAGTTTACAGGGAGAGTGGCGGGCTAGCGAGCAAAGAGACTCGTCGGGTGGGGTTGAGTTCAGCAAGCTGCCAGCCGGTGGTCGGTTTAAGCCATCGCGGCGGCCCGACTTGCCCCGCGATGGACCTCAATCCAACGCCTTCCAGATCTCGGTGGCATACTCGCGGATGGTCCGATCCGACGAGAACCAACCCATCCGCGCGGTATTGAGCACCGCCATGCGCCACCAGTCCTGCGGGGCGTGCCACAGCTCCTCGACCCGTCGCTGGGCGTCCCAGTAGGCATCGAAGTCGGCGCATACCAGAAAGCGGTCATAGGCGATCAATCCATCCACCAATCCGGCATAGCGCGCCGGGTCGTCCGGCGAAAACACCCCGCTGCGGATCGCCTGCAGCACATCACCCAGGCGATGGGAGGCGGCGATCGCCGCGGCGGCGCCGAAATCGCCGCTGCGCTTGCGTGCCTCCACCTGCTGGGCGGTCAGGCCGAAGATGAACATGTTCTCGGCGCCCACCTGCTCGCACATCTCGACATTGGCGCCATCCAGGGTGCCGATGGTCAGCGCGCCATTGAGTCCGAACTTCATGTTGCTGGTACCGGACGCCTCGTAGCCGGCGGTGGAGATCTGCTCGGACAGGTCCGCCGCCGGGATGATGCTCTCGGCCAGGCTGACGTTGTAGTTGGGCAGGAACACCACCTTGAGCAGGCCACGCACCGTGGGGTCGTTGTTGACCACCCGGGCGATGTCGTTGGCCAGCTTGATGATCAGCTTGGCCTGGTGATAACTGGCCGCCGCCTTGCCGGCAAAGAGCTTCACCCGCGGCACCCAGTCGGTGCTGGGGTCATTGCGGATCGCCTGGTACAGCGCCACCGTGTGCAGCAGGTTGAGCAACTGGCGCTTGTACTCATGGATACGCTTGACCTGGACGTCGAACAGCGCCTCCGGATTGACCGTCACCCCCAGCCGGTCCTGGATGATGCTGGCCAGGGCGCGCTTGCTGTGCAGGCGCTGGGCGGCGAACTGCTTGCGGAAGGTGGCCTTGTCGGCAAACGGCGCCAGCCCCTTTAGCTTGCCTTCCGGATCGTCCAGTACCTCGGGGCCCAGCGCCTCGATCAGCATCGCCGTGAGCTGCGGGTTGGACTGGTACAGCCAGCGACGGAAGGTAATGCCGTTGGTCTTGTTGTTGATCCGCTGCGGGTAGAGCTTGTGCAGTTCGGCGAACACCGTGCTCTTCATCAGTTTGCTGTGCAGCGCCGACACGCCGTTGACGCTGTGCGAACCGAGAAACGCCAGGTTGCCCATGCGCACCCGCCGGCCATTGTCCTCTTCGATCAGCGACACCGCGCGCAGCACGTCGAAGTCATGCAGGCCTTTGGCCCGCAGGGCATCGATATGGTAGGCGTTGATCAGGTAGATGATCTGCATGTGCCGCGGCAGCATGCGCTCCATCAGCGCCACCGGCCAGGTTTCCAGGGCCTCGGGGAGCAGGGTGTGGTTGGTGTAGGCCAAGGTTCCGACGGTCAGCGCCCAGGCCTTGTCCCAGGGGATTTCGTGCTGGTCCACCAACAGGCGCATCAGTTCGGCCACGGCGATCGACGGATGGGTGTCGTTGAGCTGGATCGCCGCGGCGTCCGGCAGGTTGAGCAGATCCTTGTGCATGTTCAGGTGGCGGCGCAGCAGATCCTGCAACGAGGCGGAGACGAAGAAGTACTCCTGGCGCAGGCGCAGCTCCTGGCCGGCCTCGGTGCTGTCGGCCGGGTACAGCACCCGCGAGATGCTCTCGGCGCGGGCCACCTCGGCTACCGCGCCCAGATGGTCGCCAGCGTTGAAGCGCTCCAGGTGCAGCTCTTCCAGGGCCCGGGCCCGCCACAGGCGCAGGGTATTGACGCTGGAACCGCGCCAGCCGACCACCGGCGTGTCGTAGGCCACGGCCCGCACCGTTTCGCCCGGTGACCAGACCTGGCGCTGCTGGCCGTTGCCCTCGTGCACGGTTTCAACGCTGCCGCCGAAACTGATCGGGTAGATCACCTCGGCGCGCTCGAACTCCCAGGGGTTGCCGAAATCCAGCCAGTTTTCGGTCTGCTCCTGCTGCCAGCCATCGACCACCGCCTGGCGGAACAAACCATGCTCGTAGCGGATGCCGTAGCCATGGGCGGCGATGCCCAGGGTCGACATGCTTTCCATGAAACACGCCGCCAACCGACCCAGGCCGCCGTTGCCCAGCGCCGCGTCGGGCTCGAGCAGGCGGATGCGCTCCAGGTCCACGTTCAGACCTTCGAGGGCCTCGCGGGCGATCTCCAGGTAGCCGAGGTTGCTCAGGCTGTCGTACAGCAGGCGGCCGATGAGGAACTCGAGGGAGAGGTAGTAGACGCGCTTCTGGCTGCGCCTGTAGGCCTGGCGGGTATGGTCCATCCAGTGATCGACCATGTGGTCGCGGGCGGCCAGGGCGATGGCCTCGAACCAGTCATGGTCGAAGGCGTGTTCCGGATCCTTGCCGACCGCGTAGGTCAGCTTGGCCAGCACGGCGGCGCGAAAGGCCGCCACCTCTGCACTATGGTGCTTTTCGTCACGGGCTTCGGTTTCCTGGGACATGGGGCATCCTCGGGCAAATGGGCGAAAGCGCAGGGAGATTGTTCAGCCTAGACGCTCTGACACGGAGCGACAGCGACGGTTCGCGGTTTTCATCCACCGCTGGAGAAACCGGCAAAAGGTTGTTCACAAATTGAACAACTCCGGTATCATCGCGCGCCCCAAAACCGTGATTTCCCTTGCAAGAATAAAACCGTAACCATGAAACCGACCCTGATCGCCGCCGCCGAAGTCGACCGCCTGGAGACCTGGCAGCGCTATGCCAGCCACATGTGCGGTGGCTGCCACTCGACCTGCTGCACCTTGCCGGTGGAGGTGAAGATCAAGGATCTGATCCGTATCGGCGTGGTGGACGAGTTCGAGAAGGACGAGCCGCCGAAGAACATCGCCAAGCGCCTGCAGAAGGACGGCATCATCGAACGCTTCAACCAGAAGTCGGGGATCTTCACCCTGACCCGGATGAGCAACGACGACTGCCTCTATCTGGACCGCAAGAGCCGGCTGTGCACCATTTATGACAAGCGCCCGGATACCTGCCGCAATCACCCCAAGATCGGGCCGCGGCCGGGATATTGTGCGTACAAGCCCAAGGTGGCTACCCGCTGATCCTGCTTTGCTTGTGAAATCCCGGGGCTGCAAAGCGGCCCCAATTCCTCAAGGCAAACAAAAACGCCCCCGGCCTTTCGACCGGGGGCGTTTTCATTCAGCCTGAACTAAGTGACTCAGTTCTTGGCTTTCTTGGCAGCGCGGGTACGCTCGCCTTCATCGAGGATCTTCTTGCGCAGACGGATCGACTTCGGCGTCACTTCGCACAGCTCGTCGTCCTGGATGAATTCCAGGGCCTGTTCCAGAGTGTGGCGAACCGGCGGAACCAGGGCGATGACTTCGTCCTTGCCCGAAGCACGCATGTTGTCGAGCTTCTTGCCTTTGGTCGGGTTCACGCCCAGGTCGTTGTCACGGCTGTTCAGGCCGATGATCTGACCGTTGTAGATCTCCTGGCCGTGTTCAACGAACAGCTTGCCGCGAGCCTGCAGGGTTTCCAGCGAGTAGGTCAGGGCCTTGCCGGTCTCGACCGAAACCAGGACACCGTTCAGGCGGCCGGACATCTGGCCCGACTTCATGGTGTCGTAACGATCGAAGATCGAGGTCAGGATGCCTGCACCGTTGGTCAGGGTCAGGAACTGGTTACGGAAACCGATCAGGCCACGGGCTGGAATGTTGTATTCCAGGCGAACACGGCCCTTGCCATCCGGAACCATGTTGGTCAGGTCGCCTTTACGCAGGCCCATCTCTTCCATGACCTTGCCCTGGGATTCTTCAGGGATGTCGATGGTGACGTTCTCGAACGGCTCCTGCTTGACGCCGTCGACTTCGCGGATGATCACTTCAGGACGGCCCACGGCCATCTCGAAGCCTTCACGGCGCATGGTTTCGATCAGTACCGACAGGTGCAGCTCGCCACGGCCCGATACCTTGAACTTGTCAGGGGAATCGGTTTCCTGAACGCGCAGGGCAACGTTGTACAGCAGCTCTTTGTCCAGGCGGTCCTTGATGTTACGGCTGGTGACGAACTTGCCTTCTTTACCGCAGAACGGCGAGTCGTTGACCTGGAAGGTCATCGAAACGGTTGGCTCGTCAACGGTCAGCGGCTTCATCGCCTCGACGGTATCCGGGGCGCACAGGGTGTCGGAGATGAACAGCTCGTCGAAACCGCTGATGCAGACGATGTCGCCAGCCTGGGCTTCTTCGACGTCGACGCGGTGCAGGCCGTGGTGGCCCATCAGCTTGAGGATACGACCGTTGCGCTTCTTGCCTTCGGTGTCGATGGCAACAACCGGGGTGTTCGGCTTGACGCGACCACGGGCGATACGGCCAACGCCGATAACACCGAGGAAGCTGTTGTAGTCCAGTGCGGAGATCTGCATCTGGAACGGGCCGTCACGGTCAACCGACGGTGCGGGTACGTTGTCGACGATCGACTGGTACAGCGCGGTCATGTCCTCACCCATTTCGGTGTGGTCCAGGCCGGCGATGCCGTTCAGGGCCGAGGCGTAGACAACTTTGAAGTCCAGCTGCTCGTCGGTAGCACCGAGGTTGTCGAACAGGTCGAAGATCTGGTCCAGAACCCAGTCAGGACGCGCGCCCGGACGGTCGACCTTGTTGATCACGACGATCGGCTTCAGACCGGCTTCGAAGGCCTTCTTGGTCACGAAGCGGGTTTGCGGCATCGGGCCGTCCTGGGCGTCGACCAGCAGCAGCACGGAGTCGACCATCGACATTACACGCTCGACCTCGCCACCGAAGTCGGCGTGGCCGGGGGTGTCGACGATGTTGATGTGGTAGCCGTTCCAGTTGATGGCGGTGTTCTTCGCCAGAATGGTAATGCCGCGCTCTTTTTCCTGATCGTTGGAGTCCATGACGCGCTCGTCGTTGAGCTCGTTACGCTCCAGGGTGCCGGACTGGCGCAGGAGTTTGTCGACCAGGGTGGTTTTACCATGGTCAACGTGGGCGATGATGGCGATGTTACGCAGATTTTCGATCACAACTGTATCTCGATCAGAGGATTCGGTTGCCGCCAGTGTAGGCGGCCAATATGTACTGTTTAAGGCTCAGCGGGCCCGGCGGTCGGGAGGGCGATGGCGGATGCTGCCGCCATACAGCCCTGGCGTCTTATGTCGGACGATAAACACGCACATTGGCATGTCCCTCACTGAGCAGGTGGTGTGCGTGCAGACGGCTCATCACACCCTTGTCGCAATACAGCAGGTACTGGCGCGTGGGGTCCAGGTGCTTGAACTTGCTGTTGATCGCGTAGAACGGCATGGCCTGGACTTCGATACCGTCCAGCGCCAGGGGTTCGTCTTCCTGGGCATCAGGGTGACGAATGTCGATGACGATCTGACCGGGCAGCGCCTCGGCCACTTCCTCGACTTCGATGTCCTTGCCCAGTTCATCGATCACGTGGTCGATGGAAATGAACTTGGCGCGCTCCAGGGCACGCTCCAGTACTTCCATCTCGAACTGCTTCTCTTCGTGCTCCATGCGGTGACGCTTGGCATGGGTGGTCGGGTTTACCGAGATCACGCCACAGTACTCGGGCATGTGCTTGGCGAAGTCGGCGGTGCCGATTTCGGTGGCCTGGTCGATGATGTCCTGCTTATGGCTGGCCAACAGCGGGCGCAGCACCAGCTTGTCGGTGGCCGAATCGATAATCGACAGGTTCGGCAACGTCTGGCTGGAGACTTGGGAAATCGCCTCGCCGGTGACCAGGGCATCAATCTGCAGGCGGTCGGCCATGCGGGCGGCAGCGCGCAGCATCATGCGCTTTAGCGTGACACCCATGTAGCTGTTGTCGACCTTGTTGAGGATTTCGCCGACCACTTCCTCGAACGGCACGCTGATGAACAGCACGCGCTGGCTGCTGCCGTACTTCTTCCACAGGAAGTGGGCCACTTCCATCACGCCCAGTTCGTGGGCGCGGCCACCGAGGTTGAAGAAGCAGAAGTGCGTCATCAGGCCGCGACGCATCATCTGGTAGGCCGCCACGGTGGAGTCGAAGCCACCGGACATCAGCACCAGGGTCTGCTCCAGGGCGCCCAGCGGATAACCACCGATGCCGTTGTGCTGATTGTGGATCACGTACAGGCGCTGATCGCGGATCTCGATGCGCACCAGCACTTCGGGCTTCTTCAGCTCGATGCCGGCAGCGCCGCATTGCTGGCGCAGTTGGCTGCCGACATAGCGGTCGACATCCATCGAGGTGAAGTCGTGGTGGCCGCCGCGCTTGCAGCGCACGGCGAAGTACTTGCCGGCGAGCAGGTGACCGAAGTGCTGCTTGCACTTCTCGACGATGTCGTCAAAGTCGCCCAGTGGGTACTCCTGCACCTGCAGGAAGTGAGTGATGCCCGGGGTACAGCGCAGGCGCTCAATCATTTCGCGCTGGATCTTTTCGTCCTCGATGCGGGTGACCACTTCGAGATTGTCCCAGACACCATCGACCGCGAGCTCAGGATCGAGATCCTTGAGCACGTTGCGGATATTCTTGCTGAGCTGACGGATGAAGCGCTTGCGCACCGGCCGGCTCTTGATGGTGATCTCTGGGAAGACTTTGACGATAAGTTTCATTGGTTTAACAGCGCGCACAGGGCCTGCCGAAAATAGGGGGCGCGAATTATAGCGGAAATCGCTCAAGGTTTGAGCAACTTTTGTACAGAAGGTGCGATTTATGTTGGCCGCGCCACCCCTCGTCGGCCTGCTGCGTGGGAGCAGGCTTGCCCCGCGATGAGGCCCACGCCAGCACAAAAGCACCACAATGGTGCAGTTACACCAAAAAACGCATCTTATGAGTGCAAAGCTACACTCCACCCCTCCAAGAAATGCCCGCCAACGCCCCCTTTCATCCCACTCTCGCCATTTTTGGGCACTGGCATGCAATTTGCTCCCTTGTGAGGCAGGTACGCTTGGCCGACTATCCGCGCCCAGCGACACCCTTTTTCCAGGGCAGCGGCCAACTGCGCCCTAGACCATCCGGAGGACAACATGTCGAAGTCGGTTCAACTCATCAAAGATCATGACGTCAAGTGGATTGATCTGCGTTTCACGGACACCAAGGGCATTCAGCATCACGTGACCATGCCGGCGCGCGATGGCCTGGACGAAGACTTCTTCGAAGTCGGCAAGATGTTCGACGGTTCCTCCATCGCTGGCTGGAAAGGCATCGAAGCCTCCGACATGATCCTGATGCCGGTCGACGAAACCGCCGTGCTGGACCCATTCACCGAAGAGCCGACCCTGATCATCACCTGCGATATCGTCGATCCGTCGAGCATGCAGGGCTACGATCGCGACCCGCGCGGCATCGCCAAGCGCGCCGAAGAGTACCTGAAGAGCACCGGCATCGGTGACACCGTGTTCGCCGGCCCAGAGCCTGAGTTCTTCATCTTCGACGAAGTGAAGTTCCAGTCGGACATCTCCGGTTCGATGTTCAAGATCTTCTCCGAGCAAGGCTCGTGGATGACCGGCGCTGACGTCGAAGGCGGCAACAAAGGCCACCGTCCGGGCGTGAAAGGCGGCTACTTCCCGGTTCCGCCGTTCGACCACGACCACGAAATCCGTACTGCCATGTGCAATGCCCTGGAAGAAATGGGCCAGACCGTCGAAGTTCACCACCACGAAGTGGCGACCGCCGGCCAGAACGAGATCGGCGTCAAGTTCAACACCCTGGTCAAGAAAGCGGATGAAGTGCAGGCCCTGAAGTATGTCGTGCACAATGTTGCCGACGCTTATGGCCGTACCGCCACCTTCATGCCCAAGCCTCTGTACGGCGACAACGGCTCGGGCATGCACGTGCACATGTCGATCTGGAAAGACGGCAAGAACACCTTCTCCGGCGAAGGCTATGCCGGCCTGTCCGATACCGCCCTGTACTTCATCGGCGGCATCATCAAGCACGGCAAGGCCCTGAACGGCTTCACCAACCCTTCGACCAACTCCTACAAGCGTCTGGTCCCAGGTTTTGAAGCCCCGGTAATGCTGGCCTACTCGGCTCGCAACCGTTCCGCCTCGATCCGTATTCCGTACGTCGGTAGCCCGAAAGCCCGCCGTATCGAAGCACGCTTCCCGGACCCGTCGGCCAACCCATACCTGGCCTTCGCGGCCCTGCTGATGGCAGGCCTGGACGGCATCCAGAACAAGATCCACCCAGGCGATGCCGCCGACAAGAACCTGTACGACCTGCCGCCTGAAGAGGCGAAAGACATCCCGCAAGTGTGCGGCAGCCTGAAGGAAGCCCTGGAAGAGCTGGACAAGGGCCGTGCGTTCCTGACCAAGGGCGGCGTGTTCTCCGACGACTTCATCGATGCCTTCATCGAGCTGAAGAGCGAAGAAGAGATCAAGGTCCGCACCTTCGTGCACCCGCTGGAATACGAGCTGTACTACAGCTGCTGATATGATCGGCGCCCCGCGTCGATGACATCAGGACGGCCTCCCTCGGGAGGCCGTTTCTTTTTCATACCCTCATAATCGGACAACACCTATTAGCCGCCACACAGCCAAAGGCGACACTCGAGGCTTCATTCCCAAGGAGATCGCCATGCGTGCCACCACCCTCGCCCTGACCTGCTGCTTCGCCCTATCCGGCTGTGCCACCTCACCGAGCGTCACGCCAACCCTGGATCAGCTGCTTGCCACCATTGACCGGCGCCTGGACCTGGCCGAAGCGGTCGCCCTGCACAAGTGGGATCACCAACAACCGGTGCAGGCCAGCGCCCGCGAGCAGCAGGTATTGGCCAGTGCGCGGCAGGCCGCCGTCGCTCACCACCTGGATCCGGCACGCGTCGAGGCCTTTTTTGCCGACCAGATCGAAGCCAACAAGCTCCTGCAGTACCACCTGCTCGACACCTGGCATCGCGCCCGTCAAGCGCCAGCCCTGCCACGCCGCGACCTGGCCAACGACGTGCGCCCGGAACTGGATCTGCTGCAGGAACAGCTGCTGAGCGCCCTCGCCCGCTTTGACCAGACCCCGCCGGCCAATTGCGCCAACCACTTGGCCGACGCCCTGCAGCAACGCGCCCAGGACACCACGCGCCACCTCGCCCTGGTTCGCGCCAGCGCCCAGCTGTGCAAATTGCGCTGACCGCCCTATGCTCCATATTGGTGCATGATTGCGCAAGCCGCCCCATCATGTACCCCAATTTGGGTCACAAGAATCGATAAACCAAGGCTTTCTGGCTCGAATTCGCGCATTTCCGAGTCTTTATCCGGAATTTCCGCTTCTTTTCGGAGCCTTGGTTTGGTTCTTGCATTTTCACTGCATCCAGCACTCTTCCGTGCGCGCCCCAGGCCTGAGCCCTTGGGCGCCACTGTGCCAAAAGAGGTCAACGACGCCTTATGACCATCAGCGATGCACAGCACCGTCTGCTTCTGGACAACCTGACCACGGCCACGCTGTTGCTCAATTCTGAACTGCGCCTGGAGTACATGAACCCGGCGGCGGAGATGCTTCTGGCCGTCAGCGGCCAGCGCAGCCACGGGCAGTTCATTAGCGAGCTGTTCACCGAATCGACCGAGGCGCTCAATTCGTTGCGCCAGGCGGTGGAGCAGGCGCACCCGTTCACCAAGCGTGAAGCGCAGCTGACCTCGCTGACCGGACAGACCATCACCGTCGACTATGCCGTCACGCCCATCCTGCACCTGGGCCAGACCCTGCTGTTGCTGGAGGTGCACCCACGCGATCGCCTGTTGCGCATCACCAAGGAAGAGGCCCAGCTGAGCAAGCAGGAGACCACCAAGATGCTGGTGCGCGGCCTGGCCCACGAGATCAAGAACCCTCTCGGCGGCATCCGTGGCGCGGCCCAGTTGCTGGCCCGTGAACTGCCGGAAGAAAGCCTGCGCGACTACACCAACGTGATCATCGAGGAAGCCGACCGCCTGCGTAACCTGGTCGACCGCATGCTTGGCTCGAACAAGCTGCCGTCGCTGGCCATGACCAACATCCACGAAGTGCTCGAGCGCGTGTGCAGCCTGGTCGAGGCCGAGAGCCAGGGCTGCATCACCTTGGTGCGCGACTACGACCCTAGCCTGCCGGACGTACTGATCGACCGCGAGCAGATGATCCAGGCCGTGCTCAACATCGTGCGCAACGCCATGCAGGCCATCGGCGGGCAGAACGAGCTGCGCCTGGGCCGCATCACCTTGCGCAGCCGCGCCGTGCGCCAGTTCACCATCGGCCATGTGCGCCACCGCCTGGTCGCCCGGATCGAGATCGTCGACAACGGCCCCGGCATTCCCACGGAACTGCAGGACACCCTCTTCTATCCCATGGTCAGCGGCCGCCCGGACGGTACCGGGCTGGGCCTGGCCATCACCCAGAACATCATCAGCCAGCACCAGGGCCTGATCGAGTGCGAGAGCCACCCCGGCCACACCACCTTCTCGATCTACCTGCCCCTGGAACAAGGAGCCACCGCCCCATGAGCCGAAGTGAAACCGTCTGGATCGTCGATGATGATCGTTCCATCCGCTGGGTCCTGGAAAAGGCCCTGCAGCAGGAAGGCATGACCACCCAGAGCTTCGACAGCGCCGACGGCGTCATGGGCCGCCTGGCCCGCCAGCAACCGGATGTGATCATCTCGGACATCCGCATGCCCGGCGCCAGCGGCCTTGACCTGCTCGCCCAGATCCGCGAACAGCACCCAGGGCTGCCGGTGATCATCATGACCGCCCACTCCGACCTGGACAGCGCGGTGGCCTCTTACCAAGGCGGCGCCTTCGAATACCTGCCCAAGCCGTTCGATGTCGACGAGGCGGTGTCACTGGTCAAGCGCGCCAACCAGCATGCACAGGAACAGCAGGCCCTGGAAGTGCCCCAGGCACTGACCCGCACGCCCGAGATCATCGGCGAGGCGCCGGCGATGCAGGAGGTGTTCCGCGCCATCGGTCGCCTCAGCCACTCCAACATCACCGTGCTGATCAACGGTGAGTCCGGCACAGGTAAAGAGCTGGTAGCCCACGCCCTGCACCGTCACAGCCCGCGTGCGGCGTCGCCGTTCATCGCCCTGAACATGGCGGCGATCCCCAAGGACCTGATGGAGTCCGAGCTGTTCGGCCATGAGAAAGGCGCCTTTACCGGCGCCGCCAACCTGCGTCGTGGGCGTTTCGAGCAGGCCGACGGCGGCACGCTGTTCCTCGACGAGATCGGTGACATGCCCGCCGACACCCAGACCCGCCTGCTGCGGGTGCTGGCCGATGGCGAGTTCTACCGGGTCGGCGGCCATGTGCCGGTAAAGGTGGATGTGCGCATCATTGCCGCCACCCACCAGAACCTCGAGTCGCTGGTGCAGGCCGGCAAGTTCCGTGAAGACCTGTTCCACCGCCTCAACGTGATCCGCATCCATATACCGCGCCTGGCGGACCGGCGCGAGGACATCCCGGCCCTGGCCCGCCATTTCCTAGGTCGCGCCGCCCAGGAGCTGGCGGTGGAACCCAAGCTGCTCAAGCCGGAGACCGAGGAATTCATCCGCAACCTGCCCTGGCCGGGCAACGTGCGCCAGCTGGAGAACACCTGTCGTTGGATCACGGTGATGGCCTCCAGCCGCGAAGTGCTGGTCGGCGACCTGCCGCCGGAGCTGCTCAACCTGCCCCAGGACGCAGCGCCCGTGACCAACTGGGAACAGGCCTTGCGCCAGTGGGCCGACCAGGCCCTGGCCCGTGGCCAGTCAAGTTTGCTCGACAGCGCCGTGCCGAGCTTCGAGCGGATCATGATCGAGACCGCGCTCAAGCATACGGCCGGACGTCGTCGTGATGCAGCGCTGTTGCTGGGGTGGGGGCGCAATACCTTGACGCGAAAGATCAAGGAGTTGGGGATGAAAGTAGATGGTTCGGATGACGATGAAGGTGAAGATCACTAACCATCAAGAGAGTACAGGCCAGTGAGGGCCATTTGTGGTCCTCACGTGCGCCGCACAACATCAACTTAGACGGTAAGTCAGACCAGTTCTCTCAACTCATTGGCAGCCGCCAAAACCTCATTGGGTGCAGATTCAATCGACCCTATGTCGTCATTGATCGCCTTTCTGACCACCTTGAACGCGGCAATGATCTGGTTCTCGCGAGTCCCTGCCGAGCGCCCCAGAAAATCTAGTGGGTTTTCACGTCTCTTCTCTTCACGACGAGCTGCCACCTTATCCAGGGCCCACGCGCCAAAGGATCCTCCGGCAAGAACAACTCCAACGGGTGCGGCCACTGCCACACCAGCCAAAGTAGCCCCAGCACTTGCCGTGGCGCCCAGTGCCAAGCCTGTTGCTATCTTCTCTTCCAGAATACGTGTTCTGGTGGGCTCTACAGTATTCAGCACGGCAGGGTCATTGGAAGTAGCTTTCTGCGTTTTTATATTCTTTCTGAGTTTGATATTTGTGGCCAGGCTACTTGCTGTCTCCACCGTGCCGATAATACCCATGATGCCACCAAATATCGGCTCCCATACCCCGCCACTGAGGTCCCATTTGTTGACTGGATCACCCGCGCAGTAGCCATAGGCATTGATCCCTCCCTCATCAAAAGGACTCAATCGATCCGGAGACAGGAAGCGCAACGCGGTTGGGGAATAACAACGGTAGCCGTTGCCCAGAGGGTAGATACCAATGGGCCTCTCGCAGGGCTGCCCACAGAAACCGAGAATTGGGCCTCCTGCAGCCGTAGTAGCACCATATGGCGTATACGCCCTGGAGAAATTGCGTCCTCTGAAAGGTGATCGCTGGTGATCTGTCATCGGCAAGTACTGGCTCATGAACAGTCACTCCTATCGAGCCGGGAATCATGAGCCGAAAGCTAACCGAGGCTGGCAGTGTCCGAAACTGGCAAAATTATCAGGCCCCATTTGCACCGTTGCTGTGCTGCGCGCACCAGCAAAAGGCAGATTCGCCCTCGCAAGCCCTCAAAAAATGGCCGGAACACCGTATTTCTGGGCGCACAAGACCTGGCACGCTCCCTGCTATGTACCAATTACCTCCAGTTTTGGGGACCTCGGTACAGGCAGGCCGGGAAATCCCCTCTTTTATTCATGCAGCCTCACCTGCACCCGCCAGCGCCCCGCCTCCTCTATTGCGGCCCACTCACCGCGCAGGGGGCGGGCGGCCACCACAGTCAGCACCAGCCCCTCTTCGCTCTTCTGCAGGCGCCAGCCCACCGGCTTGCCCTGCAGGCTCAGCTGACCACGCTGGGTCTTGCCCTGAGCCTCGAACACGATGGCCACGGTGCCCTGGACGTTCTCGCCATGCAGCCTGGGCTCTTCGTTGAACCACAGGTCCAGGCCATCCTGCACCACCTGCACCTGCTCGAGCACCCGCTCCTCCGGGGTGGTCAGGCGTCCGATCATCATGCCCACCATCAGCCCGACAATCGCCAGCGACAGGATCACCCGCGGGAAGGCCTTCGAACGCGGGTCGGGTTCGGGGGTAGAATGCTCGTTATCCTCATGCTTGGAGCCGTGCATGTTTCACGTCATCCTTTTTCAACCAGAAATTCCGCCGAATACCGGCAACATCATCCGCCTGTGCGCCAATAGCGGGTGCGACCTGCACCTGATCGAGCCGATCGGCTTCGAACTGGATGACAAGCGCCTGCGCCGGGCCGGGCTGGACTACCACGAGTATGCCACGCTCAAGCGTCACCAAAGCCTGGCCGAATGCCTGGAAAGCCTGAATCAGCCGCGGCTGTTCGCCTTTACCACCAAGGGTTCGCACCCGTTCCATGAGGTCGAGTACCAACCTGGCGATGCGTTCCTGTTCGGGCCTGAAAGCCGTGGCCTGCCGGCCGAGGTACTGGACAGCCTGGCCCCCGAGCAGCGCCTGCGCCTGCCGATGCGGCCGGGGTGCCGGAGCCTGAACCTGTCCAATACCGTGGCGGTGACGGTGTACGAGGCGTGGCGGCAGCAGGGGTTTGCCTGAAAGGTCTTTCGCGGGGCACACCGACGAACAAAAAAGGGCGACCGAAGTCGCCCTTTCTTGTTTCAGCGATTACTGCACGGTCGGCACTTCGCCGGCTTCCTGCATGCGCTGCATCTCTTGCGCGTACAGGGCGTCGAAGTTGACCGGCGACAGCATCAGCGCCGGGAACGAGCCACGGGTCACCAGGCTGTCCAGGGTCTCACGGGCGTACGGGAACAGGATGTTCGGGCAGAACGCGCCAAGGGTGTGGCTCATCGAAGCGGCGTCGAGGTTGGCAATCAGGAAGATGCCGGCCTGCTGCACTTCGGCGATGAAGGCCACTTCGTCGCCGTTCTTGACGGTCACCGACAGGGTCAGCACGACTTCGTGGAAGTCGCCTTCCAGGGCCTTCTGGCGGGTGTTCAGGTCCAGCGAGACGCTCGGTTCCCACTGCTGGCGGAAGATCTGCGGGCTTTTCGGCGCCTCGAACGACAGATCGCGCACGTAGATGCGCTGCAGGGAGAATTGTGGGGCGTTGGCGTCAGTGGCGCCGTTGGTCTGTTGCTCGGTCATGGCAGATCCTTTTCCTAATGTTCTTGAATGCAGTGCGAATCAGGCCGCCAGCAGCGCGTCGAGCTTGCCCGCGCGCTCCAGGGCATAGAGGTCATCGCATCCACCGACGTGCGTGCTGCCGATCCAGATCTGCGGCACCGAGGTGCGGCCGGCCTTCTGGCTCATTTCGGCGCGAACCTGGGGTTTGCCGTCGACCTTGATCTCCTCGAACGCCACGCCCTTGCTCTCGAGCAGGTACTTGGCGCGCATGCAGTAGGGGCAGTAGTCGCTGGAATAGACGATGACGGGCTTCATATCACTTCACCAGGGGCAGGTTATCGGCTTTCCAGCTGGAAACGCCACCGCTGAGCTTGGCGGCGGTGTAACCAGCCTTGAGCAGTTCGCGGCACAGGGTGCCGGACTGCTGGCCCATCGCGTCGACGACGATCAGGGTCTTTTCTTTGTGTTTTTCCAGCTCGCTCATGCGGCCGGCCACTTTGTCCTGGGGAATGTTCAGCGCACCGACGATATGCCCGGCCGAGTATTCCTTGGCGGTACGGATATCGATCACCACGGCCTTGTCGGCGTTGACCAGCGCGGTCAGCTGGCCGTTGCTCAGGCTCTGGCCGCCACGGCGGACTTCGTTGATCAGCAGCAGGACCAGCAGGACGACGAAAATGGCCACCAGGATGTAGTGATCTGTCGCGAATTGAATCAGGTGAGCAACCATCAGGGGTGTTCCAGGCGATTGAAAATGGCGGCCAGTATACACAGCGCCCCATGACCACCAAAGCCCACTGGGCTGGCGGCAAACGCGTCTTCATGTTGCATGCCTGGCCGCGCCTGTCGGGCAAGGGGAGGAATATTCGCCGTCGCTGGCGGATTTGCCCTAAAATGCGTGTCTTTATCATCTTTGAACAACCGTGAGTTTGATTGATGACGAGTACGCCTAAACCCCTGGTCCTGATCATCCTGGATGGCTTCGGTCACAGCGAAAGCCCCGAATACAACGCCATCTTCGCTGCCAACACGCCGGTCTACGACCGCCTGCGCGCCACCCAGCCGCATGGCCTGATCTCCGGTTCCGGCATGGACGTGGGACTGCCCGACGGGCAGATGGGCAACTCCGAAGTCGGACACATGAACCTTGGCGCCGGCCGTGTGGTGTACCAGGACTTCACTCGGGTGACCAAGGCCATCCGTGACGGCGAGTTCTTCGAGAATCCCGTGCTCGGCGGCGCGGTGGACAAGGCCGTCGGTGCTGGCAAGGCCGTGCATATCCTCGGCCTGCTCTCCGACGGCGGCGTGCACAGCCACCAAGACCACTTGGTCGCCATGGCCGAGCTGGCCGCGCAGCGTGGCGCCGAGAAGATCTACCTGCACGCCTTCCTCGATGGCCGCGACACCCCACCGCGCAGCGCCCAGTCGTCCATCGAACTGCTCGACGCCACCTTCGCCAAGCTGGGCAAGGGCCGCATCGCCAGCCTGATCGGCCGCTACTACGCCATGGACCGCGACAACCGCTGGGACCGCGTGAGCGCCGCCTACAACCTGATCGTCGACAGCGTCGCCGACTACACCGCCGACACCGCCCTGGCCGGCCTCGAAGCCGCCTATGCCCGCGACGAGAGCGACGAGTTCGTCAAGGCCACCCGTGTCGGCGAAGCCGTGAAGGTCGAGGACGGCGACGCGGTGATCTTCATGAACTTCCGCGCCGACCGTGCCCGCGAGCTGTCGCGTGTGTTCGTCGAGGCCGATTTCAACGAATTCCCTCGCGCCCGCCTGCCGAAACTGGCGGCCTACATCGGCCTGACCCAGTACTCGGCGAAGATTCCGGCCCCAGCGGCGTTTGCCCCGGCCAGCCTGAACAACGTACTCGGCGAATACCTTGCCAAGAACGGCAAGACCCAACTGCGCATTGCCGAGACCGAGAAGTACGCCCATGTCACCTTCTTCTTCTCGGGCGGGCGCGAAGAGCCGTTCGAAGGCGAAGAACGCATCCTGATCCCATCGCCAAAGGTCGCCACCTATGACCTGCAGCCAGAAATGAGCGCCCCCGAGGTCACCGACCGTATTGTCGAGGCCATTGAGCAGCAGCGTTACGACGTGATCGTGGTCAACTACGCCAACGGCGACATGGTCGGCCACACGGGCGTATTCGACGCGGCGGTCAAGGCCGTGGAAGCGCTGGACGGTTGCGTCGGTCGCATCGTCGAGGCGCTGGACAAGGTCGGCGGCGAAGCGCTGATCACCGCCGACCACGGCAACGTCGAGCAGATGGAAGACGAATGCACCGGCCAGGCGCACACCGCCCACACCACCGAGCCGGTGCCGTTCATCTATGTCGGCAAGCGTCAGGTCAAGGTCCGCGAAGGCGGCGTACTGGCCGATGTGGCGCCGACCATGCTCAAGCTGCTGGGGCTGGAAAAGCCGGCGGAAATGACCGGAACCTCGATCCTGATCGATGCTTGAGGGTTGTACTGGGGCCGCTTTGTGGCCCCGAAATACCCTAATTCCAGACCAACGCCCCGCCGCCCAAGCCGCGGGGCGTTTTTTTTGCAGGCCCGCAAGGGCATACTAGGCCAGTCTCCATCCCCGGTACGCCAAACCCCATGCTCCGCGCCCTCTTTTTACTCGCCCTGTCATGCCTGCTCACCCCGGCCTTCGCCGACGAGCGCGCGCAGACCCAGCAGCAGCTGGACGCCACCCGCCAGGACATCGCCGAGCTGAAGAAGATGCTGGGCAAGCTCCAAGAGGAGAAAGCCGGCGTGCAGAAAGACCTCAAGTCCACCGAGACCGACATCGGCAACCTCGAGAAACAGGTGGAGGCACTGCAGCAAGAACTAAAAAAGACAGAGGGCGAACTGGAGCGCCTTGATCACGAGAAAAAAAAACTCCAGAGCGCCCGCGTTGAACAGCAACGCCTGATTGCTATCCAGGCCCGTTCCGCTTATCAGAACAATGGCCGCGAGGAATACCTCAAGCTGCTGCTGAACCAGCAGAACCCCGAGAAGTTCGCCCGCACCCTCACTTATTACGATTACCTCAGCAAGGCACGCATGGAGCAGTTGCGCGCCTTCAACGAGACCCTGCGCCAGTTGGCCAATGTCGAGCAAGACATCGTCCGCCAGCAGGAACAGCTGTTGACCCAACGCGCCGACCTCGACGGCCGCCGTCAAGCGCTGGTGGCCGAACGCGACAAGCGCCAGCAGGTGCTGGCCAAGCTCAACAGCGACATGAAAGAACGCGACCAGAAGCTGCAGAGCCGCGAGCAGGACCAGGCCGACCTGGGCAAGGTGCTCAAGACCATCGAGGAAACCCTCGCCCGTCAGGCCCGCGAGGCCGAGGAAGCCCGCCAGCGCGCCCTGCTGGCCAAGCAGGAAGAAGAAAAACGCCGCAAGCAGCAGGCCTTGGCCGCGGCGGCCAGCGCCCAGGAACCCGAGGAAGCGCCGAAGAAGGCCCGTACCACCCTCGGCCCAGTGGTTTCCAGCGATGGCGCCAGCTACGGCGGTGCTTTTTCTGCGGCCCGGGGAAAACTTCCATGGCCAGTCAATGGTCGATTGCTGGCACGCTTCGGCGATACCCGCGGCGGCGATGCCCGGGCCAAGTGGGACGGGGTGATGATCGGCGCCAGCGCCGGCACCCAGGTGCGCGCCGTGCACGGCGGGCGCGTGGTGTTCGCCGACTGGTTGCGCGGCGCTGGACTTCTGGTCATTCTCGACCATGGCAATGGCTACCTGAGCCTGTACGGCCACAACCAGAGCCTGCTCAAGAGCGCTGGCGACATCGTCAAGGCCGGCGATGCCATCTCCACCGTAGGCGACAGCGGTGGCCAGGACAACGCGGGCTTGTACTTCGCGATTCGCCAGCAGGGCCGGCCAACCGACCCAGCGCAATGGTGCCGAGGCTAGTTAATGCTACTTTTACGGCGCCGCCCACGAAACGGTGGCACCGATGCTCCCAACGGGAGCACCAACAGGATCAGGAGTTCGTTTGACATGCTGCACTCGCCTCGCCTCACCCAGCTGGCCTTGACCATCGCTCTGGTCGTCGGCGCGCCCCTGGCCGTTGCCGCCGAGCCGGCCAAGCCGACGACGGCCAAGCCCGCCGCCGTGCCGGCCACCGAGGTGACCGCCAAGGCGCCGCTGCCGCTGGACGAGCTGCGCACCTTCGCCGAGGTCATGGACCGTATCAAGGCAGCCTATGTCGAGCCAGTGGATGACAAGACCCTGCTGGAAAACGCCATCAAGGGTATGCTCAGCAACCTCGACCCGCACTCGGCCTACCTTGGTCCCGAGGACTTCCAGGAGCTGCAGGAAAGCACCAGCGGCGAGTTCGGCGGCCTGGGCATCGAAGTGGGCATGGAAGACGGCTTCGTCAAGGTGGTCTCGCCCATTGACGACACCCCGGCATCCCGCGCCGGCATCGAGGCCGGCGACCTGATCGTCAAGATCAACGGCGCGCCAACCCGTGGCCAGACCATGACCGAGGCCGTGGACAAGATGCGCGGCAAGATCGGCGAGAAAATTACCCTGACCCTGGTGCGCGACGGCGGCACGCCGTTCGACGTGACACTGGCCCGCGCGGTGATCCAGGTCAAGAGCGTCAAGAGCCAGCTGCTGGAAAACGACTACGGCTACATCCGCATCACCCAGTTCCAGGTCAAGACCGGCGACGAGGTAGGCAAGGCCCTGGCCAAGCTGCGCAAGGACAACGGCAAGAAGCTGCGCGGCGTGGTCCTCGACCTGCGCAACAACCCCGGCGGCGTGCTGCAGTCGGCGGTGGAAGTGGCCGACCACTTCCTGACCAAAGGCCTGATCGTCTACACCAAGGGCCGTATCGCCAATTCCGAGCTGCGCTACTCTGCCGATCCGGCCGACGCCAGCGAAGGCGTGCCGCTGGTGGTGCTGATCAACGGCGGTAGCGCCTCGGCTTCGGAAATCGTCGCTGGCGCCCTGCAGGACCAGAAACGCGCCGTGCTGATGGGCACCGACAGCTTCGGCAAGGGCTCCGTACAGACCGTGCTACCACTGGCCAACGACCGTGCGCTTAAGCTCACCACCGCGCTTTACTTCACCCCCAACGGCCGCTCGATCCAGGCCCAGGGCATCGTCCCGGACATCGAGGTGCGTCCTGCCAAGCTTACCGCCGAGGCCGACAACGACAACTTCAAGGAAGCCGATCTGCAGGGTCACTTGGGCAACGGAAACGGCGGCGCCGACCGTCCGAGCGGCAGCAGCAAGCGCAAGGACCGCCCACAGGACAACGACTTCCAGCTCAGCCAGGCCCTCAGCCTGCTGAAGGGCCTGAACATCACCAAGGGCGACTGACCGTTGCCAATGCGTTACCTGCTGTTCACGCTTATCTGCCTGATGCTCGGTACCGCCCAGGCGGCGCCGGGCAAGGCCTACCTGAGCATCATCATCGACGACCTGGGCCAGAACAGCGAGCGTGACAGCCGCACCCTCGCCCTGCCTGGGCCGGTGACCATGGCGATAATGCCCGACACCCCGCACGCCACCGACTTAGCCCGCCAGGCCCACAAGGCCGGACGCACGGTGATCCTGCACATGCCCATGGACCCGGCCACCGGCCCCTACGCCTGGCACCCTGGCACGCCGATCGAGGAGCTGGCCCGGCGCCTGAACGCCGCCTTGGCAAAGGTGCCCTTCGCCGCAGGTATCAACAACCACATGGGCAGCCGCATGACTGCCCAGCGCAAGCCGATGCACTGGCTTATGGAAGAACTACAGCGCCGCCACCTGTTCTTCGTCGACAGCCGCACCAGCGCTGCCACCGTGGCAGCCGCCGAAGCGCAGACCGTCGGCCTGGCTCATGTTTCGAGGGATGTGTTCCTCGATGACGTGCGCACGACAGAGGCGATCAGCGGACAGTTGCAGTTGGGCATTGCCCAGGCGCGCAAGCAAGGCTCGGCGGTGCTGATCGGCCACCCCTACCCACAAACCCTGGCGGTCCTGGAGGAGCAACTGCCCCGGCTGAAAAGCCAAGGCATCGAGCTGATCAGCCTGCACCAGATGATCGCCGAACGGGGCAACCAGGCCACGCCCGCGCACGGCAAGCAAGGCCGCTACCTGAACCGCTGAGCGCCTCAGTCGAAGGGAATAACGCCCTCCACCTCACCCAGTCGCACTTCCCCTCGGTAGATCGCCAGCAGGTCCTTGCCGCTGGCCGCCGCATGCAGTTGCGCCTTGCGCCCCAGCTTGCGCTGCGACCACAGCTTGAGATGGCCCTTGCTGAATTGCCGTGTGCCGGTGGTCGTTGCAGGGTAGTGGAAATGCGCCTCCCACAGGCCCTCGCCCTGTTGCTCACCCGCCCGCTGACGGCGGCGAATCTCATAAACGTCCAGGTAGTCCTTGGCCGACAGCATTCGCCGTGGGCCGGCCCGGTGAACCGTCACTTCGTTGTGCTCGAACAGAAAGCGCAAACTCTTCGCCGTGGGGTGGGAGGTGACCAGGTACATGCCCGTCAGCAGGTCACGCTGGGTCGCCTGCAGACGCGTCACCGCCTGGCTCAGGTTGTCGAACAGCTCGTCTTCAGGGGTCAGCCTAGGCAACTTGGCCTGCACCTCCTTGAGTTTGCCGATATGCCCCTCCATCACCGCGGAAAGCCCGAGCGCTTCATCGGACTTGACGTACAGCCGGGCAAGGTTGATTACCGAGTCCACCTGGCCGACCAAGGCATGGGCACGCTGACGCGCGATGCGCGGGTCCTTGGGCGAAACGGGCGGAAGGTCGTCAGCCCCGCTCCCCGAGGCTTGCTCGACCCATTCCCCACCCTGGTTGTGGAAAGTCTTGATCACGCTTTGGGTGCGGAAGTCCCGCTGCTGGATCACCGCGATACCGTCGATCTCCACCTCTTCACCCAGGACGCTGCGCCCGCGGCTGGTCCTGACTACTTTGCGCCTGCCGCCGCGTGGCGCGTAGGTGGAAGCCTGTCTCACCGGCGGCAGCTCGAGTTCCTTTTCCCGGACGGCCTCGGCCAGGTCTTTTTCCGCCAAGTTCTTGAGGCCTTCGAGGGTCTGCTTGTACTGCTGTAAACGATCCTGCCGGATCGCCTGGCCACCGAGGCTACTCAGGTAGTCCGCCATCCCCCTGGCCTCTTCGTAGGCCTCCAGGATGCCCGTCAGAACGTCGATCCGCTCATTGACCGAAAGCTCGCTCCCGGCCAGGTCACCATGGGCATTGCCCGCACTCTTCAGGGCTTCGCTGGCCAGGTAGTCGAGGTACTGCTCCAAGGTACGCTCCTCGACATCCACCAAGCGGTCGAGGCTGACCTCGGCCAGGTCGAGCAACAGGCGGAAATCCAGGTCGATGGCCGACAGGCGTCGGCGCTCGATAGTCTGCTTGAGCTCGGTGTCCTTGTTGATCCTCGCCTCGTTCTTGTCATTCTTGAACACGATCGAGGTGTCGTTCAGGGTATCCACGAGCACCTTGTCCAGCACTCGGGAGATGTCGACCAGGTCGGTCTCCCATTTGATGACATTCTCCAGCGAGGCCAGGAACGTCTTGTAGTGCTGTATCTCCAGCGCTCCCTCGGGGCGCACGGCGACATCCTTGGAGATATCATCCAGCCCCTCTTCGTTGATCATCGAGGCCATCTCGTTGTAGTACACCGAAAGATTCTCGACGAGGGCCTGGCGCACGCCACTGCGCTGCTCCGCGAGCGAAGCTTGCAGCGCCGTGTCGTCGATCCGCATGTCGTGCAGGCGAGCAAGGAGCCGGTCATGCTCGATACCGTTCTCCACCACCGCCTTGAGTTCGTAGATGACTTTCTCGTTGATCTTCTTGCGCAAGCGCCGAGTCAGGTCGAGGACGTTCTGGTTCAGCTCGTCCAGTGCGGGCAAGGCTTCCAATGCGGCAATCTGACGGTCCTTCTGGTTCAGTAGGTCGCGGTGGTCCTCCAGTAGCTTGCCCAGTCGGTTGTTGGTTTGCGCGAATACCGTCTCGCTATGACGCAGACTGTCGAACAACCTCTGGTTTTCCTCCTTCATCGCCTTCAGACGACTGCGCGGCATGCCGCCGCGCAGGCGCAGCGCCGGGTCGATCCGCCACTGGCCGTCGACGAACACCGCCCAAGGCCCCGCTTGCCCGGCAAGGTCGACGATGCGCACCCCCTCGCCAGAGACACGAGCGCGGTACACATCGCCATCCAAGGGCAAATAGTGATGTCCCTCGAGCGCATACAGCCCTTGATGGTCACCGCTTCCAATCGCCTCCAGACCGTCAAGCGATTGCCCGACACGCAGGGCTTGCAGCGCCTTGCGCCGCTCGGCCGTGAGCACGTTGAGCCCTTGGGCGCCGCGCCACGAGAAGTCCAGCCGTGTGGCCGCGTCACCCAGGGCCCCCGCTAACCCGACCTTGCCCTGCGAAGGCTTGAGTGCCTGTGCGCGGCGAGCTGGCTGCAGCAACGGCAGGCGCTCGATGGCCGATGCAGGCACGATCGATTGCGTGACGGCCGACGCCCCCGGCAGGCGCAGGTGCATCAACGCCATTGACGCGTTGAGCAGCAGGTCCACCACGGCCGCGGAGCGCTCGAACGCGTTGTCGCCACGCAGCGCCGCCAGGTCGTTCTGCATCCCTGTGATGCCCTGCGCCAGCCAGGCAACAGTGGCCACAGGCCCGCGCAGCAACAGGCTGACCACATCGAACAGCAACCAGGCGCCCTGGGTGAGGATCGCCCAGCGGCTTTCCCGATTGGAAACCGATTGCCGGTCGGCCAGTTCCACCAGCAGATCGCGGTTGGCCTGGTACAGCTTGGCATCGACGTCGCGCTGCCAGAACTGCGCCTCGAAGGTGGCAGGCTTGACCCGCGAAGGCAGCACCGAGGTGTCGACGATCGGCCGCAGCAGGTGCGGCTCGAGAAAACCGCCGCGGCCATAGACAAGACGCGCCTCGGGGGTGAGCCAGTCGAGGACGCTGTCCTGCAGCGTACCGGACTGGCTGATCGCCGCCATCATCGCCCTAAGGCTGGCGTACTCGATGAGCGCGGCATTACCGTACAGCGGCCGGTACAGCAGCACACATTCAGGTTGGGTGGAAAATAGCACGTACATGCCCGCCGCCCTGTCGCTGGAGGTCGCATCGGGCTCGCGCTTGAACGCCAAGGGCATCAGCATCTGCGCAGGCGACTGCGGATCGACGACACCGCGGCAGTAGTCGACCACGCAGCCCAGGGCCGCTTCGCTGAGGGTCTTGGCCAGGCGTGCCGAAAGGGCGCTGAACAACAGCGAGCAGCGCCACTCGCGCCCGAACCGCACGACCCGCTGCGCGCGCTGGGCAGGGTCGTCCAGGCACTGCGCCACGTAGTTCGGGTAGTGCCCGCCGATATCGACCCGCTGGACCAGTGACTGCACGTAGCCCGGGTTCATCCAGTCCATGATCAACTGGCCCTTGCGGTGTTCGACGGCGCTCAGCAGCGCGCCTTGCAGCGAACTCAGGTTGCCGATGGCGAATTCGGTCAGGCTCATGCGCCGGTGCGCCACGCTGCCGCCACCCACGCCTGCGCCCGCACCGCCGGGTGTGCCTCGGGCGATGGTCAGGGTCAACTCCAGGTCGTCCGGGAAGTAGTTGGCGTCGTCGGGATGGTCGGCCAGCAACTGCGTACGCAACTGCTGGCGCGCGTAGGCCTGTAGGTCGAGCACTCCATCCAGGGCGCCGACACCATCGGACAGCGCCTGCGCCAGGGCCAGGTCGAACAGCGCGCACTGGCAAGCGAAGCTGTCGGCCGGCACCGCGTGCAGAAACTGCGGCGGCAATAGCGCGCGGGCTTGCGGGTCGTTCACGCGGTAGCCCTCGATGAAGGGGCGCGACGGGTCGCACAGCGCGGCGAAGCAGCGCTCCAGGGCGTCGACATCGGCCAGTTGCGAGTAGCGGACACGGCGCACGCGCTCGAGCGACGCCTCGAGCATCAACGTGCTCAGCTGGGCGAACGCATCGCCCTCCAGTTCGTAGCGGTTCCACACGAACGTCTCGAACGCCTGCTCCTGAGCGAATGCATCGCGCAGGAACAGGACCAGGGTTTCGAGCGAGTCGAACGCGCGGATGGCACTGGAAGGCATGCACCAGAGGAACACCTTGCGCGCATCGCTTTCGCCCATGAGCAGCAGGTTCGGCAGCAGCGTGTGGTAACGCTCGGCGCCTTGGCTCAATTGCACCTGGAGCACACTCACGCTAGGCGATTGCTTGCCGCCTTGAAGCAGGCCATGGACGTAGCCCTGTTGCTCGGCATCCAAGCCTTGCAGGGGCAGGTTGGCCAACCAGGCCGACTTCATCGCCTGTTGCAGCCAGCGGTCGCGGCTGACCCCGGCACTGCCCGTGCCTTGCCAGTACTCGACCTGCGCCTGGCAGAAGTGCTCGGGCAGCAGTACCAGCAGGTCATTGAGCGCGTCGGTCAGCGCTTCGAGCCTGACCACGTCGGCATCGGAACCTTCGAAGGGGGCCGGGTTGGCGTAGAACCGGCGCGGGACCTCAAGGCTTAGGCGGTAGTCCAGACCAGCCACCCGGGAAAAATCGAGGACGCGTCGATCCAGCAGCGCTTGCAGGATGTAGTCGACGAACGGCTGGTTGCGCCAGGTGGTATCCGCTTGGGGGATCATCAGGTACAGCACCTCTGCAGATGTCAGCTCCGGGCGGTACTCGGCAATCGTCGGGTGATGCTCAATCAGCACCTGCATCAACTGCCGCCCCGCGACCTGGCGCAGGGTCGGGCGGCTGGCGAACTGAATCGCCACGGCGTGCTTGTCATCGGTCAAAGGGGTCATGGGCGGGCGGCTCCAGGCTGAGGGTGGCCAAGGAGCGTATACAGCCAAGAACGCGGGGCAGGCCTACATATTGCTCAGCGCGGTGACGTCATCAATAAGCACCACAACGCAGGGTCCGGTTACGGCAGCGTGACGGCGCCCCCCACGAAGAGAACCGCCCCATGCCCATGCTCCCCACCAACGCCCTGGCCAGCGTACTGGCCCTGACCACCCTTAACGCCATCGCCGCCCAGGCGGTGCCCACGCCGCTGACCAATGCCAACGGCGAAAACGCCCACTGGACCGGCATCGGTCGCCTGAGCGTGCCGCCCTACACCCAATGCATCGCCACCCTGATCGACAGCCGTGAGCAGACATCTGCCACCAACGGCCCCGCCTACGTGCTGACCAGCGGCCACTGCCTGAGCACCCGTAACGGCCAGATCGTCCATGACGCACCGGCGCAAGGTACGATCACATTCAACTACTTCATCGACACCCCCGATACACGCGCCGCCTTCCCCCTCAAGCGCACAGTGTGGAGCAGCGTGCAAGGCAGTGACCTGGCCCTGGTGGAACTGCAAGCCAGCCTGGCCGATGTCATGGCCGCCGGGGTCGAGCCGTTGACGCTCGGCAAACGCGCCCCAGCGGGCAGCGAAGTGGTGATGGTGGGTGAGCCCAGCCGACCAGACAGCGGCTTGCGCGCGGCGTATTGCAAAGAGACTGACGTGGACAGCGTGACCGACTTCCCCTGGGTCTGGCGCAAGCTCAAGACCAACGACTGCCCCACCCGTAGCGAAGGCGCCTCAGGCAGCCCGGTGATCGAACGCGCCAACGGCCGCGTGGTCAGCGTGCTCAACAGTGCGGCGGTCGGCCAGGCCTGCGCCCCCGGTGGCGCCTGTACGCCCATGAACAACTTCGCGATTCCGGTGCAACGGGTGATGGGATGCTTTCGCAACGCACACGTAGACCTCAGCGTAGAGGGCTGCGACCTGCTGCCCGGCTTCCAACTCGTCCAGAAGCCGCCCATCCGTCTGCTGAAGCGGGTAGCCAGCGACGCGCAGGGCCAGCCCCTCCCCGCGACATGGAACATGAGCTTCAGCCTCGATACCCCTTACTACCGCTACAAAACCGTGCGCGATGCGCTGGCCTGCGAGGATCCTGTCGGCTACAGCGCAACCCTAGCGTCCAGTGAAAACCACATCGACGACCCGATCGGCAGCCAACCCGGCAGGTATCACCTGTGCCTGATCGGCGTGCAGTCGGCCGACCAACTGCCTTCGCCAGCGTTAATGGCCAATGCCTTGAGCGTGCCGCTGGAACTGCTCGCCGAGGGCTCGCCGCAGGTGCGCTACAGCATCGATCGTCACCAAGCAGGCCATGTACGGATCAACTGGCAGACTGACCAGCCCTACTTGCGGCGTTACGTGCTCAA
Source organism: Pseudomonas sp. P65(2024) (assembly GCF_057480955.1). Taxonomy (NCBI): domain Bacteria; kingdom Pseudomonadati; phylum Pseudomonadota; class Gammaproteobacteria; order Pseudomonadales; family Pseudomonadaceae; genus Pseudomonas; species Pseudomonas sp. P65(2024). The sequence goes on from NZ_JBLIYX010000002.1 coordinate 354,823, forward strand.
GCTGGGTAAGCCGGACGCAGTCGACTGCACCAATCCCTTTGGTTACCGACGCGCATTGATGTCGTCTCAGGTCATCACGGCGGCGCAGCTTCCGGTCACCCTCTGCAGCCGGGCGATCGATCTCGACGGGCAGGTCTCGGCCACCCGCAGCGAGTTGCTGAGCCCGGAAAGTTGATGATCGAAGGCCCTGTCGTGAAGACCGGGCCTGTCCCTGCGGGCGTCAGGTCAGCGGGATGATGCCCTGCACATCGGCCTGCTCCAGACGCCCGCGGTGCACCCGCTGACCGCTGGCGGCCTCGTACTGCCGGCCCAACAAGCGTTGGCTCCAGAGCTTGAGGTGGGCGTGGGTGAAGTCCGCCAGGTTTGCCGCTTGCGACGGCAAGTGGAAATGCGCGGCCCAAAGCGGGCGACCCTTGCTGCCAGCCGGCGCGTTCAGACGCACGATCTTGAACTCATCGAACGGGCTGGTGTTGACCGAGCTCTCGCGCCGCACGTACTCGACCTTGATCAGTTGCTGCTCATGCAGGAAGCGCAACCCCTTGGCCGTGGGGTATGGGGTCTTGCCGTAGAGCAGGGTCAACTGTTCGACCCGGTAAGTCTTCAAGGCCTCCAAGGCCTTTCTCAGCGGGGCGGTAGCCGTCGCCTGCGCCCCCTGCTCGGCGAAGCCTGCCAAGGCTTGCTCCAACACCTTCACCTGCTCACTGAGCAGGCGATCCAGCAGCGCGCCACTGACATCGTCCTGCACATACGCCTGGGCGGCGTCGAGCAGGTCCTGGTGGTCCGCGAGCAGCGCCTTGACCTGCGCAGCGACGTCAATCGATGGGCCTGGCTGCACGCTGGGCGCGGGCGCGTCCTCAACACGCTCGACCCAGGCATCCCCTTGGCGCTCGAACACCTGCAAGACCTTGTCGGTGATCGACTGGCGCACCTCCAGGACAACCCGTCCTTCGTGGTCTACCTCGGTGGCGATGAGCAACTGGCCGTCGTCATTGCGAATTATCCGCTTGGGCTCCTGGGCGACTGGGTAAGGCACGCGCCCGCTGGACGTCGGCGCACCGTCCTGCTCGGCGATGGCATCGACCAAGCGGCGCCCCGCGTCCTCCTTGAGCAGGATCATGTGAGCCCGGTAGCGGCGCAGCATCACGGGGTCGAGCAACTCGCCGGCCTGGGGCTCGATGTGCAGGCTGTGTACGATCGCGGCGGTGTACACGTCCCAGGCCTCTTGCAGGATGCTGATCCGGTCGGCCGCCGACAGGTTGGCCTTCAACGAATCCCCATGCGCCGAGGAGGCGCGATTCAGCGCAGGGTTGACCAGCCCCCGCTGGAACCTCAACAAGCGCCGCGGCATGCTCCTGGACTCCAGCCGCAACGCGGCCTCCGCGAGGTTCAACACGTGCTGGAAACGCAAATCGATCGTGGTGAAGCGCCGCCCCATGATCAACTGCGCCACGCTGCGGGCCGTCGTCGTGGCGCTGACATTCAGGGTATCCGGCACGCCGAGCAGCAGCACGTCGAGCTCGCCGTGCAAAGCAAGCACCCGCTCGTTGATCTCGCAGAGATCGATGAGTTCGTTACGAAATTGCCGATATTGCTCCGCCACTTCGAAAAGGTACTTTCCCCTGAACTGTTTGCGCATCTCACTGATGTGCGCGTAGTCGGCCAGCGTATAGAGTTCGGTCAGCGCGAAATCGGCGTTACGAATCGTCGACTGCGTGAGCAGGTTCAACTGGCCATCGAGGAGCGCGCCCGCGCCATGCTGCCGGTAGCGACCATACTTGGGCTCGAGCATCACCTTGATCTGGGCGATCTGCTTGCGATCGGGCGCCATGACCGCGTCCAGCGCCGACAGCGCCTCGAGCCGCTTTGCCTTCAACGCCGTGTTCAACTCGGCGAGTCGTGCCTGGTAGCTGGTCATCAGGCGGTCGGAGCCGACCTTGTCGAAGCAGGTGTCGCCTGTCATCTCGGCGTCCAGGCGACGCTTTCGCTCCGCAGCCTCGAGCACGCAGAGCTGATCGTGCTTGCGTTGCAATACCAGCGCTTCATCAAGGGTTGGCTTGAGAACTCCCGCCGCCTGGTTCGATTCCAGGGTCAGCCGGTCGATCTGCGTGAGCATCCTGTTGAACTGCTTTTCCAGGGAAGGCTTGGGCATGCCACCGCGCAAGCGCAGCCGGGTATCGACACGCCAGGCGCCCGCCTCGTAGGACAAGTAAGGGCCATGCCCACCCGCCGGGTCGACCACGCGGATGCCGTCGTCCGATGCGCTCACGGCAAACACTTCGCCCAGCATCGGCACGCAGTCCTGCCCAGCCACCCGGTAAACCCCTGATGCCTGTGGCTGCTCACCTGCGAGTGCCACGTTCGAGCGCATGGCCATCAACGCCTTGCGCCGCGAGGGCGGCAAGTCGTTGAAGCCCTGGTTGCCACGCCAACTGAAGTCCACAACGGCTGCGTCGCCCACCACTGGCTCTGGCCATGCCAAGGGCCCAGGTGACGTGACCCGGCCTTGGCTCGGCACGACCTTGAGCGCCTGGTAACGGCCATCCTGGGCCGGTGCTTGCGTGAACGCCGCCGCACCGGGTAAAGGCTGCGCATCGGCGTGGGGAGCCTTGGGCAGGTGCGCGTGCAGCAAGGTCATGCCGGTGGTGATGATCAGATCGACCGTGGCCGCGTCCCGGTTGAAATAGTCACTGTGGGCCACCGCCTCGAGATCGCTGTCCAGGGCGCTGAGGGTTTGCACCAGCCATGCCGCCGATGCCACCGGGCCACGCAACGCCAGGCTGGCCACGTCGAACAGCAGCCAGGCGCCCTGGCCGAGCAGCGCCCAACGGCTTTCTGCCGTGGAGGTGCTTTGCGCGTCGGCCAGCGCCACCCGCAACGCCTGGTTGGCGGCATAGAGCTTTTCATCCACACCCGTGGCCCAGTGGCAGCTGGCGAGTTCGGCGGGGGCCGGCTTTTCCGGCAGGTTATAAGGGTCGATGCCGATGCTGCCGATGTGCGGTTCCTTGAACCCGTCGTGGTCATAGATGGAGCGTGCCGTTGGGTTCATCCACGCCACCAGGCTCTGCTGCAGCTCGGTGGAGGCGCGAATCGCCGCCATCATCGCCTCCAGGCTGGCGTACTCCAGCAGCGTATCCTTGGCGTAGAGCGGACGGTACAGCAACACCCGCGAGGGCTGCGCACAGAACAATACGTACATGGCCTGGACCAGGTCGGAATGCGTGGCGTCGGGACGGCGCTTGAAGGCCAGGGGCGCCAGCACGCTACTGGGTGACTCAGGATCCAGGTGGCCTTGGCAGAAATCGACGACGTGTTGCAGCCCGGCATCGGAAACCTTGCCATCGAGCTTGGCCAGCAGGGCACTGAATAACAGCCCCTGGCGCCACTCCCGGGCGAAGTGCCGGGTACGCTGCGCCCGGCTTGACGGGTCACCCAGGGTGGTCGCCACGTAGCGAGGGTATTTGCCTCCGATGTCGACGCGCTGGACCACGCCCTTGAGGTAGTCGACCGTCAGCCACGGCATGATCAATTGTCCAGTGCGGTGCCGTATGCCCTTGATGACCGCCGCGCCCAGTGAACTGAGGTTGCCGATGGCGAAGGCGGTCAGGCTTACCTCGCCCCTGTCGGCCAACGGCTCCCCCCCGCCTGCGCCGCTTCCCGCGCCACCCGGAATGCCCTCGGCGGTGGCGAGCGACAGCAACAGGTCGTCAGGAAAATAGTTCGCTTCTACCGGATAGTCCGCCAGCAACTGTTCGCGCAAGCGTTCGCGCGCGTAGGTCTGCAGGTCCTGGACGCCATCGAGCGCCGAGCCCCCTTCGGCCTGCGCTTGCGCCAAGGCCATACTCAACAGGGCTTCCTGGGCTGCGAAGCTGTCGCTGGCCGAGGCGCTGGACAGGCCTGGCGGGAGTTTGGCCTGAACGCCATCGTCGTGGAAGTAGCCGCCAAGTAGCCACTGCGCGGGGTCGCTCAACTGCGCGAACAGGGCCTCCATCCGTGCCACCGAGAGGCCACGCAGACGCAACTGAGCGATGTGCTCGCACATCCTCGCCAGCAGCAGCGCACTCTGCTGCGCGAACACGTTGCCCTCGAGCGCATGGCGCTCCCAGTTCAGCGTGTCGAAGCTGTGCGCGAGCGCCAACGCATCGCGCAGGGCCAGGCCAAACGCCTCAAGCGACGCGAAGGCCGTGACCTGGGTCGACGGCCTGCACCACAGCACCACCTGCGCTTCGTCCCATTCGCCCACCACCAACAGGCCGGGTTGCACGACCGTGAACACCTGGTCATCCCAGCCCAGCCTGGCCTGCACGACGAACGTCGCCGGCTGCTCGGCACCGCCCTCGATCAGGCCACGCACGCACGCCTGCGCCTTGGCATCGAGCCCCTGCGCAGGCAGGTTGCTCAGCAGCGCCATCTTCAACAGCAACTGCAGCCACCGGTCGCGGCTCTTGCCGGCGCTGCCCCGGCCCTGCCAATAGTCCAGCTGCGCTTGGCAGAAGAACTCGGGCAAGCGCGCCAGCAACCCGTTGAAGGCGTCCGTCACCCCGCTCAGGCGGCGGGTATCGAACTCGCTGCGCGAGCCGGCGAAGCGGTGGGTCGCCACCAGCCCGAGGTTGTGGTGGCGCCCTTCGAGCGCTTCCAGGTTCATGGGCTGCTCCGCGACCATGGCCTGCAACACCAGGTCGACCAAGCTGTCGGTGGTGTAGTAGTTGGTGCCGGGCACAGGGCTGTCGAGCATCAGCGGGTCGGCGTCGGTCAGCGCCGGGGTGACCGACGCCAGCCATGGCAAGTGTTCGAGCAGCAGGCTCAGCACCTGCGTGCTGGCCACCTGGCGCAGGGTCGGACGGTTGGCGAACTGCCGGGCGGCAGCGCCCTTGAAATCGAACAGGGGTGTCGAAGGTGTCGTCATGGTGAACGCCTCCTGGTGAGTGGACTGCCACCATGCCGTCACCCACCAGCCTGCGAGGCTGTACATATTGCGCGCCCCAGAAACGACAAGGGCCCGGCGCTTTCACGCCAGACCCCTGCCTGTTACCGCTCACGATCAGCTGTAAACACGCCCCAGCAGCTGACGGTGGCTCTCGAACTGATCCAGCACGTCACGCACGATCTGCTCGCGGGTGAAGCCCATCAGGTCGTACTCCTGGCTGCCATCGTGCAGGTACACCTCGGCACGGTAGAAGCGCTGACGCACTTCCGGCTCGCCCTCGACCGGCGCCTCGCTCGGCGCGGCCATGTAACCGTCCAGGCTGGCTTCGTAGACGAAGGGGTTACCCTCTTCCATCATCACCCGCAGGCCCATCATGTTGCGTGACTGGCCAACACGGGTCTCGACCTCGAAGCCCAGGGTGCGAAGCTGCTCGGCGGCCTCTTTCAGCGCCGGGCTGACCTGCTTGTCCATGAAACGCTGGACCACGGCCTGGGTCGGTTGCAGGTCCAACTGGCTCAGGCGCTCGCTGAAGCCGCGACGGCCACGGGCGGCCAGCTCGGCGCGCTCGCTCTCGACCGCGACGTCCTGCTTCATGGCCTTCATCAGACCGAACATGAACAGCACCAGGACCACCGAGAACGGCAGGCCGGCCAGTACCACCATGGTCTGCATGGCCTCGAAGTTACCGGCGAACAGCAAGCCGATGGTGACCAGGGTGATGACCACCGACCAGAACACCACCATCCAGTGCGGGGCGTCCTCGTCGACCTTGCCGCCTTTGCACGACAGGTTGGCCATCATCACTGCGCCGGAGTCGGCGGGAGTCAGGAACAGCACGAAGCCGACGAACACGGCTACACCGATGACAATCTTGGCGGCCGGGAAGAACTCCAGCAGCTGGTAGATCGACATCGACGGCTGTTCGAGCGCCGTCTTGCCCAGCTCCACCGCACCCTGGTTGATCACCAGGTCCAATGCGGTGTTACCGAAGATCGACAGCCAGGCCAGGGTGAAGCCCAGGGGGATCAGCAGCACGCCGCTGACCAGCTGGCGCACGGTACGGCCCTTGGAGATACGGGCAATGAACATGCCGACGAACGGGCCCCAGGAGATCCACCAGGCCCAGTAGAACACGGTCCACAGGCCCAGCCAGCGCTCGGACTTGTCGTTGTCGCCTTCATAGACGTACAGGTCGAAGGTCTTCAGCACGACACCGTTGAGGTAGTCGCCGATGTTCTGCACGAAGCCGTTGAGCAGGTGCAGGGTATTGCCGGCCAGCAGCACGAAGATCAGCAGGCCGCTAAACAGCAGGATATTCAGGTTGGACAGGCGACGGATACCGTTCTCCACGCCCGACACCGCGGCCACGGTGGCAACGCCCGCCATGACCAGGATCACCACCAGCAGGTTGGTCTTGCTGTGGTCCATGCCGAACAGGTACTCCAGGCCCGAAGCCACCTGCATCGAACCGATACCGAGGTTGGTCACCAGGCCCAGCAGGGTGACGAACATGCCGAAGATGTCCACGGCATGACCGGCGCCACCCTTGACCCAACGCTCACCGACCAGCGGATAAAGCGCCGAGCGCAGTGCCAGCGGCTGGTTGTGACGGTAGGCGAAGTAACCCACGGCAAGCCCCACCAGGGCGTAGATTGCCCAGCCGTGCAGGCCCCAGTGCAGGAAAGTCAGCTGCAGGCCCTGGCGCGCGGCCTCGAGGCTGGCCGGGGTGCCCTCGGGTGGGTTGAAGTAGTGGTCCAGCGGCTCGGAGGCGCCGAAGTACAGCAGCGAGATACCGATGCCCGAGGAGAACAGCATGCCGGCCCAGGCGCCGTAGCTGAAATCGGGGGTGTCGTCCTTGCCGCCAAGCTTGAGCTTGCCGAAATCGGAGAAGGCCAGGTAGACGACGAACAGCAGGTAACCGCAGATCACCAGCATGTAGTACCAGCCGAAGGTACGGGTCAGCCATTTCTGGGCAACGCCCAGCGCCTGGCCGGCGGCTTCGGGTACAGCAATCAGCAGGGCAGTCAGAACGAGGATCATCAGCGCCGAGGTGTAGAACACCACGCGGTTGACCCGTACCCGCTCGGCGGGAGGCTTTGTCAGGGAGGCAGAACTCATTGCACGAATGCTCCGGGCAGTGCGGCAGTGGAGGCTAAACAGTTATTTCCCGCGCAATTGGTGCAATAGCCCTACTACGCAAGGTGTTATAAAAGGCACCTGGAAACCGTGATCCCGAATCGAAACGCTGCAAAAAATACAGACCGGCCGTCTGTCGCCTTGCCACGCACTCAGCAGAAGGTGCGCGCATTCGCCACAGACCACCTGGCCCGCTCCAAGGGCCGACCGCGCAGTCCATGACCGCTCGGCAGAATCTGTCCTTTGCATCGCTCATGCCCGTCAACGCCTTGTATTCCGGGGGTTACACGATTTCCTGGGGTGTCGATTCGTGTCCCTTTGACGGCCTGAAAAACTGTCAATGGCACAAATTGTCGCAGAGCTTATTCTTTATTGATTGAACGTTCAATCAAAACAAAATAGACTGGCCTTCGCCGAGGCAGCCGCTCGTCGTCTGCCCGCAGGCCTGAGGAGATAGCAAGATGCCCAAGGTCGGTATGCAACCCATCCGCCGCCAGCAGTTGATCGAAGCCACCTTGCAGGCGGTCGATCAGGTCGGACTGGGCGATGCCAGCATTGCGCTGATTGCCCGTTTGGCCGGCGTGTCGAACGGCATCATCAGTCACTACTTTCAGGACAAGAACGGCCTGATCGCAGCGACGATGCGCCACATCATGAACATGCTCAACGAGGGTGTGATCGCGCGTCGTCAGGCACTCACGGACGACAGCCCGCGTGCCCACCTGAAGGTGATCATCGAAGGCAACTTCGATGCGAGCCAGGTGAATGGCCCGGCAATGAAAACCTGGCTGGCCTTCTGGGCCTCCAGCATGCACCAGCCGTCTTTGCACAGGTTGCAGCGGATCAACGATCACCGTCTGTATTCCAACCTGTGCTGCCAGTTCCGCCGCGTCCTGCCGCTCTACCATGCGCGCAAGGCTGCCCGCGGGCTGGCGGCCCTGATCGACGGCCTGTGGTTGCGTGGCGCCCTGTCGGGTGATGCATTCGACACCGACCAGGCGATACGCATCGCTTACGAATACATGGATCTACAACTGGCGAAACAGCAGTCCCTGGGCACAACCGACCAGGCCTCTGAACAGCCGCGCGCAGCGACCAGCCAACCGGCAGGAGCGTGACGCGGCAGCCAACCACACACTGCACTTGCGAGGACACTATGGCCCGTTTCGGAACGCAAAAACTCTACATTGATGGCGCTTACGTCGACGCTGGCAGCGACGCCACCTTCGAAGCCATCAACCCGGCCACCGGCGAAGTCCTCGCCCATGTGCAGCGCGCGACCCAAGCCGACGTCGAAAAAGCCGTCGAAAGCGCCGAGCGCGGCCAGAAAATCTGGGCCGCGATGACCGCCATGCAGCGTTCGCGCATCCTGCGCCGCGCCGTCGACATCCTGCGCGAGCGCAACGACGAGCTGGCCATGCTGGAAACCCTGGACACCGGCAAGTCGTACTCCGAGACCCGCTACGTCGACATCGTCACCGGCGCCGACGTGCTGGAGTACTACGCAGGCCTGGTACCGGCCATCGAAGGCGAGCAGATCCCGCTGCGCGAATCGTCCTTCGTCTACACCCGCCGCGAGCCGCTGGGCGTGACCGTCGGTATCGGCGCCTGGAACTACCCGATCCAGATCGCCCTGTGGAAATCCGCCCCGGCCCTGGCCGCCGGCAACGCGATGATCTTCAAGCCGTCGGAAGTCACCTCGCTGACCACCCTGAAACTGGCCGAGATCTTCACCGAAGCCGGCCTGCCGAACGGCGTGTTCAACGTCCTGACCGGCAGCGGCCGCGAAGTCGGCACCTGGCTGACCGAGCACCCGCGCATCGAGAAAGTCTCCTTCACCGGCGGCACCACCACCGGCAAGAAAGTCATGGCCAGCGCCTCCAGCTCGTCGCTGAAGGAAGTGACCATGGAACTGGGCGGCAAGTCGCCACTGATCATCTGCGACGACGCCGACCTGGACAAGGCCGCCGACATCGCCATGATGGCCAACTTCTACAGCTCCGGTCAGGTCTGCACCAACGGCACCCGCGTGTTCATCCCAGCCTCGATGAAAGCCGCCTTCGAAGCCAAGATCGCCGAGCGCGTCGCCCGCATCCGTGCCGGCAACCCGGAAGACGAGAACACCAACTTCGGCCCGCTGGTCAGCTTCCAGCACATGGAAAGCGTGCTGTCGTACATCGCCAAGGGTAAAGAAGAAGGCGCCCGCGTACTGTGCGGCGGTGAGCGTCTGCTGGACGGCGACTTCGCCAAGGGCGCGTTCGTGGCCCCGACCGTGTTCACCGACTGCACCGACGACATGACCATCGTCAAGGAAGAGATCTTCGGCCCGGTGATGAGCATCCTCAGCTACGAGACCGAGGAAGAAGTCATCCGTCGCGCCAACGACACCGAATACGGCCTGGCCGCCGGCGTCTGCACCAACGACATCAGCCGCGCGCACCGCATCATCCACAAGCTCGAGGCCGGCATCTGCTGGATCAACGCCTGGGGCGAGTCGCCGGCGGAAATGCCGGTTGGCGGTTACAAGCAGTCGGGCGTCGGCCGTGAGAACGGTGTCAGCTCGCTGGCTCAATACACTCGCATCAAGTCGGTCCAGGTCGAGCTGGGCGGCTACAACTCGGTTTTCTAAACCCCGTTTAGCCACGCCCGTGCCTTCGCGCACGGGCGCTTGCGCTCCCTGACCACCGCCAACGAGGGTACTTTTCATGTCCCAAGAATTCGATTACATCATCGTCGGTGCCGGCTCGGCCGGTAACACCCTGGCCACCCGCCTGACCGAAGACGCCAGCGTCACCGTGCTGCTGCTGGAAGCCGGTGGCCCCGACTACCGCTTCGACTTCCGCACCCAGATGCCGGCCGCCCTGGCCTTCCCGCTGCAGGGCCGTCGCTACAACTGGGCCTACGAGACCGATCCGGAGCCGTTCATGGACGGTCGCCGCATGGAGTGTGGCCGCGGCAAGGGCCTGGGTGGCTCCTCGCTGATCAACGGCATGTGCTACATCCGCGGCAACGCCATGGACTTCGACGGCTGGGCGGAACTGCCGGGCCTGGAAGACTGGACCTACCTGGACTGCCTACCGTACTTCCGTAAAGCCGAAACCCGCGACATCGGCCCGAACGACTACCACGGTGGCGACGGCCCGGTCAGCGTGGCCACGCCGAAAGCCGGCAACAACCCGCTGTTCCACGCCATGGTCGAAGCCGGCGTGCAGGCCGGTTACCCGCGCACCGAAGACCTCAACGGCTACCAGCAGGAAGGCTTCGGCCCGATGGACCGTTCGGTGACCAAGAACGGCCGTCGCTCCAGCACCGCCCGCGGCTACCTGGACCAGGCCAAGAAACGCCCGAACCTGACCATCGTCACCCACGCCCTGACTGACCGCGTGTTGTTCGACGGCAAGCGCGCCGTCGGCGTGACCTACCTGGTCGGTGACAGCGAAGAGCGTGTCGAAGCCCGGGCGCGCAAGGAAGTCATCGTCAGCTCCGGCGCCATCGCTTCGCCGCAGCTGCTGCAGCGCTCCGGCGTCGGCCCGCGCGCACTGCTGGAAAGCCTCGACATCCCGGTGGTCCACGACCTGCCAGGCGTCGGCGAGAACCTGCAGGACCACCTCGAACTGTACCTGCAGTACGCCTGCACCCAGCCGGTGTCGCTGTATCCGTCGCTGCTGTGGTGGAACCAGCCAGCCATCGGTGCCGAGTGGCTGTTCAACGGCACCGGCATCGGCGCCAGCAACCAGTTCGAGGCCGGTGGCTTCATCCGCACCCGTCCTGAATTCAAGTGGCCGAACATCCAGTACCACTTCCTGCCGGTAGCGATTAACTACAACGGCTCGAACGGCGTGAAAGAACACGGCTTCCAGGCGCACATGGGTTCCATGCGCTCGCCAGCCCGTGGTCGCATCCAGGCCAAATCGAAAGACCCGCGCCAGCACCCAAGCATCCTGTTCAACTACATGTCCACCGAGCAGGACTGGCAGGAATTCCGCGACGGTATTCGCCTGACCCGCGAAATCATGGCCCAGCCGGCGCTGGACCCGTACCGCGGTCGCGAGATCAGCCCAGGCGCCCACGTGCAGACCGACGAAGAGCTGGACAAGTTCATCCGCGAGCACGCCGAAACCGCCTTCCACCCATCCTGCTCGTGCAAGATGGGCACCGACGACATGGCAGTGGTCGACGGCGAAGGTCGCGTGCATGGCATGCAGGGCCTGCGCGTGGTCGACGCCTCGATCATGCCGCTGATCATCACCGGCAACCTCAACGCCACCACGATCATGATCGCCGAGAAGATCTCGGACAAGATCCGTGGCCGCAAGCCGCTGCCGCGCAGCACCGCCAAGTACTACGTGGCCGGCGATGCACCGGTGAAGGGCAAGCCGATGCGTGAAGTGAAGCAAGCGTAAGCCTGCTGCGGCAACACAAGAAAAGGCACCTCTCGAGGTGCCTTTTCTACATCTGCAGAAACGCTTTACAGCCTGCCAATTCATCAGGTTAGAATCGATTGGCACGCGACCTGCTAGTTCATGCTTCCAGGTCCCTTCCCCCGCGATATCCCGGAGTACCACCTTTGGATGCGAGCACCATCAACAGCCTGTTCCTGATCGGCGCTTTACTGGTGGGCGCAAGCATCCTGGTCAGCTCGCTGTCATCGCGCCTGGGCATCCCCATTCTCGTCATCATCCTCGCGGTCGGCATGATTGCCGGGGTCGATGGTGGCGGCATCATCTTCAACAACTACCCGACCGCCTACCTGGTGGGCAACCTGGCACTCGCCGTGATCCTGCTCGACGGCGGCCTGCGCACCCGGGTGGCGAGCTTCCGCGTGGCGCTGTGGCCGGCCCTGTCGTTGGCCACGGTCGGCGTGCTGATCACCACCGGCCTGACCGGCATGGTCGCCGCCTGGCTGTTCAACCTGAACCTGATCCAGGGCCTGTTGATCGGCGCCATCGTCGGCTCCACCGATGCCGCGGCGGTGTTCTCGCTGCTCGGCGGCAAGGGCCTGAACGAGCGGGTCACCGCCACCCTGGAGATCGAGTCGGGCAGCAACGACCCGATGGCGGTGTTCCTCACCGTCACCCTGATCGACATGATCGCCAGCGGCCAGACCGGCCTGCACTGGAGCCTGCTCACCCACCTGCTGCGCGAGTTCGGCATCGGCGGGCTGATGGGTCTGGGCGGCGGCTGGCTGATGCTGCAACTGGTCAATCGCATCAACCTGGCCAGCGGCCTGTACCCGATCCTGGTGGTAGCCGGCGGACTGGCGGTGTTCTCCCTGACCAACGCCCTGCACGGCAGCGGCTTCCTGGCCGTGTACCTGTGCGGCCTGGTGCTGGGTAACCGGCCGATCCGCAGCCGCCACGGCATCCTGCACATGCTCGACGGCATGGCCTGGCTGGCGCAGATCGGCATGTTCCTGGTGCTCGGCCTGCTGGTCACGCCCCACGACCTGCTGCCCATCGCCCTGCCGGCCCTGGGCCTGGCGCTGTGGATGATCCTGGTGGCCCGCCCGCTGTCGGTGGTGGCCGCCCTGCTGCCGTTCAAGGCCTTCCATGGTCGCGAGAAAGGCTTTATCAGCTGGGTCGGCCTGCGTGGCGCGGTACCGATCATCCTGGCGGTGTTCCCGCTGATGGCGGGGCTGCCCCAGGCCCAGCTGTTCTTCAACCTGGCCTTCTTCATCGTGCTGGTGTCACTGCTGGTGCAAGGCACCAGCCTGCCGTGGATGGCCAAGCTGCTGAAGGTCACGGTACCGCCGGACCCGGCGCCGATTTCCCGCTCCGCACTCGAAGTGCACGTCACCAGCGAGTGGGAGCTGTTCGTCTACCGCCTGGGCGCCGAGAAATGGTGCATCGGCGCCGCCCTGCGCGAGCTGAAGATGCCCGAGGGCACGCGCATCGCCGCCTTGTTTCGCGGCGAGCAACTGCTGCACCCATCGGGCAGCACCGTGCTGGAAGTCGGCGACATGCTCTGCGTGATCGGCCACGAACATAACCTGCCGGCGCTGGGCAAGCTGTTCAGCCAGGCACCACAGCGTGGCCTGGACCTGCGTTTCTTCGGCGACTTCGTCCTCGAAGGCGACGCCGAACTGGGCGCGGTGGCCGCGCTGTATGGCCTGAAACTCGATGGCCTGGACGCGAACATGCCGCTGGCGCAGTTCATCCGACAGAAGGTCGGAGGCGCGCCAGTAGTAGGCGACCAGATCGAATGGCACGGCACGATCTGGACCGTCGCGGTCATGGACGGGAACAAGATCCAGAAAGTGGGCGTCAGATTCCCCGAAGGTACCCGCCCCGGACCCGGGCTGTTCCTCTAAACTCCGATTTGCCGCGTAACACAAGAACTCTGCCTATGTCCCTGCGTGACCATTGCCGCGCAGCCCTGCTGGGGCTGTGCCTGACCCTCTCGTTCGCCGCCGGCGCGGTGGAAGTCCCGACCACCCCGGGCATCCAGAGCAGCCTGAGCAAGATCGCCGAGCGCAAGCTGCCGGAAACCGAGCAGAAAGCCGTGCAGCAGGTGCTGGAGCAGACCCTGGCGCTGCTCAACGCCCGCGACGACAGCGAAAAGAAGCTCGAAGCCCTCAAGCAGCAGCTGGCCGGCGCCCCCCAGGAGATCCGCGACAGCCAGCGCGAGTTGATCAAGCTCAAGGCCAGCACCACCCCGCCGGTGGCGCAGCGCTACGCCAGCCTGACGGTGCCGCAGCTCGAGCAGATGCTCAGCGAACGCAGCACCCAGCAGGGCGATCTGCAAAAGGCGCTGTCCGAAGCAAACAGCCTGATCATCAATGCGCAGACCCGTCCTGAACGCGCCCAGGCCGAGATCAGCGGCAACCAGATGCGCGCCCAGCAGATCAACAGCAGCCTCAAGAGCGGCAAGGACAACGGCAAGGCGATCAACGCCGACCAGCGCAACCAGCTCAACGCCGAGCTGGCCTCGCTCAACGCGCTGACCCTGCTGCGCCGCCAGGAACTGGCCGGCAACAGCGTGCTGCAGGACCTGGGCAACGCCCGCCACGACCTGCTGATCGAGCGCGCCACCCGCCTGGAGCAGGAAATCCAGGACCTGCAGACGCTGATCAACGAAAAGCGCCTGGCCCAGTCGCAACAGGCCGTCACCCGCCAGTCGATCGAGGCGCAGAAGGCCGGCGGCAGCAACCTGTTGGCCACCGAGAGCACCGCCAACCTGCAACTGTCCGACTACCTGCTGCGCAGCACCGATCGCCTCAACGAGGTGACCCAGCAGAACCTGCGTACCAAGCAACAGCTCGACAGCCTCACCCAGGCCGACCAGGCCCTGGACGAACAGATCAACGTGCTCAAGGGCAGCCTGCTGCTGTCGAAGATCCTCTACAAGCAGAAGCAGGCCCTGCCGCACCTGAAGCTTGACCGCAACCTGGCCGACCAGATCGCCGATATCCGCCTCTACCAGTTCGAGATCAACCAGGAACGCGAACAGATGAGCAGCCCGTCCACCTATGTGGACAAGCTGCTGGCCAGCCAGCCCGAGGAAGATGTCACCCCGCAACTGCGCAAGGCCCTGCTGGAAGTGGCGATCACCCGCAGCGACTTGCTCGAGCGGTTGAACCGCGAGCTGTCGGCGCTGCTCAACGAATGCATCACCCTGCAGTTGAATCAGAAGCAACTGCTGAGCACCGCCCAGAACCTGCGCACCACGCTGGAAGAACAGATGTTCTGGATCCCCAGCAACAAGCCGCTGGACTGGCAATGGCTGCGCGAGGTACCCGAGCGCCTGACCACACAGGTGGCCAGCCTGCCCTGGGGCGCGGGCATCAAGGAGCTGGCGGACGGCCTGGTGCAACAGCCGCTGCTGTTCCTGCCGCTGATCCTGGTGATCGGCGCCCTGCTGTGGCGGCGCAAGGCGCTGTACCGACGGCTGGGCAAGGTCCACCAGGACATCGGCCACTTCAAGCGCGACAGCCAGTGGCACACGCCCCAGGCGATCCTGATCAACATCCTCCTGGCCCTGCCGGTGGCCCTGGCCCTGACCCTGGGCAGCTACGCCCTGCAGCTCGATGCCCGCGGGCAGAACGCCAACCTCGGCGCCGCCCTGTGGCAGATCGCCCAGGCCTGGCTGGTGTTCTACACCGCCTACCGTATCCTCGCCCCGGGCGGCGTGGCCGAGATCCACTTCCGCTGGCACAAGCCGCAGGTCGAGTTCCTGCGCGGCTGGGTGCGCCGGCTCGGCACCGTGGTGCTGGCCCTGGTCGGCGTGGTGGCGGTGGCCGAACACCAGCCATCGGCCCTGGCCGAGGACGTGCTGGGCATCGGCGTGGTACTGACCTGCTACGCGCTGATGGCCTGGCTGCTCAGCCGCCTGCTGCTGAGCAGCCCGGCGCACCGCAACACCTCGCTGTTCCGCAAGGCCGTCGGGGTGGCCTTCACCGCCCTGCCTATCGCCCTGTTCGTGGCGGTGTGCTTCGGCTACTACTACACCGCCCTCAAGCTCACCGACCGGCTGATCTACACCCTCTACCTGCTGCTGTTCTGGCTGGTGATCGAGGCCGCATTCGTGCGCGGCCTGTCGGTGGCGGCGCGGCGCCTGGCCTACCAGCGCGCCCTGAGCAAACGCCAGGCGGCCAAGGAAGGGCTCGACGGCGAAGTGGTGGTCGAGGAGCCGACCCTGGACATCGAGCAAGTCAACCAGCAGTCCCTGCGTCTGATCCGCCTGGCCCTGCTCGGCGGCTTCATCGGCGGGCTGTACTGGGTCTGGGCAGACCTGATCACGGTATTCGCCTACCTCAACAACATCACCCTCTACGAATACAGCAGCGGCACCGGCGCGGCGGCGAGCATGGTACCGATCAGCCTCGGCGACCTGCTCGGCGCCATGGTCATCGCCGGCATCGCCGTGGCCCTGGCCAGCAACCTGCCGGGCTTGCTCGAGGTGCTGGTGCTGTCGCGCCTGAACCTTGCCCAGGGCAGCGCCTACGCCATCACCACGCTGCTGTCCTATGTGATCGCCGGCGTCGGCATCGTCAGCACCCTGGCCACCCTCGGGGTCAGCTGGGACAAGCTGCAATGGCTGGTGGCGGCCCTGTCGCTGGGCCTGGGCTTCGGCATGCAGGAGATCTTCGCCAACTTCATCTCCGGCATCATGATCCTGTTCGAGCGCCCGGTGCGCATCGGCGATACCATCACCATCGGCAACCTGTCCGGCACGGTGAGCAGGATCCGCATCCGCGCCACCACCATCACCGACTTCGACCGCAAGGACATCATCGTCCCCAACAAGACCTTCATCACCGGCCAGCTGATCAACTGGTCGCTGACCGACACGGTCACCCGGGTGACGCTGAAGCTGGGCATCGACTACGGCTCGGACCTTGACCTGGTGCGCGACCTGCTGCTCAAGGGCGCCCACGAGAACCCACGGGTGCTCAAGGATCCGGAACCGCTGGTGTACTTCCTCAACTTCGGCGAAAGCTCGCTGGACCACGAGCTGCGCATGCATGTGCGCGACCTGGGCGACCGCAACCCGACGCTGGACGAGCTGAACCGCTATATCAACCGGGAGTTCAAGGCGCACAACATCAAGATCTCGGTGCGCCAGGTGGAGGTGTTCCTCATGGACCCGAAGAACGGCAAGCAGCAATTGATCCCGATGGACGGCAAACCGGACAGCACGCCGCCGAGCTGAGTGGACTACGACAGGCATGCCCTCCAGAATGCAGGCGAGGGCTTTGCCCTCGATGGCACCGAATCCAGGAGCAGGCCCCGTGAAGTCCCTCGACCAACTCACCTTCGACAACCGCTTCGCCCAACTCGGCGATGCCTTCTCCACCCAGGTCCTGCCCGACCCGATCGCCGATCCACGCCTGGTCGTCGCCAGTGAATCGGCCATGGCCCTGCTCGATCTCGACCCGGCACAGGCCGAGCTGCCGGTGTTCGCCGAGCTGTTCAGCGGCCACAAGCTTTGGGAAGAGGCCGACCCACGGGCGATGGTGTATTCCGGTCACCAGTTCGGCTCGTACAACCCGCGCCTGGGTGATGGTCGTGGCCTGCTGCTGGGCGAGGTTCTCAACGATGCCGGCGAGCACTGGGACCTGCACCTCAAGGGCGCCGGCCAGACGCCCTACTCGCGCATGGGCGACGGCCGCGCCGTGCTGCGCTCGTCGATCCGCGAATTCCTCGCCTCCGAGGCCCTGCACGCCCTGGGCATTCCCAGCAGCCGCGCGCTGTGCGTGATCGGCTCGAGCACCCCGGTATGGCGCGAAGCCCGCGAGAGCGCTGCCATGCTCCTGCGCCTGGCCCAAAGCCACGTGCGCTTCGGCCACTTCGAATACTTCTACTACACCAAGCAACCGGAACAGCAGCGGGTGCTGATAGACCATGTGCTGGAGCAGCACTACCCCGAGTGCCGCGACGCCGAGCAGCCCTACCTGGCCATGTTCCGCACCCTCGTCGAGCGCAACGCCGAGCTGATCGCCCGCTGGCAGGCCTATGGCTTCTGCCACGGAGTGATGAACACCGACAACATGTCGATCCTGGGCATCACCTTCGACTTCGGCCCCTACGCCTTCCTCGACGACTTCGACGCCAACTTCATCTGCAACCATTCCGATGACCGGGGCCGCTACAGCTACGCCAACCAGGTGCCAATCGCCCACTGGAACCTCAGCGCCCTGGCCCAGGCCCTGACCACGGTGATCGAAGTCGAGCCGCTGAAGGAGGCGCTGGGGCTGTTCCTGCCGCTGTACCAGGCGCACTACCTTGACCTGATGCGCCGCCGCCTGGGCCTGACCACGGCCGAGGACGACGACATGGCGCTGGTCGAGCGCCTGCTGCAGTGCATGCAGCGGGGGGGCGTGGACTACACCCTGTTCTTCCGTCGCCTGGGCGAGCAGCCCGTGGCCCAGGCCCTGCAGGTGGTGCGGGAAGATTTCATCGACCTGGCCGGCTTCGACGCCTGGAGCACCGAATACCAGGCGCGCTGCGCGCGCGAAGCAGGCAATGCAGAAGGGCGCCGCGAGCGCATGCATGCGATCAATCCGCTGTATGTGCTGCGCAACTACCTGGCGCAGAAGGCCATCGAAGCCGCCGAGGCGGGCGACTACAGTGAAGTGCGGCGGCTGCATCAGGTGCTGGGCAAGCCGTTCGAGGAACAGCCCGGGATGCAGGCCTATGCCGAACGGCCACCTGAGTGGGGCAAGCACCTGGAAATCAGCTGTTCGTCATGAACCCCGGGGCCGCTACGCGGCCCCAGCCACATCAAGGAGATAAAATGTCCGACCCCCTGGTAATCCCCTGCCCTCACTGCAACGGCCTCAACCGCCTGCCCGCCGAGCGCCTGGGCGACAGCCCCAAATGCGGCCGCTGCAAGCAGGACGTGCTGCTCGCTCAGCCCTTCGAACTGAACGAGGGCACCTACGCCGCCCAGATCAAAGGCGACCTGCCGTTGCTGCTGGATGTGTGGGCCGACTGGTGCGGCCCCTGCAAGAGTTTCGCCCCGGTGTTCGAACAGGCCGCCCGTCAGCTCGCCGGACGCTGCCGCCTGGCCAAGCTCGACAGCGAGGCCAACCGCAACCTGGCCGGCCAGCTCGGCATCCGCTCGATCCCCAGCCTGATCCTGTTCAGGAACGGCCGCGAAGTGGCTCGCCAGGCCGGCGCGTTCCCACTGCAGTCGTTGCTGGAGTGGCTGCGCAGCCAGGGTGTCTAGGCGCTGCGCTCCAGCAGATCATGCAACTCGACGAACTGCTGGGTAAGCTTGTGCCGTGGCTCCAGGTGGATCAACGGCAGGCTGGCATGGTGGGATTCGCGCATCTTCACCGAACTGCCCAGGTACACCGGCAGTACCGGCAGGCCCTCGGCCAGCAGCTCGTCGAGCATCTGCTGGGGCAGGCTGGCCCGTGACTGGAACTGGTTGACCACGATACCCTCGACCACCAGCTCGTCGTTGTGGTCTTCCTTGAGTTCGTCGATCTCGGCCAGCAGGCCGTACAGCGCCTGGCGCGAGAAGCTGTCACAGTCGAAGGGAATCAGCACGCGATCGGCGGCGATCAGTGCGGAAACCGCGTAGAAGTTCAACGCCGGCGGCGTATCGATGTAGATCCGCTCGTAGTCTTCGTCCAGCTCGTCGAGCAGTTTGCGCAGCTTGTTGATCTTGTGCTTGGCCTCGAGCTTGGGCTGCAGGTCGGCCAGCTCCGGGGTGGCGGTCACCACGTGGAGGTTGTCGAAGGGGGTTTCGTAGATATCGACCTTGTTCTTCTTGGCGAACGGCCCGCTGGACAGCGACTGCTTGAAGAAGTCGGCGATGCCCATGGGGATGTCGTCGCCGGTCAGGCCGGTCAGGTACTGGGTCGAGTTGGCCTGGGCATCCAGGTCGATCAGCAGGGTCCGATAGCCTTCACTGGCACTGACCGCCGCGAGATTACAGGCAATGCTCGACTTGCCCACGCCACCTTTCTGATTGAACACCACGCGCCGCATGTCAGACCTCCGTGTATCAACGAATGCCCGAGTATGTGGTCAGCGCAGCGGTTTAGCCAGCACCTTCGGGCTGTTCCAGCCCGGCCAGCAGGGCGATGAAGGCATTGGCCATGGCCGAGCCGGGCGCCTCGCGACGTACCAGCCACACGGCGGTCATGGCCTCTTCGTCGAGCAACGTGCGGTACACCACGCCTTCGATGCGCATGCGCTGGAACGAGGCCGGCAACACCGAAACACCCAACCCCGCCGACACCAGGCCGATGATGGTCATCGCCTCACCGGCTTCCTGGGCGAAATGCGGGCTGAAACCCGCCTGGCGCGCCAGGCTCAGCAACTGGGCATGCAGGCCACTGCCGTAGCTGCGCGGGAAGAATACGAACGGCTCATGGGCCAGGGCTTGCATATGTACACCCTGTTCGCTGCCAATGGCCAGCGGGTGCGATGCATTGAGCACGGCTACCAGGGGTTCGCGGAACAGCTCGGTGCAAGCGATCCCTTCCGGCAACGGCATCGGTCGCATCAGGCCGATTTCGATGGACTCGTCGAACACCGCCTCCACCACTTCTCGGCTGCTCATTTCCTTGAGGTTGAGGTGCACTGAAGGATAGCGCTGGCGGAAGGCCCGAATGGCCTGGGGAATCCGCGAGGTGAAGGGTGCCGACGAGGTGAAGCCGATCTTCATCTCGCCCAGTTCACCCAGCTGCGCTCGCCGCGCCACATCGGCGGCCTTCTCCACCTGCGCCAGCACCTGGCGCGCCTCCTCGAGGAACAGCCGCCCGGCCTCGCTCAACTCGACCCGGCGGTTGGTGCGCTCGAACAGGCGGGCCCCAAGCTCCTGCTCCAGGGCCTGGATCTGCTGGCTCAAGGGAGGCTGGGAAATACCCAGCTGCTGGGCGGCGCGGCCGAAATGCAGTTCCTCGGCCACGGCGATGAAATAGCGCAGATGACGCAACTCCATGATCGACTCCAAACAGGTCGTAAAACGTCTTGAACGGGTCGAACAATATATTGGATCTAATCATTAGCCAGCTATATGCTTTTTTTACCGCAGCACCGGCCCCAGCGCCCGAGGTACCCTCCGTGAGATCCGCCGTAGTCCCCCTGTCTGCCGAACCCGAGCCTGTCATCAACGATATCTGGATCGAGAAAGGCTCGCCCGCCTTCATGAAGACCGTGCTGGCCCTGTTCAGCGGTGGCTTCGCCACCTTTGCCCTGTTGTACTGCGTGCAGCCGATGATGCCGCTGCTGTCCCGGGAGTTTTCCATCAACGCCGCGCAGAGCAGCCTGGTGCTGTCGGTGTCCACCGCCATGCTGGCGTTCGGGCTGCTGGTCACCGGGCCGATCTCCGACCGCATCGGGCGCAAGCCGGTGATGGTCTTCGCCCTGCTCTGCGCCGCCCTGTCGACCCTGGCCAGCGCGGTGATGCCGAACTGGGAGCTGGTGCTGGCGACGCGCGCCCTGGTGGGTTTATCGTTGAGCGGCCTGGCGGCGGTGGCGATGACCTACCTGAGCGAAGAAATCCACCCGCAGCACATCGGCCTGGCCATGGGCCTGTACATCGGTGGCAACGCCATCGGCGGCATGAGCGGGCGCCTGATCACCGGCGTGCTGATCGACTTTGTCAGCTGGCACACGGCGATGCTCACCATCGGCGGATTGGCCCTGGCAGCAGCGCTGGTGTTCTGGAAAGTGCTGCCCGAATCGCGCAACTTCCGGCCCCAGGCCCTGAATCCGCGCAGCCTGCTGGACGGCTTCGCCATGCACTTCAGGGACGCAGGGTTGCCCTGGCTGTTCCTCGAAGCCTTCCTGCTGATGGGCGCCTTCGTCACCCTGTTCAACTACATCGGCTACCGCCTGCTGGCTGGGCCCTATCACATGAACCAGGCGCTGGTCGGGTTGCTGTCGGTGGTTTACCTGTCGGGGATCTACAGTTCGGCGCAGGTCGGCGCCCTGGCCGACAGGCTGGGACGGCGCAAGGTGTTCTGGGCCAGCATCCTGGTGATGGCCGGGGGCCTGTTGATGACCCTGGCCACCCCATTGGCGATGATCATCGTCGGCATGCTGGTGTTCACCTTCGGCTTCTTCGGCGCGCACTCGGTGGCCAGCAGCTGGATCGGCCGCCGGGCGCTGAAGGCCAAGGGACAGGCGTCTTCGCTTTACCTGTTCTGCTACTACGCGGGATCAAGTGTCGCCGGGACTGCCGGCGGGGTGTTCTGGCACCAGTGGGGCTGGAACGGGACAGGGCTGTTCATTGCCAGCCTGCTGGCGGTCGCATTGCTGGTGGCGCTGCACCTGAGCAAGTTGGCGCCTAAGTCAGGCTGATCCCACGACCGCTCAGTGCCGGTGTCAGACGCTCAGACCGATGGCTGGCTCAACGGCGCAGGGGCGTTCCACAGGCTGCCCAGGTTCTGCAACAACGACCCGGCAATTCCTTGCTGCCCCAG
Source organism: Pseudomonas sp. P65(2024) (assembly GCF_057480955.1). Taxonomy (NCBI): domain Bacteria; kingdom Pseudomonadati; phylum Pseudomonadota; class Gammaproteobacteria; order Pseudomonadales; family Pseudomonadaceae; genus Pseudomonas; species Pseudomonas sp. P65(2024). The sequence continues at coordinate 376,767 of NZ_JBLIYX010000002.1, forward strand.
GTACTGCAGGATCAACGGCGCGAACTGCCCGATCATCCCGGTATCCATGCCCAGCGCCTTGAAGGCGTTGTCCAGGTCGCTGCGGTTCTGCACCTCACCGCCCAGCGCGTTGCTCAGCGCCGAGCTGTTCTTGTCATTGCCGAGCAACTGCCCCAGGCCGCTCAGCCCTCCCAGCGCATTGGTACCCGACAGCAGGTCCAGCCCGGGCACGGCCTTGGTCAGTTGCCCATAGTCGTCGCCGCTGAGGTTGTTGCGCGCCAGCCCCAGCATCGCCCCGGCGCCGCCGATGGCCTGCTCTGGGGTGATCTTCAATTCGCTGCCCAAGGTGTTGAGGAGGTTGGCCTGGCCGGCCGGCGCCTGCACCTGGCCCTGTTGGTTCTGGTTCTGCATGGCCGAGACGGCGTTGGCCGCGTCGCTGAGGTTGAAGGCGAACACCGGGCTTGCGGCCAGGGTCATCAGGGTTGCCAGGGTGAATGCTTTCATCAGGAGGGGCCTCGTCGGCCGGAATGGCCGGAAAACGAGGGATTGGACTGGAGCGCCGGGGGTTTGTTCCGGGCCGGCCATCGGTGTTCATCCCTGAGGCCCAATCGCTGGCAAGCCAGCTCCCACAGTGTATTGCGCAATAGCCTGAGACCTGCGCTGTACCTGTGGGATCCGGCTTGCCGGCGATGGGCCGCACAGCGGCCCCGGCTATTTCAACCCGGCTGATAGAACCCCGAGGCAGGCACCTGCTTCAACGCCCCCACCAGCGCATCGACCTGCCCCCAGGCGACAGTCAAATGCTGCAGGCTGGACGCCTGGAGTTGCCTCAAATCGTCCTCGGTCGCCAGTTCCTGGGCGTGGTAACCGTCGGTATAGGCGATGAACATGAAATGGCAGACGTTCATCAGCACCTCTTCGATGGGCACGGCGCCTTCGAGGATGGCAGTGGAAAGGGATTGGCCGGGTGGGAGCTGGAATTTGGCGTGGAGGTTTTCGGGTGGGTCGGGGACGATTTTTTTCATAGAGGCACCATGCAGTGTTGGGTGCCACCCTTCCGCTTCCACACATCAGGGTGACAGCTGTACACGGGGTGGAAAGACCGGTGCATGGTGAACCCGGCAGGCCCAGAGACCTCCCGCGTACAGCCGTCATGACGACAACAACCATGCTAACCGCCGGGTTTCCACGCCCGATCGCTAAACCGACAGCGACCGGGAGAGCCTAGTGGGCAGGATTTCCCCAAACAATCAGACGTGTATCGACAGATTGCGTAGGGTATTTCCTTTAACCTCATCGAGTCAGTGAGATACATCCTGTGAGCAGGTAGGACCCTTCTGCGTACCTGACATTTTTGCCAGTTGCTGAGCCCCCCCCTCCGTCGCAGAGTTATGTAAAGTCAAGCCAACGCCAGGGGTGCGACATGACACAGCGATTTATAAGAAGCTCAAAAACGGTGTTTTTGGCAACAGACCGGCAGGGATCTGTATTGCACCGGCATAAGCCGCAGGAGCAACACTCCTGCCCCTATACCGTATTCGGCTTCAGTCCTTTCAATGGCAGGACAAATTTGCTGGGCTTTACCGGCGTACACCGTGAAAAAAATGATACTTATTTACTTGGCAATGGTTACCGCGGTTACAACACCGAATTAATGCGCTTCAACTCGCCCGACAGCTGGTCCCCATTTGAGCGTGGAGGTCTGAATAGCTACGCATACTGCCAAGGTGACCCTGTTAACATGACAGACAGTTCCGGACACGCCCTCGACCTCAACCTTTCCGGCAGAATAAACACTGCATGGAATATTGATAAGTCGTCCGGCTGGCCCGCATTGCTGCTCAATGACACCGTAGTCGAAGGAATTACAAAACACCTACCTGACACCGAAGCTAACAACTTAAAAAAACTGGCAAAAAAAACCAAAATTATAGCCACCAAAAAATCAAACAAAGCCGCTTTCGAAAACATCACGAGCGATAACTATAGCGATTTTAGCGACGCGATTGATGAAGGCACGTTTTACATGAAAGGTGTTTCACTCGAAGCGGCAGAACACCGTATATTCGATCTCCGAATACAGCATTTAAAAAGCCTATGGGGCGATACTGAGGTCCCCCCTAGCGGTCGAAACGGACGCCGCCGCGCAATAGGGCGGCCAATTATCGAGCATCGCGAAGATAGCCTAGACAGGCTCGCCGCTCATAATGAAAGCGTTCAGCGCATACGGGACCAACGCGACATCCCATAGTTAATACCGAACCAGTGAGCATTACTAGACAGAAAGCACTCATGATGTAATACGGTGGCTATCTCAGGGAGGCAACATGACGAGAAAGTCTATGCTTATATCAGTAAAGGTGTTACTTGGCACAGACAAGAATGGATCTATAATCAGACATTCAAACGCGGCCCAAAGCACCATTTCTTATTCAGCTTTTGGCCACAGCCCGCTCAATAGCAGTGAACCCACACTATTGGGATTCAATGCTGAACACAGAGCGCGCTCAGGACTCTACCTGCTCGGAAATGGCTATCGGACGTATAACCCATCACTGATGCGCTTCAACTCACCAGACAGCTTTAGTCCATTCGATGACGGCGGGGTTAATGTGTACGCTTATGTACTAAATGACCCCATAAACAAAACCGACCCATCAGGCCACAAGCCGGTGCTACCGCTTTTAAACAGTCAGGGGGTGCTTGTTCTTTCGCAGCCCAGAAAGCTTCAACGTGATTCACTGCTCATAAAAGCTCACGGACTTCCAGGTGCAGTACGAGCCAACGACAAAACAATGAGCGCAGCACAATTCACCAACTTCCTATCAGACAATAAAATCAATGTAAGAAAATTCAAAAAAATTCATATCTCAATATGCGACTCAGCCACACCAGATGCCAATGGAAAAATATTCGCCCAGGAACTATCTAACATTTCAGGCCGTAAGGTAAAAGGCTATGAGGGGACGGTATTCGATTTGCGTAGCGAATATCCAAATACAGGAAAGATCGACCTAGAAATCCTTAAAACAGACCGCAGAGTAGCACTTACCGACGCTAACTTTGAAGTTAGCGAGACAGAACCTTTCAACTACAAACCCAGGACCTTCTTCCCCATGCAAGATAGCAGTATCGACTTACGTAGGGACTAACCCGCAAAGTCACTGGCCGTTTTCAAAAAACCACAACGCCCCAAAAGGGGCGCTGTAGTTAACATCTTACGCCGCACTAAATGTCTTATGCGGATCAATCACAAACTTCTTCGGTACCCCTGCATCAAACTCCCCATACCCCTCCGGCGCCTGGTCCAGGCTGATCACCTGCACCCCCACCACTTCGGCGATATTGATGCGATCCCACATGATCGCCTGCATCAGCTGGCGGTTGTACTTCATGGTCGGGGTCTGCCCGGTGTGGAAGCTGTGGGACTTGGCCCAGCCCAGGCCGAAGCGGATGCTCAGGGCACCGATCTTGGCGGCGGCATCCACTGCGCCCGGATCCTCGGTCACGTACAGGCCCGGAATACCGATCTTGCCAGCCACGCGGGTCACCTGCATCAGCGAGTTGAGCACGGTGGCCGGGGCCTCGTGCTTGGCGCCTTCATGACCATGGCCACGGGCCTCGAAGCCAACGGCATCGACGGCACAATCCACTTCCGGCTCACCGAGGATATCGATGATCTGCTCGTGCAGCGGAGTGTCCTTGGACAGGTCGACCACTTCGAAACCTTGCGACTTGGCGTGAGCCAGCCGGGCCGGGTTGAGGTCGCCGACAATGACGCAGGCGGCGCCCAGCAGGCGGGCGGACGCGGCGGCGGCCAGGCCGACCGGGCCGGCACCCGCGACGTATACGGTGCTGCCCGGGCCGACACCGGCGGTGACGGCGCCGTGGTAACCGGTGGGGAGGATGTCGGACAGGCAGGTCAGGTCGCGGATCTTCTCCATGGCCTTGTCGCGGTCCGGCAGTTTCAGCAGGTTGAAGTCGGCGTAGGGCACCAGTACGTACTCGGCCTGGCCGCCGGTCCAGTCGCCCATGTCAACGTAACCGTAGGCACCACCGGCGCGGGCCGGGTTGACGGTGAGGCAGACGCCGGTGTGCATCTCCTTGCACGAGCGGCAGCGACCGCAGGCGACGTTGAAGGGTACCGACACCAGATCGCCGATTTTCAGGCGTTCGACGTCACGGCCCATTTCGACGATTTCACCGGTGATTTCATGACCCAGGACCAGGCCGACCTGGGCGGTGGTGCGGCCGCGGACCATGTGCTGGTCGGAGCCGCAGATGTTGGTGGAGACCACCTTGAGGATGACGCCGTGCTCGATCTTCTTGCCGCGCGGGTCCTGCATCTTGGGGTAGTCGATCTTCTGCACCTCGACCTTGCCCGCGCCGAGATACACCACTCCACGGTTACCAGACATGCTTCTTACCTCGCTTGATTTGTATTTATGCAGCGGTGGTGGAAAGCGCCGCCTTTCCGTGGGCGGCCTGTGTTACTGGAATGAAGGGAATTGTGGGCTGGATAGGAGGTGGGGCGGTGACTGGATGCGACAAGCAAATGCCTGTTCACGGCAGGCCAAAAGCCGGGGCCGCTGTGCGGCCCTTTCGCGACACAAGGCCGCTCCTACATGGCCAGCGCAACCCCTGAGACTTGCGCTTTACCTGTGGGAGCGGCCTTGTGTCGCGATGGGCTGCAAAGCAGCCCCAATGTCAAAGCACCACAGTCCGATTGGCGTTGAGGAACACCCGTCGCTCGATGTGATAACCCACAGCCCGCGCCAGGGTCAGGCACTCGATATCGCGCCCCTTGGCGATCAGGTCCTCGGGATAGTGCGCATGGTCAACCACCTCGACGCCCTGAGCGATGATCGGCCCTTCGTCCAGGTCGTTGTTGATGTAGTGCGCCGTGGCGCCAACCATCTTCACGCCCTTGTTGTAGGCCTGGTGATACGGTTTGGCGCCCTTGAAACCGGGCAGCAACGAGTGGTGGATGTTGATCGCCCAGCCATCCAGTCGCCGGCACAACTCCGGCGACAGCACCTGCATGTAGCGGGCGAGGATCACCAGCTCGGCACCGCTTTCCTCGATCACCTGCAATACCTTGCGCTCCTGCGCCGGCTTGTCGTTCGGATCGAGGGCGAAGTGGTAATAGGGGATCTTGTGCCAATGTGCCAGCGGCTCGAGGTCAGGATGGTTGGACACCACCGCGACCACGTCCATGGCCAGCTGGCCGATGCGCTGGCGATACAGCAGGTCGTTAAGGCAATGGTCGGCCTTGGACACCATGATCACCACCTTGGGGCGGTGATTCGGCGCGGTCAGCTCGAACGCCATGCCAAAGGCTTCGCTGCGCTCGGCCAGGCCTGCGCGAAAACCGTCCTCGTCGAAGCCATCGGGGGCACGGAACTCCACGCGAATGAAGAACCGCCCCGACAGCCGGTCATCGAAGGAATGGTGCTCGGTGACGTAGCAGCGTTGCTCGTAGAGATGACGCGTCACCACATCGACCGTGCCGAGCATGCTCGGGCAGTCGGCAGTGAGGATCCAGGTGTCCGGTGCCCGACTCATGGTTAATGCTCCTTACGCTTCGATGGCCAGGCCGTATTCGGCCGACGCGTCCTGCAGCCACAGCCACCAGTAGTCAGAGAAGCTGCGGCGGATCACCAGCTCCCAGGTGTCCTCGGCGGTGCGCCGGATCACCAGTTGCGACTTGGCGAACACGGTGCCGACGGCCTTGCCCACCGGGAAGTTGTTCGGGTGGACATCATAGCTGGTGGATTTCATCAGCACGTCGCGCACATGGGGGCCGCGCAGCTCGAGCAGGGTCTGTCCGCCGCTGACGTTGACCACCTGGATATGCTGGCCGTCGAGGGCATCGCGCAGCTTCTGCTCGACGGCGAACTCCTGGCCGCCGGGGACAATCAGCAGCCACTCGTCCGGGCCCACCCATTGCAGCGACATCTCGCTGTTGGCGACCACGGTCAGAGCCACCGGCAGCTCCAGACCCAAGGCCTTGTGCACGCCGCCGGCGAAGGCCTGGTCATGGCCATTGCCACGGATAGTCAGGTGGCCGAGGAGTTTCTTCTCGCGCAGGGTCACGCCTGCGTTCTTGCGGCTCTTGCCGACCAGGCTGGCCAGGTCGGCGTGGTGCAGCGGCGACTGGGCCTTGGCATCGGAGCCTGGGTTTTGCTGGAAGACGTTGATAGCGCTCATTTCTTACCTGCCTTGAATTCTTGTGCGAGGAACCACGCTGACCTCGAGGGAGCGGGCTTGAGCGCTCCCTCGCAGATCCCGTCATCCTGGAATCAAACGTTCTGCCGCTCGCCCTTCGGATCGAAGAACACCGAAGACACGATCTCGGCCTCGATCACGCTGCCGTCGGCCTGGGGCGAATACACCCGCTCACCCAGGCGCTTGAGGCCGCCCTTGACCACGCCCATGGCGAACGAATAGCCCAGGGAGTTGGCCGCGTAGCTGGAGGTGACATGACCAACCATGTCCATCGGGATCGGTTGCTTGGGATCGAACACCAGCTGGGCGCCTTCCGGCAGCCACACGTTCGGGTCCACAGGCTTGAGGCCCACCAGCTGCTTGCGGTTCTCTCGCACGGTATCTTCACGGTTCATGCCGCGCAGGCCGATCCACGAGAAGGCCTTGTTGCGACCCACGCACCAGCTCATGTTGAGGTCGTCCGGGGTCATCGAGCCGTCGGTGTCCTGGCCGACGATGATGAAGCCCTTCTCGGCACGCAGCACGTGCATGGTCTCGGTGCCGTACGGGGTCAGGTTGTACTTCTTGCCCGCCTCGACAATCTGCTCCAGCACGCCCATGGCGTAGTTGGCCTGGACGTTGATCTCGTACGACAGCTCGCCGGTGAACGAGATGCGGAACACCCGTGCCGGCACGCCGCCAACCAGGCCTTCCTTCCAGCTCATGAACGGGAAGCCTTCCTTGTCCAGGTCGATGTCGCTGACCTCGGCCAGCAGCTTGCGGCTGTTGGGGCCGGACAGGGTCATGGTCGCCCAGTGGTCGGTGACCGAGGTGAAGTACACCTTCATCTCTGGCCATTCGGTCTGGTGGTAAAGCTCCAGCCACTGCAGCACACGGGCGGCGCCGCCGGTGGTGGTGGTCATGATGAAGTGGTTGTCGCCGACGCAGGCGGTCACGCCGTCGTCGAAGACCATGCCGTCTTCCTTGCACATCAGGCCGTAGCGGGCCTTGCCCACGTCGAGCTTGGTCCAGGCGTTGGTGTAGATGCGGTTGAGGAATTCGCGCGCGTCCGGGCCCTGGATGTCGATCTTGCCCAGGGTCGAGGCGTCCAGCAGGCCGACGCTGTCACGCACAGCCTTGCATTCGCGGGCCACGGCGGTGTGGATATCTTCGCCGGGCTTGGGGAAGTACCACGGGCGCTTCCACTGGCCGACGTCCTCGAACTCGGCGCCGTTCTTGATGTGCCAGGCATGCAGGGCGGTGAAGCGCACCGGCTCGAACAGGTGGCCGCAGTGCCGGCCCGCCACCGCGCCGAAGGTCACCGGCGTGTAGTTGGGGCGGAACATGGTGGTGCCCATTTCCGGGATGCCGATTCCGAGCGAGCGGGCGGCGATGGCCAGGCCGTTGATGTTGCCCAGCTTGCCCTGGTCGGTGCCGAAGCCCAGGGCGGTGTAGCGCTTGACGTGCTCGACCGACTCGAAGCCTTCGCGGGTGGCCAGCTCGATGGCGGCGGCGGTGACATCGTTCTGCTGGTCGACGAACTGCTTCGGCGCACGGGCGGTGCCCTTGTCGTGGGGCACCTGGAATAGTGCCACGGTGGCTTCTTCCTTGCGCGCCAGGGTTTTCGGCAGGGTGCCGACGCTGGCCTTGAAGCCGGCCTCGGTGGCGGCGCGAACACCGCCCTCGAAGCCGTCAGCGATCACATCGCCCAGGGCATAGACGCCGTTCACGCCACCGACGCACACGCGCTTCTGCGGTGCATCGCCCGGGACGAAGCCGAGGATGTCTTCACGCCAGACCGGGCGACCGCCCAGGTGCGAGGCCAGGTGGACCACTGGGCTGTAACCGCCGGAAGTCGCGATCAGGTCGCACTCGAGGGTTTCACCCGGGCTGGTAACCTTGTGCGCCTGCACATCGATGGCGGCCACGCGGGCGCCAGTGACGTGCTTGCTGCCCTTGGCCTCGATCACGGCGCTGGAGGTGAGGATACGGATACCTTTGGCGCGAGCCTCTTCGACCAGCGAACCGCGTGGGTTGTGGCGGGCATCGGCAATGGCGACCACCTGCAGACCCGCGTCGTGCCAGTCCAAAGCGCAGCGGTAGGCGTGGTCGTTGTTGGTCGACAGCACCAGCTTGCGGCCCGGCGCCACGCCATAGCGGCGCACGTAGGTGGACACGGCACCCGCCAGCATGTTGCCCGGCAGGTCGTTGTTGCCGTACACCAGCGGGCGCTCATGGGCGCCAGCAGCCAGGACCACACGGTTGGCGCGCACACGGTGCACGCGTTGGCGTACCTGGCCGATGGGCGCACGGTCGCCGAGGTGGTCGGTCAGACGCTCGTGGATGGTCAGGAAGTTGTGGTCGTGATAGCCGTTGACCGTGCTGCGTGGCAGCAGGGTGACTTCCGGCAGCGACTCCAGCTCGGCAACGACGGCATTGACCCAGTCGACGGCTGGTTTGCCATCAAGGGTTTCGCGGCTGTCGAGCAAGGTGCCGCCGAACTCCTCCTGCTCGTCCGCCAGGATCACCCGGGCGCCGCTGCGCGCGGCAGCCAGCGCAGCGGCCAGGCCAGCAGGGCCGGCGCCGACGATCAGCACGTCGCAGTGCTGGTTCATGTAGTCGTAGCTGTCCGGATCGTTCTGCAGCGGCGCACGGCCCAGGCCCGCCGCCTTGCGGATGTACTTCTCGTAGGTCATCCAGAACGACTTGGGGTACATGAAGGTCTTGTAGTAGAACCCGGGCGGCATCATGTTGCCGCCGACCTTGCCGATGATGCCCATCATGTCGTTGTTGACGTTTGGCCAGCCGTTGGTGCTGGTGGCCACCAGGCCGGCATACAGGGCCTGCTGGGTGGCGCGCACGTTGGGGATCTGGGTGGCTTCGCTGGAGCCGATCTGCAGGATCGCGTTCGGCTCCTCGGTACCGGCGGCGATGATCCCGCGCGGGCGCGAGTACTTGAAGCTGCGCCCGACGATGTCGACGCCGTTGGCCAGCAGCGCGGCGGCCAGGGTGTCGCCGGCATAGCCCTGGTAGGTCTTGCCGTTGAAGCTGAAGTTCAGCACCTTGCTGCGGTCGATACGGCCGCCGCTGGCGAGGCGATAGGTCTGGCTCATACTTTTTCCCCTTGGCCCTTGGCGGTCGCTGGCGCGGTGCTCTGTTTCGAGGCGGCGGTAACCTGAGGTTTCTCGCCGATCTTGTAGGTTTCCAGGATCTCGTAGGTCACGGTGTCGCGGGTGACGTTGAAGTACTGGCGACAGCCCGCGACGTGGTCCCACAGTTCATGGTGGATGCCGCGCGGGTTGTCGCGGAAGAACATGTAGGTGCCCCACTCCTCGTCGGAGCAGGCGTTGGGGTCCAGCGGGCGGGCGATGTGCGCCTGGCCCGACGCGTGGAATTCTTCCTCGGAGCGCAGCTCGCCGCAGTGGGGACAGAAGATTTGCAACATGACGGTTGTCTCCGGGTCAGTGGGCGACGGCAGCGGCGCCGTGTTCGTCGATCAGCGCGCCGTTGTAGAAACGGTCGATGGAGAAAGGCGCGGCCAGCGGGTGCATCTCGCCCTTGGCCAGGCTCGCGGCGAACACGTTGCCCGAGCCCGGGGTGGCCTTGAAGCCGCCGGTGCCCCAGCCGCAGTTGAAGAACATGTTCTTCACCGGGGTCTTGGAGATGATCGGGCAGGCGTCCGGCGTGGTGTCGACGATGCCGCCCCACTGGCGGTTCATGCGCACCCGGGAGAGGATCGGGAACATCTCGACGATCGCCTGCAGGGTGTGCTCGATGATTGGGTAGGAGCCGCGCTGGCCGTAGCCGACCCAGCCGTCGATACCGGCGCCGATCACCAGGTCGCCCTTGTCGGACTGGCTGATATAGCCGTGCACGGCGTTGGACATGATCACGCTGTCGATGATCGGTTTGATCGGCTCCGATACCAGTGCCTGCAGCGGGTGCGACTCCAGCGGCAGGCGGAAACCGGCCAGCTTGGCCATGTGCCCGGAGTTACCAGCGGTGACCACGCCGACGCGCTTGGCGCCGATGAAGCCCTTGTTGGTTTCGACACCGATCACGGCGCCATTCTCTTTACGGAAGCCAATCACCTCGGTCTGCTGGATCAGGTCCACGCCCAGGGCGTCGGCGGCACGGGCGAAGCCCCAGGCCACGGCATCGTGACGGGCCACGCCGCCACGGCGCTGTACGGTGGCACCGAGGATCGGGTAGCGGGTGTTCTTCGAGCAGTCCAGGTACGGGATCTCGGCCGCCACCTGCTCGGTGCGGATCAGCTCGCCGTCCACGCCATTGAGGCGGTTGGCGTTGACCCGACGCTCGGAGTCGCGGATGTCCTGCAGGGTGTGGCACAGGTTGTAGACGCCGCGCTGGGAGAACATCACGTTGTAGTTGATGTCCTGCGACAGCCCCTCCCACAGTTTCATGGCGTGTTCATACAGGTGCGCCGACTCGTCCCACAGGTAGTTGGAACGCACGATGGTGGTGTTGCGGGCGGTGTTGCCGCCGCCCAGGTAGCCCTTCTCGACCACCGCCACGTTGGTGATACCGTGTTCCTTGGCCAGGTAGTAGGCAGTCGCCAGGCCATGGCCGCCACCGCCAACGATGACCACGTCGTAGACCTTCTTCGGCGTCGGCGTGCGCCACATGCGCTGCCAGTTCTCGTGGTGGCTGAGGGAGTGCTTGAAGAGGCCGAAGCCTGAATAACGTTGCATGGTGTTCTGCTCCACTCAGCGGTAGACCGGGAAGTCGGCGCACAGGGCGGCGACGTTCTTGGCCACATCGGCCTCGACATCGGCGTCGCCCAGGTTGTCCAGCACATCGCAGATCCAGCCGGCCAGCGCCACGCACTGGGCGACCTTGAAGCCGCGGGTGGTGACGGCCGGGGTGCCGATGCGCAGGCCCGAGGTGACGAACGGCGACTGCGGGTCGTTGGGCACGGCGTTCTTGTTGACGGTGATATGAGCGCGGCCAAGGGCGGCGTCGGCGTCCTTGCCGGTCAGGCCCTGACGAATCAGGCTGACCAGGAACAGGTGGTTGTCGGTGCCGCCGGAGACCACGTCGTAGCCGCGGTCGATGAACACCTGGGCCATGGCCTGAGCGTTTTCGATGACCTGTTTCTGGTAGCTCTTGAACTCAGGCTCCAGCGCTTCCTTGAAGCACACCGCCTTGGCGGCGATCACGTGCATCAGCGGGCCACCCTGGGCGCCGGGGAACACGGCGGCGTTGAGCTTCTTCTCGATCTCTTCGTTGCTCTTGGCCAGGATCAGGCCACCACGCGGGCCGCGCAGGGTCTTGTGGGTGGTGGTGGTGACAACATCGGCGAAGGGGATCGGGTTCGGGTACAGGCCGGCGGCGACCAGGCCAGCGACGTGGGCCATGTCGACGAACAGCAGCGCGCCGACTTTATCGGCGATCTGGCGGAAACGTGGGAAATCGAGAGTCTTCGAGTAGGCCGAGAAACCGGCGACGATCATCTTCGGCTTGTGCTCGACGGCCAGGCGCTCGACTTCGTCGTAGTCGATCAGGCCGGTGGTGGTGTCGATGCCGTACTGCACGGCGTTGTACAGCTTGCCCGAGGACGACACCTTGGCACCGTGGGTCAGATGGCCGCCATGGGCCAGGCTCATGCCCAGGATGGTATCGCCGGCTTGCAGCAGAGCCAGGTACACGGCGCCGTTGGCCGAGGAGCCGGAGTGCGGCTGGACGTTGGCGTAGTCGGCGCCGAACAGCTGCTTGGCGCGCTCGATGGCCAGCGCCTCGACCTTGTCGACATGCTCGCAGCCGCCGTAGTAGCGCTTGCCCGGGTAGCCCTCGGCGTACTTGTTGGTCAGGCCGCTGCCCTGGGCCTGCATCACGCGCTTGCTGGTGTAGTTCTCCGAGGCGATCAGCTCGATGTGATCTTCCTGGCGCTGTTCCTCGGCATTCATCGCCGCCAGCAGTGCGTCGTCATAACCCTGGATCTGGTCTTGCTTGCTGAACATCGTGTATCTCCCGGCAGCGATCGTTTCTTGTCTGGTGAGGGTTTTCCCACCCTTTGCAGCGATGGTATGACCGGGCACCGGGGCACAGATGCCTGCGCGCGCCTTGCAATGGCGCGTTTACGACATTGTTCAAGGCGCTGAGGAAAGTTGCGTGGGAGCGGCGGTGCGCCGCTTCTCCCAAGAGACCGCATCCGGCTCAAACAGCCTGTATAGGCAACCGCCAAATCGATGGTTTAGAGTGCGTTCCTGCGTCGTACAAAAGGACAGGCGTCATGATCGACAACAACCAACAATTCGCCAGCGACAACTACTCCGGCATCTGCCCCGAAGCCTGGGCCGCGATGGAAAAGGCCAACCAGGGCCACGAACGCGCCTACGGCGACGACCAGTGGACCGAACGCGCCTCGGAATACTTCCGCAAGCTGTTCGAGACCGACTGCGAGGTGTTCTTCGCCTTCAACGGCACCGCCGCCAACTCCCTGGCCCTGGCCTCGCTGTGCCAGAGCTACCACAGCGTTATCTGCTCCGAGACCGCCCACGTCGAGACCGACGAATGCGGCGCGCCGGAGTTCTTCTCCAACGGCTCCAAGCTGCTGACCGCCGCCAGCGTCAACGGCAAGCTGACGCCCCAGTCGATCCGCGAAGTGGCCCTCAAGCGCCAGGACATCCACTACCCCAAGCCCCGCGTGGTGACCATCACCCAGGCCACCGAAGTGGGCACGGTGTATCGCCCCAACGAGCTCAAGGCGATCAGCGCCATCTGCAAGGAGCTGGGCCTGAACCTGCACATGGACGGCGCACGGTTCACCAATGCCTGCGCGTTCCTCGGCTGTTCGCCGGCCGAACTGACCTGGAAGGCCGGGGTCGATGTGCTGTGCTTCGGCGGCACCAAGAACGGCATGGCGGTGGGCGAGGCGATCCTGTTCTTCAACCGCGCCCTGGCCGAGGACTTCGACTACCGCTGCAAGCAGGCCGGGCAGTTGGCATCGAAGATGCGTTTCCTGTCGGCGCCATGGGTTGGTCTGCTAGAAGACGGCGCGTGGATGCGTCATGGCAAGCATGCCAACCACTGCGCGCAGCTGCTGGCATCGCTGGTGAGCGATTTGCCGGAGGTGGAGCTGATGTTCCCGGTGGAGGCCAACGGCGTGTTCCTGCAGATGCCGGAGCATGCGCTGGAAGTGCTGCGCAACAAGGGGTGGCGGTTCTATACCTTCATTGGCAGCGGTGGGGCGCGGTTCATGTGTTCGTGGGATACCCAGGAAGCCCGGGTGCGTGAACTGGCGGCGGACATCCGCGCCATCTTTGCTGCCTGATATATCGTCATCACGGGGCAAGCCCGCTCCCACGAGCATTCCAAGCCTCTTGTGGGAGCGGGCTTGCCCCGCGATCAGCTAGAGGCGGAACCCACCCATCTGCCGCGCCAGGTCATCGGCCAGCCCACGCAACGCCTGGCACTCCTCGCGACACCCTTGCACTTCGCTGGCCGTCTGCCGCGCCAGGTCGGAAATCCCCTGCACCGTCCGGTTGATCTCCTCGGTCACCGCCGACTGTTCCTCGGTGGCGGTGGCCACCTGCTCGTTCATGCCGCTGATGCGCTCGACCTGATCGGTGATCGCACCGAGCGAGGTGCCGGTGCGCTGGCTTGACTCGACGCCGTTGCCGGTCGCCTGCTGCCCCGCCTGCATCGACGCCACGGCGGTGCCCGCGCCCTGCTTGAGGCGGTGGATCATCTGCTGCACCTCGTCGGTGGATACCTGGGTCCGCCGCGCCAGGGTCCGCACCTCATCGGCCACCACGGCGAACCCCCGGCCCATCTCGCCGGCCCGTGCCGCTTCGATGGCGGCGTTGAGCGCCAGCAGGTTGGTCTGCTCGGAAATGCTGCGGATCACCGCCAGCACTTCGTCGATCGAGGCGACTTCGTCGGCCAGCTGCGTCACCGCCTCGGCGGCGCGGCCGATCTCCCCGGACATGCCTTCGATGTTGTGGATGGAACGGCGCACCACCTCCCGCGCCTGCAGCGCCTCGTCACGCGCCGACTGCGAGGCATGGGCGGCGGAGCCGGCATTCTGGGCGATGTCCTGCACGGTCAGGCCCATCTCGTGCACGGCGGTGGCGACCATCTCGGTCATTTCCTGCTGGCGGCCCGAGCGCTCTGCGGTGTTGTCCACCACCAGGGTCACCTGCTCCACCGACCGGTGCAGGCGTTCGGTCGTACGCAGCACCTCGCCGATCAGGTCGCGCTGGCTGTCGAGGAAGCGGTTGAAGCCACGGGCCAGGTCGCCCAGTTCGTCCTGGCGCGAGTCGTCCAGGCGATGGCTGAGGTCTCCCGCGCCACCGCCGATCTGCACCAATGCGGCAGTGACCTGGCGAATGGGCCGCACCAAACCGCGTGCCAACAGTACCACCAGCAACAGCGAAAGCAGCGCCACGCCGCCGCCGATCAGGCAGGTCTGCCAGATGGCCTGGCGGGCCTGGGCGTAGATCTCGGCTTCCGGCACCTCGGCTACCAGGGTCCAGTTCAGGTCTCGCAGGGGCAAGCCGAGGGCCAGGTAATCCTTGCCATCACGCTGGAAACGGCTGCTGCGCAGGCCTGCACCGCCCACCAGCACGGCCTTGGCCGCCTCGACGTCCAGCTGCTCGGCAAGCTGGCGCTTGCCGCTGAACTGCTGGTCGGGATGGACCTGGATCAAGCCGTCATTGCGCACCAGGAACACTTTGCCGTGCTCGCCGAAACTGAAGTCGTGGATCAGCTTCGACAGCTCGGTCATGCGCAGGCCCATGCCGGCCACGCCGACCAGCTGGCCGTCCTTCTCGACCCGATAGTCGATGAACAGCGCCAGCTCGCCGGTGGAGCCGTCGATATCGATATTGATGAAGCGTTCGGCACCACTGTCGATGTAGCCGTAGAACCACTTGTCCTTGGGATTGGCGCGGCTGAGCGTGCGATCCAGCCCCTTCTCGTTGTAGTAGTGGCCGGTGACAGTCGAGGCGAACAGAGTGGTGAAGGCGTGGTTGCGCTGCTTGGCCGCCTCCAGGTATTCGATGAAGCGCGGCAGCTCGGCCGGGGCCTCACCGGCGGCCAGCCAGTCGCGCAGGAGCGTGTTGCCGGCAATGTCCGCCGCCGCCACCAGCGGCTGACCGAGCATGCGCTCGATATCGTTGCGAATGGCTTCGACGCTGGCCGGCAACGCCGTGTCCACCAGGTAGCGCTCGGTCAGGCGGTTGAGCGCCATCGTATAGATCGCCACCACCACCAGGATGCTCGCCAGCAGGGCGGCGCCCATGCTTGCGATCAGTTGCCACTGGATACTCCGCCGCCAGATGCGCATGTTCCACTCCCCGATAATTATTGTTTTTCGGGAAGTGTATACACTTAAGTATCCAGTTGTTCCAGTGATCCGCGACACAACGGCCGCCCTAGTCGCGGGGCAAGCCTGCTACCAGTCGCCGCGCGATGGCGTCAGTCAGACGTCGGAGACGGCCTTGCTGATGGCATCGACCGTGGCGTCGATCTGCGCCTGGGTGCGCTCGAGGGTGCGGTCGTGCTCGCGCTGCAGTTCGATCTGCTTGGAGCACAAATTCAGGGCGGCCAGCACCAGCAGCTTGTCGCCGATCAGGGTCGGATAGTTGCGCTTGGTTTCGGCCAGGGCGACGTTGAGCATGCGCACGGCCTGGGAGAGGGTTTCTTCCTGGCCTTCGGGCGCCTTGAGCGAGTAGTCGTTACCCAGGATCGACACGACATTGACCGGCTGCGCTTGCAGTCTCATGCGTTCACGACACCCGCGCTGGCGCGCTCGACCAGGGCCTGGATGCGCGCGGCGGTGGCGCCGTGCTTCTCTTCCTGCTCCATCAGCGACAACTGCAGGCTGTCATTCTCTTCCTTGGCCTGGGCCAGTTCCTGGCCGAGGCTGGCGTTTTGCTCGGCCAGTTGCGCGTTCTTGTGCATCAGGTCGCTGACCAGTTGCTCGAGTTGATTCAGGGAAGTTTCCAACATGCGTCTATCTCGGTTGTTGCAAAGGGCGCACACGATAAGGAAAAACTGCCGCCCCCGCCATTAAATATCGGATTCAAAAGGTGTTTGCCGGGTTCAGGTTGACCCAGGATCGGCTCCCTTGTTCCGACCTGGATCAACCGCTGGTCAGGAAAATAGTTAGCTGCCTCACAATTTTTGCCTGACGGACTCAAGACTGGCCGGTCACGACCGATAGGCAGGCAGGTCCTCTTCCGTCGCATGGATCGCGGCACCTCTTCTGCCTTGGGAACTGCCTCCATGTCCTTACGCAATATGAATATCGCGCCGCGCGCGCTGCTCGGGTTCGCCGTGATCGGCCTGCTTATGCTGGGCCTCGGCGTGTTCTCGCTGATCCAGATGGGCAACATCCGCCAGGCCGGCGTGACCATCGAGGAGATCAGCGTGCCCAGCATCAAGACCCTCGACGAGCTGACCGCGCTCAACCTGCGCCTGCGCACCCTGTCCTACCGCCTGCTGCTCAACCGCGAACCGGCCACCCAACAGGACACCCTGCGCCTGCTGGACGAGCGCAACGCACAGATCGACAAGGCCCGCCGCGCCTACGAGCCGCTGGTGACCGCCGCCGACGAGAAGGCCGCCTTCGACCAGTACGGCCTGCTGCTCAACCAGTACCGCCAGCTCGAGGCGCGCATGCGCACGCTGAGCCAGGCCGGCGATCTGGACGCCCTGCGCGACCTGCTCAACCGCGACCTGCTGGACAACTCCGAACAGATCAACAAGATCATGGACACCCTGGTGCGCATCAACACTGACCAGACCAGCGCCACCAATGCCCAGGCCGCCGACCAGTACAGCGGCGCCTTCGCCCTGGTGATCAGCCTGCTGGTGGCCGCCACGGTGCTGACCCTGCTGTTCGCCTTCCTGCTTACCCGCAGTATCGTCAAGCCCATCGACGATGCGCTGCAGGCCGCCGAGCAGATCGCCGAGGGCGACCTGACCCACAGCATTCACGCCGAAGGCACCGACGAGGCGGCGCGGCTGCTCAAGGCCATGGCCAAGATGCAGGACAAGCTGCGCGACACCCTGCAGCTGATCGCCGGCTCCGCCACCCAGCTGGCCTCCGCCGCCGAGGAGCTGAACAGCGTCACCGACGAAAGCGCCCGTGGCCTGCAGCAGCAGAACAACGAGATCGAGCAGGCCGCCACTGCCGTCACCGAGATGACCAGCGCGGTCGAGGAAGTGGCGCGCAACGCGGTAAGCACCTCCGAGGCCTCCAGCGAAGCCAGCCGTTCGGCAGGCGATGGCCGCGACCTGGTGATGGAGACCGTGGGCGCCATCGAACGCATGAGCGGCGACGTACAGTCCACCGCCAAGCTGATCACCCACCTGGCCGAGCAGTCCCGCGATATCGGCAAGGTGCTCGACGTGATCCGCGGCCTGGCCGACCAGACCAACCTGCTGGCGCTCAACGCCGCCATCGAGGCCGCCCGCGCCGGCGAGGCCGGTCGTGGCTTCGCCGTGGTCGCCGACGAGGTGCGCGCACTGGCGCATCGCACCCAGCAGTCCACCAGCGAGATCGAGCGGATGATCGGCAGCATCCAGGGCGGCACCGAGCAGGCCGTGGACTCGATGCGCACCAGCACCGAGCGCGCCGAGTCAACCCTGAACATCGCCCGTGGCGCGGGCCTGGCGCTGGACACCATCGCCGGTGCAGTGGCGCAGATCAACGAGCGCAACCTGGTGATTGCCAGTGCGGCGGAAGAACAGGCTCAGGTCGCCCGCGAGGTGGACCGCAACCTGGTGAACATCAACGACCTGTCGGTGCAGAGCGCTACCGGGGCACATCAGACCAGCGCGGCGAGTGCCGAGCTGTCGCGCCTGGCGGTTGACTTGAACGGCCTGGTGGCTCGATTCCGTACCTGACCTTTGCAGCCATCGGGGAGCAAGTCCGCGATTAGCCAACCTTAAACCAACGGCATCAGGCAGAGTTCCTGATGCCACTTCTGGCCTCAGTCGGTGAAACAGGTACGTCGTCAAGCGTGAACACCCGAACGTTGGGCATTTCATCGGTTGTCGACGGCGTACTTGTTTCTCTGCGCAGGCCCAGCACTGCCCTTACATTGGTGCTGACACTTTCCTTGACATGCTGCCAGAGCTCCGCTCGGTTCTCCCAGACCGCCTTGGCAATCCGAGTTCCTGCCCCCGCTGCCAGCAGAGCGGTCCCGGCATTGGCAACATAGGTTGCCGCCCCCACCCCGGCCAACCCCAACCCTGCTGCCACCACACTGGTGGCGGAACCAGCCAGGGCAACCCGTGTGGCGTTCACCGCCAACGCCCCCTTGGGCTCTGGCCCCAACAACAACGCCAGCGGCGAGGCGGTATGCAATGCGATGGTCCCGGAGCGCTGAATGATCTGCGAGACCAAGGCAGAGTATCCGCCAGTCGGGTCAAGCCGGTTCACCGGATCTCCCGCACAATACATGTACGCGTTGATGCCGCCCTTGTCGAACGGACTCAACGTGTCAGGTTCTTGGAACCGCATCAAGGCAGGACTGTACCGACGGTGCCCATTGCCTAATGGATAGCGATCCATCCGGGCGTCCCGAGGCTGTCCACAGAAACCTGTCATCGGGCTGATCGGTGACGTTAACGCCCCATAGGCGGTAAAGCCCCGATCGGAAAAACCAATGCCGCCAAGGGGGGTGTTCTGCTTGTCGCAGGCAAACAAGTAGGTAGGCATTGTCCACAATCCTTCGCCGTGAATTCCATCCGAAGATTGGCAGCGATGCGGCGCTAGTGGAACTGGCAAAAATATCAGGCACCCCATGTAACCAGGGCCGCTTTGCGGCCCCTGCGAATGTAGATCAATACTCGATCCGCACATCCCCCTTCGGCACGCTGCAGCACGACAGGATGTAACCCTCGGCCTCATCCTCCTCGGTGATCCCGCCGTTGTGCTCCATCTCCACCTCGCCGCCGAGCTTGAGTACCTTGCAGGTGCCGCAGATCCCCATGCCGCAGGCCTTGGGGATCATCAGCCCGACCTTGGCGGCCGCCGCATGCACGGTCTCGCCAGGGGCCACGCGGATGCTCTTGTCGCTACCGACGAACTCCACCAGGTTGAGGTCGGCCACATCCACTTCCGGCGCATCGGCAGCCGCTTCGGCATGCTCCACCGCGTCGGCCTTCGCCTCAGGCGGCGTCGCACCGAACGATTCCTCGTGATAATTCTTCATGTCGAAGCCGACCGCCTCGAGCATGCGCTTGACCGCGTTCATGTAGGGCGTCGGCCCGCAGCAGAAGATCACGCGCTCCAGGTAGTCCGGGGCAATCAGTTCCATCAGCCGCTGGTTCAGGTAACCGCGGTAACCGGCCCAGGGCTCACCCAACCCATGCTTTTCGCAGATGATGTGCAGGCTGAAATTGGGGATGCGCGAGGCCATCTGCTCCAGCTCGCGATGATAGATGATGTCCTTCGGCGAGCGGGCGCTGTGCACGAACACCATGTCGACATTGGCGTTGGTGTCGTAGAACCAGCGGGCCATGGACATCACCGGGGTGATGCCGACGCCGCCGGACAGGTAAAGCGTCTTGCCCGCGGGGAAGTCGATGGCGTTGAACAACCCCACCGGCCCGTGCACCGGCAGTTCAGCGCCTTCATGCATGGTGTCGTGGAGGAAGTTGGACACCAGCCCACCCGGCACGCGCTTGACGGTGATGGAGAAGCTGTAGGGCACCGACGGCGAGCTGGAGATGGTGTACGAACGCATCACAGGCTTACCTTCGATCTCCAGTTCCAGGGTGACGAACTGCCCGGGCTTGAAGAAGAACATGATCGGCTGGTCGGCCATGAAGCAGAAGGTGCGCACGTCCCAGGTTTCCTGGATGACCTTGACGCAGCGCACGATGTGGCGGCCATTGGCCCAGGTCTGGGTGGTAACCGGATTAAGGAAGGTATCGGACATGTTCATCTCCAGCAGCCGACTGTCGGCCATTCTCATGGCTCCGATAATGCGCAAGCGCACCGCGCCGTACATTCCCATCCGCGACATCGGCGTGCTCATCGCGACCAGCCCCGCGCTACAAGGGTTGGCGCGTCGGAATTCGATGCGGCCATGTCGCCCGTGGATATGGTCATTTCCCGGCCCGGACGCACACTCCTCGGCAAAACAACAGGTTGTTTATCGCTAACAACAGCCTTGCGGCACTACAACAACGATTAGCCACTTCAGCCGGCCGCGCGCGGCCACGAGGACCACACGATGGACGTCACCGCAACCCTGAGCCTGGGCGATCCACTGGAACCTGCACGCAAGGCCACCGCCGAAATGCTGCAGACCCGCGAGCGCACCTACTCGCTGCCGCAGCCGTTCTACTGCGACGAGCGCTTGTTCCAGATCGACATGCAGGAGATCTTCCACAAGGAGTGGCTGATCGCCGGCATGGTTTGCGAGATCCCGACCAAGGGCAACTACATCACCCTGCAGATCGGCAAGAACCCGATCATCGTGATACGCGGCGCCGAAGGTAAGGTGCATGCCTTCCACAACGTCTGCCGCCACCGCGGCTCGCGCCTGTGCGTCAGCGACAAAGGCAAGGTGGCCAAGCTGGTCTGCCACTACCACCAGTGGACCTATGAGCTCGATGGCCGCCTGCTGTTCGCCGGCACCGAGATGGGCGCCGACTTCGACATGAACCAGTACGGCCTCAAACCGGTGAACGTGAAGGTGGCCGGTGGCTACATCTTCATCAGCCTGGCCGAGAACCCGCCAGCCATCGACGAGTTCCTCGCCACCCTCGACCACTACATGGAACCGTACGACATGGAGAACACCAAGGTGGCGGTGCAGACCACCTTGATGGAGAAGGCCAACTGGAAACTGGTGCTGGAGAACAACCGCGAGTGCTACCACTGCAGTGGCTCACACCCCGAATTGCTGAAGACCCTGCTGGAATGGGACGACACCAACGACCCGCGCGCCAGCCAGGAATTCAAGGACCACGTGGCCGCCTCGGCCGCCGCCTGGGAAGCCGAGGGGATTCCGTACCTGCACAAGAGCCATGGCCTGCGTAACCGCATCGTGCGCATGCCACTGCTCAAGGGCACCGTGTCGATGACCATGGACGGCAAGCAGGCCTGCCAGAAACTGATGGGCCGTATCAAGAATCCGGACCTAGGCTCAATGCGCATCCTGCACCTGCCGCATTCGTGGAACCACTGCATGGGCGACCATATGATCGTGTTCACCGTGTGGCCGATCAGCGCGCAGGAGACCATGGTCACCACCAAGTGGCTGGTGCACAAGGATGCGGTCGAGGGGGTTGATTACAACCCAGAGGAGATGCGCAAAGTATGGGATGCCACCAATGACCAGGATCGGCGGTTGGCGGAGGAGAATCAGCGGGGGATCAATTCTACCGCTTACCAGCCTGGCCCGTACTCCAAGACCTATGAGTTCGGGGTGGTGAACTTTATTGACTGGTACAGCCAACGCTTGCTTAACAATCTTGGTGCCGAGCCGGCGCCTTATCTAAAGGAAGTCATTTCTCAGTAACCCCAGGCCCTACGTGCTGCCTAGTACTGAACCAGCGGCAGGTAGGGCAATCCACCTTCATCATGCGAAGATGCGGCTATAGCCCTGTCATCACTGGGATGGGGTGTAACGACTGCGGCAAGTTCCTCTTGCCAGATCAAACATCGCCTTTTACAGCCTGTTCAGTAGATCATCATTTTGCTCGGCCTGCCTCAACATATCGGCCTCACGACGCACATCGACTCGCCTATTTTTTTGTACCGTTTCATAAATGTCTACACTTGCGATGAGAATCTCGATACCTGTCGCACCCAGACTTAAAACTGCGGCAGCGCCTTTCAAATTGTCGGCGGCACTCATTAGTCGATCGTAACTATCCTGCTCTTTTGGCGTCGTAGGGCCTGGTAGATTGCTTATAAGCTCAGACATCGCTGACAACGCCACTGCAGCCCCCTTGAAAGCGTAGGAAACATACTCGCCAACTTTTCTCGGTTCATACCACCCCTCCTCTGAACCGGTGATATAGCGCTTTACAAGCTTCTGACCAACATAAATTCCTTCCATGAATATTTTTGCCGTCACGAGATTGTTCTTCGCGACGGTATAAAGCCATCGACCATTAGGATCGACATGATTTATGGGGTCGAGCGCGCAATACGCATAAGCATTTATCCCCCCTTGGGAAAAGGGCTTAATGCATCTGGAGAATGGAAGCGCATCAACCAGGGGTTATAGAAGCGGTGTCCGTTCCCGAGCGCATACGCCCCCAGGCCACGCTCACATAACTGACCTGTGAAACCCATCAGCGAAAAATATGCCTGCCTGTAGCCAAACGGCGTGTACCCACGACCCGAATTGAGATTCAAGGCACTCTTCTGCCTGTCAACTTCTAGAAGTACAGTAGCCTGTCTCATGGTGTGTCACCTGCCTGGGTAGACAAAATAATGCTCTTTTACTTGGCGAGGCGCTCCTGGATCATGGTGAACTGAAGAGCTAGAGGATTGACGAACCTGCACAGAAATTAGTGCGAGTGTGGGCGAAGTAGGCTGACTAGCTTGTGACTCTGACTCCGATGACGTCGCTGATGTTGACTGCGAAAGCTTGGCGCTTTCATTATTAACTGTTACAAGAGACTTCTCGACCTCATGCCTTTTCAGCTGTAATTGCACCATCGACTCCCGAAGGCTTTTCTCTGCGGAACTTGGCGCTCCACGCGACGGGCTACTCCTCAACAACCTTCCGCTTTTTTCAAGCTGTTCATCCAAGATACTTATTTCTTTTGTCAATTCTTTAGCCAGGCTTGCCAATGAAGCCAGTTGGAATTCAGATAATGATATTTTTCGAGCAGGTTTCCGCACCCTCCCAGAGTCATCTCGATAATTGACTGGATCACCCTGACAGTACGCATAAGCATTTACTCCACCTCGCCCAAATGGACTCACCTGGTCGGCAGAATAAAAACGCATCAGCATGGGGCTGTATACACGATAACCATTTCCAAGCAGATACCCCCCCAAACAGCCGTCTCGCACTACTCCATCAAAACCCGTCAAGGTACCAGCGACTATTACCGGAGACGCGCCATATACCGTATAAGCAATGAACCGAGATCCGTCTCTAAGCATGGCGGCCAGGGCACTGTACTGAAGATCCGTCTGCAACAATGATGATGAAACGCTCATAGTCGGTACCTCGACAGGTCGAAACAGCACGAATAACCCGTAGTTGCGCCGAAGCCGAATACTATCTAGCCAGGTGACTAATCAGCTTCGTCTTAGCGATTCAGCAGAACTAGTAAGATCAGACTCGCTATCCGAACTCGACGAGCCTGGACTTCTGCCTCGGAGTTCTACCACGCTGTGCCGCGGCTCGAATGTGCGAAGTACTACTTGGTTTTCTTTGGTCATACTCTCCATTGCGATTTCTCTTGCATGTCGAGTCCTGAAACTTTCGCGGGTATAACTGGCCACCTTTCCACCGACTTCCCGAACTTTTTCAAGGCTTAACGTACCGCCTTTCAGCAGATCACTCATAAATAAATATGCAGTCGTTCCAACTCCATTTATCGCCGTTGTCCAGTTAGCATAATCATCACCCAACGGATCGCCGTGATACTGCAACAGAGCACCATACATACCTACACCGCCAACTGCTGCTGTGGCGAGCGTGACAACGGTATCTTTAGCCGATGGCAGTGTTCTATTGTAGAGACTGCTGACTACCATTTTACCTGCCGTATAGAGTGCCGGCGCGTTCCCCATCACTGTCGCCTTGTATCCAGGGAAATTGCCACTTGGGTCGGTCATGTTGACAGGGTCACCTTTGCAGTACGCATAGGGGTTCAGGCCTCCGGCAGCAAATGGGCTTAGTGCATCGGGTGAATGGAAGCGCATCAGCTGAGGGTTGTAGGACCTGCGGCCATTGCCCAGCAGATAGCTGCCTGAGATTGGCTCACGAAACTGGCCTGAGAAGCCTGTGCATGCGAAACCCGTTCGCGAAGAACGGTCACCGTAGGGGGTATAGGAGACAGGCGCACTCCCTGACGTCCCCCGTACAAGGCTAGGACTAAGTAGATGGTCTGTGACCAACAGCTTTGCCGTGAACATAGATAAGCCCCTGTCTGACCTGGCAGCAACACTACCACCGCCTGTCAGGGAGCGTTAACTAGCAAAATTACCAGGGTCATGCAGCCCGCCTGGTAAAGTGGGTCCTCTTTTCAACAACTCACAGGCACAGCTTCGCCTGTCTGCTTCCGACCATTGATGAACAAAAAATAGTCACTCCTCCAAAGTCCAATGAGTCCGGTGCTTGCAGCCTTGCACAAACAACTTGTCCACAGAGACATGAACAAGCTTTGTTGACAACCCCCTCCAATCAAGGTCTGTGCATATGTCTGTGCATATCTCATATCAATCTCAGTTCGCTATAGCTTCCATGATGAATGGAGATGCCAGTGCTCAGAAATTGAACAAACCTGCAGACACATTGATTGACAAGGGCTTCAGCGGTATTCGAACAGTTTATCCACAGCGTGACCAACAGTGAATGTGGGCAAAATCAGCGTAGTACCCCCTCCTCTACCAGCAGCTTGAGAATAGCCTCGGCGCCTTCCTGTGGAGATACATCCTTGAGCACCTTGCCCCCCCCGCCACTGGCCTTGGCCGTCGCGGCCTTCATGCGGTCGGCGCCGCTCTTGGCCTTGATCACCTTGAGCCGCTTGGGCCGTGGCCTGGCAGGTTGCAGGGCATCCTCGGCCAGCAACGAATCCTCAATCACTGCCACATTGCGCGCCGCCAGTACACCACGCCGGGCCGGGCCGAACGCCGATTGTCGAGGCTTGGGCGCAGCGTTATCCACAGTTGCCAGCAATGGCAGGCGCACCTTCAGGCGACGCCGCTGACCCCTTGGCAGAGCCTGCAGCACCTGGGCGGTACCGTTGTCGATGGACTCGACCTCGGCCAACCCCACCACCAGCGGCCAGCCCAGCTTCTCGGCCAGCAGGAACGGCAGCATGCCCGAGCCTTCGCCGGTTTCGGCCTGGCTGCCGGTCAGCACCAGCTGGGCACCCGCGTCGCGCAGATAATCGCCGAGCACGCCCAATACATCGGCGCCGGCGGGTTGTTCCAGCACATCCAGATGATCCAGCCCCATGCCCAGGTAGGCACGCAGTGCCTCTTCGCGAGGATCGCCGGCGTGCACCACCTGCAAGTTATCCCCAGCCAGTTGCAAGCCCAGTTCCACGGCACGGGCATCCTGCTCGGCGCGGCGGGCGCGGCCGGAGCTGGGGTGGGCGCCGATCGAGACCAGGCTGATGACTTTCGTACTCATGCTCGCTGCCCCTATGCCGCGTCGCGCTGGCCGCCGCTGCGGAAGTTGTCCACAGCCTCGATCAGTGCCTTGAGAATTGCCGAGCTGTCACCAATCACCGACAGGTCAGCTCGCTTGATCATGTCGCAGCCCGGGTCCATGTTGATCGCCACCACCTTGTCGCAGGCACCGATACCCTGCAGGTGCTGGATGGCACCGGAGATACCCACAGCCACATAGACCCGCGCCGTGACCCAGGTGCCGGTGGCGCCGACCTGGCGGTTGCGCGGCATGAAGCCGTCGTCCACCGCCACCCGCGATGCGCCCTCGGTGGCGCCGAGGGCCGCCGTGGCCCGGTGGTACAGGTCCCAATCCTTGACGCCGTTGCCGCCGGAGACGATGAACTCGGCCTCGGCCATGGCGATGGCCGCCGGGTCCACGGCCACCGAACCCAGGTCTTCGATACGCGACAGGCTGCGTGCCACGCCTGTGGACAACTCCACCGGCAACGCTTCATGACGGGTTTCGCTGACCGGCTCGGCACATTCGGCGGCGGCGAGGATCAGGCGTGGCACACTCCGCTGGATATCCTGCTGGCCGGCACCGGCACGACCGATGCACTGGCCGTCCTTGACCTGCCACACCCGCGTCGCAGGGCGTTCGCCCAGCGCCGCGGCCAGGCGACGTCCCAGTTCGCCGCCACCGGTACGGCTGTCAGGCAGCAGCCAGTGACGCGGCGCGAACTGGTTATCCACAGCCCGCAGGCCCTGGACCAGCTGCTCCGGTGCATAACCTGCGAAGGCCTCGCCCTCGATGACCAGCAAGCGATCGACGCCGGCTGTGGAAAAGTTGTTTTCCTTGTGCTCGCCAAAGACGATGGCCAGCACCGCGCCGTCGCCGCCGGCAAGGCTGTGGGCAAGGCCCAAAAGGTCGCGGTCATGGCTGCCCAGGCGACCACCGACCATGTCCGGGACCACGGCAATGTAGAAGGCCGGTTGCGCCACGCTGTGCAGCGGCAACTGCACTTCGGCGGCCGCGCTGCGTCGCCCGCCGACACCGGTGCCCTGCTGGGCGCCGCTGCGGTCGATGCGCTTGAGGCCGCTGGGGCCGATGAAGCCGGCGGCGATCGCGTGCGGGTTCTTGCGGATGATCCCGTGCGGGCCCATCCAGCTCGTCTGTTGCGTCTGCATCGCCGCGTGCAGCGGATGCAGACGGTTACGGGCGATCCACTCGGCGCGTGGGTCGCGGCGGATGATGCCGCTCATCAGTGCACCTCCGCAGGTTCACGTTTGGCAGCCTGCGACTTCGCGGTTGCAGGGGCTTCGTCTTCGATCAGCACATCGGCGACCAGCTCGGCCAGGTCCTTGATCTGCGGACGCGGCTCGACCACGCCTTCGAGCATTGCCGTGCACTGTGGACAACCCACCGCCACCAGCTCGGCCTCGGTCTCGCGGATATCGTCCATGCGCATGTCGGGAATACGCTGCTTGCCGGGGATGTCGGTGATCGGCGCACCGCCGCCACCGCCGCAGCAGCGGGAACGGAAGCCCGAGCGCTGCATCTCGCGCACTTCGATGCCCAACGCCTTGAGCACTTCGCGCGGGGCTTCGTATTCGCCGTTGTAGCGGCCCAGATAGCACGGGTCGTGATAGGTAACGCTGCCGCCCTTGTGCTGGCCGAGGTTGAGCTTGTTCGCGGCGATCAGCTCGGCAATGTAGGTGCTGTGGTGCTGCACCTGGTACTCGCCGCCAAGCGCACCGTACTCGTTCTTCAGCACATGGAAGCTGTGCGGATCGCAGGTGACGATGCGCTGGAAGCTGTATTTGCCCAGGGTCTGGATGTTGCGCTTGGCCAGTTGCTGGAAGGTCGCCTCGTCGCCCAGGCGACGGGCCACATCTCCGCTGTCGCGCTCTTCAAGGCCGAGCACGGCGAAGTCCACGCCCGAGGCCTTGAGCACTTTGACGAAGGCCCGCAGGGTGCGTTGGTTGCGCATGTCGAAGGCGCCGTCGCCGACCCAGAACAGTACTTCGGTGCGCTTCACCTCGGACAGCAGTTTCAGGTTGAGGTCGGCCGCCCAGTTCATCCGCCCGCCCGGGGCGAAACCGCCGGGGTTGTCAGTGGCGATCAGGTTGTCCAGCACCTCGGCGCCCTTGTTCGGCGTGGCGCCCTTTTCCAGGGTCAGGTGGCGGCGCATGTCGACGATGGCATCGACGTGCTCGATCATCATCGGGCATTCCTCGACGCAGGCGCGGCAGGTGGTGCACGACCACAGCGTCTCGGCATCCACCAGGCCATTGACGATCGGCTGGTGCGGATGGCCGCCATGCTCGCCGACCGGCTTGCCCGGGTAAGGGCTGCCGGCGAACTGTGCGTCGGTACCACCGGCCAGGCCGATGACCATGTCCTGAATGAGCTTCTTGGGGTTCAGCGGCTGGCCGGCGGCGAACGCCGGGCACATGGCCTCGCACTTGCCGCACTGCACGCAGGCGTCGAAACCGAGCAGTTGGTTCCAGGTGAAATCGACCGGCTTTTCCACGCCCAGCGGTGCATTCGGGTCTTCCAGATCCAGCGGCTTGAGGCCGGTGGAGCGGCCACCGCCGAAGCGTTCGGCGCGGCGGTGCCAGGCCAGGTGCAGGGCACCGGCGAAGGCGTGCTTCATCGGGCCGCCCCAGGTCATGCCGAAGAACAGCTCGGACACGCCCCACAGCACACCGACACCCAGCAAGACGACCAGCACCCAGCCGCCAGTACCTTCCGGCAGGATGCCAGCAACCGGAAGCGTGGCGATGAAGAAGCTCGCCGCGAACATCAGCAGGCTTTTCGGCAGGCGCATCCATGGGCCCCTGGACAGGCGTGAAGGCGGATCGAGCCGGCGTTTGAAGACGAAAAGCGCGCCAGTGAACATGATCACCGTGGCCACCAGCAAGGCATAGCCGAGGATCTTGCTGTGCAGGCCGAAGCCGTGCACCAGGATCGCCAGCACGGCCGACAGCACGAAGCCGCCGGCGGTGGCCACGTGGGTCTTGGACATGTACTTGTCGCGCTCGACCACATGGTGCAGGTCCACCAGGTAGCGCCGTGGCATGGCCAGCAGGCCACCAATCAGGTCAACCTTGCTCGGCCGCCCACGCCGCCACATGCGCACCCGGCGCAGGGCGCCGAGCACCGCCAGGCCGAGGGCGGCGAACAGCAGGATGGGTAAGAGGGTGTTCAACATGGGAGGCTCCCACAACAGCTAGAATCCTGCGCCGCTCTCATGGGCGGCACCGACCCCTGTAGGAGCGGCCTTGTGTCGCGAAAGGGCTGCAAAGCAGCCCCTGGGGCTCAGCAGTGATGCACAGATCCCGGGGTCGCTTCGCGACCCTTTCGCGACGCAAGGCCGCTCCTACAGGGGGCCAATCCCGCCTCTAGAGAGGCGGTGCGATCAGAAGTCCTTGCACAGCCGCAAGGCGTCATAGATCGCCGCATGCACGTTGCGCTGGGCCACGCAGTCGCCGATGCGGTACAGCAGGTAGCCCTCGCCCGGTTGGCTGAGGATCGGCTGCGGCTTGATGGCGAACAACGCCTCCACGTCTATCTGGCCCTTGTTGCGCGAGCCGTCCTTGAGCGCGTAGTACAGCTGCTCGTCAGGGCGCACGCCGTTCTCCACCACCACCTGGTCGACCACGCGCTCTTCCTTGGCGCCGGTGTACTCGTTCTCGAGCACCGCCACCAGCTTGTCACCCTCGCGGTAGACCTTCTCCAGCATCATGTCGCCGGTCATGATCACTTCTTTGGGGTACATGCTGCGGTAGTAGGTCGGGAAGGTCGTGCCGCCCATGGCCACGCCCGGCTTGATATCGTCGGTAACGATCTCGACCTGGCTGCCCTTGTCGGCGAGGAAGTCGGCCACCGACATGCCGGTGAATTCGCAGATGGTGTCGTACACCAGCACGTTCTTGCCCGGCGCGACCTTGCCGTCGAGCACGTCCCAGCTGCTGACCACCAGCCCTTCGGCGGCGCCCCAGTGCTCGTTCTGCTCGAGGAACGAATGGCCGCCCACCGCCAGCACGATGATGTCCGGGCGCAGGTCCTGGATGGTGTCCACATCCGCAGCGGTACCCAGGCGCAGGTCGACCTTCAGGCGGGCGAACTCCAGCTGGTACCAGCGGGTGATGCCGGCGATCTGGTCGCGCTGCGGCGCCTTGGCGGCGATGGTGATCTGTCCGCCGATCTGGTCTTTCTTCTCGAACACGGTGACGTCGTGGCCACGCTCGGCGGCGACGCGGGCCGCCTCCATGCCAGCTGGGCCTGCGCCGACCACCACCACCTTGCGCTTCGGCCCGGTGGACTTCTCGATGATGTGCGGCACGCCCATGTATTCACGGGAGGTCGCGGCGTTCTGGATGCACAGCACATCCAGGCCCTGGTACTGGCGGTCGATGCAGTAGTTGGCACCGACGCACTGCTTGATCTGGTCGACCTGGCCCATCTTGATCTTGGCGATCAGGTGCGGGTCGGCGATGTGCGCGCGGGTCATGCCGACCATATCGACATAGCCGCCTTCGAGGATGCGTGTGGCCTGGTTCGGGTCCTTGATGTTCTGCGCGTGCAACACCGGGACCTTGACCACTTCCTTGATGCCGGCCGCCAGGTGCAGGAACGGCTCCGGCGGGTAGCTCATGTTGGGGATGACGTTGGCCAGGGTGTTGTGGGTGTCGCAGCCCGAGCCGACCACGCCGATGAAATCGAGCATGCCGGTGGCGTCGTAGTAGGCGGCGATCTGCTTCATGTCCTCGTGGCTGAGGCCATCGGGATGGAACTCGTCGCCGCAG
The DNA here is from genome assembly GCF_057480955.1 of Pseudomonas sp. P65(2024). Classification (NCBI taxonomy): domain Bacteria; kingdom Pseudomonadati; phylum Pseudomonadota; class Gammaproteobacteria; order Pseudomonadales; family Pseudomonadaceae; genus Pseudomonas; species Pseudomonas sp. P65(2024). The sequence continues at coordinate 407,062 of NZ_JBLIYX010000002.1, forward strand.
ATACGCATGCCCACGCAGAAGTCATCGCCGACTTCCTTGCGCACGGCCTTGAGCACTTCCAGGCCGAACTTCATGCGGCCCTCGAAGGTGCCACCCCACTCGTCGGTACGCTTGTTGACCCGCGGGCTCCAGAACTGGTCGATCATGTGCTGGTGCACAGCCGACAGCTCGACGCCGTCCAGGCCGCCCTCCTTGGCGCGACGCGCGGCTTGCGCGTAGTTGCCGATCACCCGCCAGATCTCTTCCACCTCGATGGTCTTGCAGGTGGCGCGGTGCACCGGTTCGCGGATGCCCGACGGCGACATCAACGTCGGCCAGTTGAAGCCGTCCCACCGTGAGCGACGGCCCATGTGGGTAATCTGGATCATGATCTTGGCGCCATGCTTGTGCATGGCGTCGGCGAGGTTCTGGAAGTGCGGGATGATGCGGTCGGTGGACAGGTTGACCGACGACCACCACTCCTGCGGGCTGTCGATGGCCACCACCGAAGAGCCGCCGCAGATGGCAAGGCCGATGCCGCCCTTGGCCTTCTCTTCGTAGTACTTCACGTAGCGGTCGGTGGTCATGCCGCCGTCGGTGGCGTAGACCTCGGCGTGCGCGGTGCTGAGCACACGGTTGCGGACGGTCAGCTTGCCGATCTGGATCGGCTGGAACATTGCTTCGAAGGCCATGACGCTATCTCCGGCTTACAACGGCTTTGTAACGAACAGGCCATCTTCGTGGCCTTCTTCCGACCCGCCGTAGACCTGTTCGGCCACGGTGCGGATCGAGCTGCCGCGGGCAGCGAGAATCTGGTCCATGGCCCCGGCGAACCAGCCGGTGAACATGTAGTCGACCTTACGGCCGCACTTGCCATACACGTACACGAACGCCGAGTGCTTGAGCTTGACGCTGCAGGTACCTTTGTCCAGGTCGATGTCCTGGATCTGGAACAGGCCCCAGCCACGCTGGGACAGGCGCTTCATGTAGTGCTCGAACACCGCCACGCCCTCCAGGCCATGGCACTCGGCTTCTTTCTCGCACCAGTGCCAAGCGGACTTGTAGCCGGCCTTGTAGAGGATCTCGGCGTACTTGTCGGCGCCCAGCACTTCCTCGATGCCCATGTGGTTGTTGACGAAGAAATGCCGTGGCACGTAGAGCATCGGCAGGGCGTCGCTGGTCCAGACACCGGTCTCGCTGTCGACTTCGATTGGCAATTGCGGGGCGATCTTGGCCATGGAAACTCAACTCCATAAAATTTTTTGTTTGGATGCCCCGGCGTTGCTGGCAGGGGCTTTCAGGCTTGGAGAGCGGCTTTACTCGCCCCACACATCCTTGAGGACGTTGACCCAGTTCTCGCCCATGATCTTGCGCACCACGCGTTCAGAGTGGCCGCGCTTGAGCAGGGTTTCGGTCAGGTTGGGGAACTCGCCGACGGTACGGATACCCAGCGGGTTGATGATCTTGCCGAAGTTGGTCAGGCGCCGGGCGTAGCCCTTGTCGTGGGTCAGGTACTCGAAGAAGTCCTGGCCGTGGCCCTGGGTGAAGTCGGTGCCGATGCCGATGGCGTCCTCGCCGACGATGTTCATGGTGTACTCGATGGCCTCGGCGTAGTCGTCGATGGTCGAGTCGATGCCCTTGGCCAGGAACGGCGCGAACATGGTCACGCCGACGAAGCCGCCGTGGTCGGCGATGAACTTCAGCTCTGCGTCGGACTTGTTGCGCGGGTGTTCCTTCAGGCCCGAGGGCAGGCAGTGGGAATAGCAGACTGGCTTCTTCGACTCGAGGATGACCTCTTCGGAGGTCTTGGAGCCAACGTGGGACAGGTCGCACATGATGCCGACGCGGTTCATCTCGGCGACGATCTCGCGGCCGAAGCCCGACAGGCCACCGTCACGCTCGTAGCAACCGGTGCCGACCAGGTTCTGGGTGTTGTAGCACATCTGCACGATGCCCACGCCGAGCTGCTTGAACACGTCGACATAGGCGATCTGGTCTTCGAACGCATGGGCGTTCTGGAAGCCGAAGAGGATGCCGGTCTTGCCCAGCTCCTTGGCCTTGCGGATATCGGCGGTGGTGCGCACCGGCATCACCAGGTCGCTGTTCTCGCGGATCAGTTTCTGGCTGGAGGCGATATTGTCGACGGTGGCCTTGAAGCCCTCCCACACCGAGACCGTGCAGTTGGCCGCGGTCAGCCCGCCCTTGCGCATGTCCTCGAACAGCTCGCGGTTCCACTTGGCAATGATCAGGCCGTCGATGACGATGCTGTCGGCGTGAAGTTCGGCTGGGCTCATCAGGCTGTCCCCTTTTATTGAAGTCTGCATGCGCCGAACCTTGTGCCGGCGCTTTGGGGCCAGCATATGCCTGCCGCCCGAGGCGCCCCGATGCAAAAACGACAGGGGGTTTGCCGAAAGCGTCAATGGCCGATCCGGCACGCTCTGGCACGGCGCTCGGCAATGAGAGCGAGTCTCGACAACGACGTTTGATGAACATTTCGTCAGGGAGCTATCGCCCGAACCTGCGCTGAGCGAGAATCCAGCGATTGGTCAGCCTGTTCAGGAGAAATTGGATGAAATCAATGGCATGGCTGGTTCTGCTGGCGGTCGCGGGTAGCACGCACGCCGCCGAGGAAGAAAGCACGCCTTGCGACAACGTTGAGACCGAACAGCAGGGGTATGCCTGCGCGGCCTACAACAAGCAGACCGCCGAGCGCGAACTGAAAGCGGCCTATGACGACCTGATGCAACGCATCCGCGACCAGTACGCGGATGAAAGCGACAAGGCCGCGGCACTGAGCGGCAAGATGGAGGCCGCCGAAAAGCTGTGGGCACAGTTGCGCGACGCCGACTGCAAGGTCGAGACCTGGGCCGAGAAGCCGGGGAGCAAGGCGTACGAGGCGGCGTGGGATACCTGCGTGGCGCAGCGTAGCGACGAGCGCTCGGAATACCTGCAGTCGATCGGACAGCAGTGATTGCCTGCCCCGCGAATGCTCACTTCATGACCCGACCAATCGCCGGTCTTCCCGCGGGCACCGCTCGAACCGTGTCCGATAGCAGCGGGTGAAATACGACGCCGACTCGAACCCGCACGCCACTGCCACCTCCAGCACGCTCATGTCGGTCTGGCGCAGCAGCTGGCGGGCCTTGTCCAGTCGCAGCCGCAGATAGAAACCGCTGGGCGTGTCGGCCAGGTACAGGCGAAACAGCCGCTCCAACTGGCGCCGGGTCACCTGCACGCCATCAGCCAGTACCTGGGTGTTAAGCGGCAGCTCGGTGTTGCGCTCCATCTCGCCGATCACTTTCACCAGCTTCTTGTTGCGCAGCCCGTAACGCGTGGCGATCTCCATGCGCTGGTGGTCCTGACGCGGACGGATGCGCCCCAGCACGAACTGCTCGGAAACCTGCACCGCCAGCTCACTGCCGTGGGCCTGGGCGATCAGGTCGAGCATCAGGTCGATGGAGGCCGTGCCGCCGGCACAGGTGATGCGCCGGCGGTCGATCTCGAACAGCTCCTGGGTCACCTGCAGGCGTGGATAACGCTCCTTGAACGCCTCCAGTGCCTCCCAGTGCAGGGTCGCCCGGTGACCATCGAGCAGGCCGGCCTCGGCCAGCACCACTGCGCCGGTGTCGATACCCCCGAGCACTACGCCTTCATGGTCGAGACGACGTAGCGCTTGCTGCAGCGCCGATCCATAGCACGCCAAGGGCTCGAAGCCGGCCACCAGCAGCAACAGCCGCCCGTGCCCGCCCTCCCCCAGCGCGCCATCGGCATTCACCGACATGCCGTTGCTGGCCTCTACCGCGCCACCGTCCAGGCTCAGCACGCGCCAGCGGTACAACGGGCCACGGAAGCGATTGGCCACGCGCAGCGGCTCGATGGCACTGATGAAACCCATGGCGGAAAAGCCGGGTAGCAACAGGAAGTCTATGGTTTCCGGCATCGCATGCTCCGCGCAAAGGTGGTCGCCTCCGTGCAAGTGTTGGTCGCCAGGGTGCGATTTTCCACCCTGTCACCAGCGTAGCGTGTTCTCACGGCCCGCAGAGGCCGGACCCATAACAATATGCACTGCCGATGGAGAGCCACCATGCAACGCTTTATCCGCCGCAGCCTGTTGTCCCTCGTGCTCAGCACCACCGTAGCCGCACCGCTCTTCGCCGCCGAACCCGCCGTCTGCAAGGACGTGCGCCTGGGCGTGGTCAACTGGACCGACGTGATCGCCACCAGCGCCATGGCCCAGGTGCTGCTCGATGGTCTGGGCTACCAGACCAAGCAGACCAGCGCCTCGCAGCAGATCATTTTCGCCGGTATTCGCGACAAGCGGCTGGACATGTTCCTCGGGTACTGGAACCCGATCATGACCCAGACCATCACCCCATTCATCCAGGCCAACCAGGTCAAGGTGCTCGACAAGCCAAGCCTGGAAGACGCCCGCGCCACCCTGGCCGTGCCGAAATACCTGGCCGACAAAGGCCTGAAGACGTTCGCCGACATCCACAAGTTCCAGAAGGAACTGGGCGGCAAGATCTACGGCATCGAGCCAGGCTCCGGCGCCAATACCCAGATCAAGGCGATGATCAGCAAGAACCAGTTCGACTTGGGCAAGTTCCAGCTGGTCGAGTCGAGCGAGGCCGGGATGCTCGCCGCGGTGGACCGAGCGGTACGACGCAAGGAAGCGGTGGTGTTCTTCGGCTGGGCGCCGCACCCAATGAACGTGAACATCGACATGGTCTATCTCGGCGACAGCCAGGACGCCCTGGGCCCGGACGAAGGCCGCGCCACGGTGTGGACGGTGACCGCGCCGGACTACGCCGAACGCTGTCCCAACGCCCACCGCCTGCTGGCCAACCTGAACTTCAGCGCCGAGGACGAGAGCCGGATGATGCAGCCGCTGCTCGATCACAAGGACGCGCTGGAGTCCGCCCGCCAGTGGCTCAAGGACCACCCCGAGGACAAGGCCCGTTGGCTCGAGGGTGTAACCACCTTCGATGGCAAGCCCGCCGCGGACAACCTCAAGCTCACGGCCAACTGACAGAACCTCATCGCCTACTCGCACACCGACAGGTCAACCCGATCGGTGTAGGAGCGGCCTTGTGTCGCGATAGGGCAGCAAGGCGGCCCCCGGACTTCAACGCCGCCACATAAATCCTGGGGCCGCTGCGCGGCCCTATCGCGACGCAAGGCCGCTCCTACAGAGATCCGGTCCATAGTCACAAAAAGGAATCCACCATGAACCACGACGTCATCATCACCTGCGCCCTCACCGGTGCCGGCGACACGGTCGCCAAGAGCCACCTGGTCCCGGTCACCCCGAAACAGATCGCCGAATCCGCCGTCGAGGCCGCCAAGGCCGGCGCCACCGTGGTCCACTGCCACGTTCGCGATCCGCAAACCGGCCGCTTTAGCCGCGACGTCAACCTCTATCGCGAAGTGATGGAGCGCATCCGCGAGGCTGACGTGGACATCATCGTCAACCTCACCGCCGGCATGGGCGGCGACCTGGAGATCGGCCCGGGCGAGTCACCCATGGAATTCGGCCCAGGCACCGACCTGATTGGCCCGCTGGAGCGCCTGGCCCATGTCGAGGCACTGCTGCCGGAAATCTGCACCCTCGACTGCGGCACCCTCAACTTCGGCGACGGCAACGCCATCTACGTCTCCACCCCGGCCCAGTTGCGCGCAGGCGCCAAGCGCATCACCGAGCTGGGCGTGAAGGCCGAGCTGGAGATCTTCGATACCGGTCACCTGTGGTTCGCCAAGCAAATGATCAAGGAAGGCCTGCTGGACGACCCGCTGTTCCAGCTGTGCCTGGGCATCCCATGGGGCGCGCCGGCGGATACCACCACCATGAAGGCGATGGTCGACAACCTGCCGGCCAATGTCACCTGGGCCGGCTTCGGCATCGGCCGCATGCAGATGCCCATGGCCGCCCAGGCGGTGCTGCTCGGCGGCAACGTCCGGGTCGGGCTGGAGGACAACCTGTACCTGGACCGTGGCGTGCTGGCCAGCAACGGCCAGCTGGTGGAACGGGCGATGGAAATCATCACCCGCATGGGTGCCCGCGTGCTCAGCCCGGCAGAAGGCCGGGAAAAGATGAACCTCAAACGCCGCTGATATTCCTGTAGGAGCCCGATATGCCATTCATCACCGACATCAAGACCTTCGCCGCCCTGGGTAGCGGCGTAATCGGCAGCGGTTGGGTCGCCCGCGCCCTGGCCCATGGCCTGGACGTGATTGCCTGGGACCCTGCGCCCGGCGCCGAGGCCATGTTGCGCAAACGTATCGCCAATGCCTGGCCGGCCCTGCAGAAGCAAGGTCTGGCGCCCGGCGCCTCACAGGATCGCCTGACTTTCGTCGCCACCATCGAGGCGTGCGTGCGCGACGCCGATTTCATCCAGGAGAGTGCCCCCGAACGCCTGGACCTCAAGCTCGACCTGCACGCGAAGATCAGCGCCGCCGCCAAGCCGAATGCGATCATCGCCAGCAGCACCTCGGGCCTGCTGCCCAGCGAGTTCTATGAGTCGGCCACCCACCCCGAGCGCTGCGTGGTGGGCCACCCGTTCAACCCGGTGTACCTGCTGCCACTGGTGGAAATCGTCGGCGGCCGAAACACCAGCCCCGACGCCATCGAAGCGGCAAAAGCCCTCTACACAGCGCTGGGCATGCGCCCATTGCATGTGCGCAAGGAAGTCCCCGGCTTTATCGCCGACCGCCTGCTCGAAGCGCTCTGGCGCGAGGCCTTGCACCTGGTCAACGACGGCGTCGCCAGCACTGGCGAGATCGACGACGCGATCCGCTTCGGCGCCGGTCTGCGCTGGTCGTTCATGGGCACTTTCCTTACCTATACCCTGGCTGGTGGCGACGCCGGCATGCGCCACTTCATGGCCCAGTTCGGCCCCGCGCTGAAGCTGCCCTGGACGTACCTGCCGGCACCGGAGCTGACCGACAAGCTGATCGACGATGTGGTGGAAGGCACCTCGGAACAGCTGGGCGAGCGCAGCATCGCGGCCCTGGAGCGCTATCGTGATGACACACTGCTGGCGGTACTGGAAGCGGTGAAAACCAGCAAAGCCAAGCACGGCATGGCCTTCGGCGACTGAGGAGTAAACGATGCCCGCCCTGATCACCTACCGTACCCGGGTGTTGCCGGAATGGGTCGACTACAACGGCCACCTGCGCGATGCCTACTACCTGCTGATCTTCAGCTACGCCACCGATGCGCTGATGGAGCGCATCGGCCTGGATGCCGATGCACGAGGGCAGAGCGGGCATTCGCTGTTTACCCTAGAGGCGCATATCAACTACTTGCACGAGGTAAAGCTTGATACTGAGGTGTGGGTGCAGACATTCATTATCGGCTTCGACAAGAAGCGCCTGCACCTGTACCACAGCTTGCATAGAAAGGACTTTGAGGAAGCCCTCTCCGCCAGCGAGCAACTGCTACTGCACGTGGATATGGCCGGACCAAAGTCTGCGCCGTTTACGGCGAGTTCCATCGAACAACTGGAAAACCTGGTCACTGGGCAAGATAGCCAACCGCATTCACTGTACGTTGGCCGAACCATTCGCATTCCTTGAACGTAAGATCAGGCTCGAGCGAGAAGGTCACCTCAACCACCAGCGTGCCTTCTCACTCAGCGCCCACCTATAGACACTCGACCTTGATTTCAGGGGTAGAATTTGGACACATCATCCCTAACCTCATTAAAATAACGAACATTATCATTATGTTCCTTAGTACCCAAACGAACTGAAGCAAAAGAAGCATTAGGATCAGAAAACTGCCCCATATCATAATGATCACATCCATTTTTTCCGCAATCAAACTTACCCATTATCGTGTGATACTTAGCACCATTGGCAAAAAACTCATGCGCGAATTTGTAAGGAGGATCACCTAGATCGGGATCTCCAGGTTTCCAGGTATGGTCCCCGCCCAAGAGATGTCCAAGCTGATGCGTCAGAATGTCTGAGTCGTGCATAACGCTGATCAAAGCAAAGGCAGTTTCTTTTCTTGTCGAGGCATAAGCCTTGCCACCAAAAAATGGATAAGCAACTGCAGTGACAACCAAATCAGCCTGCTTCGACTCTCTCTGTTCAGCAATTTGTTTTGCGACAGTCGTGTTTGACAAACGGATCGCCCTCAGCACTTCAGATGGTTCATTGTCAAACTCAGACTCCTTTAAACTCGAGGCATAATACCCAGCGTACTCAAACTCAAGGTCAACATTACTTCTCCGAAACACCTGAGAGCTCGATGCCAACATTGCCCTAATCCTGCCTTCAAAAGACGGATCAACTGCACGCGCCTCCTGCGTACTAACGAACATGACCCGAATAATACTACGCGCCCTGGGCTGTGAACCATTCACTGCTTTTTTCAGTTTTTTACCCTGCGACTCACGTATAGGATCACACTTTAAATTAGAATCCGACCCAACTTTAATGAGAGCATATCGCCCCGCACCCGCATTTTCCAAACGATAAAATTGTCCTGGCAGATATATCTCACCGCTCAGACGCTGCCCTTGCCGCACCAGCATAATTCTGCTGACAGGATCTATATCAACCTCACCAGGAGATGTGTGGTGTTGTTTTCGATCGGAAACGATGTCTCCAAACCAATACGTAGTATTGTTACCTTCTTCATAGACATTACGTTGCTGAAACTTTACAATATCTCCATTTGGTAGCGACACCAAAAGCCGGCCAACCCCTGCCTTGACCAAGGCCGGATTGACATCAATGAAACGCGCATATTCTATGTTCCTCGATTGCCCCAGTGCTTTAAGGAAATTGACGTCTGCATCGCTAGAGGCCAGCGTCGACAGCCTCTGGAGATCCATCGCTTCCTTGATATCATAAAGTTTTTGCTCATCATCCATTGATGAAACCTGCGCATGGCTTGCCACTCCACAAGCCGACAGCAGAAGCACCTGTAAAAATGCGAAAAGCCACGTAACCCTTCGTTGAACAATCATCTTACTCTCCTTGAATAGATGTGCAAGCAGTACACAGCCAAGCACAATACAAATACTTAAATAAGGCAGAAGAGCAGCCGCAAGCCGCCTTATTGATCAAGCTTCCAGGAGGTAATCTTAGTTACCTTGCCGAACAACGCCTCATTCCATATCGTTATTTCCAAGGGCTGAAGAAGACTTGGGTATGCCCACACCGACTCCTTCATGTCTCCGATCATCCGTATATATAAATTGTCTTCAGGAAGCATCCCCTGCACGCACAGCGCTGCCTCGCCCCGATCCGTTTCAAAACAAATAACGCGAAAGCCAAACCAAAGTAAAAATTTAATCGATCCGAGCTCAGGCATGTATTCTTTTCCTTCTCTCCTACACCCCTCCTCAGAAGTATGACAACTATTCTCCGCCAGCGCTTTCAGCATCTCAGGGCATATTGGCGCATTTCCGTGATCAGGCACGAATACACGGCATATTAATCCGCTCGCTGCGAAACGCCCCGTATAAAAAACAACCTGCAATTCGTTTGCAGACGGCGTCGCCCCCTCGGGCTTCGGAGTGGAACACCCCGAAAAAACAAAGACCAATACAGTCCATAGCAAGACAGCATGAATTCCGCATAGTTTGTTCATGTCCTTACCTCACTATCCTCAGATTATGCTGTCGTCGCCCAGCAGTGACATGCCAACGCTCGAACAAAAAGTATCTGCCATAATACTTAACTAACTATCAGACAGCCCGCAACTGGCAAAATTATCAGGTAGTTTGGCGTGACCCCAAAAGTCCTGGAAAGCCGTGAGCTTCCGGGATCAAGAGCAACATCCACTGCAAGGCCCCCGGTGTCAGGATAGTGGCCGCCTCGCCTGATTTACCTCAAACCAGACACAGGGGCGCAAACAGAGCCGTTGTGCCGTACTATTCCTCTGAGCGCAAAGCCGAACCCCTCAAGATGTTGCTCCCTCCATTCAATCTGACGATGGCCGAGGGCGTTCCTGAAATGTCTCTGTACACCTGACGTCGGCAAGCCAGTACCAAAGGATTCGTAGTGGTGTCCGCCCCCAAACACCCGACCGAGAGTTAGTCGGTGGAGGTGAAATTCGCTGCAGTCACCGAGTGTGCCAGCCTGTCCGAGATTGAATTGGGCGAATACTGTCGTCGCAAAAGCTTGTATGCCAAGCAGATAACCGCGTGACGGCAAGGGCTTCTGAGCGCAATGGCGTCTCAACAAGCGCAACCCAAGGTTGATCGGGAACAAGCCCGGCAGGATCAGAAATGCATCAAAGAACTTGAGATTGAACTGCGCTGCAGCTTCGAACTGCCGGACAGAGGCAGCACCGAGGACGTGCTCAGCGCCCTGGACGTAATGCCGAGCCGACAACACATGCGACCCAGGCACCGAATCGTGTGTGGTCGTGGGACATCACATACTTACCGTCTTCGGTGCGTGGTCAGTACGACTATCTGTATCTGATCGAGGAGTGGCGCGACAACTAGTTTGAAAAACGCCGAGAGTGACCAAGCCCCCGGTGCCGTGACATCAATCTGCGGCCCTCCTTTCCCGACGATTTAGCCGTAAACGACCTGTTCGTAGTCAAAGCAGCCATCGTGACAATCCGCCCTTGCCGCCCCGGAGCATCGGACACAGAATCGATTGAAAACAACAGCGGCGAAGGACATTAGTCATGATGCATGCGGACTTGATCGACCAGGACGACCTGCTGGGCCAGCTGCGCTCGCGGGGTTTCGACATTCCGGCCGGCGCCAGCGCCGAGCAGGCCTGCGAGGTGGTGATACGCGGACTGACCGAGCCCAATGCGCGGGCGCTGAAGGGCATGGTCGAGCAGATGTACACCGGCAGCGCGACGATCCTGCCGGCCGTGCGCCAGGCCATCGACAAGCAGTTGCTGCCGGCGTTGGCGCAGTTCAACAAGCGTGCCTGAAGCATTGACTGGCCCTTTGTAGGAGCGGCCTTGTGCCGCTCCTACAGGGACCGATGTTCAGCTACAGGCGCACACTGGCAAAGGTCGACTCGTTACGCGCCTGGCTCAGCGCCGCCATCGGCCCGCTGTGCGGTGACAAGGCCATGGCTTGCGGAATCGGCATCATTGCCACCTGCTGGGTGGTGTTCGAGCCCACGCGCTCGTCACGCGGCGGAATGCCGAAGTACTCGCGGTAGCACTTGGAGAAGTGCGGCGTGGACACGAACCCGCACACCGACGCCACCTCGATGATCGACATCGGCGTCTGCTTGAGCAATTGCCGGGCACGGATCAGGCGTAGCTTGAGGTAGTAGCGCGACGGCGAGCAGTGCAGGTACTTCTGGAACAGTCGCTCGAGTTGGCGCCGCGACACGGCCACGTACACCGCCAGTTCGTCCAGGTCGATCGGCTCCTCGAGGTTGGCCTCCATCAGCGCGACGATTTCCTGCAGCTTCGGCTGGTTGGTGCCGAGCATGTGCTTGAGCGGCACGCGCTGGTGGTCCTGTTCGTTGCGGATGCGTTCGTAGACGAACATCTCGGAGATCGCCGCCGACAGCTCACGGCCATGATCGCGGCTGATCAGGTGCAGCATCATGTCCAGCGGCGCGGTGCCGCCGGAGCTGGTGAAGCGGTTGCGGTCGAGGGTGAACAGGCGGGTGCTCATGTTCACCCGCGGGTAGGCTTCCTGCATCGCCGCCAGGCATTCCCAGTGCACGCTGCAGTCGAAACCGTCGAGCAGGCCGGCGCAGGCCAGCGCCCAGCTGCCGGTGCACACCGCGCCCAGGCGGCGCGACTGGCGGGCCTGGGCCTGTAGCCAGGTGACGTGCTCGCGGGTGACGGTGCGCTGGATGCCCACACCGCCGCAGACGATCACGGTGTCGATCGGGGGCGCGCTGTGCATGGCGGCATCGGGGGTGATCTGCAAGCCATCACTCGCCCAGACTTGGCCACCGTCGACGGTCAGAGTATGCCAGCGGTAGAGCTCGCGACCGGACAGCTGGTTGGCCATGCGCAGCGGCTCGACCGCCGACGCCAGGGAAATGAGGGTGAAGTTGTCCAGCAGGAGAAAGCCGATGGACTGGGGTGCTGTGCGGTTCTGGGTTGGGGTCCCGGAGGTGTACGACGTCATCGCGATTTCTCCTCACACAATGCAGGGTGTGCCTCAGGCGAGCACTGTTCTTGTAATGGCCCCGTTTCGTATGCAGGGGCTTTGCCAATCTCAACGCAAATGGCATGCCTGAAATTGAACGCTCATCCAATAAAACCCAAAAACGACGTCGGCATGCGCCTTCCAGCGGGCCGGGTGATGAGCGTCAGTTCAAACGCAAACGGGCGCGCCAGCGCCCCTGCGCGTCACCGCTGAGCAATTCGGTAGCACTTGTGGGAAAGTTGCCCAGATGCGACAGACTTGAGTGTCACCGACAATGACCCTGCTGGTAACGACAGGCGACGGCCGGTAGATGACAACCAGTGCGCCAGAATGTGGCGCATCGGTCACGCGCGGGCCAGAACGGCGCATCAGCATTCGATGACGCTGACCGCCAGGCCCCCACGGGAGGTTTCCTTGTACTTGTCATGCATGTCGGCGCCGGTGTCGCGCATGGTGCGGATCACCTGGTCCAAGGAGATGAAATGATCGCCATCACCGCGTAAGGCCATCTGCACGGCATTGATCGCCTTCACCGCAGCGATGGCGTTGCGCTCGATGCAGGGCACCTGCACCAGGCCACCGACCGGGTCGCAGGTCAGGCCAAGGTTGTGTTCAAGGGCGATCTCGGCGGCGTTCTCCAACTGCGCCGGGGTGGCGCCAAGCACGTCGGCCAAGCCTGCGGCAGCCATGGCGCAAGCCGAACCGACCTCGCCCTGGCAACCAACCTCGGCGCCGGAGATCGAGGCGTTCTTCTTGCACAGGATGCCCACTGCCGCCGCGCCGAGGAAGAAGTCCACCACATTGGACTCATCCACCGCATCGGAGAACCGCATGTAGTAGTGCAACACCGCCGGGATGATGCCCGCCGCACCGTTGGTGGGCGCGGTGACCATGCGCCCGCCAGCGGCGTTCTCTTCGTTGACCGCCAGGGCAAACAGGTTGACCCACTCCATGGCGCTCATGGTCGAGCCGATCACGTTAGGCTTGCCCAGCTCCTGCAGGCTGCGGTGCAGGCGGGCGGCGCGGCGGCGCACATTGAGCCCTCCCGGGAGGATGCCTTCATGCTTGAGGCCGTTGTTCACGCACTCCTGCATGGCTTGCCAGAGCTTGAGCAGGCCGGCGCGGATCTCCGCTTCGCTGCGCCAGACCTTTTCGTTCTCCAGCATCAATTGCGACACGCGCAGGTCGTTTTGCTTGCACAGGCGCAGCAGTTCGGCGGCGCTGTCGAAGTCGTAGGGCAGCACGGTCTGGTCGGCGTCCAGCACGCCGCTGGCGGCCTGGGCGGCATCGACCACGAAACCGCCGCCCACCGAGTAATAGGTGTCGCGGTGCAGCTCGCCCGCCTCACCTTCGGCGATCAGGGTCATGGCATTGGGGTGGTACGGCAGGTTCTCGTCCAGCAGCAGCATGTCGCGGGCCCAGACGAACTCGATGGGCAGGTGGTTGTCGAGCTTGAGCACGTTGGTTTCGCGCAGGTCGGCGATGCGCGGGGTGATCTGGCTGGGGTCGATGGCGTCGGGCCATTCGCCCATCAGGCCCATGATCGTGGCGTTGTCGGTGCCGTGACCGACACCGGTGGCCGACAGCGAGCCATACAGCCTCACTTCGACGCGCCGCACCCGCTCCAGCTCACCGCGCTCGCGCAGCCCCTGGACGAACAGCGCGCCGGCGCGCATGGGGCCGACGGTGTGTGAGCTGGAAGGCCCGACACCGATCTTGAACAGGTCGAACACGCTGATGGCCATTGTCGCATCACCTCTTGATGGGCTTGTCTCGCAGCGCCGAACACCGCCTTGCGCAACTGCTAGGCTGAAAGCTCGAGCCGCCTCGGAATGCTCGCATCATCGGGCTTTTGCCCACCCCCTCGCCGTCTGCAACCGACGTACTTTTGTCCAGCAGCGCCGCCACTGCACCGGCCCTGCGTGCGCCGTTTTCCAGCGCCGGGACGCCGCAAAAACCGAGGCCGGGGGGTGGAAAAATCCAGTTGCGACATCGTCCGTACTGGATGCGACCCGTCCTGTACTGGATACGACGCCACCAGTAGGCGATTGCCGAACGCTGGAGGATTATCGAAAGCGACTCGTATTGCACGGCCTCGCATCCTGCCCTCTGCAGGCCTGGTCGACCGGAGCCCTGAGAACGCCCGGCGACCCACGCGAACCCGAAGATAAAATCACAGGAGTCCATCCATGAAAGCTTCACCCAAGCTGTTGCTGGTCGCGTTGCTGTCCGCTCCGCTGCTGGCCCAGGCCGCCGAACCCGAGCAGTGTCAGACGGTGCGTTTCTCGGATGTCGGCTGGACCGACATCACGGTCACCACCGCGACCACCAGCGTCGTGCTCGAAGCCCTGGGCTACAAGACCCACACCACCATGATCTCGGTACCGGTGACCTACAAGTCGCTGGCCACCGGCAAGGACCTGGACGTGTTTCTCGGCAACTGGATGCCGACCATGGAGAACGACATCAAGCAGTACCGCGACGCCGGCACCGTCGAGACCGTGCGCGCCAACCTGGAGAACGCCAAGTACACCCTGGCCGTGCCCCAGGCCCTGTATGACAAGGGCCTGAAGGATTTCGCCAACCTGCCCAAGTTCAAGCAGGAGCTCAAGGGCAAGATCTACGGCATCGAACCCGGCAACGACGGCAACCGCACCATCCAGAAGATGATCGACGACAACGCCTTCGGCCTGAAGGACGCCGGTTTCCAGATCGTGCAGTCCAGCGAGGCCGGCATGCTCGCCCAGGTAGAGCGGGCGCAGAAGCGCGACGAGGCGATCGTGTTCCTCGGTTGGGAACCACACCCGATGAACACCCGCTTCAAGATGCAGTACCTGACCGGCGGGGACGCCTACTTCGGTCCCGATTTCGGCAAGGCCACCGTGCTCACCAACACCCGCAAGGGCTATGCGCAGGAATGCGCCAACGTCGGCCAGTTGCTGAAGAACCTGTCGTTCGAGCTCAAGGATGAAAGCACCATGATGGGCTATGTCCTGGACGACAAGATGAAACCCGAGGCGGCGGCCAAGAAATGGCTCAAGGACAACCCCGGCAAGCTGGATGCCTGGCTGGCCGGCGTGACCACCGTGGACGGCAAGCCCGGCCTCGAGGCGGCCAAGGCCAAACTGACGCAATAACGCAAGACGCAATGGCAACACCTCGGGGCGGGACCGTGCCCGCCCCGGACTGATTTCAATCTTTGCAGGTGGAAGCTCGCTATCATGCTTATCGATCAGAAAATACCCCTGGGGCAGTACATCGCCTCATTCGTCGAATGGTTGACCCAGAACGGCGCCAGTTACTTTGACGCCATCGCCGCAGGCCTGGAATTCATGATCCATGGGGTCACCAGCGCCCTGACCTGGTTCAACCCGTTCGTGCTCATCGCCCTGTTCGCCGCCCTCGCGCACCTGATCCAGCGCAAGTGGGCCCTCACCGTCTTCGTCGCCCTGTCGTTCCTGCTGATCCTCAACCTGGGCTACTGGCAGGAAACCATGGAAACCCTGGCGCAGGTCACCTTCGCCACGGTGGTCTGCGTGGTCATCGGCGTGCCGCTGGGCATCGCCGCCGCGCACAAACCAATGTTCTACACCGCCATGCGCCCGGTGCTGGACCTGATGCAGACCGTGCCCACCTTCGTCTACCTGATCCCGACCCTGACCCTGTTCGGCCTGGGCGTGGTGCCAGGACTGATTTCCACCGTGGTGTTCGCCATCGCCGCGCCCATCCGCCTCACTTATCTGGGCATCTGCGACGTGCCGCAGGAACTGATGGACGCCGGCAAGGCCTTCGGTTGCTCGCGCCGCCAGTTGCTGACCCGTATCGAACTGCCCCACGCCATGCCGAGCATCGCCGCCGGCGTGACGCAATGCATCATGCTGTCGCTGTCGATGGTGGTGATTGCCGCCCTGGTCGGCGCCGACGGCCTGGGCAAACCCGTGGTCAACGCACTGAACACCGCCGATATCTCCCTGGGCTTCGAAGCGGGCCTGGCCATCGTGCTGCTGGCAATCATGCTCGACCGTATCTGCAAGCAACCGGAGCTGCCGGTAAGGGGTGAGGCATGAGCATCATTCGTTTCGAAGACGTCGACGTCATTTTCTCCAGCAAGCCGCGCGAGGCCCTGGCCCTGCTCGACCAGGGCAAGACCCGCGAGCAGATCCTCAAGCAAACCGGGCTGGTGGTCGGTGTCGAGAAGGCCAACCTGGACATCAACAAGGGCGAGATCTGCGTGCTGATGGGCCTGTCCGGCTCTGGCAAATCCAGCTTGCTGCGCTGCATCAACGGCCTCAACACCGTGAGCCGCGGCAAGCTGTTCGTCGAGCATGAAGGCAAGCACATCGACATCGCCCACTGCACCCCGGCGGAGCTGAAAATGATGCGCACCAAGCGCATCGCCATGGTGTTCCAGAAGTTCGCCCTGATGCCCTGGCTGACGGTGCGCGAGAACATCAGTTTTGGCCTGGAGATGCAGGGCCGTCCCGAGAAGGAACGGCGCAAGCTGGTGGATGAAAAGCTCGAGCTGGTGGGCCTGACCCAGTGGCGAAACAAGAAGCCGGATGAACTCTCGGGTGGCATGCAGCAGCGCGTCGGCCTGGCCCGGGCGCTGGCGATGGACGCCGACATCCTGCTGATGGACGAACCGTTCTCGGCCCTTGACCCGCTGATCCGCCAGGGCCTGCAGGACGAACTGCTGGCCCTGCAGAGCAAGCTGAGCAAGACCATCGTCTTCGTCAGCCACGACCTCGACGAGGCCCTGAAGCTGGGCAGCCGTATCGCGATCATGAAGGACGGGCGGATCATCCAGTACAGCAAGCCGGAAGACATCGTGCTCAACCCGGCCGACGAGTACGTGCGTACCTTCGTCGCCCACACCAACCCGCTCAACGTGCTGTGCGGCCGCAGCCTGATGCGCAGCCTGGACCAGTGCAAGCGGGTCAACGGCTCGGTGTGCCTGGACCCGGGAATCGACTCATGGCTGGACCTCGGCGAGGGAGGCTCGCTCAAGCGCGCGCGCCAGGGCCAGAACGGGCTGGATATGCAGAACTGGGCACCGGGGCAGGATGTGGAGCTGCTGGAGCGCAGGCCGACCGTGGTGCACGCCGATATCGGCATGCGCGAGGCGCTGCAGATTCGTTACCAGACCGGCAACAAGCTGGTGCTGCAGGATAACGACAAGGTGGTGGGGATTCTTGGGGATACCGAGCTTTACCATGCCTTGCTTGGCAAGAACCACGGGTGATGCCTCTGGGGCCGCTTCGCGGCCCTTTCGCGACACAAGGCCGCTCCCACAGGCACGACGCCAGCCTCAGGTGCAGTGCTGTACTTGTGGGAGCGGCCTTGTGTCGCGAAAGGAGGGCGAAGCCCTCCCAGCGCTCTGTCAGCGAACGACGATCCCACGCGAAGCCATATAGGCCTTCGCCTCAGGCACCGTGTACTCGCCAAAGTGGAAGATACTCGCCGCCAGCACCGCGCTGGCGTGGCCTTCCAGAATTCCGTCCGCCAGGTGTTGCAGGTTGCCCACGCCACCGGAGGCAATCACCGGAATCCCCAACGCATCGCTGATCGCCCGGGTAACACCGAGGTCGAAGCCGTTCTTCATGCCATCCTGGTCCATGCTGGTCAGCAGGATCTCGCCGGCGCCCAGGCCTTCCATCTTTTTCGCCCACTCGACGGCATCCAGCCCGGTCGGCTTGCGCCCGCCATGGGTAAAGATCTCCCAGCGCGGCGTTTCGCCCGGTCCAGAAACCTTCTTGGCGTCGATGGCAACGACGATGCACTGCGAACCGAAACGGTCCGCCGCCTCACCCACGAACTCAGGGTTGAACACTGCCGCGGTGTTGATCGAGACCTTGTCGGCACCGGCGTTGAGCAGGTTGCGGATGTCCTGCACGGTACGCACGCCGCCACCGACGGTCAGCGGGATGAACACCTGGCTGGCCATGCGCTCGACGGTATGCAGGGTGGTGTCACGGCCATCGATGCTGGCGGTGATGTCCAGGAAGGTGATCTCGTCCGCGCCCTGCTCGTTGTAGCGCCGGGCAATCTCCACCGGGTCGCCGGCATCGCGGATGTTCTCGAACTTGACGCCCTTGACCACCCGGCCGTTGTCCACGTCCAGGCAAGGGATGATGCGCTTGGCCAGTGCCATGGTCGCTCCTTAGCCTTGATAGTTGTCGCAGAAGGCCTGGGCCTCGGCGACGTCGAGGGTGCCTTCGTAGATGGCGCGGCCGGTGATGGCGCCGATGATGCCGGGGGCCTTGGCGTCCAGCAGGGCCTTGATGTCGCCCAGGTTGTGGATGCCGCCCGAGGCGATCACCGGGATCGAGGTGGCTTCGGCCAAGGCCTTGGTGAAGGGCACGTTGCAGCCCTGCATCATGCCGTCCTTGGCGATGTCGGTGTAGACGATCGCCGAGACGCCATCGGCCTCGAAACGCTTGGCCAGGTCAATGACCTGCACCGAGCTCACTTCGGCCCAGCCGTCGGTGGCGACGAAGCCGTCTTTCGCATCAAGACCGACGATGACCTTGCCCGGGAAGGCCTTGCACGCTTCGGCGACGAACTCGGGCTGCTTGACCGCCTTGGTGCCGATGATCACGTGGCTGACGCCGGCCTTGACGTAGTGCTCGATGGTTTCCAACGAGCGGATGCCGCCGCCGATCTGGATCGGCAGGTTCGGGTAGCGCTTGGCGATGGCAGTGACCACTTCACCGTTGACCGGTTGGCCTTCAAAGGCGCCGTTCAGGTCGACCAGGTGCAGGCGACGGCAGCCACCCTCGACCCATTTGGCGGCCATGCTCACCGGGTCGTCGGAGAATACGGTGGAGTCTTCCATGCGGCCTTGGCGCAGGCGTACGCAGGCACCGTCCTTGAGATCGATAGCGGGGATAATCAGCATCTTGGCAACCTGTCTTGTTCGTTGGGTTCAGGGCTTCTCGAGCGCCCACAGGTCGCTTTCGATGCTCTCGAACCGCTCCTTGAGGTGCAGTTGAACATCGGCAATCGCCCTGTTGTAGTAATGGGGTGCAATTTCCTTGCTGAACAGCTCGAGGACCTCGGCCACCTCGAACGACCCCAGCTGCAGCTCGAAGCGGTCTTCGAGGAAACGCTTGAGCGTGTCGAGCGCGTCGCGCTCCTGCTCCGGCGTCAGCGTGATGATCGGGGCCTTGGTCTTCGATCGGCTCATTTACCAGCGCCCGTCCCAGGCGACGAAGTTCTGCAGCAGCTGCAGGCCATGGGTATGGCTCTTCTCCGGGTGGAACTGCACGGCAAAGCGCGAGCCATCGGCCAGCGCGGCGGCGAAGTCGACGCCATAGTGGCCGCGACCGACGACCTGGCCCGGCTTGCCGGCGTTGATGTAGTAGCTGTGCACAAAGTAGAAGCGCGCCCGGTCAGGGATGTCATGCCACAGCGGGTGGTCAATGGTCTGGCTCACTTCGTTCCAGCCCATGTGCGGCACCTTCAGGTGCTCGCCGTCTTCCTTGAGGTCTTTACCGAAGAAGCGCACCTGGCCGGGGAACAGGCCGATGCAATCGACGCCATCGTTTTCTTCGCTGTGGTCGAGCAGCGCCTGCATGCCCACGCAGATACCGAGGAACGGACGGTCCTGGCTGACCTCGCGCACCAGGCTGTCAAAGCCCAGGCGGCGGATCTCGGCCATGCAGTCGCGGATCGCGCCGACGCCGGGGAACACCACGCGGTCGGCTTCACGAATCACCGCGGCGTCGCTGGTCACCAGCACCTTGCCGGCGCCCACGTGCTCGAGGGCCTTGGCCACCGAGTGCAGGTTGCCCATGCCATAGTCGATTACGGCTACCGTCTGCATTTACAGGCACCCTTTGGTGGACGGCATCTGCCCGGCCATGCGCTCGTCGAGGGTGACGGCCATGCGCAGGGCGCGGCCGAAAGCCTTGAACACGGTCTCGATCTGGTGGTGGGTGTTGTGGCCACGCAGGTTGTCGATGTGCAGGGTCACCAGGGCGTGGTTGACGAAGCCCTGGAAGAACTCCTGGAACAGGTCGACATCGAAGCCGCCGACGGTGGCGCGGGTGTAGGGCACATGCATCTGCAGGCCCGGGCGCCCCGAGAAGTCGATGACCACGCGCGACAACGCTTCGTCCAGCGGCACATAGGCATGGCCATAGCGGAAGATGCCTTTCTTGTCGCCGATGGCCTGGGCGAACGCCATGCCGAGGGTGATGCCAACGTCCTCGACGGTATGGTGATCGTCGATATGCAGGTCGCCCTTGCACTCGATGTCCAGGTCGATCAGCCCATGCCGGGCGATCTGGTCGAGCATGTGTTCAAGGAAAGGCACGCCGATTTCAAATCGGGCCTTGCCGCTGCCATCGAGGTTGATCGAGCACTTGACCTGGGTTTCCAGGGTATTGCGCTCGACGGAAGCCTTACGTTCGACCATCACCAGCTCCGCAAAATCATTGGGCGAAAAGGGCTCCATTATAGGCCCAGAACGCGCCGGCTTGAAACGCGGATGACATATGGCAGGGCTAGTAATTACGGGGGCGGGACGGGCCTACAGGTCTATACAAGTACCTTTGGGGGCTGCTTCGCAGCCCATCGCGACACAAGGCCGCTCCCACAGGAGCCTCGTGAGCCTGAAGGTACGCAATGCCTGTGGGAGCGGCCTTGTGTCGCGAAAGGGGCGCAAAGCGCCCCCAGGGCCAGCTAACTCAGTGAAACAGCACCGCCGTCTTCTGCAAGGTGATCCACACCCCCCAGGCCAGCGGAATCACCACCACGGCCCAGGCCAGCAGCACCAACGGCAGGCTGCCCGGCGCCGCATGCCACTCCAGCGAGCGTGCCGAATCGACACCCTTGTCATGGCTCAGCGCTCGCTCGGCAGCCAGTTCGGCATCGGTCATGAAGTACTTGTCCGCTACCGGCCGCACCAACATGTTGCAGATGAAGCCCAGCACCAGCAGGCCGGCGAGAATGTACAAGGTCATGTCGTAAGCCGCCGCGCGCTCCACGCCCGCAGCCAGCTGCGCCTCGCGCAGGTAGGTGATCAGCACTGGGCCGAGCACGCCTGCCGCCGCCCAGGCCGTCAGCAGGCGACCATGGATGGCGCCGACCATCTGTGTGCCGAACAGGTCGGCCAAGTACGCCGGGACGGTGGCGAAACCGCCGCCGTACATCGACAGGATGATGCAGAACGCCGCCACGAACAGCGCCACGTTGCCGATGTGCCCCATGTTCGGCACCAGGCTGTAGAGGCCCACGCCCAGGGCGAAGAAGGCAAAGTAGGTATTCTTGCGGCCGATGTAGTCGGAGAACGACGCCCAGAAGAAGCGCCCGCCGATGTTGAACAGGCTCAACAGCCCGGTGAAGCCGGCGGCAATGGCGGCGATCTGCGCCAGCTGCGCGGCGTTCAGTTCGCTGAACGTCAGTTCGTTGCCCAGCAGCTTGCCGGCAAACACTTCCTGCAACAGCGGAGAGGCCATGCCCAGGATGCCGATACCGGCCGACACGTTCAGGCACAGCACCAGCCACACCAGGGCGAACTGCGGGGTCTTCCAGGCCACGCTGACGTGCACGTGACGATCGGTGACCATGGCGTTGGCCTTCTTCGCCGGCGGCGTCCAGCCTTCAGGCTTCCAGCCGGTCGGCGGCACGCGGTAGGCCAGGGCGCCGGCGGTCATGAACACGAAGTAGATCGCGGCCATGGCCACGAAACTCTGCCATACGCCCACTTCGGTCGGGCTGGAGAAATGGCCCATCAGTGCGGTGGCCAGCGGCGCGCCCACCATGGCACCCCCGCCAAAGCCCATGATCGCCATGCCGGTGGCCATGCCGCGCTTGTCCGGGAACCACTTGATCAGCGTCGACACCGGCGAGATGTAGCCCAGACCCAGGCCGATCCCACCGATCACCCCCGAGCCCAGCCACATCAGCCACAACTGGTGGGTCTTCACGCCGATCGCCGAGATCAGCAGGCCACCGCACCAGCATAGCGCCGATACCAGGCCGGCCTTGCGCGGGCCGGCGTGCTCCAGCCAGCCGCCGAGCACCGCGGCCGAGCAGCCGAGGAACACGAAGAACAGGGTGTAGATCCAGCTGAGCATGGAGATTGGCCAGTCGCACTCGGCGCTGAACAGTCGGGCGACAAAGCCCATGTCGGCGGCGCAGGCCACCGGTGCGCTGACACCCAAGGCCTGGGACAGCGGCAGCCAGAACACCGAAAAGCCATAGGCCATGCCGATGCACAGGTGGATCGCCAGGGCCGCCGGCGGCACCAGCCAGCGATTGAAGCCCGGACGGGCGATGATGCGCTCCTTCGACAGGAAGCCCGGCGCGCTCGCCACCGTCCCCGACGTGATACTGCTGTTCATGGATTGTTCCTTTTGTAGGTGGGCTGTGCGCATGGACGGCTCTGCTTCGGCTGCACGCAAGGCAGCCCGGCCGCTTGGGCTGGCACCCCGCGACAATGGGTCGCGGGGACTCCACGGGCGGGCGCAAGATTACCAGCAGGGGGTGACATGAAAGCAATCTGATATCGTGTTTTTTTCGTCAACTGAAACGATCAACCCTGTATCGGGGGCGCCTGCATCACCGGCATGCCGGCTCCCACAGGAACAGCGCAAGCCTTGAGGCAAGCGCGATCGGCGTGGGAGCCGGCTTGCCGGCGATGAGGCCCGAACAGGCAATAAATGAACTGCCGCCATTGCCACTGTCGAAATGTCGGATACGCAGAGCCAAGTGCCACGGCGCTATACTCGCCGCTGAATTTCTAAATCGGACTACAAGGACTCGCCCATGAAAGCGTTCGGCAAAATCCTGGGGCTGGGACTTCTCGGGTTGTTGCTGATCATCGTGGCGCTGGGCTTCGCCCTGACCCACCTCTTCGATCCCAACGACTACAAAGATGAAATCCGCAAGCTGGCCCGCGACAAGGCCCATGTGGAACTGACCCTCAACGGCGACATCGGCTGGAGCCTGTTCCCCTGGCTGGGCCTGGAACTGCACGAAGCAAGCATCGCCACGCTGAACAACCCCAAGGTGCCGTTCGCCGACCTGCAGATGCTCGGCCTGTCAGTGCGCGTACTGCCGCTGCTGCGCCGCGAGGTGCAGATGAGCGATGTGCGGGTCGAGGGCCTCAACCTGACCCTGACCCGCGACGCCAACGGCCATGGCAACTGGGAAGACATCGGCAAGCCACTGCCGCAGCCGACCGTCGCAGGCGCGTCGGCGAGCACGCCGACTGAAACGCCAGCCGCCACACCAGCCAACTCGGAAGCCAGCGAGCACTCGGTCAAGCTCGACATCGACAGCCTGACCGTCAATAACGCCCGCGTGCTCTACACCGACGAGAAAGCCGGACAGACCTATGGCGCCGAAAGCATCCAGCTGAGCACAGGTCCCGTGCACGAAGGCGCGAACATCGCGCTCAAGGCCAGCGCCTTCCTCAGCGCCAGCCAGCCGAACATCAAGGCGCGCACCGAGCTGACCGGCGAGCTGCGCTTCGACCGCAAGCTCAAGCGCTACAACCTCGAGGACATGCGTCTGTCCGGCGAAACCTCGGGCGAGCCGCTCTCCGGCAAGACCCTGACCTTCGTTGCCCAAGGGCAGGTGCTGGTCGACCTGGCGGCCAATGTCGCGTCCTGGAGCGGCCTGAAGGTCTCGGCCAACCAGTTGCGTGCCCTGGGCGAGCTGAACGTGCGTGATCTCGACAAGGCCCCGCAGGTCAGCGGCGGCCTGTCCATCGCCCAGTTCGACCTGCGCAGCTTCCTCGACGGCATCGGCCACCCGCTGCCGGCCACCGCTGACCCGGCGGCATTCAAGAAACTGGAGCTGGTCACCCGCCTGCAGGGCACGCAGAACAGCCTGGCCCTGGAAGACCTGGCGGTGAAGCTGGACGACAGCACCTTCACCGGCCGTGTCGCCGTGGACGACTTCGCCAAGCAAGCGTTGCGTGTGCGCCTCAAAGCCGACACGTTCAACGCCGATCGCTACCTGCCGGCCAAAAGCGAAGAGGCCAAGGGCGCCACGGCAGCGCGCCAGGCCGAGGTCAAGCAGCAGGAAGCCACCGCCGTCGCTGGCGCGGGCACCACACCACTGCCCGACGCTCCGACCCAGGTGGCCTGGAGCAACGACAAGCTGTTGCCGGTCGACCGCCTGCGCGCCCTGGACCTGCAGGCCGACCTGTCGTTCGGCGCGCTGACCCTGGACAAGCTGCCGATCAGCGACGCGCAGTTGACCGCCAGCGGCCAGGCCGGCCTGGTCACCCTGCAGACCCTGCGCGGCGGCCTGTACAACGGCACCTTCGAGGCCAAGGGCACTGTCGACGTACGCCCTGCCGTGCCGCAGATCGGCGTGAACGCCAAGATCAGTCGCGTGCCGGTGGAGCACTTCATCAAGCGCGAAAGCCCGGACCAGGCGCCGCCGGTCAAGGGCCTGCTGACCCTGAACAGCGACCTGACCGCCACCGGCAACAGCCAGAAAGCCTTGGTCGATACCCTCAACGGCAACGCCAGCTTCACCATCAATGATGGTGTGCTGGTCAACGCCAACCTGGAACAGCAGCTGTGCCAGGCCATCGCCACCCTCAACCGCAAGCAGCTCAGCGGCGAACAACGGGGCAAGGACACGCCGTTCCAGGAACTGCGCGGCAGCCTGGTGGTGCGTAACGGCGTAGCCAGCAACCCGGACCTCAAGGCACGCATCCCGGGCCTGACCGTCAACGGCCATGGCGACCTCGACCTGCGCGTGCTGGGCATGGACTACAACGTCGGTGTGATCGTCGAGGGCGACCAGCGCGCCATGCCCGACCCGGCCTGCCAGGTCAACGAGCGCTTTACCGGTGTCGAAGTACCGCTGCGCTGCCGTGGCCCGCTGGAGCTGGGCGCCAAGGCCTGCCGCCTGGACCAGGACGGCCTGGGCAAGGTCGCCGCGAAGCTGGCCGGCAACCGCCTGAAGGACAAGATCGATGAAAAACTCGAAGAGAAACTCGGAGACAAGGTGAGCCCGGAACTCAAAGATGCGCTCAAGGGGCTGTTCAAACGATGAGCCCCCAGCAGTTCTCCAGCGCCGTGCTGGACTGGTACGACCAGCACGGCCGCCACGACCTGCCCTGGCAACAGGGCATCACCCCGTATCGGGTGTGGGTCTCCGAAATCATGCTGCAGCAGACGCAAGTCAGCACCGTGCTCAACTACTTCGACCGTTTCATGCAGGCGCTGCCGACCGTGCAGGCTCTGGCCGAGGCGCCGGAGGACGAGGTGCTGCACCTGTGGACGGGCCTTGGCTACTACACCCGCGCCCGTAACCTGCAAAAAGCCGCGAAGATCGTTGTCGAGCAGCATGGCGGCGAGTTCCCACGCAGCGTCGAGCAACTCACCGAATTGCCCGGCATCGGGC
This sequence comes from Pseudomonas sp. P65(2024), assembly GCF_057480955.1. Taxonomy (NCBI): domain Bacteria; kingdom Pseudomonadati; phylum Pseudomonadota; class Gammaproteobacteria; order Pseudomonadales; family Pseudomonadaceae; genus Pseudomonas; species Pseudomonas sp. P65(2024). The sequence goes on from NZ_JBLIYX010000002.1 coordinate 432,516, forward strand.
GCTCCACGGCGGGCGCCATCGCCAGCATCAGCATGGGCATCCGCGCACCGATCCTCGACGGCAACGTCAAGCGCGTGCTGGCCCGCTTCACCGCGCAGGCCGGCTACCCCGGCGAGCCCAAAGTGGCCAACCAGCTCTGGGCCACCGCCGAACGCTTCACACCGATGACCCGGGTCAACCACTTCACCCAGGCCATGATGGACATGGGCGCCACGCTGTGCACCCGCAGCAAGCCCAGTTGCCTGATCTGCCCGCTGCAAAGGGGTTGCGAGGCACACCTGCATGGCGAAGAGACCCGCTACCCCGAGCCCAAGCCGCGCAAGGCCCTGCCCCAGCGCAAGACCCTGATGCCGCTGCTGACCAACCACGAAGGCGCGATCCTGCTCTATCGCCGGCCCTCCACCGGCCTGTGGGGCGGACTATGGAGCCTGCCGGAGCTGGACAGCCTGGAACAGCTCGACGACCTCGCGTACCAGCACGGCCTGCGCCTGAACGGCAGCCAGGCCCTGGACGGCCTGACCCACACCTTCAGCCATTTCCAACTGGCCATCGAACCCTGGCTGGTGCGTGTCGAGCCCGTCGGCTCGTACGTGGCCGAGCCCGACTGGCTCTGGTATAACCTCGCCACCCCGCCGCGCCTGGGCCTCGCCGCCCCGGTCAAGAAGCTGCTGCAACGCGCGGCCGACGAACTGATTGCAGGAGATAAGCCATGACCCGCACCGTGAAGTGCCGCAAGTACAACGAAGAACTCCCAGGCCTCGACCGCCCGCCCTACCCGGGCGCCAAGGGCCAGGACATCTTCGAGCACATCTCGCAGAAAGCCTGGAAGGAGTGGCAGGACCACCAGACCATGCTGATCAACGAAAAGCGCCTGAACATGATGAATGCCGAAGACCGCAAATTCATCCAGGCCGAGATGGACAAGTTCTTCGCCGGCGAGGATTACGCCCAGGCCGAAGGCTACGTTCCGCCCTCGAATTGACCCACGAATCGTAAGCGACGGAATTAATTTAAATTTTTTTGAAAAAGTCGTTGACGGCCTCTGAGAAAATCTATTTAATTCACCCCGTCGCCCAGATAGCTCAGTCGGTAGAGCAGAGGATTGAAAATCCTCGTGTCGGCGGTTCGACTCCGTCTCTGGGCACCACCTTCAAGCTTCTGGTGGTTGCAAAGTTACCCGAAGCGACACAAGAAACCCGCCTAGTGCGGGTTTTTTGTTGCCTACCGTTTTACCCCAGGAATCCTTCGCCCCTGGTTGATCGATATCAAAATGCCTCCCTTTGCTCCTGCATAGGATGGAAGGTGGACATTCGACCGACCCCCGCAAGGACCTCCATGAGCGAAGAATCCGCCACCCTCCTCCTGCCAGCGCCCGCCGAGGCCGCCAGCAACCCCAAGCCAGCCCCTCGCCCTCGTCGCCCACGCCAGCGCAAGCCGGCCACCAGCACCGCCGCGCAAGAGACCATTACCCAGGTCAGCCAGCAGCCCGCCGCCCTGGAAGTGGCGAACGCCCGCAAAGGCAGCAACGAAGACAGCACCTCCGCTCGCCTGCCGGCCAACTACCCCTACCGCACGCGCATGCGCCGCCAGGACTATGAGAAGGCCAAGCATGACCTGCAGATCGAGCTGCTCAAGGTACAGAACTGGGTGAAGGAAACCGGCCAGCGCATCGTCGTGCTGTTCGAGGGCCGTGACGCCGCCGGCAAGGGCGGCACCATCAAGCGCTTCATGGAGCACCTGAACCCGCGCGGCGCGCGCATCGTCGCGCTGGAGAAGCCCTCCGAGCAGGAGAAGGGGCAGTGGTACTTCCAGCGCTACGTCCAGCACCTGCCCACAGCCGGCGAAATGGTGTTCTTCGACCGCTCCTGGTACAACCGCGCCGGGGTCGAGAAGGTCATGGACTTCTGCTCGCCCCTGCAGTACCTGGAATTCATGCGCCAAGCGCCGGAGCTGGAGCGCATGCTGTGCAACAGCGGCATCCTGCTGTTCAAGTTCTGGTTCTCGGTGAACCGCGAGGAGCAGTTGCGCCGCTTCATTTCGCGCCGTGACGATCCGCTCAAGCACTGGAAGCTGTCGCCCATCGACATCAAGTCGCTGGACAAGTGGGAGGACTACACCGCGGCCAAGGAAGCGATGTTCTTCCACACCGACACCGCCGATGCACCGTGGACGGTAATCAAGTCGGACGACAAGAAGCGGGCACGGATCAACTGCATTCGCCACTTCCTGCATTCGCTGGATTATCCGGGTAAGGATCACAGCGTGGCGCATGCGCCGGATCCGTTGCTGGTCGGGCGGGCTTCGCGGGGCTTCGAGGAGGATGAGCCGGAGGCGCTAGTCAGTTAAGCCCCGGGGGCGCGTTGCGCCCCCGGCGATCTCGAATACCTGCTTGGGTTTCCCTGGCAACTACGCTTCAATACGCGCCTTTACCAGACACCCCAAGGATCCACCCATGGCCACCAACACCAAACAACAGAAACGCGCCAAGCGCGCCGCCACCAAGGCCAAGCAGAATCGCATGGTGCGCAGCGGCCAGGCGGTCAAGGCCAGCGCCGGTGACAGCGCCAGCGTCGAGCAGGTGTTCAACAAGGCCATGGAGTCGGGCAGCTACAACAGCCTGTTCGAAAAGATGAAGCAAGCCCAGGAAAACGGCCTGGTGCCGATGATCTCGGTATTCCTGGTCGACCCGCTGCTGGCACTGGTGCTCAAGGGCCACAAGGAAGAACACGCCACCGACTACATCGTCCTGGTGTTCACCGCCTACCGCAAATGGCTCGACGGTGCCGACGAGGACGCGACCATGGCCTGGCTGGAAAGCGACGAGTTCCAGGACGCCTATGTCACTGCCTCGGAAGTCGTGGCCAGGCAGCAGCAACAGCAGAAGCAGTTCGGCTGAGTCGCCCCCACCCCCGCACAAGTCAAACAAAAAGGCCGCGCCCCTCACAGGACGCGGCCTTTGCATTTCACGCCAACGGATCAGCTATCCAGCGCCACCCGCGCAGCAGCGCCGCGCTTGCGGTGCAGCAACAGGCCAGCCGCCACCACGCCAATGCTCAGGATCGCCGTGGCGATGATCTCGGCACGGTGGTCTTCACGCAGGCCCATCACCACCAGAATGGCGATGATGAAAGCGATGGTCGCCCAGGTCAGGCCCGGGAACATCCACATCTTGAACGAGATCTTCTCGCCCTTCGCCTCACGCTGGGCACGCATGCGCAGTTGCGACACGGCGATCACCAGGTACACCAGCAGGGCGATGGCGCCGGAGCTTGCCAGCAGGAACTCGAACACCGCGGCCGGGGCCAGGAAGTTGGCGAACACGCACAGGAAGGCTGCGGCAGTGGACAGCAGCACGGCCCAGTGCGGGGTGCCCGCCTTGGTGGTGCGCTGGGCGATGGCCGGGGCGTCGCCACGCTTGCTCAGGGAGAACAGCATGCGCGAGGAGGTGTACAGCGCCGAGTTCAGGCAGCTGGTCACGGCGATCAGCACGACGATGTCGACGATCAGCTTGGCATTCGGCACGCCGATCAGGCTAAGGACAGTCTGGTAGGAGCCTTTCTCGGCCAGGGCCGGATCGTTCCACGGCACCATGGCCACGACCAGGAAGATCGACACCAGGTAGAACAGGCAGATACGCCAGATCACCGAGTTGGTGGCCTTGCTGATCTGCTTGCCCGGGTCTTTCGACTCGGCGGCGGCAATGGTGACGATCTCGGTACCCATGAACGAGAACATGGTGGTCAGCATCGCGGCCAGCACCGCGCCCAGGCCGTTGGGCATGAAGCCCTGGGTATCGAACAGATGGCTGACGCCGCTGACCTGGCTACTCGGCACCATGCCGAACATGGCCGCGCAACCGACGACGATGAAACCGATGATCGCCAGCACCTTGAGCAGGGCGAACCAGAACTCGAACTCACCGTAGTTCTTCACGCTGAACAGGTTGGTGACGGTCAGCGCCAGGGTGATGATCAGGGAGAAGGCCCACAGGCCCACCGACGGGAACCAGGCATGCAGGATGGCCGCGGCGGCGTTGGCCTCCAGCGGGATCACCAGGACCCAGAACCACCAGTACAGCCAGCCAATGGTGAAACCAGCCCAGCGCCCGATGGCGCGGTCGGCGTAGGTGGAGAAGGAACCGGTATCCGGCGAGGCGACCGCCATTTCGCCGAGCATGCGCATCACCAGCACCACCAGGGTACCAGCGGCGGCGTAGGCCAGCAGCACGGCAGGGCCGGCGGCAGCGATGGCATGGCCGGAGCCGACGAACAGGCCGGCGCCGATCACGCCGGCAATCGACAGCATGGTCACATGCCGTTGCTTGAGCCCCTGAGCGAGGTCATTGGAATTGTTACCGCTCATAAAACTACCTTTGTAAGGAGGTGGACTACACGAATGACTGGCCAGCGCGCCGGGGTGTGAGTGGGCGTCGCTGCATTCAGTGGTTTCCGGATGGCAATAAGCGGGCCAGCTGAGAATGGCTTTCGTCTGAAATGTTTCTGCAACCAATAACGACGCGGCTTGCAGGGCATTGTGCCAAGCCTTGGCCGAAAGGTCGCCAAACCCCCGTGCCAAGTTGGGATTACTGAAATACCCACTTACAAACGCACCAAAGGTGCCCCTCGGTAACACCCAGGCACACATTCAGGGCAAGGCAAAGCGCAACCCACGGGCGCAACCCGGACCCCACATAACACGCAACACAGTGCCACCCGGCCAAAAACGGCTTCCCAGACCGGAGCAAAGCTGGCACCATCGCGCCTTTTTTCATCAAGGCTCCGGTGCTGGGCAAAACGCCAATGCGGATATCCTGGCGACAGTCCACTGCAGCGATGCGACAAACTGTCCTACCAGCGACCCGAGCCCCCCGCGACCCGGTTGGCCGCCGTTGCGCCGCTATGCTAGCGTGGCGCTCGCCAGGAAGGCCGCCAACAGCTGGGAACGCACCCGAACACATGAGGACCGCACATGGCCCAGGCCACGCCCGCGCTGGAAATCCGCAACCTGCACAAACGCTATGGCGAGCAGGAAATTCTCAAGGGCATTTCGCTGACCGCGCGCGACGGTGACGTGATCTCCATCCTCGGCTCATCCGGCTCTGGCAAGTCCACCCTGCTGCGCTGCATCAACCTGCTGGAGAACCCGCACCAGGGCGAAATCCTCGTCGCCGGTGAAGCCCTCAAACTCAAGGCGCAGAAAAACGGCGACCTGATCGCCGCCGACAACCGCCAGATCAACCGCCTGCGCAGCGAAATCGGCTTTGTCTTCCAGAATTTCAACCTGTGGCCGCACATGTCGATCCTCGACAACATCATCGAGGCGCCGCGCCGCGTGCTCGGCCAGAGCAAGGCCGAGGCCACCGAGCACGCCGAGGCGCTGTTGAACAAGGTCGGCATCTTCGACAAGCGCCACAGCTACCCCGCCCAGCTTTCCGGTGGCCAGCAACAGCGTGCCGCCATCGCCCGTACCCTGGCCATGAAACCCAAGGTCATCCTGTTCGACGAGCCAACCTCGGCGCTCGATCCGGAAATGGTCCAGGAAGTGCTTAACGTCATCCGCGCATTGGCCGAAGAAGGCCGTACCATGCTGCTGGTGACGCACGAGATGAACTTTGCCCGCCAGGTGTCCAGTGAAGTGGTCTTCCTGCACCAGGGCCTGGTCGAAGAGCAAGGATCGCCGCAGCAGGTCTTCGAGAACCCGACCTCGGCGCGTTGTAAGCAATTCATGTCCAGCCACCGCTAACGGAGCACTACATGCAGACCTACAAGAAGTTCCTCCTGGCAGCTGCTGCCACGCTGGTGATGTCGGCCAATGCCATGGCCGCCGAGAAACTGCGCATGGGTATCGAAGCCGCTTACCCACCGTTCAACAACAAGGATGCCAGCGGCCAGGTCGTCGGCTTCGACAAGGACATCGGCGACGCCCTGTGCGCCAAGATGAAGGTCGAATGCGAAGTGGTCACTTCCGACTGGGACGGCATCATCCCGGCGTTGAACGCCAAGAAGTTCGACTTCATCGTCTCGTCGTTGTCGATCACCGATGAGCGCAAGCAGGCGGTGGACTTCACCGACCCGTACTACTCGAACAAGCAGCAGTTCATCGCGCCGAAGAACGTCGACTTCAAGACCGACCGCGCCTCGCTCAAGGGCAAGACCATCGGTACCCAGCGCGCCACCCAGGCGGCAACCTGGCTGGATGACAACGGCGGCATGGATGGCGAGTTCAAGGTCAACCTCTACGACGGCCAGGAAAACGCCTACCTGGACCTGACCTCCGGCCGTGTCGACGCCATCCTCGCCGACAAGTACGCCAACTACGACTGGCTGAAATCCGACGCCGGCAAGAACTACGAGTTCAAGGGCGATCCGGTCAACGAAAGCGATAAGGTCGGCATCGCCGTGCGCAAGGGCGACAACGAACTGCGTAACAAGCTCAATGCCGCGCTGAAGGAAATCGTCGCCGACGGCACCTACAAGAAGATCAACGACAAGTACTTCCCGTTCAGCATCTATTGATTCGCCCCGACAGGCATCGCCGCCATGGCGGTGCCTGTCCCTTGAACAAACTTACCCATGACTATCGACCTGCACGGATTCGGCCCGGCCATGATGGCCGGTACCCTGATGACCGTAAAACTGGCGCTCTGCGCCTTGCTGCTGGGGCTGGCCCTGGGCCTGCTCGGCGCCTTGGCCAAGACTTCGTCGGTCAAGCCGCTGCAATGGCTTGGCGGCACCTATTCCACGTTGGTGCGCGGCGTACCCGAACTGCTTTGGGTGCTGCTCATCTACTTCGGCACCGTCGGGCTGATGAACAGCCTCGGCGCAGCCCTGAACATACCAAGCCTGGAGCTCAGCGCCTTCGCCGCTGGCGTCATCGCCCTGGGCCTGTGCTTCGGCGCCTACGCCACGGAAGTGTTCCGCGGCGCGATCCTGGCCATTCCCAAGGGGCACCGTGAAGCGGGCCTGGCGCTGGGCCTGTCCAAGGGCCGCATCCTCTCGCGGATCATCCTCCCACAGATGTGGCGCATCGCCCTGCCGGGCCTGGGCAACCTGTTCATGATCCTGATGAAGGACACCGCGCTGGTGTCGGTGATCGGCCTTGAAGAAATCATGCGCCACGCACAGATCGGCGTGACCGTGACCAAGGAGCCGTTCACCTTCTACGCGGTCGCCGCCTGCATCTACCTGGGCCTGACCATCATCGCGATGATCGGCATGCACTTCCTGGAAAAGCGCGCCGCTCGCGGCTTCATGAGGGCCGAGTAAATGAACTGGGAAGTCATCATCAAGTGGCTGCCGCGCCTGGCCCAGGGCGCGACCCTGACCCTGGAGCTGGTGGCCATCGCCGTCATCGCCGGCCTGATCCTGGCCATTCCGCTGGGGGTCGCGCGCTCTTCGCGGCACTGGTACGTGCGCGCCCTGCCCTACGGCTACATCTTCTTCTTCCGCGGCACACCGCTGCTGGTGCAGCTGTTCCTGGTCTACTATGGCCTGGCCCAGTTCGAAGTGGTGCGCAACAGCTCGCTGTGGCCGTACCTGCGCGATCCGTTCTGGTGCACGGTGCTGACCATGACCCTGCACACCGCCGCCTACATCGCCGAGATCCTGCGCGGCGCCCTGCAGGCGATCCCCAAGGGCGAGATCGAGGCGGCCCGTGCACTGGGCATGTCGCGGGGCAAGACGTTGTTCTACATCATGCTGCCGCGCGCCACGCGCATCGGCCTGCCGGCCTACAGCAACGAAGTGATCCTGATGCTCAAGGCCAGCGCCCTGGCCAGCACCGTGACGTTGCTGGAGCTAACCGGCATGGCGCGGACCATCATCGCCCGCACCTACCTGCCGGTGGAGATCTTCTTTGCCGCCGGGGTGTTCTACCTGGTGATCTCGTTCGTGCTGGTGCAAGGCTTCAAGGTACTGGAGCGCTGGCTGCGCGTGGATGCCTGCCAGGGACGTTGAGCCCATGAAGACCTCGGGGCTGCACAGCAGCCCCTCTCGATCGCGCCCCGGTGCTCGAATGACCACAACATCCTGCCTGCAAAACGACCAGCTCCTCGAGCGCTTCCAGGCCCTCGACCGCTTCCTCGCACAGCACCAGCCGCTGTGGCACCCACGCCCGTTCACCCACCTGCGCCTGGCGTGGGAAGACGAACACCCGGAACTGTCCCATTGGCTTCGCCAATGTACCCTCGAACAAGCCGAGTCCCTCGACACTCCCGAGGCCCCGGCCCCCTTCCCACAACTGGCCGCCAAAGCCGCGCAGCTGTCCGCCGTCGGCGAACTGCCCGACGCCGGCCTGCATCCCGCCGGCCACCGCCTCGATGTCGGTGTCCCTGGCCGCAAGTGGCAGCAGATCGAAGCCTTCAGCCGTCGCCTGACGTTCAGTCAACCCGCCCGACACTGGCTTGACTGGTGTTCCGGCAAAGGCCACCTGGGCCGTCGCCTGCTACAGCCCGGCCAGCGCCTGACCTGCCTGGAGTACGACGCCGAACTGGTCAGCGCCGGCAAGGCCCTGAGCGAGCACCATCACTTGCCTGCCACCCATGTGCATCAGGACGTCATGGCCGCCGACAGCGCTCGCCACCTGGACGGCGACAAGAGCGTGGTCGCCCTGCACGCCTGCGGCGACCTGCATGTTCGGCTCATGCAGCTGGCAAGCCAGCAGGGTTGCCGGCAGATCGCCGTTGCGCCCTGCTGCTACAACCGCATCCAGGGCCAGGCCTATCAGCCGCTCTCCCGCGCCGCCCGAGCCTCGAGTCTGGCGTTGACCCAGGAAGACCTGGGCCTGCCGCTGAGCGAAGCGGTCACCTCCAGCCTGCGCACCCGCCGCCAGCGTGACAGCTCCATGGCCCGCCGCCTGGGCTTCGACCTCCTGCAGCGCCAGCAACGTGGCGTAGACGACTACCTGCCCACGCCATCGCTGCCGGTCAGCTGGCTGGCAAAGCCCTTCGAGCAGTACTGCCGCGACCTGGCCGAACTCAAGCAGGTCATGATCAGCGGCAACCCCGACTGGGCCTTCCTGGAAGCAGCCGGCCAGCGACGCCTGGCCGAGGTGCGCAACCTCGAGCGGGTACGCAATCTCTTCCGCCGCCCCCTGGAATTGTGGCTGGTGCTCGACCGCGCCTTGTTTCTTCAGGAGCAACGCTATGCGGTGAGGGTCGGCGTGTTCTGCGACTACCCGCTAACGCCTCGCAACTTGCTGCTGCTTGGGGAGCGCGACATAGCACCGCAGGGCAGTTGACAGCCTGTGGATAACTCTGTGAACAAGCTTGTGATGAAAGTCACCAAATGTTGGATCCAGAGGCTATTTGCGCGGGTTTGCTTATTCCACTGCAGCCGGCAAAGTCAGTAAAAACAGGCCTTTGCGCAAAGACCGATGGTAGCGCCGGTCGGCATGCCTTTCGCGCAAGCAATCAATGCCCATTGTGCATAAACCATTCGGCCGAGCGCTCTGGCAGGGGTGTTGTCAAGCCAGTTTGAGCAAGCTCATGCCTACCAGCAGCAGCACCAGGCCGAGCCAGCCGCGCCCGGCCAGGCGCTGGCCGAACAGGGCCCAGCCCATGGCCACGGTGGCAAGAATGCCGAAGCCACCCCAGATGGCGTAGGCCAGCGACAGGTCGATGTCCTTGACCGCCTGGGCCAGCGCGGTGAACGCCGCCAGCACACACAGGATCGAGGCCACGCCCAGGCCCTTGCGGCTAAAACCCTCGGAATACTTGAGCAGCAGGTTGGCCAGGACTTCCAGCACGATGGCCAGGCCCAGCCAGGCAAATGGCATCAGCATGGCACCGCCTCCCCTTCACGCTCGACGGCCTTGGCCCGAGTGCCGGCCTTGACCAGCAGGATACCGGCGATCATCACCGCCAGGCCCAGGGCCTTGGTCCAGCCCAGGCTTTCGCCGAGCCAGAGCACGCTGATCAGGGTAATCAGCACGATACCGAACCCTTCCCACAGCGCGTAGGCGACACCCACCGGCACCCGCTTGACCGCCAGGGCCAGGAAGAAATACGACAGACAGATCATGACGTACATGACGGCATGCCCCAGCACGGGGAAATGGGTGGCGGCGAGTTTCATCGACGCCGTGCCGATCACCTCGAAGGTGATGGCGACGATCAGGTAGATCCAGGAACGCATGATGCCCTCCCATGGGCGACAGCAGCCGAGTGCACAGGTATCGGCGCCAGTCAGAGATGGTTATGGCTGTAGAGGGAGGGTGGCGCTAGAGGTCGCCGGTCCAGTGACGTTCACGGGAAACCAGGCGGGAGGAGGAGAGGAGCTTGAAAGCTTTGCTGTTCAACATAATGAACACGAGATTAGCTGAACTGATCGATTAAGTCAAAACGATAGGGTTAGACTAAATGTTTCTCGCGAAAAATTGCGCGCCTCCAGATTTATCCCCTTAAAGCCTGTTGAAAGCTTCGTAAATTATATTCCCCACAGTCGTTCCTATAGGGATGACCCTGCGACTGCTCTATAGCGTAGGCAAGCTTCCTCAGCGTGGGAGCGGGCTGGCCTCGCGAACACTAGCAAGGCCTGTGCCATGCTCACCCCCTTCCCCTGCGACAAACCGTCGCCACAGTCAAAAATACAAAATTAATTATTGTTTTACGATAATTATTCAAGAATAATCCGCCCCATTCATCACTGTACGGAGGCACCCCATGAACAGTAGATCCGTGGCCTATGCACGTTCGCGCCTACGCACCATCGGCACATTTGCCGCCTACCTGGCCTGGACGACCGCGATCGTCGAGTTGGCGGCCATCCCGTTGCTCTGCATCTTCGACTTCCCTGAAATGCTCAACGGCTACCTGCAGGCCTATGGCGACCAGATGCCCCTGCTGCTGGAACCCGGCTACATGCCATCTCCCCTGGCCATCGGCCTGGTACTGGCCGTGGACATGATCCCGACAATGATTTCCGTCATTGCCCTAAGCCTGACCGGCCTGTTCTTCCATCGGCTGTCCCGTGGCCAGACTTGGTCCTCGGACAACATCAAGCTGCTGTGGTGGGTCGGCCTGCTGTGCATCTTCACCCCGTTGCTGTGGCCGGTGACCTACACCTTGCAGGGCCTGGCCCTGGCTATCGACCTGCCGGCCGGCGAAAGGAGCTTCAGCTTCTCGATCGGTGTATCATCGCAGGCTGTCTACGAGATCATGAAAGGCATCCTGCTGTGTGCCTTCTCGCTGCTCATGCGTGACGCCAAGACCATCAGCGATGAACACAACTGTTATGTCTGACTGCTTCCTATGCCGATAATCATCCGCCTCGACGTCGTCATGGCCCGGAACAAGATGCGTTCCAAGGACCTGGCGGAAATCATCGGTATCACGGAAGCGAACCTGTCGCTGCTGAAGAACGGCAAGATCAAGGGTTTCAAGATCGAGACCCTGGAGAAGCTGTGTCGCGCCCTGAACTGCCAGCCCGGCGACCTGCTGGAGTTCAGCGACGAATGATCAAGGACTGCAACACCCATGACACTTTTCCACAACAGTTTGGCCGCCCTCGTGCTGGCCTGCCTGGCCTTGGCCCTGGCCGGCTGCGGCCCGAGCTACACCTATAGATATTCGCCACCGCCCAGCGCGCATGGCATGAATTGCATCAACAGCTGTTCGACCGAGCGCAACCACTGCCAGCAGATGGCGCGCCTGCAGGAGAACAGCGAACGTGCCTTGCACCAGGCCGAGATGAGGGCCTACCAGTACTGCAAGAACGGCAAGAGCAAGAAGGAAGCGCGTCACAGTTGCTACTACCCGAGCTACCCCTCCTACACGGGGAGCAGCTACAGTTGCGGCAATGACTACGACTCCTGCTACATGGCCTGCGGCGGCACCATCCAGCGCATCCTGAACAAAGACTGATCCCGGAACGGACTCGAACATCGTGAAACACACCAAGCCCTTCGCCCTGCTGACCCTCGCCCTGGCCATGACCGGCTGCGCCAGCGGCACGCCATCGAGCAAGCCCGCCCCGCTGAACTGGAACATGCCCGGCATGCAACTGGGCGGCGACCGCGGCCTGCCCCTGCACAACGCCGACGGCAGCTGCCGCAAGCGCGGCTGCGACAACGGCAAGCTGTTCTTCAACCCGGGCCAGCCCGAGCCAAGCGTCAACTCGATTCACCGCGGCTGGTAGGAAAATTCTCCTTTCTGCGCGGTGACTTAGGGGAATGTGCGATGGATGCAACGAAGTGGTTTACAGCGCCAAATCCATCGCTATAATGACGCCCCTGTGCCGGTATAGCTCAGATGGTAGAGCAACTGACTTGTAATCAGTAGGTCCCGGGTTCGATTCCTGGTGCCGGCACCATCCTCAAAAGCCTCGACGAATGTCGGGGCTTTTTCGTTTCAGCCCCTGCGACACATTGCCCACCCTCTCCGCTTCTTGTTCTCCCTCAATAAACCTTACCTTTAAAGCGGCTATTCCTGTGCCCGACGGCTTTCGTCGACTTAAGGAGAAGTCCCATGAACGAGCAAGAAGGCGTGTCCCTCACCCGGCGCGGCATGCTGGCCGGTACTGTGCTGCTAGGCGTCGGCGCCTCGGCGCTTGGCAGTGGCCTGGCCCAGGCCGCGACCGCCGTGCCGGGCCAGGACCCGGCGGTTGACCTGGCGAAACTGGAACGTGTCAGCGTCGAGCTGGTGGCGCCGCCGCAAGTCCACGCTCATACCCAGCGTGCCGAGGGCAAGCCGCGGATCGTCGAGTTCCGCATGGTCATCGAAGAGAAAGAACTGGCCATCGACACCGCCGGCGCCTACATCCACGCCATGACGTTCAACGGCTCGGTTCCCGGCCCGCTGATGGTGGTGCATGAGGGCGACTACGTGGAACTCACCCTGGTCAACCCAGCCAGCAACAGCATGATGCACAACATCGATTTCCACGCCTCCACCGGCGCCCTCGGCGGCGGCGAGCTGACCCACGTGAAGCCCGGCGAGCAGGTCAAGCTGCGCTTCAAGGCCGACCGTGCCGGGGGGTTCGTATACCACTGCGCACCGGGCGGGGCGATGATTCCCTGGCATGTGGTGTGCGGCATGAACGGCGCGATCATGGTCCTGCCCCGCGATGGCCTGAAGGACCCCGAGGGCCGGCCATTGCGCTACGACAAGGTCTGGTACATCGGCGAGCAGGACTACTACATCCCCCGCGACAAGGACGGCAAGTACAAGCGCTACGCCAACCCCATGGCCAGCTTCGGTGACATGAGCCAGCTGATGAAAGGGCTGGTGCCCAGCCATGTGGTGTTCAACGGCAGCGTCGGTGCCCTGACCGGCAAGCAGGCGCTCACCGCCAAGGTCGGCGAGACCGTGCTGATCGTTCACTCCCAGGCCAACCGCGATACCCGCCCGCACCTGATCGGCGGCCACGGCGACTATGTCTGGGCCTCGGGCAAGTTCGCCAACCCGCCGCAGCGCAACCTGGAAACCTGGTTCATTCCCGGCGGCGCGGCGGGCGCGGCGTTGTATACCTTCCGCCAGCCCGGGCTGTACACCTACCTCAACCACAACCTGATCGAAGCGGTGATGCTCGGCGCCGCCGCGCATGTGCAGGTCGAGGGCCACTGGAACGACGACCTGATGAAACAGGTGCAGGCGCCCGGGCCGATCAGCTAGCGGCATTGACCCCGATCAAGCCCCTTGGCCATGCGCGGCATAGCCTGAGCGCAGGCATTCACTTCATGGAGGGAAACATGGCCAAGCGATTTCCCAGCAACCCCAGCCATCCCGAACGGATCTGCTGGGGCTGCGACCTGTACTGCCCGGCCAAGGCACTGGCATGCGGCAACGGCGCGGACCGGACCATGCATCCGGTGGAGTTGTTCGGGGAGGATTGGAACCAACTGGACGATCACCTCGACAGGCCAATCGACCCCCACCCGGATCGCCAATCAAACGCAGGTTGATCCGGCCCTTAAAACTACAGATCTCGATCGGACTGAAACGATGGCGAATTGTGCGTCAGCGTGCGCCTACCGTTGGACGCGAGCGCCCGATCACTTGCACCCTGCAAGATCCTGAGCGCCGCTTCGGCCAGGAAGCCCGAACGGCTCTTGTGCTCCGGATGGTTCTGCACGTACGCGTCGATGCGGGTGAGCAAGTACGCCGGCAGCGTGATGTTGAGCTTCTCGGCCTTGCCCAGGTAACGGGTGATGTCGATGTCGATCAGCGCCCAGGTACAGCCGGCATAGGCCGGATTCGCCGCGTGCACGCTGACCAGGCTGGCCTTGGGAATCTCCTGCTGGTCCTGGGCCAGCAGTTCGAGGTGGCCTTCGATGGCCTCGCGGGCCATGGCAATTGCGTTGTCGAGGTCCTCGCCGGCCGAGAAACAGCCTGGAATATCAGGGACTTCCACACCCCCTGGCATGTTTATCGTCACCGGGGAGAATCGCAATGGGGAACGACATGGTGATAGGTCTCCTCGTCGCGACGGGTGGGCTGCCAGGAGGGGAAGTATGGTAAGAGGCACAGCATGAGCATCTGGAGAAGTGATGCGGGATCTTGCGGAAAGGGAAAACGGATCGATCAAAGTACCGCCAGCGCCTTTCTCTTCAGCACCTCCAGATCCATCACGGGCACCCCGGTCAGCTTCGCCATCTCGTCCCACTCACGCAGGCGCAGACTCACCCGGAACAGAGGATCGGCCTCGAACGCGTCGGCTTCGCTGTTGTTCATCACCCCGCCCTGGTAGGCCAGCGTGCGCCGGCTGGCCTCGCTCAGGCGAGCGTAGTAGCCGGGCTGGCGCAAGGTCAGGTAGCGCTTGGCCTCGACGTGATACTGCACCAGCCGCGCCAGTCGCTCGCTGAAACCGCAGCGGCGCAGGTACTCGGCGCCGATGCGCTCATGGCTGACGATGCCATAGCCGCCCATGTCCTCGCCCTCGCACAGGTGGCCGATGTCGTGGAAGAAGGCAGCGAGGATCACTTCGTCGTCGTAGCCCTCCTCCATCGCCAACTGGGCGGCCTGGGACATGTGCTCGACCTGGGTGATGGCTTCGCCGATGTAGTCGGCGCTGCCATGACGGTCATAGAGGGCAAAGATGTCGCTGACAATCTGGGAGGATGTTGCCATCACGCGGGCTCCTGTTCTGACGGATGTGACGCCGTAGCGGGGCAAGCCCGCTCCCACGATCTTGCAGGAACAGGCTCGCTGCGCGAGGGCTTTACTGCTGGGCGACCTTCTCGGACTTGCCGTCGTAGCGCTTGCGCCACTCACTGAGGATCTGGTCGCGGTTCTTCGAGGCCCAGGCGAAGTCGTTCTTGATCAGGCGCTGCTCGTAATCGGCCGGCAACTCGGTCTGCGGCTTGGCGATGCCCGGCGCGGCGAGCACGGCGAAGTTCTCCTTGTACAGCTCCATGGCCGCGGGGCTCGCGGAGAAGTCGGCCAGGCGCCTGGCGGCATCGGCCTTCGGCGAGCCCTTGATCACCGCGGTGGCTTCGATCTCCCAGCCCAGGCCTTCCTTGGGCAGCACGATATCCAGCGGCGCGCCCTGGCGCTTGAGCTGCACGGCCGGGTACTCGAAGGAGATGCCGATCGGGAATTCACCGGCGGCCGCCAGCTTGCACGGCTTGGAGCCGGAATGAACGTACTGGCCGATGTTCTGGTGCAGCGCATCCATGTAGGCCCAGCCCTGCGGTTCGCCGAAGGTCTGCAGCCAGGCGCTCACATCCAGGAAGCCGGTGCCGGACGAGGCCGGGTTGGGCATGACGATCTTGCCCTTGTATTCAGGCTTGGTCAGGTCCTGCCAGCTCACCGGCTTGCTCAGGCCCTGCTTCTCGGCCTCGACGGTGTTGAAGCAGAGGGTCGCGGCCCACACGTCCATGCCCACCCAGGCCGGCGGGTTGGCGGCGTCGCGATAGTTGGCCGAGATCTTGCCCAGGTCTTTCGGCGCATAGGCCTCGAGCATGCCGTTCTGATCGAGGATGGCCAGGCTGGAAGCAGCCAGGCCCCACACCACGTCGGCCTGCGGACGGTCCTTCTCGGCCAGCAGCTTGGCGGTGATGATGCCGGTGGAGTCGCGCACCCACTTGATCTCGATGTCGGGGTTGGCCTTTTCGAAAGCCTGCTTGTAGCGCTTGAGCTGCTCGGCCTCAAGGGCGGTGTAGACGGTCAGCTGGGTCGCGGCCGAGGCCTGCAGGCTGAAGACAGCGGATACGGCAGCGGCAAGTGCGAGGGGCTTGAACATGATGCGGTTCCTATCAGTGTGGGCAGTCGGTCAATGGCCTGGGGCGCGCTGGCGCCAGGCCTGGGAGCGGCGCAGCAGGCCGCGTGAGGCACCGGCCAGCAGCAAGGATGCGGCAGCGCTGGTGAGCAGGATCAGGGTCGACATGGCGGCGGCACCGCCGACGTTGCCGGCGTCGTCCATGTTCAGCACGGCAACGGCGGCGAGGATGGTGTCGGGGCTGTACAGGAAGATCGCCGCCGACACGGTGGTCATGGCCGAGACGAACAGGTAGCGAATGATGTCCAGCAGCGCCGGCAGGCAAATCGGCACGGTGACCCGCATGAAATGCCTGTACAGCGGCGCCTTGAGCGACAGCGCGGCGGCCTCGAACTCGCCATCGAGCTGGCGCAGTGCGGTGGTGGCGGTCATCTGCGCGGTGGTCAGGTAGTGAGCGATGGTGCACACCACCAGCAGCGCCATGCTGCCGTAGAACACATGCAGCGGGTTGCCGTTGAGGTTAAAGAAGAACACGTAGCCCAGGCCCAGCACCAGGCCGGGCACCGCCATGGGAATAAAGCTCAGCAGGCGCAGCAGTTGGTTGAGCAGGCGCTGCCCCTGGGTCTTCTCCATCAAGTAGGCGCCGGTGAAGATCACCACGCTGCCGATCAGCGCGGTGCCGATAGCCATGGTCACGCTGTTGCGATAGGCCAGCCAACCACCACCGGCGGTGTCCTCGAACATGTAGTGCTTCAGCGACAGCGACAGGTTGTACGGCCAGAACGTGACCAGCGACGAGTACACCGCCATGCCGATCACCGCCAGCAGTGCGGCGCACACCAGCAGCACGATGGCCAGGAAGCAGCCATCGCGCAGCCGCGACGGCTTGGCCTCGAACACCTGGGCGCGGCCGCTCATGGCCTCGCCCTGGCGGCGGCGCAACCAGGCATCGACGGCGAAGCTGAGCAACGCCGGTACCAGCAGCACCATGCCGATCAGCGCGCCACGACCGAACTGCTGCTGGCCGACCACGGCCTTGTAGGCTTCCAGGGCCAACACCTGGTAATCCCCACCTACCACGACAGGCACGCCGAAATCGGTGATGGTCAGGGTGAACACCAGGCAGAACGCGGCGAACACCGCCTGGCGCGTGGCCGGCCAGGTGATGCTGAAGAATGCCCGCGCCGGCCCAGCCCCCATGCTCGAGGCGGCGTCGAACAGTCGCGCGTCGGCCAGCGACAGCGCCGAAAGCAGGATCATCAGGGCGTGGGGGAAGGTGTAGATGGCCTCGCCGATGACGATGCCCCAGAAGCCGTAGATGTTGTCGCTGAGCAGCCCGCGCAGCAGGCCCTGGTTGCCGAACAGGTACACCAGGGCGATGGCCGGCAGCATCGACGGCGCCAGCAACGGCAGCAGCGAGATGCCTCGCCAAAGGCCCTTGGCCGGAATCAGCGTGCGTTGCAGGGCATAGGCAAACAGGTAGGCCAGCGGCACGACAATGGCAGCGACGGTGAAGGCCACCGCCAGGCTGTTGCCGAGCAGCCAGTGGAAGTTCTCGCTGGCGAACAGCTCACGGGCCGCCGGCAGGCCGCCGCCCTGCCCGGCTTCAGCGCTGAAACCGCGCCAGAAGATCGCCAGCAACGGCATCAGCACCGCCAGCACCAGCAAGATCAGCAGCAGGCTCTTGCCACCGACCACGAACAGACGGTCCCCTAGAGCGACACCACTGCGAGGTGCGACCTTGGTGGAGGTGAGCGGCAGGGTCATCGGCGCGGCCATCTCAGGCGAACACCTGCAGGCTCTGCGGCGGCAGGGCCACCCAGATGTCCTGCGAGCCCAGGCGCGGCATCGCCTCCGGCGCCAGCTCCGCAAGCAATGCGTGGCCCGGCAGGGCCTTGAACTCGAAGCTCATGCGGCAGCGGTTGCCGAGGAAAGTGATCTCGCGGACCTTGGCCGGGAACAGGTTTTCCTCGTGTACCACCGGGTTGACGGTGATCGCCTCGGGCCGGCAGAACAGCCGCCCACTGCTGGCGCCAGCGGCGTTGGCCGCCAGGCGCATGTGCAGGCCGCCGACCTGGGCATGGCTGTCGCCGCTGCGCTGGAACGGCAGCCAGTTGCCTTGGCCGACGAATTCGGCGACGAACGGCGTGGCCGGCTGGTCATAGATCTCCTGGGGCGTGGCGTACTGCTCGACCTGGCCGTTGTTCATCACGGCGATGCGGTCGGCCATCAGCATGGCCTCGTCCTGGTTGTGGGTGACCATCAGCGTGGTGATGCCAAGTTGACGCTGCAGCTGGCGCAGTTCGGTGCACAGGTGCTCGCGCACACGGGCGTCCAGCGCCGACATCGGCTCGTCGAGCAGCAGCAGCGACGGCGAGGGCGCCAGCGCTCGGGCCAGGGCCACGCGCTGCTGCTGGCCGCCGGACAGCTGGCCGGGGTATTTCTTCTCGCTGCCGGCAAGGCCGACCAGCTCGAGCATTTCACCGACCCGCTGGCGCGAGGCCTCACGGCTGCTGCCGGCCAAGCCGTAGGCGATGTTGGCCTCGACGGTGAGGTTGGGGAACAGGGCGTAGGACTGGAACAGGATGCCGTAGTCACGGGCCTGGGGTGGCAGCTCGGAGATGTCGCGCTCGCCAATGTATAGCGTCCCGCGGTCCTGGCGTTCGAGCCCGGCGATGCAGCGCAGCAAGGTGGTCTTGCCACAGCCCGATGGGCCGAGCAGGCACACCAGCTCGCCGGCGGCGATGTCGAGGGAGACGTCGTTGAGTGCGGTGAAGGCGCCGAAGCGCTTGTGGATACCGCGCACTTTCATCTGTGCGCCTGGCGTGGCGTCGTTCATGGCAAGGCCTCATCGAAGAGATGGGGCCATGCTAGGAAGGCTGTGAGACGGTTGTGTGGCGAGGGGGTAAAAACGAGTGATAGTGGTATTGGTGGATTTTTGTAGTGGCCCTTCTGGGTTTTAGCCGTTAGCCAAACAAAAAAGGGAGGCCACCAGGGCCTCCCGCTTTCATGACGCAGTGAAACTCAGAACAGTACGCGCGAGCGGATGGTGCCCTTCACGTGCTGCAGTTTCTCCTGGGCCAAGTCCGAGTACTCGGCGTCGACGTCGATGACCACGTAACCCACTTTCTCGTTGGTCTGCAGGAACTGACCGGAGATGTTGATACCGTTCTCGGCGAACACCTTGTTGATCTCGCTGAGCACGCCCGGGATGTTTTCGTGGATGTGCAGCAGGCGGTGCTTGCCTGGGTGGGCCGGCAGGGCCACTTCCGGGAAGTTGACCGACGATACGGACGTACCGTTGTCGCTGTACTTGACCAGTTTCTCGGCCACTTCCAGGCCAATGTTGGCCTGGGCCTCGGCGGTGGAACCACCGATATGCGGGGTCAGGATCACGTTGTCCAGGCCGCGCAGCGGGCTTTCGAACTCTTCGTCGTTGGAGCGCGGCTCGACCGGGAACACGTCGATGGCGGCGCCGATCAGGTGCTTGTCCTTGATCGCGGCGGCCAGGTGGTCCAGCTCGACCACGGTACCTCGGGCGGCGTTGATCAGGATCGAGCCCTTCTTCATCGCGCGGATTTCCTTCTCGCCGATCATCCACTGGGTGGACGGCAGCTCAGGCACGTGCAGCGAGACGATGTCGGCCAGGCCCAGCAGCTCGTGCAGGCTGGTGACCTGTACCGCGTTGCCCAGCGGCAGCTTGGTCAGCGGGTCGAAGAAGTACACCTGCATGCCCAGGCTCTCGGCCAGGACCGACAGCTGGGTGCCGATCGAGCCGTAGCCGACGATGCCCAGCTTCTTGCCACGGATCTCGAAGGAGTTGGCCGCGCTCTTGATCCAGCCGCCACGGTGGCAGGAAGCGTTCTTCTCGGGGATGCCGCGCAGCAGCAGGATCGCTTCGGCCAGCACCAGCTCGGCCACCGAACGGGTGTTCGAGTAAGGGGCGTTGAACACGGCGATACCGCGCTCGCGAGCCGCTTCCAGGTCGACCTGGTTGGTGCCGATGCAGAAGCAACCGACCGCCACCAGTTTCTTCGCGCAGTCGAAGATCTCTTCGGTCAGTTGGGTGCGCGAGCGGATGCCGATGAAATGGGCATCGGCGATCTTTTCCTTCAGCTCGGCTTCCGGCAGCGAACCAGTGAGGTATTCGATGTTGGTGTAGCCGGCGGCCTTGAGGGTATCGACCGCGTTCTGGTGCACACCTTCAAGAAGAAGGAACCGGATCTTGCTCTTGTCGAGAGAAGTCTTGCTCATCTGCGTAAACCTGTATCCCGGAGAAAAATGGCGAAGAGGGGGTGAAGCGGCGCGGCGTCGGCCTTAGCACGAACAGCGGGAGGGCTATGCTAGCATACGCGACACAATCTGAGCTTATGCCGACAGGTGAAGCGTGCTCAGGGTGACTATGAATAAGTCGAGAGTTCCAGCGATGACCCAGTCTGCGGTAATTGATGAGCTGATGACCCTGGTCGACCCTGGCAAGGTCCTCACCGACCCGGCCTCGCTCGAGGCCTACGGCAAGGACTGGACCAAGCACTACCCGCCGGCTCCCACCGCCATCGTCTTCCCCAAGTCTGTCGAGCAGGTACAGGCCATCGTGCGCTGGGCCAACCGGCACAAGGTCGCCCTGGTGCCATCGGGCGGGCGTACCGGCCTGTCGGGCGCCGCCGTGGCCGCCCATGGCGAGGTGGTGGTGGCCTTCGATTACATGAACCAGATCCTGGCCTTCAATGAATTCGACCGCACCGTAGCCTGCCAGCCAGGGGTCGTCACCCGCCAGTTGCAACAGTTTGCCGAGGACCAAGGCCTCTATTACCCAGTGGACTTCGCCTCGAGCGGTTCCAGCCAGATCGGCGGCAACATCGGTACCAACGCTGGCGGGATCAAGGTGATTCGCTACGGCATGACCCGCAACTGGGTGGCCGGGTTGAAAGTGGTCACCGGCAAGGGCGAGCTGCTCGAACTGAACAAGGACCTGATCAAGAACGCCACCGGCTACGACCTGCGCCAGCTGTTCATCGGCGCCGAAGGCACCCTGGGCTTCGTGGTCGAGGCCACCATGCGCCTGGACCGCGCGCCGCGCAACCTCACCGCCATGGTGCTGGGCACGCCCGATTTCGACGCGATCATGCCGGTGCTGCACGCCTTCCAGGGCAAGCTCGACCTGACGGCCTTCGAGTTCTTTTCCGACAAGGGTCTGGCCAAGATCCTCGCCCGGGGTGATGTGCCCGCGCCGTTCGAAACCGACTGCCCGTTCTACGCCCTGTTGGAGTTCGAAGCCAGCACCGAGGAAGTGGCCAACGAGGCCCTGGCCACCTTTGAGCACTGCGTGGAGCAGGGCTGGGTGCTCGATGGGGTGATGAGCCAGAGCGAGACCCAGCTGAAGAACCTGTGGAAGCTGCGCGAGTACCTGTCCGAGACCATCTCGCACTGGACGCCGTACAAGAACGACATCTCGGTCACCGTGTCCAAGGTGCCGGCTTTCCTGCGCGATATCGACGCCATCGTCGGCAAGCACTACCCGGACTACGAAGTGGTCTGGTACGGCCACATCGGCGACGGCAACCTGCACCTGAACATCCTCAAGCCCGACCACATGAGCAAGGACGACTTCTTCGCTTCCTGTGCCAAGGTCAACAAATGGGTGTTCGAGATCGTCGAACGCTACAACGGCTCGATCTCCGCCGAGCATGGCGTGGGCATGACCAAGCGTGACTACCTGGGCTACAGCCGCTCGCCGGAGGAAATTGCCTGCATGAAGGCGATCAAGGCCGTGTTCGACCCGAACGGCATCATGAATCCGGGTAAGATCTTCGCTCCCGAATAAAAAGCAGTATTCACAGGAGTCGGCCATGAGTTACCAGCACCAGTACGTAGACGGCACGCGCATCCATTTCCCGCTGGGCAAGGTGGTGTGCATCGGCCGCAACTACGCCGAGCATGCCAAGGAACTGGACAACCCCATCCCCAGCGAGCCGCTGCTGTTCATAAAACCCGGCAGCTGCGTGGTGCCCCTGGAAGGCGGCTTCAAGATCCCGACCGAGCGCGGTTCGGTGCACTACGAAGCGGAGATCGCCGTGCTGCTGGGCAAGCCTCTGTCCACCCATCCCTCCGAGGACGAGGTGCTCGACGCCATCTCCGGCTTTGCCCCGGCGCTGGACCTCACTCTGCGCGATGTGCAGGCGAAGCTGAAGGAAAAGGGCCTACCCTGGGAACTGGCCAAGTGTTTCGATGGCGCCTGCGTGCTGCCGCCGTTCGTGTCGGCCGGTACCTTCGAGGACCTGACCGATATCGGCATTCGTCTGACCATTAACGGCAAGGTACGCCAGGACGGCAACAGCGCGCTGATGCTCAACCCGATCGTGCCGATGATCCAGCATATGGCGGCGCATTTCTCCCTGCAGGCCGGCGATGTCATCCTCACCGGCACCCCGGCGGGCGTGGGGCCGTTCAATGTGGGCGATGAGCTGGTGCTGGAACTTCCGGGCGCGAGCCGGTTCGAAGGCCGGGTGCTCTGACCAAGATCGACGACGGCGCAATGCCGTCGTCGCCGCCCTTGCCGGTAGGATTTGTCGTTTTTTTCACAATTGATCCGGATAATTCGCTGTTTCCCGCTCCTTTGCCGACCGTGGCGACCACCCTGCCGCCTATTTCCAGGATCCCTGTCCGATGACCAATCCCCCCAGCGCATCCCTGCCGCCAAAGCGACGACTGATCACCCGCTGGTCGCTGTGGCTGCTTGCGCTGGCGATCATCGCCTATGGCCTGGTGGTGGCCATGCATTGGGATGACCGTGGCCTGCTGTGGATAAAGGAAGGCTTCGAAAGCCAGGCCGAGCGCCAGGAAAGCATCTGGCTGCCGGACTACGTGGTCGACATCGATGCCAAGCCGTTGCCGGGCATGGAGCGTGACGAAGCATCGGACCTCGCGTTCAATCCGCACACCCGCACCTTGTTCTCGGTCATGGGCAAGCACCCATTCCTGGTCGAGCTCACCCTTGACGGTGATGTATTGCGCAAGATTCCCCTGGTGGGCTGGTCGAACCCGGAAGGCGTGGCGGTACTCGAAAATGGCCAGGTCGCCATTGTCGACGAGCGCAACCATGACCTGACGCTGGTCAAGGTGGATGCCACCACGACATCGCTGAACCGCGCCGACTATCCGTCCTATGACCTGGGCAATACCGAGGATGGCAACAAGGGCTTCGAAGCCATTGCCTGGGACCAGATCCGGCAGCGGCTGATCATCGGCGCCGAGCGGCCACCGAAACTGTTCATCTGGAGCACTGACGGCCAAGGCCCGCTCAAGGGCGACAAGCAACCGCTGCCCAGCGACGAATTGGACCTGCGCAACCTGTCGGCACTGGGCATCGACCCGCGCACCGGTCACCTGCTGGCACTGTCGGCGGACTCCAACATGCTGCTCGAACTGGACGAGAAGGGCGAGCAGGTCAGCTTCATGACCTTGCTCGGTGGCTTCAACGGCCTGGGTGACACCATTCCGCGGGCTGAAGGTGTGGCGATGGATGACAGGGGCAACCTGTACATCATCAGTGAGCCCAACCTGTTCTATCGTTTCAGGAAGCCCTGAACTGCCAGACTTTCCTGATGATGGCATTAAGCTTTGCTTCAGTTGATAGTGGTTAGCTACGCGCTCCTTTCGCCGAGTCCGTCCGCATGCGCCGCCACCTTCGCCTGATCTTCGCCTTCATCGTGCTTGTTGTCCTGCTCGTCCTGGCTGCTGCCGGGCATGAGTTCCGCCTGTTCGAGCGCGGCTGGTTCAACCTCAAGACCTGGTGGCAACCGGCCGAACAAAGCATCGGCCTGGATCGCTACCGGGTGGCGATCGAAGCGCAGCCCATCGTCGGGCTGGACGACGACATCTCGGCGCTGACCTACGATCCCGACCGCAAGAGCCTGTTCACCGTCACCAATGCCCGCTCGGAGCTGATCGAGCTGTCGCTGGACGGCCGTATCCTGCGCCGCGTGCCGCTGACCGGCTTCGGTGACCCCGAGGCGGTAGAGTATGTGGGACCCAACAGCTACGTGATCACCGACGAGCGCCAGCAGCGGCTGATTCGCGTGCGCCTGGACGACGACACCCTGTTCCTCGACGCCAGCGATGCCGAGCAGCTGTCCCTTGGCATCGGTCTCAATGGCAACAAGGGCTTCGAGGGACTGGCCTACGACTCGGCGGGCAAGCGCCTGTTCGTGGCCAAGGAGCGGGATCCGATGATGATCTACGAGGTGCATGGTTTTCCCCATGACAACCCCGACAAACCCTATGCCGTGCATGTGGTGCAGGACCGCAAGCGTGACCGGCGGCTGTTCGTGAGGGACCTGTCGAGCCTGCAGTTCGACGAACGCAGCGGGCACCTGCTGGCGCTGTCGGACGAGTCGCGGTTGGTGCTGGAGCTGGATGTGGAGGGCAGGCCGCTGAGCACGCTGTCGCTGCGCAAGGGGTCTCAGGGTTTGAAGCAGACCGTGCCGCAGGCGGAGGGGATTGCGATGGATGACGCTGGGACCATTTACCTGGTCAGCGAGCCGAACCTGTTCTACGTGTTCAAGCAGCCGGCTGATTGATTGCCTGGGCTGGCGCTGTCGCGGGGCAAGCCCGCTCCCACCGTGGGAGCGGGCTTGCCCCGCGATGAGGCTTACTCGGCCTTGAGGGTCTTCACGCCTTCTGCGGTCCCCAGCAACAGCACATCCGCAGGACGCGCCGCGAACAGGCCATTGGTGACCACGCCGACAATGGCGTTGATCTGGCTTTCCAGCTCCACCGGGTTGATGATCTGCAGGTTGTGCACATCCAGAATGACGTTGCCGTTGTCGGTCACCACGCCTTCACGGTAGACCGGGTCACCGCCCAGCTTGACCAGCTGGCGCGCCACATGGCTGCGGGCCATCGGAATCACCTCGACCGGCAGCGGGAAGGCGCCGAGCACCGGTACGAGCTTGCTGGCGTCGGCGATGCAAATGAAGGTCTTGGCCACCGCCGCGACGATCTTCTCCCGGGTCAGGGCCGCACCGCCGCCCTTGATCAGGTTGAGGTGGGCGTCGCTCTCGTCGGCGCCGTCGACGTAGAACTCCAGCTCGCTGACGCTGTTCAGCTCGTAGACCGGGATGCCATGGCCCTTCAGGCGCTGAGCGGTGGCTTCGGAGCTGGCGACGGCGCCATCGAAGGCGGTCTTGTGCTGGGCCAGGGCGTCGATGAAGAAGTTGGCGGTCGAACCGGTACCGACGCCGACGACGCTTTTCTCATCCAGTTTCGGCAGGATGAGATTGACGGCGGCCTGGGCGACGGCCTGTTTGAGTTGGTCCTGGGTCATGCGGGCTCCGGGAGGGGCTGGGCGGATTTCAAAGTTGCCTAGTATAACGGCTCCGGCGGCTTTGCTGTGGTCGCCCGACGTGACGCTGCGGTAGACTCCCAGCCCTTGTCCCGCGGCCCAGTGATGCTTTCCGATGCTCGAACAGTACGTCAAGAAGATCCTCACCTCGCGCGTCTACGACGTTGCCGTCGAAACCCCGCTGCACAGCGCCGGGCAGTTGAGCAAGCGCCTGGGCAACACCGTGCTGCTCAAGCGCGAGGACCTGCAGCCGGTGTTCTCGTTCAAGATCCGCGGGGCCTACAACAAACTCGCGCAACTGAGCGCCGAGGAACTGGCCCGCGGCGTGGTCACCGCTTCCGCCGGCAACCACGCCCAAGGCCTGGCCCTGGCGGCGCGGGAGCTGGGGATCAAGGCGACCATCGTCATGCCCAAGACCACCCCGGAGATCAAGATCGAAGGCGTGCGCTCGCGGGGCGGCAAGGTGGTGCTGCACGGCGACACCTTCCCCGAGGCACTGGCCTACTCGCTGAAGCTGGTGGAGGAGAAGGGCTTCGTCTACATCCACCCCTACGACGATCCGCACACCATCGCCGGGCAAGGCACCGTGGCCATGGAAATCCTGCGCCAGCACCCGGGCCAGCTGGACGCGATCTTCGTGCCGGTCGGCGGCGGCGGGCTTATCGCCGGCATCGCGGCGTACGTGAAGTACCTGCGCCCCGAGATCAAGGTGATCGGCGTCGAGCCGGACGACTCAAACTGCCTGCAGGCGGCCATGGCCGCAGGCGAGCGCGTGGTGCTGCCGCAGGTCGGCCTGTTCGCCGACGGCGTGGCGGTGGCGCAGATCGGCCAGCACACCTTCGACATCTGCCGTCACCATGTGGACGAGGTGATCAACGTCAGCACCGACGAGATCTGCGCGGCGATCAAGGATATCTACGACGATACCCGCTCGATCACAGAACCTGCAGGCGCACTGGGCGTGGCCGGTATCAAGAAATACGTCGAGCTCAAGGGCGTTGCCGGGCAGACCCTGGTGGCCATCGACTCGGGTGCCAACGTCAATTTCGACCGCCTGCGCCATGTGGCCGAGCGCGCCGAACTTGGCGAGAAGCGCGAGGCGATCATCGCCGTGACCATTCCCGAGCGCCCGGGGAGCTTCAAGGCCTTCTGCGAAGCCATCGGCAAGCGCCAGATCACCGAGTTCAACTACCGCAAGCACACCTCGGACGAGGCGCATATCTTCGTCGGTGTGCAGACCCACCCCGAAACCGACCCGCGCGCGGCGTTGGTCCAGCAGTTGACCGAACAAGGCTTCCCGGTTACCGACCTGACCGACAACGAGCTGGCCAAGCTGCACATCCGCCACATGGTCGGTGGCCACTCGGCCGGGGCCAGCGACGAGATGGTGCTGCGCTTCGAGTTCCCCGAGCGGCCGGGCGCGCTGTTCAACTTCCTCAACAAGCTAGGTGGGCGCTGGAATATCTCGATGTTCCACTACCGCAACCACGGCGCCGCCGATGGCCGGGTGGTCGCGGGCCTGCAGGTGCCGGAGGAGGAGCGCCACCTGGTGCCAGCGGCGCTGGCCAAGATCGGCTATCCGTACTGGGACGAGACCGAGAATCCGGCCTACCAGCTATTCTTGGGCTGAACACGCCAAACGGACCTCGTGGGAGCGGGCTAGCCCCGCGATGAAGCCACCAGCCAGAAGGACGATCACGAAATGGAACACCTGACCACCCTCAAGACCCTGCACATCCTCGCCACCGCCCTGTTGCTGCTGGGTGGCCTGGGCCTGGCGATCTGGACTGTCCGCGCCCGCCGCCAGGGCGATGCCGAGGCCTACGGCAAGCTGTTGCGCCGACCACTGGTGTTCATCTGGCTGCTGATGGGATTGTGCCTGGTGAGCATGCCGTTCACCGGCTGGTGGCTGGTGCACCTGGTCGGCTGGCCACTGGGGCAGACCTGGGTGCTGGCGTCCAGCATCATCTATACGCTGGGCGCGTTTGCCGTGTGGTGGCTGGTAGTGCGGCTCAACCGGCTGCGCAAGGCTGAAACCGTGGGTTTGAAGTTCACCTTGGCATTGGCGCTGTTCAGTGGCGTCTGCTTCCTGTCCATTGCTGGCCTGATGGGCGCCAAGCCGATCTAGGCTCCGTGGGCTGCTTTGCAGCCCCGCCGATCTCAACGCCGAAGAGAAATCACCGGCCACCCCCGCCGCTCGGCCTCGGCCCGCAGCTTCGGATCCGGATCCACCGCCACCGGGTTCGCCACCACCTCCAGCAACGGCACGTCGTTCAGCGAGTCGCTGTAGAAGTAGCTGTCTTCCAGGTCGAACCCGTTCTCCAGCATCCAGCGCGCAAGCCGCGTCACCTTGCCTTCACGGAAACAGGGTATATCGGTACTGCGCCCGGTATAGCGCCCGTCCTGCGTTTCGCATTCGGTCGCCAGCAGTACGCGCACGCCCAGGCGGTGGGCGATCGGCGCGGTGACAAAGCGGTTGGTGGCGGTAATGATCACCAGTTGGTCGCCCGCCTCGCGGTGCTGCTGCAGCAACGCCAGGGCCTTGGGCAGGATGATCGGTTCGATGCAGTCGCGCATGAACTCGCGGTGCCACTGCTCCAACTGCGCGGGCTCGCTGGCCGCGAGGATTTCCATGGAAAAGGCCAGGTAGGCCTGCATATCCAGGGAGCCGTTGAGGTAGTCCTGGTAGAAAGCGTCGTTGCGTTGCTTATAGGCGATCGGATCGAGAATGCCCCGCTCGCATAGGTAGTCACCCCAGGCGTGGTCGCTGTCGCCACCGAGGAGGGTATTGTCCAGGTCGAATAAAGCCAGGCGCATCGCGGTCACTCGCATCAGCCACGGGAGAGTCCCGCAGAATACGGAGTTTTCACCTCGCTGCACATAAGCTTGGCGGGCGCGTTGCTGCGCGCTCGGGCTTTGTGGAACAATGCGTTGACATGCGTTTGCGAGGTTGCTGCCGTGATCGACCCGGATGGTTTTCGCCCCAATGTCGGGATCATTCTCACGAATGATGCCGGGCAGGTGCTATGGGCTCGGCGGATCAACCAGGATGCCTGGCAGTTTCCCCAGGGTGGTATCAACCCTGACGAGACGCCGGAAGATGCCCTGTACCGCGAGCTGAACGAAGAAGTGGGCCTGGAGCGCCAGGATGTGGAAATTCTTGCCTGCACCCGTGGCTGGTTGCGTTATCGTTTACCCCAGCGCCTGGTGCGCACCCACAGCCAGCCCCTGTGCATTGGCCAGAAACAAAAGTGGTTCCTGCTGCGCCTGGTGAGCAATGAGCAACGGGTGCGCATGGACCTCACCGGCAAACCGGAATTCGATGGCTGGCGCTGGGTCAGCTACTGGTATCCGCTGGGCCAGGTGGTGACATTCAAGCGCGAGGTATACCGCCGCGCCCTGAAAGAGCTAGCCCCGCGCCTGCTGACGCGCGACTGACGACGGAGTCCGACCCCGAGCCATGCTCAATACGCTGCGCAAGATCGTCCAGGAAGTGAACTCCGCCAAAGATCTCAAGACGGCGTTGGGTATCATTGTCTTGCGCGTCAAGGAGGCGATGGGCAGCCAGGTCTGCTCAGTCTACCTGCTCGACCCGGACAGCAACCGCTTCGTGCTGATGGCGACCGAGGGCCTGAACAAGCGCTCCATCGGCAAGGTCAGCATGGCCCCCAATGAAGGCCTGGTCGGCCTGGTCGGCACCCGCGAGGAGCCACTGAACCTCGAGAACGCCGCCGACCACCCCCGCTATCGCTACTTCGCCGAGACCGGCGAAGAGAAATTCGCCTCCTTCCTCGGTGCGCCGATCATCCACCACCGCCGCGTGGTGGGGGTACTGGTCATCCAGCAGAAGGAGCGCCGCCAGTTCGACGAAGGCGAAGAGGCCTTCCTGGTCACCATGAGCGCCCAGCTCGCCGGGGTTATCGCCCATGCCGAGGCGACCGGTTCGATCCGCGGCCTGGGGCGCCAGGGCAAGGGTATCCAGGAAGCCCGCTTCGTCGGTGTGCCGGGCTCTCCAGGCGCCGCCGTCGGCCGCTCGGTGGTGATGCTGCCGCCTGCCGACCTCGAGGTGGTGCCGGACCGCACCGTCGAGGACATCGACAACGAACTCAAGCTGTTCAACAACGCCCTTGAAGGCGTGCGCGAGGACATGCGTAAGCTGTCGGCCAAGCTCGCCACCCAGCTGCGGCCCGAAGAGCGCGCGTTGTTCGACGTGTACCTGATGATGCTCGAGGACGCCGCCCTCGGTGGCGAGGTGGTCGAGGTCATCAAGACCGGCCAGTGGGCCCAGGGCGCCCTGCGCCAGGTGGTCGGCGAGCACGTCAACCGCTTCGAGCTGATGGACGATGACTACCTGCGCGAGCGCGCCTCGGACGTCAAGGACCTGGGCCGGCGCCTGCTGGCCTACCTGCAGGAAGCCCGTTCGCAGTCGCTGGTCTACCAGGACAACACCATCCTGGTCAGCGAAGAGCTGACCCCGGCCATGCTCGGCGAGGTGCCGGAAGGCAAGCTGGTGGGCCTGGTCTCGGTACTGGGCTCGGGCAACTCCCATGTGGCGATTCTTGCCCGTGCCATGGGCATCCCGACCGTCATGGGCGTGGTCGACCTGCCCTATTCGAAGGCCGACGGCATCGAGATGATCATCGACGGCTACAAGGGCGAGGTGTTCACCAACCCCGGCGAGGTGCTGCGCAAGCAGTACAGCGATGTGGTCGAGGAGGAGCGCCAGCTGGCCCGTGGCCTCGACGCCCTGCGCGAGCTGCCGTGCATCACCCCGGACGGCCATCGCATGCCGCTGTGGGTCAACACCGGCCTGCTCGCCGATGTGGCCCGCGCCCAGCAGCGCGGCGCCGAGGGCGTCGGCCTGTATCGCACCGAAGTGCCGTTCATGATCAACCAGCGCTTCCCCAGCGAGAAGGAACAGCTGGCGATCTACCGCGAGCAGTTGCAGGCGTTCCACCCGCTGCCGGTGACCATGCGCAGCCTCGACATCGGTGGCGACAAGTCGCTGTCGTACTTCCCGATCAAGGAAGAAAACCCGTTCCTCGGCTGGCGCGGCATCCGCGTCACCCTCGATCATCCGGAAATCTTCCTGGTGCAGACCCGCGCCATGCTCAAGGCCAGCGAGGGCCTGAACAACCTGCGCATCCTGCTGCCGATGATCTCCGGCATCCACGAGCTGGAAGAAGCCCAGCACCTGATCCACCGTGCCTGGGGCGAGGTGCGCGACGAAGGCACCGACGTGCCGATGCCGCCGGTGGGGGTGATGGTGGAGATTCCCGCCGCCGTGTACCAGACCCGTGAACTGGCGCGCCAGGTCGACTTCCTCTCGGTCGGTTCCAACGACCTGACCCAGTACCTGCTGGCGGTCGACCGCAACAATCCGCGGGTCGCCGACCTTTACGACTACCTGCACCCGGCGGTGCTGCAGGCCCTGCAGACCGTGGTCAGCGTCGCCCACGAGGAAGGCAAGCCGGTGAGCATCTGCGGCGAGATGGCCGGTGACCCGGCCGCGGCGATTTTGCTGATGGCCATGGGCTTCGACAGCCTGTCGATGAACGCCACCAACCTGCCGAAGGTGAAGTGGATGCTGCGCCAGATCAACCTGGGCAAAGCCAAGGAACTGCTGGCCGACGCCATGAGCCATGACAACCCGCAGGTTATCCACAGCTCGCTGCAACTGGCGCTGAAGAACCTTGGCCTGGCGCGGATGATCGGGCCTAACAAGACCCTCTGATCGTCGGTACCGGCCTCATCGCGGGGCAAGCCCGCTCCCACAAAGTTGCTGCAAGAGCCTCGTGGGAGCGGGCTTGCCCCGCGATGAGGTCGGACTCACACCTCCAGGCTGACCTCGCCCAGGTGCCCGCCAAACGGCCCGTAGCTGCGCTCGACCATCCGCCGCCGCCCCTGGTCATCGACGATCAGCACCGTGCTCGCCCGCGTCCCATAGTTCTGGCTGGCGATGAACACACTCGACAGCAACCTTTCGGTGGTCAACCCCACGCCAGTCTCCGGCAGCTCACCATCCGACGCGGGCTGCGCATCGCCCAGCAGGGTCAACAGCCGTTGCGGATCGGCGGCCTCAAGCAAACTCTCAAGCCCGCTACGCGCCTTCACCAGCTTGGGCCACGGCGTATCCAGCCCGGCGTTCGAAAGCCCGTAGACCCCAGGCGCCAACAGACGCGGCGCGGCCTCACGGGCATGCAGGTAGCCCAGCCGCTCGCCATCGCCCACCAGCAGGTTGAACCCCGAGTACTGCCCACTGCGGCTGGCCACCTGGTCCAGGTAGGCCTCGACATCCAGCTCGCCCTGCAGGTACGCCGCCACCAGCTCGCCCCGTGAGCGCGGCCCCAGCGGCTGGCGCGGATCGCGGATGTTGGTCAGCGCGGCGAAGCGCCCGTTCGGCCCCACGCCAAGCCAGGTGCCGCCGGCCTCCAGGTCGCGCCCGGCATGCACCCCCGGCGCATCCTCCCAGGCCGCCAGGGCCTGTGTCGGCCGGGCATAGAACTCGTCGCGGTTGGCCGCGACGATCAGCGGCCGGGTCGTCCCCGGCCGCCAGGCGAATACGATCAGGCACATAGGTTGTCCCCTGTGTTTTTGGCCACTCTACCCGCGCCGCCGACCGCTATCCATCATCTGACACAGAGTTCACTAGAGCGCCGGGCTTGGCTTCCGTTACCATGCCGGATTGTTTTCCACTGGGGCCACGAATGGAATTCGCTCTCTATCTGCTGTTGGGCGCCTGCGCCGGCGTGCTGGCCGGGCTGTTCGGCGTTGGTGGCGGCATCATCATCGTGCCGGTGCTGGTGTTCAGCTTCACCCTCCAGGGCTTCGACCCTTCGGTGCTGACCCACCTGGCGGTCGGCACATCGCTGGCGACCATCGTCTTCACCTCGATCAATGCCGTGCGCGAGCACCAGCGCAAGGGGGCGGTGCAGTGGCCGATCTTCGCCTGGATGACCGTGGGCATCCTGCTCGGCGCGCTGGTCGGGGCCAAGACCGCCTCGCTCATCCAGGGCCCGATGCTGCAGAAGATCATCGGCGTGTTCGCCCTGGTGATCGCCGCGCAGATGGCCCTGGACCTCAAGCCCAAGGCCAGCCGCGGCATCCCCGGCAAGCCCGGGTTGACCGCCGCCGGCGGGGTGATCGGCTGGGCCTCGGCCATCTTCGGCATCGGTGGCGGTTCGCTGACCGTGCCGTTCCTCACCTGGCGCAGCCTGCCCATGCAGCAGGCGGTGGCGACTTCGTCGGCCTGTGGCCTGCCGATCGCCCTGGCCAGTGCCCTGGGCTTCATGTGGCTGGGCTGGCACGAGGAACACCTGCCGGCCCACAGCCTGGGCTACGTCTACCTTCCGGCGCTGGTCGGCATCGCTGCCACCAGCATGTTCTTCGCCCGCTACGGCGCGCGTCTGGCGCACAAGCTGTCGCCGCGCGTGCTCAAGCGTCTGTTCGCCGCGCTGCTGTTCTGCGTCGGACTGAGCTTCCTTATCTGAACCTAGAGGAAAGACAATGCTGCCTTACCCGCAGATCGACCCGGTGGCCGTGGCCCTCGGTCCACTGAAAATCCACTGGTACGGCCTGATGTACCTGATCGGCATCGGCGGCGCCTGGCTGCTGGCCTCGCGCCGGTTGAACCGCTTCGACCCGACCTGGAGCCGCGAGAAACTCTCCGACCTGGTGTTCTGGCTGTCGATGGGGGTGATCGTCGGCGGGCGCCTGGGCTACGTGCTGTTCTACGACCTGCACCAGTACCTGGCCAACCCGACCTTGATCTTCGAGGTGTGGAAAGGCGGCATGTCGTTCCACGGCGGTTTCATCGGCGTGATGCTGGCCGCGCTGTGGTTCGGCAAGCGCAACAACAAGTCGTTCTTCGAGCTGATGGACTTCGTCGCGCCGCTGGTGCCGATCGGCCTGGGCGCCGGGCGTATCGGCAACTTCATCAACGCCGAGCTGTGGGGCAAGGCCACCGACGTGCCGTGGGCGATGGTGTTCCCACCATTCAGCGACCCGGCCCAGCTGCCGCGTCACCCGTCGCAGCTGTACCAGTTCGCCCTCGAAGGTGTGGCATTATTCGTCATCCTTTGGCTGTACTCGCGCAAGCCGCGCCCGACCATGGCCGTTTCCGGCATGTTCGCACTGTTCTACGGCATCTTCCGCTTCATCGTGGAGTTCGTGCGGGTACCCGACGCCCAGCTGGGCTACATCGCCTTCGGCTGGTTGACCATGGGTCAGTTGCTCTGCGTGCCGATGATCGTCGGCGGCATCTTCCTGATCTGGTGGGCCTACAACCGTAAGCCGTCGGCCAAGGCCACCGTCTGATTTTCACGGCAGGGGCGATCCCCCTGCCGTTCTTGCTACAGGTAAGCCATGAAACAGTATCTAGATCTGGTCCGTGACGTCATCGAAAATGGCACGCTGCAGGAAAACCGCACCGGCATCCGCACCATCAGCCTGCCGGGCGCCATGCTCAAGTTCGACCTGCAGAAAGGCTTCCCGGCCATCACCACGCGCAAGCTGGCGTTCAAGTCGGCGATCGGCGAGATGGTGGGCTTTTTGCGCGGCGTGAAGAACGCCGGCGAGTTCCGCGAACTGGGCTGCAAGGTCTGGGACCAGAACGCCAACGAGAACGCCCAGTGGCTGGCCAACCCGTTCCGCCAGGGCCATGACGACCTCGGCGAGATCTACGGCGTGCAATGGCGCCAGTGGCCGGGCTACAAGCGCGTCCCGCTGAGCAACCCGGCAGCCATCGAGATGGCTGAAAAGGCCGGTTTCCGCCGTATCGCCCAGGACGAGGAAGACGGCCAGGCGTTCGTCATCCTGTACAAGGCCATCGACCAGGTACGCCAGTGCCTGGACACCATCGCCAACGACCCGGGCAGCCGACGCATCCTGTTCCACGGCTGGAACTGCGCCCAGCTGGATGAAATGGCCCTGCCGCCGTGCCACCTGCTGTACCAGTTCCACCCGAATGTCGAGACGAAGGAAATCTCCCTGACCCTCTACATCCGCTCCAACGACCTGGGCCTGGGCACGCCGTTCAACCTCACCGAGGGCGCGGCGCTGCTGTCGCTGTTCGGCCGCCTGACCGGCTACACCCCGCGCTGGTTCACCTACTTCATCGGCGATGCCCATGTGTACGAGAACCACCTGGACATGCTCAATGAGCAGATGAAGCGTGAGCCGTTGGCGGCACCGAAGCTGGTGATCAGCGACCGCGTGCCGGCATTCGCCGAGACCGGCAAGTACGAGCCGGAGTGGCTGGAGAAGATCGAGCCAAGCGACTTCTGGCTGGAAGGCTACGAGCACCATGCGCCGATGACCGCGCCGATGGCGGTGTAGCTTTTCAGATTGCCGGGGCTGCCTTGCAGCCCATCGCGACACAAGGCCGCTCCCACAGGTACGGTGCAGAACCTGAAACTGCGCTGTACCTGTGGGAGCGGCCTTGTGTCGCGAAAGGGGGGCGCAGCGCCCCCAGTACTTTCAATGCCCGTGGCTTCTGCCTACATGGGAATGCTCGGTTTCCGGCACCGTCACCGCCCCATTGGTCTCCAGTTGCTGGAGAATCGCGCACTCCGCCCCCTGCGCATTGCACCGCTGCCTCAACTCCACCAGCTGCGCCTGCAGCGCCACCAGCCCGTCGATCCTCGCCTGCACATGCTCGATATGTTCGTCGATCAGCGCGTTGACGCTGCCGCATGAGCCGTCGGGGCTGTCGCGCAGGTTCAACAGGCTGCGGATCTCATCGAGGGTCATGTCCAGGGTGCGGCAGTTGCGGATGAAAGTCAGCCGCTCGACATGGGCCTGGGTGTAGAGCCGATAGTTGCCGTCGCTGCGGGCGGGCTCGGGCAGCAGCTGCTCACGCTCGTAGTAGCGGATGGTCTCCACGGCGCAGTCGGTGGCCTTGGCCAATTCTCCGATCTTCATGGCAAATCTCCAGCAGAGGGCTTGACCCTATAGTGGCTACAGGGTGTTCACTTGGCAACAACCCACTCTGCGGATTTGCGCAGAGGCCAGTGCTCAGTTAAGGATGATTCCATGAACCAGCCTGTCAGCCCCGACCACAAGCATGACCATGCGCATGACCATGAGCCCCACGCCCACAGCTGCTGTGCCAGCAAGGCTGCACCGGCCTTGGTGCAGCTGACCGAAAAGGCCAGCGCCCAGGCGCAGCTCAGTCGTTTTCGCATCAAGGCCATGGACTGCCCCACCGAACAGACCCTGATCCAGGACAAGCTGGGCAGGCTGGCCGGCATCGAGCAGCTGGAGTTCAACCTGATCAACCGTGTGCTTGGCGTGCGCCATACACTGACCGGCACCGCCGAGATCGAGCGGGCCATCGACAGCCTGGGCATGAAGGCCGAACCGCTGGCCGCCGAGGACGACGGCAGCGCCAATGCGCCCCAGGCGAGCAAGACCCGCTGGTGGCCGCTGGCCTTGTCGGGTGTTGCCGCGATTGCCGCCGAAGTCGTGCACTTCTCCGGCAAGGCGCCGGATTGGGTGGTCGCCGTGCTGGCCCTGGCGGCGATCCTCGGCTGTGGCCTGGGCACCTACAAGAAGGGCTGGATCGCCCTGAAGAACCGTAACCTCAACATCAATGCCCTGATGAGCATCGCCGTGACCGGCGCCGTGCTGATCGGCCAATGGCCGGAGGCGGCCATGGTCATGGTGCTGTTCACCATCGCCGAGCTGATCGAGGCACGCTCGCTGGATCGCGCGCGCAATGCCATTGGCGGCCTGATGCAACTGGCGCCAGACCTGGCCACCGTGCAGCAGGCTGACGGCCAGTGGCGCGAGCTCGACGTGCGCGAGGTGCCGATCGGCGCCCTGGTGCGGGTACGGCCGGGCGAACGTATCGGCCTGGATGGCGAGGTGGTCAGTGGCCAGTCCAGCGTCGACCAGGCGCCGATCACCGGCGAGAGCCTGCCGGTCGAGAAAGCCGTGGGCGACAAGCTGTTCGCCGGCACCATCAACCAGGCCGGTGCCCTGGAGTACCGCGTCACCGCCGCCGCCGGCCAGTCGACCCTGGCGCGGATCATCAAGGCCGTCGAGGAGGCCCAGGGCGCCCGCGCGCCGACCCAGCGCTTCGTCGACCAGTTCTCGCGCATCTACACCCCGGTGGTGTTCGCCGTGGCCCTGGCCGTGGCGGTGATCCCACCGCTGTTCATGGCCGGCGCCTGGTTCGACTGGATTTACCGCGCCCTTGTGCTGCTGGTGGTGGCCTGCCCGTGCGCGCTGGTGATCTCGACCCCGGTGACCATCGTCAGCGGCCTGGCCGCGGCGGCGCGCAAGGGCATCCTGATCAAAGGCGGCGTGTACCTCGAAGGCGGTCGCAAACTGGACTTCCTCGCCCTGGACAAGACCGGCACCATCACCCACGGCAAGCCGGTGCAGACCGACAGCAAGGTCCTCGACCCGCTGTTCGAAGGCCGGGCCCAAGCCCTGGCCGCCAGTCTGGCCGCCCGCTCCGACCACCCGGTGTCCGGTGCCATCGCCCTGTTCGCCGAGGAACAGGACCTGGCCTTGAGCGAAGTCACCGATTTCGCCGCCCTGGCCGGTCGCGGTGTGCGCGGTGATATCGGGGGCCAGACCTACCACCTGGGCAACCATCGCCTGGTCGAAGAGCTCGGCCTGTGCTCCCCGGAGCTTGAAGCGCAGCTCGATGTGCTGGAGCGCCAGGGCAAGACCGTGGTGCTGCTGCTCGACCGCTCCGGCCCGCTGGCGCTGTTCGCCGTGGCCGACACGGTCAAGGACAGCAGCCGCCAGGCCATCGCCGAACTGCACGAGCTGGGCATCAAGACTGTCATGTTGACCGGCGACAATCCCCACACTGCCCAGGCCATCGCCGCCCAGGTGGGGATTGATCGCGCCGAGGGCAACCTGCTGCCGGCGGACAAGCTGGCCAGCATCGAGCGCCTGTACGGCGAGGGCCATCGGGTCGGCATGGTCGGTGACGGCATCAACGACGCACCGGCACTGGCCCGTGCCGAAATCGGCTTCGCCATGGCCGCCGCCGGCACCGACACGGCCATCGAGACCGCCGACGTGGCGCTGATGGACGACGACTTGCGCAAAATCCCGGCGTTCGTCAGGCTGTCGCGCCAAAGCGCGGCGATCCTCACCCAGAACATCGTGCTGGCCCTGGCAATCAAGGCGATCTTCCTGGCAATCACCTTTGCCGGCATGGCCACCATGTGGATGGCGGTGTTCGCCGACATGGGCGTGAGCCTGCTGGTGGTGTTTAACGGCTTGCGCCTGCTGCGCAAATAGGCGCCCGCAGCGCAGAACAGAGGTTATCCACAATGCTGAGCGCCGAGCTCAAAGCCTTCTACATGGTGGCCCGCCTGGGCAGTATCACCCTGGCGGCAAAGAAGCTCGGGCTCAGCCAGCCTACGGTGACCACGCAGATCCGCAATCTCGAAGGCCAGTACAACGTCGAGCTGTTCTACCGCGGTGGCCGGCGCCTGGTGCTGAGCGAGGAAGGCGTGCGCCTGCTGCCGATGGTCAAGGCACTGCTGCAGCAGGAGGCCGACATCGAGTTCGAGCTGCGCAACAGTGGCCAGGCCCAGGGCAGCCTGCGCATCGCCGCCACGGCGCCCTACTACATTCTCGACCTGGTGAAGATCTTCCGCGAGCGCCTGCCCCAAGTGGAAGTGGCGGTGGAAATCGGCAACTCGCAGCTGGTGCTGGAGATGCTCGAGGATTACCGGGTGGATATCGCCGCGTCCTCGCAACTGCTGGAAGATGCGCGCCTGGTGCGCCGGGTGCTGGGCACCGATCCGCTGGTGCTGGCGGTACACCGCAATCATCCGCTGGCCCAGCGTCAGGCGGTGTCCATCGACGTGGTGGCCGGGCATTGCCTGCTGATGCGCGAGCAAGGCTCGACCACCCGCAAACTGACCGAGCAGATGATGCAAGAAGCCAATGTGAAGGCCGGGGCCTTGCTGGAGATCGGCAGCCGCGAGTCGATTCGCGAGGCGGTGCTGCGCAACATCGGCATCAGCATCATTGCCCGCCACGAGGTGCCGCATAACCCGGAGCTTCGGGTGCTGGCGCTGGAGGAGGCGCCGGTGATGCACGAGTACCTGTACTGCCTGAAGGAGCGGCGTCAGGCGCGATTGCCGGCGGCTTTTCTGGGCGTGGCGCAGGAAGTGGTTGGCTCGCAATTCTGAAACGCTTGCCCGTCTGCATTGCGCTCATCGCCGGCAAGCTGGCCGGCCGGCGATGGCGCGGCGGGTCACTTCACGTTGACGGTGATCTTCTGCGACTCGACGCTTGGCTTGAACGGCACGTGGTACTTGTCGCCCAGCACCAGCTGCAGGGTGTGCTTGCCCGGCGTGAGGGTGATGGTCGCCTCGGTCTGCGCCTTGCCGAAGTGCAGCACCTGCGGGCCTGCCGGCAGCGGCGCGTTGTTCTCGGGCATCAGGCTCGTGGGCAGCGGCTGGTCGGCCAGGGGCGCCTTGTCCACATCCACCAGCAGGTGGTGATGGCCAGAGTGCGGGGTCTGGTCGCCCGCGGGCTTGAGGTCCATGCCTTCGATGCCGAACTTGACGGTGAAGGTCTTGTCGACCGTGGCCCCATCAGCGGGGGAAACGATGAAGACCTTGGCGCCTTCCGGTGGCTGCTCGCTCTTCAGGGCATCCGCGGCACTGGCGAACACCGACGCCCCCATCAGCAGACCGGCGACGGCAGCACGCGAAAATAGGCTTTTCATTCACTTCTCCTGTGATTCACTTCAATTGACCGCTATCACTTAAAGGCAGTGTGGCGGTACTTCACCATAGTCCAACGCGACCGGGAGAGGTTCAAAAACAGGGACAGAAATATTTCAGGGCCGAAGAAAACCTTGCCGCGACCTGGAGGTCTTAGGCTGCGTTCGACCGGGGTAGACGAGAAAGCCACGGCGAATGCACTTCATCTGCCGAACAAGAAAGGGGCACTCATGCGTTTGACCATTGGCATTCTGCTGGCGGCACTGTTCAGCCCATTGGCCCAGGCCGAACTGATCGACGAAATCAACGACCGTGGCGAACTGCGCATCGCCGTGCTTGGCGACGCGCCGCCCTATGCGTTCAAGGAGAACGAACACCTGACCGGCTTCGAGATCGAGTTGGGGCAGGCCCTGGCCAAGGAGCTGGATGTGCGGGCCGAGTTCGTCGAGACGCCCGCCGAAGAGGTGCTGCCTGGGGTGGAGAGCGGCAAATTCGACATGACCTTCAACCAGCAAGATGCCGAACTGAGCGACAAGCTCGACGCCATTCGGGCCCTGGCCGGCCAGAAATTGGTGATCCCGTACCAGAAGGGCAATCCAGCTTTCGAGACGGCTGTGAACAATGCCCTGCAGCGGATCGAGGATGATGGCCGTCTGGCCGACCTGGAAAGCAAATGGTTCAAGGGCACCAAGCAGGCGACCACCGGACAGTAACACCGCATCGCGGGGCAAGCCCGCTCCCACGCTGCCGTCATGGTCACCATTGCGTGGGAGCGGGCTTGCCCGGCGATCAGACCTTGGCCAACGCTCGCTGCGCGTCTTCCAGCTCCAGCTCGCTGAACACGAGCACCCCTTCGCGACGCAGCAAGGCCGCGGTCACCCCTTCCCCAGCCACCTTCACTCCGCTGAAGCTGCCGTCATAGGTCTGCAGGTTGCCACACGACGGGCTGCCGGACTTAAGCACCGCCACACGGATGCCATGCCGACGCACCAACTCCAGCGCCCGTCTGGCCCCGGCCAGAAACGCCTCGCTGACATCGTCGCCGGACACCGTCACTACCCGCGCCTGCCCATCCAGGACCTGAACGCCCTGCCCGCCCGGAATTTCCGCAGGCGGTCGCGGCGTCGGCAGGCCACCGGCCACCTCCGGGCACAGCGGCACCACCCGGCCTTCGGCCTGCCAGCGCTGCACGACGTCGGGATGACCACTGGCACGCCCGTCATAGCGCACTGGCTGGCCCAGCAGGCAGGCACTGACCAGTACTTTCGGCCGCTCAGAACGGGTCATTGCCACGGCGCCGGAACCAGCCGGTCAACGACAGGCGTTCACGCCCGGCCGGGAGCACTTCGTGCGGCACTTCACCCGACAGGAACACCACCAGGCTGCCCGCCACCGGCTGTACGTCGTGCTCGACACCGTCCTGCAGGAACATCCGCAACTGCCCGCCATCCTCCGGTTGCCAACCTTCATTGAGGTAGAACACGGCCGATACCATGCGCCGGTCGTCGTCACGGAAGCGGTCGAGATGGCGCTTGTAGAAAGCCCCCGGGGGATACAGCGCAAAATGGCACTCGAAGTCCTCAAGCCCCAGGAACAAACCCTGGTTGATGGCCTGGCGCAGGCTGTCCATCGCGCCCAGGTAGCGGTCGCAGACCTCCGACTCGCCGGGGTCGAGCCACTGGATCTGGTCGCCACGGATCGCCTCGCGGATCTCCTGCGCGGCGCCGCGACCGACGCTGGCCGGGTTGAGTTCGCCCTCGGCGTGACGGCGACGGCATTCGGCCGCCAGCGCGCGCGACAGCGCGTCGGGCAGGAAGAGAGGTTGCTGCGACCAGCCACGGGTGGCCAGGTCGTCGACGATCGTCGACAGCAGCGGATGTTCGAAAGGCGTGTGCATGGCGCATCATAGCCATTCGCCAATCGCTCGCACAGCGCCACTTGGTCAGGAAGCGCCGCTGGCGACTCGACAAAGCCCCGCCACGCCTAGGACAATAGCGGCCTGCCGACAGGAGTCCTGAATGCGCCGTCTGTTTTCCCTGCTTCTGCTGATGATCTGCACCATGCCTGTCTGGGCGGACAGCCTCGAACAGTTGTACAAGGCCGCCGGCTGGCCCGACCAGCGCGTCCATTTCAACGATGCCGTGAGCGCTGCCCAGCAGCGCTACCGCAACAGCCTGCCGCCTGCCGTCTACCAGGCGCTGGTCAACAACAGCAACCAGCGCTTCCAGGCCCAGGCCATGGACCGCCGGGCCCAGGCGCAGCTGCGCGCCAACCTGGCGAATCCCTCGCCGGCCCTGGCGTTCTTCCAGTCACCGCTGGGGCGCAAGGTGGTGGCCGCCGAGCTGCTGGCCACGCGCAAGGACCAGCTGGCCAAGAATGCCAAGGGCCTGCCCAAGGTCCAGGCCAGCGACAACCGCCTGCTGATCGTCGGCCACCTGGCCCAGGCCCTGCCGGCCCGCGAAGCCGGCGCCGAGGTCAGCCTGGCGATCGCCGGCGTGGCGGCCGACAGCCTGAGCTCGATGCTGCCCGGCCTGTTCGGTGGCGGCCAGGCGCAGAACCTGCTCGATGGCCAGCGCCAACGCTTGATGAATCAGGTCGGCGAAGACCTCAACAATACCCTGCTGTACGTCTATCGCGACCTGTCGGACGCCGAGCTGGAGGAATTCGCCACCTTCGCCGAATCCGCCGACGGCCAGGCCTACTACAAGGCGGCGGTGGCAGCGGTACGCGCCGCCCTGGCCGTGGGCCAGAATGCCGCCGAGCTGAAGTGATCAGCCCAGGCGCTGGCCGATGAAGTCGAAGTAGCGCTGGCGAATGCCGGGCAGCTCGTTGGCCAGGTGATGCCGCGCCTCGGGCAGCATGAGGATCTGCGGTTCGGCGAACTTGGCCTTGAGCACCTTGAGGTTGTAGGGCCAGTCCACCGTGCCGTCCGCCTCGCCCTGCACGATCAGGGGCTGGCGCGTGCTGCGCGGCGCGGCTTCGATACGCCGGACCCACTTCATCAACGCCCCCACCCAGGCAGTCGGCAGGCGCCGTGGCTGCAGCGGGTCGGCCTCGAGGAAGGGCAGGAAGGCCGGGTCGTTGGTGTTCTCACTGAAGCGCCGCTCGATGCCGCTGACGAAGTGGCGCAGCACCCGATAGCTCAGTTTCGACCAGTGCCAGGCACGTGGGCGCACCAGGGGCGCCAGCAGGATCACCTGGCCGTCGGCCGGGCTGCGTTCACCCTGGTGCAGCAGGTGATCGACCACGATTGCCCCGCCGGTGCTCTGTCCGCATAGATGCCAGGGTCGCGGCAGTTCCAGCAGGCGGGCCTGTTCGAACAGTGCATCGAGCACCTGCTGGTAGATGCCGAAGTCATCGATGCTGGCCCGCTCGCCGCTGGACAGGCCATGACCGGGCAGGTCGCAGCCGATCACTGCGTAGCCCTGGCCCAATGCCCACGCGATCACATGCCGGTACAGGCCCATGTGGTCGTAATAGCCGTGCAGCAGGAACACCGTCGCCACCGGTTGCTCCGGCAGCCAGAGCTGTCCGACCAGATCGAAGCCCGCCACCTGGAAGCCACCCAGCCAACTGCGCGCGGGCAGATCCAGGCCGTAGAAGCGCTGGTAGGCCTGGCCCTGGGCGGACAACGGCTGGCGATCAGCAAGGGGCGACAGGCTGGTACGCAGCTGGTCGGGATTGAAGCTGGCGGGCATCGGTACATCCAGTGTGAAGCAAGTATTGATCTGCGATATTCAGCTCTGCGCCGCGCCATGGCAAGCTTGGCCCCTCCTCCGATGAACAATGCGACCTCGTGCCAAGGCCCCCATGGCGAAGCGATTTATCACATTACTTGCACTGCTGCTCTGCGCCACCACCCTCTGGTGGGCCTACGACAGCTTCCAGTCCCGCTACCTGCGCACCTTCGACAACCAGACCACCTTCTTCGACGGCAGCCAGCTGCGCCTGCCCCCCGAACTGGCAGGTCCGGGCCCGATCCGCGTGGTGCACTTCTGGGACCCGGCCTGCCCCTGCAACGTCGGCAACCAGCAGCACCTGGGCGAGCTGTTCGAGCGCTTCGCGCCGCTCGGGGTCAGCTTCCATGTCGTGCAAAAACCTGGCAGCCACGGCCGACTGCCGGCCAACCTGGGAGCGCTGAAGCCCCTGGCCAGGCTGCCCGGCAGCGAGCACCTGCCCGCAAGTCCCGCCGTGGCGATCTGGGACCACGACGGCAACCTCGCCTACTTCGGCCCCTACAGCGAAGGTGCGGTGTGCAACTCGAGCAATAGTTTCATCGAGCCGATCCTCAAGGCGCTGGAAGAAGGGCGTCGGGTGCAGGCCTCCAACACCTTGGCGGTCGGCTGCTATTGCCCGTGGAGCAGTGGGCCAGGCCAATAGCCCACTACCGCAGCCTCATCCCAGAGACTCCCTAGGGTAGCGACATACAGAACAAGGAGAACTGTATGTCACGCGAAGGCTACACCAAGCTTACCCCTATCAACGTCAGAGACCGCTACGAAGAACAGTTCCGTTCAACCCCACCGATCTTCTGGGGACATCAACGGGTCCATCCGCTGCAACTGGTATCGACATTCCGCCCTGGCCACCTGGTAATTGACCTGGTCCGCCAGGTCGAATCGGACAAGCAACAGGTTCACACCGACCACGCGCGCCTGCAGGCTACCCAGGACGAACGACTCGACCAGGCCATCGCGACCAGCGCCGGCCCACTGACAAGCCTCAGCGAATCCGCGCGTCTGGAGCGCCAGATCGCTGCCGTCAGGCAGCTCACCGCAACCTACCAGACTCAGTTGCAACAGGCTCGCCAGCAAGCCAACAGCTTCTTTGGCACAGACCCGGAGCATCGCCCACTCAAAGATTTTCTTGCTGTCGTCCGGCAGCCGAACGCCCCCCACGCGCCTCGTCAAGCCTGGCTGAAAGCCTACCGCGCGGCCTTCGAGGCCAAGCGCCTGGCGCGCCAGCTCAATGAACTTCGTCGCCGCCAGGCTCGCCTGCAATGGGCGCTGACCGATACCAGGTACAAGGCAGCGCAACGCGATCGGGTGGTTCAACTGGTCCATCGGCTGGAAACGAAACTCGCTCGCTTCTCCGTCAGTAAGCTTGAGCATGAGCTCGCGCGCGCCTCGCTCGAGGGCGCATTGAGCACATTCCAGCGCCACCAGCATGACGACATCGCAGCCCAGGCCGCAGCCGAGCATGCTCGTGAGCTGGAGCGGGAAACCTCCGACCTGATCCGCGCCTAGTATGCACTCCATAAACATTCTGCGGCCGCTCGAAAGGATAATCTTTCACTCGAGTTCGACAGCAGTCAGCTCGACACCGTGATCACCGAGCAGAACCGCAAGCCACACGCCCAGCGCAATCCGGAGCTGCAGCAATTGCGGGACAGGGTCGAGCTCGAGCGCACAGGCTATGGCATCGATGCGCAATGGGGACGGGCTGCCGACAACCCTCTGCACCTGAGGGCCCATGACGCCATCCACGCCGCATTCGATGAGCAGACACACCTCTCCATGCTCAGCGGACAGACGCCGAGCAATACCCCTGTCACCTTCCACGCCTGGGTCGCCAGCACTCGCCACGTAGTGGTTCTGGCGAGTTCAAGCGGTGCCATCGC
Organism: Pseudomonas sp. P65(2024); assembly: GCF_057480955.1. Classification (NCBI taxonomy): domain Bacteria; kingdom Pseudomonadati; phylum Pseudomonadota; class Gammaproteobacteria; order Pseudomonadales; family Pseudomonadaceae; genus Pseudomonas; species Pseudomonas sp. P65(2024). The sequence goes on from NZ_JBLIYX010000002.1 coordinate 477,339, forward strand.
GTACTTCGAGGCGTTCTGGGAACTGCTGGGAAAGGCGCTGCAGTCAGCCGCACCACGCTTGCTGGCACACGCCGCGACCGGCGCCGTTCGGTATGCGTCCCTGATGCTCTACTCGGCCCGACTCGGCAATGGAGAGCGCATGGGCGTCAGTGTGCCGCTGGCCTACATGACTCCCGGCGCGGATCTGACCGCTGAAGCCAACCGCAGGGCCGGGCAGACGCTTGAGCTGGCGCTACGGATGAACGCCGTTCCAGTGGGTGAACAGACCGAGGTATACCTGGCTAGCACCGATGGCAGCAGCCTTCTGCGCGATGTCCGCGTACGCCAAGCCAATTGGGACCCTGCCCTGGAGAGTTACAGCTTCACCGCCGATGGCCCAGGCGGTGCGACGCTGCTCTGGCATCCGGCCACGCCACCGAGCAGCCTGGGCACCCGTGACCCGCTGACCGGCAGCACCACGCCCGCGCTGCCGATCGTCGAGGATCTGACTAAGCATTACCCGGGCACGATCAGTTCGAAGCGCGAGCCGGACATCAACGCATTCCCTGCCCTGCCGGACCCACATATCGACGATTACGTCATTGTCTTCCCCGCCGACTCGGGGCTGTCGCCGATCTATGTGATGTTCCGCGATCCCCGGCAGATCGCCGGGGTGGCCAGCGGTTACGGGCAGATGACGCCGGATCGCTTTCTTGAGGCCGCAGTCACACCAGAGGGCGCGCCGATTCCTTCACGGATTGCGGATAAGTTGAGGGGGCGCAGGTTCAGTAGTTTCGATAGGCTGCGGGAGGCGTTTTGGATGGAAGTAGGGGCCGATCCAGAGTTCAAACAGCACTTCACCTTGAGTAATCATAAGAGAGTGGAAGAAGGCAGCGCTCCTCATGCTCCCGCAAAAGAACGTGTGGGGAAGCGAGGTACATTTGAGCTCCATCATATCGAGGAGGTAGCCAGAGGTGGCGCGGTCTATAGCTTGGATAACATTGTCGTCATGACCCCACATCAACATATCGCTCACCACAGCAAAAGGAGTAAGGAATGATCAACAAGAGTCGACTTGAAGATTTTACGGAAGCCGAGTTTCTAGGGTTCATTGGAGAGTTCTTCGAAAACCGGTCTGGCCTCAAGGGAAAGGCGTTTGGTCAGTATCAAGATGATTTGGTATGCAAATTCGAAGAAATCATCGAAAACCCATTTGGCTCTGACCTGATCTACTACCCCGGCGAAGGCGCAGATGACAGCCCACAGGGCGTCGTCGACCGCGTCAAAGAATGGCGCGCGGCCAACGGCAAACCCGGCTTCAAGCCCGCCTGACCAAAAGCCCTGCGGCCAACCCCGCAGGGCTTCGCACTTCAGCCACGCACCCGCGCTGGATTACCCACCACCACCGCGCCCGCCGGCACATCCCGGGTGACCACACTGCCCGCACCGACCACGACGTTGTCGCCGATGGTCACCCCCGGCAGGATGATCGCCCCGCCGCCGATCCAGACATTGTCGCCAATGATCACCGGCCGCCCGCTTTCCAGGCCACTGCGGCGCAGCGCCGGGTCCAGCGGGTGGTCGGCGGTGTAGATCTGTACCGCCGGGGCGATCTGGCAATCGGCACCGATCCGCACAGGAAGCACGTCGAGAATCACGCAGTTGAAGTTCATGAAGGTGTTGGTGCCCACACTGATGTTGTAGCCGTAGTCGCAATGGAATGGCGGGCGGATCACCACGCCGCTGCCCACACTGCCGAAATGCTCCTCCAACAGGCCATGACGCGCCTCGTTGGGCTGATCGACACTGTTGTTGTAGCGGTGCATCCAGTGGCGGTTGGCCGCCTGTTCGGCTTGTAGCTCGGGACAGCCGGCATGGTAGAGCTGGCCTGCCAGCATTTTCTGTTTTTCGCTGAGGGACATGGAAACTCCTTCCAGGGGACTATGCTCAGTTCGCGAATCCGCCGATGACCGGACCATATTTTCTCGTTCGAGTGCACAAGGAGTCTCGATGAAGCGCAGCCTGACCTTGCTGGCGGTGGTGATCGCAGTGGCCGCCGCAGGCACCGGTTACTGGTACGTGCGCGGCAAGCAGCCGCAACGTGACGGCGAAGTAGCCGTCGGCGGATTGCAGGGGCCGGTCAGCGTGCGCTTCGATGCCCGCGGCGTGCCGCACCTGCAGGCGCAGAACGAGCAGGACCTGTACCGTGCCCTGGGCTACGTGCACGCCCAGGACCGTCTGTTCCAGATGGAGATCATGCGCCGCCTGGCCCGTGGCGAGCTGGCCGAGGTGCTGGGCGACAAGCTGCTGCCCACCGACACCCTGTTCCGCAGCCTGCGCATCCGCGACCAGGCGGCCTTGATGGCGCAGCGCCAGGACCGCCAGTCGCCGGCCTGGCAGGCGCTGCAGGCTTACCTGGACGGCATCAACCAGTGGCAGGCCGGCCATCCCAAACCCATGGAGTTCGACCTGCTCGGCATCCCGCCACGCCCCTTCACCGCCGAGGACACCCTGAGCATCGCCGGTTACCTCGCCTACAGCTTCGCCGCGGCATTCCGTACCGACCCCGCGCTGACCTACATCCGCGACCAGCTCGGCCCCGAATACCTGAAGATTTTCGACCTCGACTGGCAGCCCGACGGCGCCGTGGCCACCCCTCTGGCCGCCGCCGACTGGCGCAGCCTGGAGCAGCTGGCGCGGCTGAGTCACGATGCCCTGGGCGATGCCGGCATCCCGCAGTTCGAAGGCAGCAACGCCTGGGCCGTGGCTGGCAGCCGCACCCGCAGTGGCCGGCCGCTGCTGGCGGGCGACCCGCACATCAGCTTCGCCGTGCCGGCAATCTGGTACGAGGCGGAGCTGTCGGCGCCGGGGTTCAACCTGTATGGCTACTTCCAGGCGCTCAACCCGTTCGCCCTGCTCGGCCACAACCGCGACTTCGGCTGGAGCCTGACCATGTTCCAGAACGACGACGTTGACCTGATCGCGGAGCGGACCAATCCGCAGGACCCCGAGCAGGTGATGGTCGATGGCCGCTGGCAGCCACTGGAAAAGATCGAACAGAAGATCGCGGTCAAGGGCGCGGAACCTGCCAGCATCACCCTGCGCCGCTCGCCCCATGGCCCGATCGTCAACAGCGTGCTCGGCGATACCGCAGGCCCGACGCCCATCGCCATGTGGTGGGCGTTCCTGGAAACAGAGAACCCGATACTCGAGGGCTTCTACCAGATCAACCGCGCCGACACCCTGGGCAAGATGCGCGAGGCGGCCGCCAAGGTTCAGGCGCCGGGGCTGAACCTGTTATGGGCCAATGCCCAGGGCGATATCGGCTGGTGGGCGGCGGCGCGCCTGCCGATCCGCCCGGACGGCGTCAACCCGGCGTTCATTCTCGATGGTGCCAGCGGGCAGGCTGCCAAGCCGGGCTTCTACCCGTTCAGCGCCAATCCGCAGCAGGAGAACCCGGCGAGCGGCTACATCGTCTCGGCCAACTACCAGCCGCCCGGCGCAATCCCCGTGCCCGGCTACTACAACCTGGCTGACCGCGGTCGTCAGCTCGATCGCCAGTTGAGCGACCCGGACATCAAGTGGGACACCCAGAACAGCCAGGCCCTGCAACTGGACACCAGCACCGACTACGGCCCGCGTACCCTGGCGCCGCTGCTCGGCACCTTGCGCAACGTCGCCCAGGGCGACGAGGAGAAGGAGCTGGTCGAGCAACTGGCCGCCTGGCGCGGCGATTATCCGCTGGACTCCACCACTGCCACGCTGTTCAACCAGTTCCTCTACGAACTGGCGTTCGCCGCCCTGCACGACGAGCTGGGCGACACCTGGTTCCCGGTGCTGATCAGCACCCGCGCCATCGACGCCGCCCTGCCCCGCCTGGCCGCGGACCCGGCATCGCCCTGGTGGAACCTGCGCGGCGCCAGCGAACGCACCGACCGTGGCGCCATCGTGCGCCTGGCCTGGCAACGCAGCCTCAAGCACCTGCGCGAGACATTCGGCAAGGATCCGGCCAGCTGGCAATGGGGCAAGGCCCACACCCTCACCCACAACCATCCACTGGGGGTGAAGAAGCCGCTCAACCTGCTGTTCAATGTCGGCCCGTTCGCCGCGCCCGGCACCCACGAGGTGCCGAACAACCTGTCGGCGAAGATCGGCCCGGCGCCCTGGCCGGTGACCTATGGTCCTTCAACCCGCCGGTTGATCGACTTCGCCGACGCAGGCGCCGCGCTGACCATCAACCCCGTCGGGCAGAGTGGCGTGCCGTTCGACTGGCATTACGGCGATCAGGCCGAGGACTATATCGAGGGGCGCTATCACAAGGCGCGGATGGGAGTGATTCCGGCGCAGAGCACGTTGCGGCTGGTGCCCAGATAGAAACCGGGGCCACACAGCGGCCCTCTCGCAATCCATGAGGTCACGCAATGCACAAACGCTTCATCGAGATAGACGGAGCACGCATGAGCTATGTCGACCAGGGCCAGGGCTTCCCAGTGCTGCTGGGACACAGCTACCTGTGGTCGTCCGCCATGTGGCAACCGCAGATCGACGCCCTGTCACGGCACTTCCGGGTCATCGTGCCTGAGCTGTGGGGGCACGGCGATTCCGCCGCTCCGCCCGCCAGTACCGTCGACATGGCTGCCCTGGCTCGACAGCACCTGGCATTGCTCGATGCCCTGGATATCCAGAAGTGCCACCTGGTCGGGCTGTCGGTTGGCGGCATGTGGGGCGCGCAGCTGGCCGTTGACCACCCTGAACGCGTCGACCGCCTGGTGCTGATGGACACCTACCTGGGCGCCGAGCCCGAGCCGACGCGGCTGAAGTATTTCGGTTTGCTGGATGCGGCAAGCAAAGCGGGAGCCTTCATAGACCCGTTGCTGGACGTTGTGGTGCCGATCTTCTTCCATGCCGGTGGCCAGACGGTGCCCGAGGTGCGCGAATGCTTCCGTGCGGACCTCAAGGCAAGCAGCGCCGAAACCATCCGGGACAGCCTCGATCCGATGGGCCGGGTGATCTTCGGCCGGCCAGACCTGCTGGCGCGACTGGGTGAGCTGCCAGGAGAGCGAACCATCGTGCTCTGTGGCGACCAGGACATTCCAAGGCCACCAACGGAGTCCGCCGAGATGGCGCAGCTGATTGGATGCTTGGCGGCACAGATTCCATTCGCCGGGCATATTTCCAGCCTGGAGAATCCGCAGGTGGTGAATGATTTCCTGTTGAACTGGTTGCCGCGAAATCGCTGAGACCGGAGGGGGCCGCTGTGCGGCCCCGTTCAGGTAATCAACCCTGCCACTTGCCGCCCTCGACGATCACGCTCTCAGGCTTGGTGTCATCGCTCAGTTCCTTGCGCACGTACTGGTCGTACAGCTTGAGCAGGAACTTCTCCTCGCCCAGCTTGGCCAGCTCGCTGTTCACCCAGTCACGCAACTCGGTGTTGCCCTTCTTCACCGCCGGCGCAATCGGCGCCTCGTCGCCCAGCAGCTGCGGCAGCACGCGATAGCCCGGGTTCTGCTTGGCCCAGCTGAACAGGATCAGGTTGTCCTGGGCATAGGCATCGCCACGGCCATTGGCCAGGGCAGCCAGCGACTCGGTGTTCTTCTCGAACTTCAGCAGCTTCCAGTCCGGGTGATTCTTGGTCAGCCAGATATCGGCGGTGGTGCCGGTGGTGACGATGATGGTCTTGTCGGCCAGGTCGTCGAGTTTCTGCACCGGGCTGCCATCGGCGACGATGGCCTGCACCGCCACGCGCAGGTTGGGGTTGGTGAAGTCCACCGCTTCCTTGCGCTCGGGGGTGACGGTCATGTTGGCGAGGATCAGGTCGACCTTGTCGCTCTGCAGGAACGGAATGCGGCTGGCGGGCTCGACGGCGACGAACTCGACCTTGCTTTCATCGCCCAGCAGGTCCTTGGCGAAGCGACGGCCGATGTCGGTGTCGAAGCCCACGTATCGGCCGCTTTCATCGACGAAGCCGAACGGTGGCTTGTCGGTGAACACGCCGACGATCAGCTTGTCGCGGGCCTTGATGGTTTCCAGGTAGCTGGAGGCCGGCGAGGCAGCAGCAGGCTTGGCCGGGTCTTCGGACTTGTTGCAGCCGGCCAGCAGGGCCAGGCCAAGCAGTGGAGCGAGCAGTTTGGCGAACGGGGCAGTCTTCATGACAGTTCCTTGTGCAGTGTCTTGGGCAGGCTTTCGACGAACGAGAATTTCTCCAGGAACTGCTGCGCGCGTGCGGTCTGCGGTTGGGTGAAGAAGCGCTCGGGGTGGTTCTGTTCAAGGATCCTGCCGGCCTCCATGAACACGATGCGGTCGGCCACCGCGCGAGCGAAGGCCATTTCGTGGGTGACGATGAGCAGGGTCATGCCTTCGCGGGCCAGGCCCTGGATCACCTGCAGCACCTCCTTGACCATCTCCGGGTCGAGGGCGGCGGTGACCTCGTCGAACAGCATCACCTGGGGGTTCATGCACAGCGAACGGACGATGGCGATGCGTTGCTGCTGGCCACCGGAGAGCTGGCGGGGGAAGGCGTCGCGCTTGTCCAGCAGCCCGACCCGGGCCAGCAGCGCCTCGGCCTGGGCCTGGGCCTCGCGGCGTTCGCGCTTCTGCACCTTCAGCGGGCCCAGCAGCAGGTTGTCGAGCACGCTCATGTGACCGAACAGGTGGTAGCTCTGGAACACCATGCCGACCCGCTGGCGTACCTGGCGCCAGTCGGTGTCGGGGCCGAGCAGCTCTTGGCCGTCTAGCCGCAGGCTGCCGCCCTGGGCCTCCTCCAGCCCGTTGAGGCAACGCAGCAGGGTGCTCTTGCCGCAGCCGCTGGGGCCAAGGATCACCACCACCTCGCCGGCCGGGACCTTGAGGTCGATGTCCGCGAGCACCTGGTGCTCGCCGAAGAACTTGTTGAAGCCTTGGAATTCGATCAATGGATTCATGCATGGGCCCAGCGCCGCTCCAGCACGCGGGAGGCGGCCGACAGCGGGTAGCAGACAAGAAAGAAGAACAGGAACAGCGCGCCGTAGATCAGCACCGACTCGTAGGTGCGTTCGATGATCTGCTGCCCCGCCTTGATCACTTCGACCACGCCGATCAGCACCGCCAGCGAGCTGGTCTTGATGATCCGCGTGTAGAGGTTGATGATCGGCGGGGTCATGCGCTTGAGCGCCTGGGGCAGCAGCACGTAGCCATACAGCTGCCAGCCGCTCAGGCCGATCGACAACCCCGCCTCGCGCTGCCCGCGTGGCAGCGACTGCAAGGCGCCGCGCACCACCTCGCCGACCTCGCTGGCGCCCCACAGGCCCAGCACCAGCACCGCGCACCAGAAACTGGGAATGCTCAGGCCGAAGAAGATCGGCAAGCCGAAGAACACCAGGTACAGCCAGACCAGCACTGGAATCGCCCTGAACAGTTCCAGGTACACCTGCAGCAGGATGTTCAGCCAGCGCTTGCCGAGGGTCGCCAGTACGCCGTAGAGCACACCGCCGAGGGTGGCGAACAGAATGCCCAGGGCCGAGATCGCCAGGGTCTGCCCGGCGCCCGTGGCCAGTTGCGGCAGCGAAACCAGCAGCAGCTCAATGCCCGAACTGGCCATGTTGCAGCCTCCGTTCCAGGTAGCGCAGCAGCAGCGACAGCGGCAGGAAGATCAGCACGCAGAGCAGGGTCAGCACGGCGAGCATTTCGTAGGTCTTGTAGTACAGGGCGATGTAGTTCTTGGTGGTGTAGAGGATCTCCGGCACCGCCACCGCCGACACCACGGTGGTCTCCTTGAGCAGGAACACGAAGTTGGCGAACAGTGCCGGCAGGCTGAGGATGCCAGCCTGGGGCAGGATCACATGGCGCAGCAGCTGGCCCTCGGAGAGCCCGATGGAGCGCCCGGACTCCAGTTGCGCCCGCGGCACGGCTTCTACCCCGGCGCGCAGCACCTCGGTGAGATAGGCGCCGCCCATGAACGTCAGGGTGATGATCGCGGCGGCGAAGCCGGACACCTTCAGCCCCAGGCTCGGCAAGGCGAAGTAGACGAAGAACAGCTGGATCAGCAGCGGTGTGTTGCGGGCCAGTTCCACGTAGCCCTTGACCAGGCGCCACAGGTACGGCGTGCGCAACACCAGGAGCGTCGCGTTGAGCAGCGCCACCAGCATCGAGGTGACGATGGCGATCGCCCCGACTTGCAGGGTCACGCCAACGGCCTTGAAGAAGGCCGGCAGTGTGCTAAGCATGAAAGCGGTGTCGAAGCTCATGGAAAGGGCCTCGACACGGGGTCACGAAGGTACGGCATGGGGCAGGTCCAGGGTCGGCACGAGGGTGGCTCGGCGTCGTTTCACGAATGGTGGCGCTGTGCCGGTAAGCACGATCCCTAGACTCTAAAGGTATAAAAATATTTTTATAAATACCTTTATTGCATATCTATATCACCGCCCCATGGCGCTCAGAAATTTCCTTCATCCCACACGGATCTTTCCGAGCATTTTCCCCTCCAAGGGGTTTCAAACTGTGACTTGCACGGCCCATCACATTCAACAAGGAAGACAACGATGAACAGCCCCTGCTTGCCTGCTTCGAATGAACAATTGCTGTGGCTCCTGGCCCTGCGCCGGGCGCTGGCCAGTCAGCGCTGAAACGCCACGGCGAGCTGGCCCCTCTCCAAGCCAGCCCAAACAAAAACGCCGACGCAAAATGCGTCGGCGTTTTTCGTACCAGGTCGCGTATCAGAACGCCGGCAGTACGGCACCGCTGTATTTCTTCTCGATGAACGCCTTTACTTCCGGGCTGGTCAGCGCCTTGGCCAGCTTCTGGATGGCCTCGCTGTCCTTGTTGTCCGGACGGGCGACCAGGAAGTTAACGTAAGGCGAGTCGCTGCCTTCGATCACCAGCGCATCCTTGGCCGGATTCAGGCCGGCTTCCAGCGCGTAGTTGGTGTTGATCATGTCCAGGTCGACCTGGTCGAGCACACGCGGCAGCATGGCCGACTCGAGCTCCTTGAACTTCAGCTTCTTCGGGTTCTCGGCGATGTCTTTCGGGGTGGCCAAGGCGTTCTTCGGATCCTTCAGGGTGATCAGGCCAGCTTTCTGCAGCAGCAGCAGGGCGCGGCCGCTGTTGCTGCCTTCGTTGGGAATGGCGACGGTGGCGCCGTCCTTCAGCTCACTCAGGCTCTTGACCTTCTTCGAATAGCCACCGAACGGCTCGACGTGCACGCCGATCACGGTTTCCAAGTGGGTGCCCTTGCCTTCGTTGAAGTTCTTCAGGTACGGCAGGGTCTGGAAGTAGTTGGCGTCCAGGCGCTTCTGGTCGACCTGCACGTTGGGCTGGACGTAGTCGGTGAAGACCTTGATTTCCAGGTCCACGCCCTCTTTGGCCAGGGTCGGCTTGATCAGTTCGAGGATTTCGGCATGCGGCACAGGCGTGGCGGCGACCACCAGTTTCTCGGCGGCATTGGCCAGGCCAGCAAACGAAAGGGCGGCGGCCAGGGCGGTGGTCAGCAGGGTCTTTTTCATGGTGATCCTTGTTCTAAAGCTGGGCCATCGCAGATGGCGAGTCGGGTGCCCATCCGTTCGGGTGGGCGTGCAACGGACAATACCGAGATTTTTTATTCCGTAACAATATCTTTTGATTAGCTGCTTATTCCAAAAACAAATCACCATCACCGCCTTTGCTTATGAGCGGCCACGCACTGCTCTACGGCGCGGCTTCGCTCAATTGCGCCAAGGCGTTGTTCAGCAACCCGCGCAGTTCGGCCACGGTTTGCGGCTCCCGACTGGCACCCAGTTGCGCGAGCTGACGGGCCAGACTGGCCAAGGGTGCGGTATCCGGAAGGTCGAGGTGCGCCGGGAGGATTTCCTCGCCGTCGCTGACCAGCAAGGCAAAGTGGATGATGTTCTCCAGCTCACGGGTATTGCCCGGCCAGGCATGGGCCTCCAGCGCCTGCTGGGCCGCCTCGCTGATCAGGGGCAGCGGCCGATCCAGGCGCACGCTGTAGATACCGACGAAATACTCGGCCAGCGGCAGGATGTCGCCGACCCGATCGCGCAATGCCGGCAGCTCGAGTTCACCCTCATGCAGGTAATGGTAAAGCCGTTCGTTGAAGCGCCCGGCGCGCACGGCCTGGGCCAGGTCGATGCTGGAAGCGGCCACCAGCCGCACATCGACCGCCTGCGGCTGGGTGGCGCCGACCCGGGTCACCTCGCGGTTCTCCAGGGCCGCCAGCAGCTTGCCCTGGATCGCCAGGGGCAGGTCGGCAATCTCGTCCAGGTACAGCGTTCCGCCATTGGCCGAGCCGAACCAGCCGGCTCGACTGCTGGCGGTGCCGCCCTGGGTCGCGGCACTGTAGCCGAACAGCTCGGCATCGGCGTAGGTCGGGCTGATGGCCGCGCAGTTGACCGACACGAACAACCCGCTGCGGTCACTGGCGCGGTGGATTTGCCGGGCCAGCAATTCCTTGCCGGTGCCGGTCTCGCCACGGATCAGCACGGGCAAGGGTTGTGGCGCCAGCCGCTCCAGGGCCTGGCGCAACGCCTGGGAGCGAGGATCGACGAACACCAGCGCCTTGGCGCGAATGCTCAACGGGCTCTTGTCCAATTCGGGGAAGGTCAGCAACGGCTGACCGAAAGCAGTGTGAAACGTCATGGAATACTCCCGCCCCGGTCGCACGCGACCGGGGATTCGACTCGTTCGAAAAAACCGGCGGATCAGGCGCGGCGCAGCGCGCGCTGATCGACACGGGCCTGCAGGCGGTAGAGGTAGGCGAAGCCCTGTTCCCAGCGTTCATGGCCGGACTTGACGTTGATGTGCCCGGCATCAGCCAGCAGCCCAGCCTCGGCACTCCAGGCCTGGGCCAGGTACAACGCGCGCGGCACACTCACCGCCGGGTCGTTGTCGGAGCTGACCACCTGGCTGGGGAACGGCAGGGCCTGCAGTGGAATCGGCGCGAAATTGCGCAGGGCCGGCGCGCAGGTCGGCCGCTCGACATCCGCCGGCGCCACCAGCAGTGCGCCACGTACTCGGCACAGCAGCTCGGGGCTGGCCTGGGCTGCCCAATGGGCGACCGTGATGCAGCCCAGGCTGTGGGCGATGAGAATCACCGGCGAGCGTTCGGCGGCAATCGCCTGCTCCAGGGCCTGCACCCAATCGCGCCGCTGCGGGGTCAGCCAGTCGTGCTGCTCGACCCGGGCGCTGTTGGGCAGGCTGCGCTGCCAGTGACTTTGCCAATGGTTGTCTGGCGATCCTTGCCAGCCCGGCACAATCAGGTAACGAATCGACTCATTGCGCATGGGGACGCCTCCGGAAGTTTGCGTGCTTGGGTGCAAGTATAGGGAGGGGGCTATGTTCGTAAAGGAATAAGAAGCTATTTATTAATAACCAAAATTCTTTTAAAGCAACTGTCTTGCACAGTGTTAAGCCCTGCGCCTACAGGGATCGCGAAAGGCTTCAAATCCGCGTTTCCAATAAAAAAAGGGCCATCCCCTGCCAAGGAAAATGGCCCCGAAGCACTTGCCTGAAGAGGGTATCGTCGGTCAGCGCGCGGTGATCACCGCCAGCTTGCTGATCCCGGCACGCTCGATCGCCGCCATCGCGCGGGCGACCTCGCCGTAGTTCACACCATCGTCGGCCTGCAACTGCACACGCAGCTCGGCGTCCTTGTCCTTGGCAGCCTTTAGGTTGGTCTCCAGCAAGTCCGGCTGGATCTCGTCCTTGTTGATGAACAGCTTGCCGCTGCCGTCGATGCTCACCACCAGCGGGTCCTTCTGCTCCACCGGGGCGACGGCCTCGGTCTTGGGCAGGTTGATCGGGATGGCATTGGTCAGCAACGGCGCGGTGACGATGAACACCACCAGCAGCACCAGCATGACGTCCACCAGCGGCGTGACGTTGATTTCACTCAACACTTCATCGCTGTCCTGGGTCGAGAAGGCCATGTCAGGAGGCCTCCTTCACAGGTTGGGTGAAGCCGGTGTGCTGGCGCTGCACCGCGGGGTGCACCAGCACGCGGAAGGCACTCTTCTGCGCCAGGCTGTAGAAGTCGTGGGCGAAGTCGTCGAGGTCGGCCGCGGTCAGCTTCAGGCGACGGAGGAAGTAGTTGTAGACCAGCACCGCCGGCACCGCGACGGCGATACCCACGCCGGTGGCGACCAGCGCCGCGCCGATCGGGCCGGCCACGGTTTCCAGGCTCGCCGAGCCCGCCGCGCTGATGCCCTTGAGGGCTTCCATGATGCCCCACACGGTGCCGAACAGGCCGATGAACGGCGAGGTGCTGCCGATACTGGCGACCACCGCCAGGCCGGTCTCCAGCGAACGGCGCTCGCGGACGATCTGCTGGCGCAGGGCGCGCTCCAGGCGATCCTGGTGGTTGATCGCCTGGCTGAGGTCACTGGCCTGGCCAGGCTCGCCAACCGCGATCGCTGCAAAGCCCGCCTGGGCGACACGGGCGGCCGGACCTGGCAGGTCGTGGGCGGGCTCGGCGGCGGAGTCGAGGCTGGACGCGGCCCAGAACTGCTGGTGGAAGCGTTTGTCCTGGTTTTTCAGGCGCACGAACTGCACGACCTTGACCAGGGCCAGCGCCCAGGTGGCGACGGAGAAGCCGACCAGCAGCCAGATGACCGCGCTTTCAACGGATTCGAGGGGAGATGCCAACAAGCTCATGATGAAGTCCTTCCTGTATGCGGTCGCAAGTTAACGAAGCTTGAAATCGATCGGTACGCTGACCCAGCCCACCTGGGTCACGTCGCCCTGCTTGGCCGGGACGAAGCTCCAGCGCTTCACCGCGGCCAGCGCGGCGGCGTCCAGGGCGTCGCGGCCACTGCTCTTCTGGATCTGGATCTGCCCCGGCTTGCCACTGGGCAGCACCTCCACGCGCAGCAGCACCGTGCCTTCCCAGCCACGGCGCTGGGCCATCTGCGGATACTCCGGCGCCGGGTTCTTCAGGTACGCGGCGTTGGCCGAGGCAGGGGTCACCGGAGCCGGCGCGGGTGGAGCAGGGGCCGGCGCCGGGGGTGCTGGCGCGGCGACCGGTGTCGGCGGTGGCGCCTCGACTGGCTTGGGCTGCGGCTTGGCCACGGGCTTGGGCACCGGCTTGGGTTTGGGGACCGGCTTGGGCACGGGCTTGGCGGCCAGTTCGTCGACCACCGGTGGCGGTGGCGGCGGCTGGACCACAGGGGCCGGCGGCGGCGGCTCGGCCACCGGTGGCGCTGGCGCGGCGAACTCGATGGTCATGGGCGGAATCTTCGGCGGGATGACCGGCAGCTCGGGGGTCGGCTGGTGGCTGACCCAGTACGCCACCACGCCATGCAGCACCAGCACCAGCAGGCCCAACGCCAGCTTGTCGCGACGCTTCAAGCCGCTGACCGGCGTGCGTTGCAGGCGCAGTTGCGCGAGCGGCAAGCGCAGGGTGCGGCCAAGCTCGACGAGCTCCCCTGGCGCGGGGCGCCAAGGCTGGTCGTAGGCCCGGGCGGAGGTCTGGACATTACCCATTGCTTGAGGCTCCTGGGGTGTTGATTCAGGTGTGTGGCTGAATCATCAGTGCCAGATGCTTAGTTCATAAAGTAATGTTTAAACGTAAAGTTAGATATTTATGGAATATTTATTTTGATGGATTGCCCACAGCCCGCGTCGTTCTTGGCCTGCAGCAAAACAGCTCGCGAACGATGCTTTATCGGCATTCAAAATATTCGTTCAAGGCATCGGTTCGCTGCGAGGGCTTCGCCCTCGATCACGCTCAGGCAATAAAAAACCCGGGACCATGCCCGGGTTTTTCATCGCAAGCGCCAGCTCAGATATCCGTCACCTTCTGCCACACCTTCGGCCGGAAGAACAACGTTTCCCCCCGCGCCAGCCCGGCCAGGCTGTCGTGATCCTTGACCACCTCGGCTTCGATCAGCTCGCTCTGCCCTTCCACCTTCAGCGTCACTCGCGTGGTTGCACCCAGCGGCCGGATATCGCGCACCTCGGCGGCATGGTGCCCCTCGGTCTCATGCCGAGACAGCGACACTTCGTGCGGCCGGAACAGCACATGATGGCCCTCGCTCAATGCCAGACGGTTGGAGTCGCCAAGGAAGTGGTAGACGAAGTCGTTGGCCGGCTTCTCGTACACCTCGCCGGGCGAGCCGATCTGTTCGATCACGCCCTTGTTCATCACCACGATGCGGTCGGCGACTTCCATCGCTTCTTCCTGGTCGTGGGTAACGAACACCGAGGTCAGGTTGATGTCCTCGTGCAGGCGCGCCAGCCAACGGCGCAGCTCCTTGCGCACCTTGGCATCCAGCGCCCCGAACGGCTCGTCGAGCAGCAGCACCTTGGGCTCCACCGCCAAGGCGCGGGCCAGGGCGATACGCTGGCGCTGACCACCGGACAGCTGCTCGGGGTAGCGGTCGGACAGCCAGTCGAGCTGGACCATGTTCAGCAACTCATGGACCTTCTCGGCAATCTTGCTCTCGCTCGGGCGCTCGCCCTTGGGCTTCATGCGCAGGCCGAAGGCGACGTTGTCGAACACGCTCATGTGGCGGAACAGTGCGTAGTGCTGGAACACGAAACCGACGTTGCGATCACGCACGTCGTGGCCGGACACGTCCTCGCCATGGAACACGATGCTGCCGTTATCCGGCGTCTCGAGGCCGGCGATGATGCGCAGCAGGGTGGTCTTGCCGCAGCCGGACGGGCCCAGCAGCGCCACCAGCTCGCCGCTGTGGATATCCAGGTTGATGTTGTCCAGGGCCTGGAAGCTGTTGAAGCGCTTGCTGACGTTACGAACTTCGATCGACATGAATCATTCCTCCGCGGCGCTGTGGCGCAGGCGGTTAATACGGTTCTCGCTCCACTGCTTGAGCAGCAGGATGAAGAGCGCCAGGATCAGCAGCAGGCTGGCCACGCTGAAGGCCGCGACATGGTTGTACTCGTTGTAGAGGATCTCCACGTGCAGCGGCAAGGTGTTGGTGACGCCGCGGATATGGCCGGACACCACCGACACTGCGCCGAACTCGCCCATGGCCCGGGCGGTGCACAGCACCACGCCGTAGATCAGGCCCCACTTGATGTTCGGCAGCGTGACATGCCAGAACATCTGCCAGCCGTTGGCACCGAGCAGGCGCGCGGCCTCCTCTTCCTGGGTGCCCTGCTCCTGCATCAGCGGGATCAGCTCGCGGGCCACGAATGGTACGGTGACGAAGATGGTCGCCAGGACGATGCCCGGCAGGGCGAAGACGATCTGGATATCGTGGTCCTGCAGCCACGGCCCGAACAGGCCTTGGGCGCCGAACATCAGCACGTAGACCAGGCCGGCGATCACCGGCGACACCGAGAACGGCAGGTCGATCAAGGTGACCAGCACGCTCTTGCCACGGAAGGTGTACTTGCTCACGCACCAGGCAGCGGACACCCCGAACACCAGGTTCAGTGGTACCGAGATGGCCACCGCCAGCAGCGTGAGCTTGAGGGCGGACAGCGCGTCGGGCTCGAAGATCGCTTCGAAGAACGTGCCGAAGCCGTTCTTCAGCGCCTGCGACACCACGATCACCAGCGGCAGCGCCAGGAACAGCGCGAAGACGATCCAGGCCAGGGTGATCAGCACGCGGCGCGAAGTGGCGCTGCCACGCCGGGCGGCGTTGGCGGCGGCGGTTGCGCCGAGGGTTTGACTAGACATTGCCGGCCTCCTTCAAGGGGTTTCGATGCGCCGCTGCAGCAGGTTGATCAGCAGCAGCAGGATGAAGGAAACCACCAGCATCAGCACGCCGATGGCGGTGGCGCCGGTGTAGTCGTACTGGTCGAGCTTGACCATGATCAGCAGCGGCAGGATCTCGGTCTTCATCGGCATGTTGCCGGCGATGAAGATCACCGAGCCGTACTCACCCACGCCCCGGGCGAAGGCCAGGGCGAAGCCGGTCAGCCAGGCCGGCAGCAAGGCGGGCGCCAGCACGTGGCGGAACACCTGCAGCGGTTTCGCGCCCAGGCAGGCGGCGGCTTCTTCCACTTCACGCGGAATGTCGGCCAGCACCGGCTGCACCGTGCGCACCACGAACGGCAGGGTGACGAAGGTCAGCGCCAGGGTGATGCCCAGCGGCGTGTAGGCGATCTTGAAACCGAGGTCGGTGGCGAACTGGCCGACCCAGCCCGCCGGGGCGTACAGGGCAGTCAGGGCGATACCGGCGACGGCGGTGGGCAGGGCGAACGGCAGGTCGATCATCGCGTCGATGATCTTGCGCCCGGGGAAGGTGTAGCGCACCAGCACCCAGGCCAGCAGGGTGCCGATCACGCCGTTGATGATGGCGGCGAACAGGGCGGTGCCGAAACTCAGCTTCAGCGCGGCCAGCACCCGTGGTGCGCTGATGATGTTCCAGAACTGCTCCCAAGTGAGCTGCGCGGCATGCACGAACATGGCGGCCAGCGGTATCAGCACGATCAGGCTGAGGTACACCAAGGTGTAGCCCAGCGTCAGCCCGAAGCCGGGTATGACGGGGGAAATGCGACGTGACATAAAGGTCCCTGGTTGAACGCACGAAGCCCGGGAGCGCTCCCGGGCCGGTGCAGGCTTCTGAATCCTGGGGCTACTGCGCAGCCCTTTCGCGACACAAGGCCGCTCCTACAGGGGATCGCGGATTCTTGTAGGAGCGGCCTTGTGTCGCGAAAGGGCCGCACAGCGGCCCCGCTTCTCCATACCGCTTACTGTGCCTGATAGATCTGGTCGAACACCCCACCATCATTGAAGAACTTCGGCTGCGCAGTCTTCCAGCCACCGAAGTCCTTGTCGATGGTCACCAGGTCCAGTTTCGGGAACTGCTGGCCGAATTCGGCGGCGACCTTCGCGTCACGCGGACGGTAGAAGTTCTGCGCGGCGATCTTCTGGCCAGCCGGGCTGTACAGGTGCTTGAGGTACTCCTCGGCGATCTTCTCGTTGCCCTTCTTCTCGGCGTTCTTGTCGACCACTGCCACCGGTGGCTCGGCCAGGATCGACAGCGAAGGCACGACGATCTCGAACTTGTCGGCGCCGCCGTCTTCCTTCAACGCCAGGAAGGCCTCGTTTTCCCAGGCCAGCAGCACATCGCCCTGGCCGTTGTTGACGAAGGTGATGGTCGAGCCACGGGCGCCGGTATCGAGCACCGGCACGTGCTTGAACAGCTCCTGCACGTAAGCCTTGGCCTTGTCTTCGCTGCCGCCGGTCTTCAGGCCGTAGGCCCAGGCGGCGAGGAAATTCCAGCGGGCGCCGCCGGAGGTTTTCGGGTTGGGGGTGATGACCGAGACATCCTTCTTGATCAGGTCGCCCCAGTCCTTGATGCCTTTCGGGTTGCCCTTGCGCACCAGGAACACGATGGTCGAGGTGTACGGCGTGCTGGCGTCCGGCAGGCGCTTCTGCCAGTCCTCCGGCAGGGTCTTGCCGAGCTTGGCGATCTCGTCGATGTCACCGGCCAGGGCCAGGGTTACCACGTCGGCGCGCAAGCCGTCGATCACCGCACGCCCTTGCTTGCCCGAACCACCGTGGGACTGCTGGATCTTCACCTTGTCGCCCGGGTGGGCGGCTTGCCAGTGCTTGATGAACTCGGCGTTGTACTGCTGGTACAGCTCGCGGGTCGGGTCATAGGACACGTTCAGCAGTTCGTAGTCCTTGGCGATCGCGGAACCGGCAAAAACGGCACTGGCCAGGGCGGCAAGCGCATAACGGCGGATGGACATGGTGAAGCTCCCGATTGGCATTTTTCTAGTTTTTGAAGTGATGCGGTGTCAGCCGGACTTGTTGCCGGGCTGCTGCAGGCGGAACTTCTCCTTGCGTTCGATCTGCACCACCTGGGCGTTGTGCACGGTGATCTCCACCGCGCCGAAGCGCAGGTCGCGCAGCGCGCTCTGGATTTCACGCAGAATGGTGGCTTCGTCCTGACCGTCGATGCTGCGCAGGGATGCACTCATGCTCGTTCTCCTGTGAGTAAGGGTGCCGGGCAGAGGTTTTGAAGGGGATTGCGCCTGGCTTGAGGGCAATACTAGTGAGGCGCGGATATTCTTAAAAATACTGTTTAAGAATGTTTATATAACCAACTTTAAAAGGATGACCTGTAGGAGCGGCCTTGTGTCGCGATGGGCTGCGCAGCAGCCCCGACAATTCTGCAAGATGCCCAGATCCTGGGGCCGCCATGCGGCCCATCGCGACACAAGGCCGCTCCTACAGGGGTCAATGCGGTCGCGGGGTTTTGTCCTCGGGCTCGCGAATCTTGTACCAGGCCACATACAGCGCCGGCAGGAACAGCAGCGTCAGCAGCGTTGCACTGATGATGCCGCCGATCATGGCGTAGGCCATCGGCCCCCAGAATACTTCCCGGGCGATCGGGATCATGCCCAGGCTCGCCGCCGCCGCCGTCAGCAGGATCGGCCGGCGGCGGTGGTTGGTCGCCTCCACCACCGCATCCCACGGCGTATAGCCCTGCTCTTCGAATTCGTCGATCTGGGTCACCAGGATCACCGAGTTGCGAATGATGATCCCTGCCAGCGCGAGGATCCCGAGGATCGCCACGAAGCCCATCGGCGTACCCGTGGGCACCAGCGCCAGCACCACGCCGATCAGCCCCAGGGGCGCGACGCTGACCACCAAGAACAGCTTCTGCACGCTGTGCAGCTGGATCATCAGGAAGGTCGCCATCAGGAACAGCATCAACGGGATGACGTCGGCGATCGGTCCCTGGGCCTTGCTGCTCTCCTCCACCGTACCGCCGGTGGCCACCTCATAACCCACCGGCAGCTGGCTGGCAAAACCTTCGATACTGGGCTTGAGTTCGGCTACCAGGTCGGTGGGCTGGATATCACCGACCACCGAGGCCTTGATGGTGATGGTCGGCTTGCGGTCGCGACGCCATACCAGCGGTTGCTCCTGCTCATAGCGCACCGTGGCGAAGGCCAACAGAGGAATCGAGGCGCCGCTGGGCGTGACGATCTGCAGGTTCTGCAAGGTATCCGGCGAGCCGCGTTCGCTGTCTTCGGCGCGGGCCACCACATTGACCAGGTAGATGTTGTCGTTGATCTGGGTGACCGGCACGCCGCTGACGATGCTGTTCATCACATTGGCCACATCCTCGGACGACAGGCCCAGCTGGCGCGCCTTGTCCTGAGCGATCTCGATGCGCAGCACCTTACCGGGCTCGTTCCAGTCGTAGATCATCTCGCCGATGTGTTCGTTGCTGTCGAGCAGGGTCGCCAGTTCGATGGCGTGCTTGCGCACCTGGTCGATATCCTTGCCGCTGACCCGGTACTGGATCGGCCGGCCCACCGGGGGCCCCATCTCCAGCGACTGAACGTTGGTACCGATGCCGACGAACTCCTCACGCAGCAGCTTCTGCAGGCGCTGCATCATGCCCTCGCGCTCCTCGAAACCCTTGCTGACGATCACCAGCTGGGCGTAGTACGGGTTCTGCAACTGCTGGTCGAGGGGCAGGTAGAAACGGATCGCGCCCTGGCCGATGTAGGTGCTCCAGTGCACCAGGTCCGGGTCGTCCTTGATCCGCGCCTCCAGGCGGTCGACGACTTTGCGCGTTTCCTCGATCGAGGCATTCTGCGGCAGGTTCAGGTCGACCAGGATCTCCGGCCGGTCCGACGACGGGAAGAACTGGTTCTGCACGAAACGCATGCTGAAGATCGACAGGGCGAACAGCAGCACCGTGCCGATGATGGTCAGCCAGCGGTGGCGCATGCACCACAGCAGCCCGCCTTCGAACGCCCGGCCGACACGCCCGGGCTCGGCCTCATGGGGCTTGAGCTTGCTGCTGCTGAGAATGTGCACGCCCAGTACCGGCGCAAAAAATACCGCCACCACCCAGGACACCAGCAAGGCCACGGCAATCACCGCGAACAGGGTGTAGGTGTACTCGCCCGCGGAACTGGCGTTGAGGCCGATAGGCACGAAGCCGGCCACCGTCACCAGGGTGCCGGTGAGCATGGGGAACGCCGTGGAGGTATAGGCGAAGGTGGCCGCCTGCTCCTTGGTCTCGCCCATCTCCAGGCGCGTGACCATCACCTCGACAGTGATCATCGCGTCGTCCACCAACAACCCCAGGGCGATAATCAGCGCACCGAGCGAGATCCGCTGCATGGTGATGTCGCTGTACTCCATGAACACGAACACCATCGCCAGCACCAGCGGAATCGAGCAGGCCACCACCAGCCCCGCGCGAATGCCCAGGCTGACGAAGCTCACCGCCAGCACGATCACCACGGCTTCGAACAGCGCGCTGGTGAAGCCGCCGACCGCCTGCTTGACCACCACTGCCTGGTCAGACACGTTGTGCACGCCAACCCCCACCGGCAGGTCGCGGACGATGCTGTCCATCCGCGCTTTCAGGGCGGCGCCGAACACCTCGATGTTCGCGCCGGCCTTCATGCCGATCGCCAGGCCAATGGCCGTCTGGCCATTGAAACGGAACATCGGCGACGGCGGGTCGACATAGCCGCGCTCGATATCGGCGATGTCGGCCAGGCGGAAGAAGCGATCGTTGATACGCAGGTTCACCGTCTGCAGGTCCTTCTCCGAGGCGAACTGCCCGGTGGTGCGCACCGAGATGCGCTCGGGCCCGGCCTCGATCACCCCGGCCGGGGTCACCGCGTTTTGCTGCTGCAGGGCCTGCATGGCCTGGCGCTGGTCGATGCCAAGCGCGGCCAGCTTGCGGGTGGAGAAGTTCAGGTAGAGCACTTCGTCCTGGGTCCCGATCAGCTCGACCTTGCCGATGTTGGGCACCTCGCGCACTTCGGCCCGCGCCACTTCCACATAATCGCGCAGTTGCCGCAGCGTGAGGCCGTCGGCGGTAAACGCGTAGATCGAGCCGAACACGTCGCCGAACTCGTCATTGAAGCCCGGGCCCTGGATGCCTGCGGGGAACTGCCCGCGGATGTCCTGGATCTTCTTGCGCACCTGGTACCAGATCTGGGGAATGTCCTTGGCCTTGGTGGTGTCACGCAGGTAGACGTAGACGGTGGATTCCCCTGGACGGGTGTAGCTTTTCACGTAGTCGAGGGAGTCCAGTTCCTCGAGCTTCTTCTCGATGCGGTCGGTGACCTGGTAGAGGGTCTCGTCCTGGGTGGCGCCGGGCCAGCGGGTCTGGATGACCATGGTCTTGATGGTGAAGGATGGATCTTCCTCACGGCCGAGATTGAAGTAGGAGAAGATCCCCATCAGCAGGCCAACGAACATCAGGTACCAGACGAAGGACTGGTGCTTCAGCGCCCATTCCGAGAGGTTGAAGCTTCCTTTCATTGCGCGTCCTCGTCGAAGGTGACCTTCTGGCCGGGCTTGAGGCTGTTCACGCCAGCGGTCACCACGCGCTCGCCGGGCTGCACCCCGGAGGCAAGGACGATGCTGTCGGCGGTACGTTCGATCAACGCGACATCGCGGGTAGCCACGGTTTTCTGCTGCGGATCGACCACCCACACCTGGGTCTTGCCGTCCCGCTCGAGCAGCGCGGTCAACGGCAGCTCGCTGCGCGGGCTCACCGCCGAGGTCAGGGTGACGCTGACCGCGGTGCCCAGGTGAAAGGCATCGGGCGTGCTGGTCAGGGTCAATCGGGCGCGACGGGTACGGGTGGTGGCGTCAGCCTGTGGCTCGAGCTCGCGCAGCGTGGCGGTGGTGTTGATGCCTGGGTCGAGCTGCGAAGCGACGGTAAAGGTGAGGTCCTTGTCCAGCTGTTCGGCGAGCGGAATCGGCAGGTCGATCACCGCCTCCTTGACGTCCGGGCGGGCCAGGGTGACGACCGCCTGACCGGCGCTGACGGTCTGCCCCGCCTCGGCCTGCCAGGCGGTGACCACCGCCGCATGATCACTGCGCAGGGTGCTGTAGCCGAGCTGGTCGCGGGCCTGGCTGACCGCCGAGCGTGCCTGCTCCAGCGCGGCGCCGGTGGTTTTCAGGTCGGTCTGGGCGATATCCAGCTGGGCCTGGGCGCCGACGCCACGGTCGTACAGCTGCTGCTGGCGGCGGGCATTGGCCTGGGCGTTGATCCATTGCGCCTGGACCTTGGCCAGGTCGCCTTCGGCGGCGCGCAGCTGGTTTTGCTGGTCGGTCGGATCGAGGGTCGCCAGGGTGTCGCCTGGGCTTACCCGGGCGCCGACATCCAGCCAGCGCCGGGCGATGCGTCCGGACACCCGAAAACCCAAAGTGCTTTCATAGCGGGCCTGGATGGCGCCGGCAAAGCGGCCCAGCTGCGACTGTACCTGCGGCTCGACCAGTGTCGAGAGCACCGGACGGATCGCCTCAGGCGGCGCCTCATCGCCACCGCAGGCGCCCAGCATCAGGCTGGCCGACAGTATCAGCAACTGACGTTTCATGGCGCGGCCCCTCCGTCCTTGGCGCTGACCTTCTCGACCTGCATGTCCGGATGCAGCAGCTGCCCACCGCCCACCACCACGGTCTCGCCGCCCTTGATACCGTCAGCGATCACCACCTTGCCGGTGAGGTAGCGCGCGACTTGGACCTTGCGCAATTCAACCTTGTCGCCCTCGCCCACCACCCACACCGCCGGCTCCTTCAGCGCCTTGGTCAGGGCCGACCACGGCAGCTCGATGCTGGGCCGCCCCTGGGTGTTGCCAGTGGCCGTGACCGGCGAACCCAGTTGCATGCCCGCCGGCACGTTGCGCAGCGCGACCTTGACCTGCACCGTGCCGCTCTCTGCGGACACCGTCGGGGTGATCTCGCGGACCCGGCCCTCGGCCTTGATCGCCGGGTTGTCCAAGAGGCTGACGACAACGCCCTCGTCACTGGGGGACTTCACCAGCAACGATTCGTAGACATTGAACACCGCGTCACGGTCGCCATCGACCGCCAGGCTGAAGATCGGCATGGTCGCCTGCACCACCTGGCCGACTTCGGCCTGGCGCGCGGTGATCACCCCGTCGGCTTCGGACACCAGCGCCGTATAGCTCAACTGTTCGTTGGCGTTGGCCAACTGCGCCTGGGCGGCCTTGAGCGCGCTCTGGCTGCTGCGCAGCGCGGCCTCGGCGGAATCGTACTCGCTCTGGCTGGTGTAGCCCTTGGGCAGGAGCTTCTGCTGGCGCACGAACGCGGCGCTGGCCTGGGTAACCCGCGCCTGCTCGGCGAACACCTCGGCCTTGGCCGAGTCGACGTTGTTCTGCAGGTCCTTCGGATCCAGGCGCGCCAGCACCTGGTTGGCCTTGACGTGGTCGCCGACATCGACGCCGCGGGCGATGATCTTGCCACCCACGCGGAACGACAGGTCGGTCTGCACCCGCGCCTGCACGTCCCCGGTCAAGGTGACCCGGGCGGCGAAGTCGGTGGGCTGCACCTGTTGCACCGCGACCCGGGGCAACACCGGCGCGGCCTCCTCTTTACCACAGCCCGTCAGCATGAACAGCAGCCCCAGGCAAACGACCATCAGCGGACGCGTTACCGTCATGCAGGCTCCTTGCTTCGACAAAGGGAGTGAGGGATGCGTTTAAAAGCGTAGATCAGGGATGGACAAACGACACCGATGTCGGTTCAACAAAGCACAGCGCTATCGGCGATACTGTGGGCCAGACGCTCAAGGACAATGCTGATGCTGACCACCCTGGCCATTGCCAACTACCGCTCGATCAACCAGCTGGTGATGCCGCTCGGGCAGCTCAACGTGATCACCGGTGCCAACGGCAGCGGCAAGTCCAACCTGTACAAAGCCTTGCGCCTGCTGGCCGAGACCGCCCGCGGCGGCGTGGTCAACGCGCTGGCAGCCGAGGGCGGGCTGGAGTCGACCTTCTGGGCCGGCCCCGAGAAACTCTCCCGGCGCATGCTCAACGGCGAGGTGCCGGTGCAAGGCGGGCCACGCCAGCAGGCCAGGCGCCTGAAGATGGGCTTCGCTGGCGAAGACTTCGGCTACGCGATCAGCCTCGGCCTGCCCGAACCCAGCCGGTCAAAGTTCGCCCTGGACCCGCAGATCAAGCAGGAGACGATCTGGGCAGGCCCCCTGTGCCGCCCCGCCAGCCTGCTGGTGCAGCGCAATGCAGGGATGGTCAAGGCCCGCGATGGGCGCCAATGGCAGGTGCTGCACCAGCACATGACCGAGTTCGACAGCCTGTTCGACCAGGTCGGCAGCCTCCAGGGCTCCCCCGAGGTGCCGCATCTGCGCGAGCAGATCCGCAGCTGGCGCTTCTATGACCATTTCCGTACCGATGCCGAGGCCCCTGCCCGGCAATCACGGCTGGGCACGCGCACGCCGGTGCTGCATCACGACGGCCGTGACCTCGCCGCCGCCCTGCAGACCATCGACGAGATCGGCGACCTGCAAGCCCTGCAGGACGCCGTGGGCGACGCCTTTCCCGGCGCCCGGCTCGCGGTCGATGCCCAGCCCGGCGGTCTGTTCGGCCTGCGCTTGCACCAGGCCGGACTGCTGCGGCCGCTGAGCGCCGCGGAGCTGTCCGACGGGACCCTGCGCTACCTGTTGCTGGTGGCGGCCCTGCTCACGCCGCGCCCGCCGAGCATGATGGTGCTCAACGAGCCGGAGACCAGCCTGCACCCGGACCTGCTGCCGGCACTGGCACGCCTGATCCGCCGCGCGGCCCAGCAATGTCAGGTATGGGTGGTATCGCACGCGCCCCGGCTGGTGGCGGCGCTGGAGGAGGATGCCGACTGCAATTCGATCCACCTGGAGAAAAACTTGGGGCAGACCGGTATCGTCGGACAAGGCATGCTGGATGAACCGGCCTGGAACTGGCCGGACCAGGGCTGAAACGATCGCGGGGCAAGTCGCATCGGTGCGCCGATGCGACTTGCCCCGCGATGCGTTGGCTCAGGCCTGCGCGGTGGCCTGGGCCGGACGACGCACCTGCGGCTGCGAGACGTTCGCCGCGGCGCCCTCTTCGATGGCCTGCTGGATCGCCCGGCGGCGACGCTCTTCGGCCTGGCGGCTGAAGTACCAGACCAGGAAGGTCACCAGCGACACCGACAGCAGGATCAGGCTGGCCACGGCGTTGATCTCCGGCTTCACGCCCAGGCGCACGGCCGAGAACACTTCCATCGGCAGGGTGGTCGAGCCCGGGCCGGAGACGAAGCTGGCCAGCACCAGGTCATCCAGCGACAGGGCGAACGACATCATGCCGCCCGCCGCCAGCGACGGCGCGATCATCGGGATGGTGATCAGGAAGAACACCTTCCACGGCTTGGCGCCCAGGTCCATGGCCGCCTCTTCGATGGACAGGTCCAGCTCGCGCAGGCGCGCCGACACCACCACCGCCACATAGGCGGCGCAGAACGTGGTGTGGGCGATCCAGATGGTGACGATGCCCCGCTCCTGGGGCCAGCCGATCATCTGCGCCATGGCCACGAACAGCAGCAGCAGCGACAGACCGGTGATCACCTCGGGCATCACCAGCGGCGCGGTGACCAGGCCACCGAACAGGGTGCGGCCCTTGAAGCGGGTGACCCGGGTCAGCACGAAGGCCGCCAGGGTGCCCAGCGCCACGGCGGCGACCGCCGTGTAGCAGGCGATCTCCAGCGAGCGCATCACCGAACCCATCAGCTGGGTGTTGTCGAGCAGGCCGACGTACCACTTCACCGACCAGCCGCCCCACACCGTTACCAGTTTCGAGGCGTTGAACGAGTAGATCACCAGGATCAGCATCGGCAGGTAGATGAACAGCAAGCCGAGCACCAGCATCAGCTTGGAGAAACTGAAGCGTTTCATGCGCGGCCCTCCATCTCTTTGGCCTGGCTACGGTTGAACAGCAGGATCGGCACGATCAGGATCGCCAGCATCACCACCGCCAGGGCGGATGCCACCGGCCAGTCGCGGTTGTTGAAGAACTCCTGCCACAGCACTTTACCGATCATCAGGGTTTCCGGACCGCCCAGCAGTTCCGGGATGACGAACTCACCGACCACAGGGATGAACACCAGCATGCAGCCGGCGATGATGCCGTTCTTCGACAGCGGCACGGTGATTTTCCAGAAGCTGTTGAAGGTGCTCGAACCCAGGTCCGATGCGGCTTCGAGCAGGCTCTGGTCATGCTTTACCAGGTTGGCGTACAACGGCAGGATCATAAACGGCAGGTACGAATAGACAACGCCGATATATACCGCCAGGTTGGTGTTGAGAATCTGCAGCGGCTGGTCGATCAGGCCCAGCCACAACAGGAAGCTGTTGAGCAACCCGTTGTTGCTGAGGATGCCCATCCAGGCATAGACGCGGATCAGGATCGCGGTCCAGGTCGGCATCATGATCAGCAGCAGCAGGACCGTCTGCGATTCCTTGTTCGCCTTGGAGATGGCATAGGCCATCGGGTAGCCGATCAGCAGGCACAGCAAGGTGCTGAAGAAGGCCACTTTCAACGAGCCGAGGTAGGCCGCGATGTACAGTTCATCCTCGGTCAGCAGGCCGTAGTTGGCCAGGTTCAGCACCAGCTGGACCTTGCCTTCCAGATAGGTATAGATCTCGGTGTACGGCGGAATCGCCACGTCGGCTTCGGCAAAGCTGATCTTCAATACGATGAAGAACGGCAGCATGAAGAACAGGAACAGCCAGATGAACGGCACGCCGATCACCATGTGCCGTCCTTCGGGGATCAAGCGCTGGAGGGCTCGTTTGAGCTTTCGTGGTTTCATGAGCGCAGTACCACGCCGCTGTCGTCTTCCCACCACACGTAGACTTCGTCATCCCAGGTCGGGCGGGTGCCCTGGCGCTCGGCGTTGGCGACGAACGACTGGACGATCTTGCCGCCAGGCAGCTCGACGTAGAACACCGAGTGGCCGCCGAGGTAGGCGATGTCGTGGACCTTGCCGCGCGACCAGTTATGCTCGCAGGTCGGCTGCTCGGTGGTGACCAGCAGCTTCTCCGGACGCAGGGCGTAGGTGATGTGCTTGTCCTCGACCGAGGTGGTGACACCGTGGCCGACGTAGATCTTGCGCTCCAGTTCCGGGCTGGCAATGATCGCGTGGCCTTCGGCGTCGTCGACCACCTCGCCCTCGAACAGATTGACGTTGCCGATGAACTCGCAAACCAGGCGGCTGGTCGGGGTTTCATAGACGTCGATCGGGCTGCCGATCTGGGCGATCCAGCCCAGGTGCATGATGGCGATGCGCTGGGCCATGGTCATGGCCTCTTCCTGGTCGTGGGTCACCATCACGCAGGTCACGCCCACGCGCTCGATGATCTCCACCAGTTCCAGCTGCATCTGCGAACGCAGTTTCTTGTCCAGCGCGCCCATCGGCTCGTCGAGCAGCAACAGTTTCGGGCGCTTGGCCAGCGAGCGGGCCAGGGCCACGCGCTGACGCTGGCCACCGGACAGCTGGTGCGGCTTGCGCTTGGCGTACTGGGTCATGTGCACCAGCTTGAGCATCTCGGCCACGCGGGCTTCGATCTCGGCCTTGGGCATCTTGTCCTGCTGCAGGCCGAAGGCGATGTTCTGCGCCACGGTCATGTGCGGGAACAGCGCGTAGGACTGGAACATCATGTTGATCGGCCGCTCGTAGGGCGGCATGTCGGTGATGTCGACGCCATCGAGGAAGATCCGCCCTTCGGTCGGACGCTCGAAGCCGGCCAGCATGCGCAGCAAGGTCGATTTGCCGGACCCGGAGCCGCCCAGCAGGGCGAAGATCTCACCCTTGCGGATTTCCAGGGACACATCGTCCACGGCTACCGTTTCGTCGAATTTTTTTGTGACCCGGTCGATCTTGACCAGCACCTGCTTGGGTTGCTGGCCACCCTCGAGGGCTTTCTTATAGGCACCGGAGGCAACTGCCATGAGTGAAACTCCCAACAAGATTTATGTGCCCGCCGCTGCGCTGGCGGGCCTGGATTGTTACTTGCCCGACTTGACCTTGGTCCAGCTGCGGGTCATCAAACGTTGCACCTTGGGTGGCAACTCAGCGTTGACGAACATCTTGTCCAGCACTTCCTGCGGTGGGTAAACCGCGGCGTCAGTCCTCACGGCCTGGTCCATCAGGTCGCCAGCCTTGGGGTTCGGGTTGGCGTAACCGACGTAATCACTGACCTGGGCGATCACCTCAGGTTTCAGCAAATAGTTGATGAAGGCGTGGGCCTCCTTGACGTTGCTGGCGTCCTTGGGAATCGCCAGCACATCGAACCAGAGGTTGCCGCCTTCCTTGGGAATGGCGTAGGCCAGTTTCACGCCCTTCTTCGCTTCTTCAGCGCGGGCCTTGGCCTGGAAAATGTCGCCGGAGAAGCCGGCGGCCACGCAGATGTCGCCGTTGGCGAGATCGGTGATGTACTTCGATGAGTGGAAGTAGGTCACGTACGGGCGCACGGCCAGCAGTTTCTCTTCCGCCTTCTGGTAGTCCTTGGGGTTGCTGCTGTTCGGGTCCAGGCCCATGTAGTTGAGCACCGCCGGGAGCATCTCGTCGGCCGAGTCGAGGAAGGCCACGCCGCACTGGCTGAGCTTCTTCATGTTCTCGGGTTCGAACAGCACCGCCCAGGAGTCGATCTTGTCGGTGCCCAGTACCGCCTTGACCTTCTCGACGTTGTAGCCGATGCCATTGGTGCCCCACAGGTAAGGGACGGCGTACTGGTTGCCCGGGTCGTTCTTCTCCAGACGCTTCATCAGCGCCGGGTCGAGGTTCACGTAGTTGGGCAGCAGGTCACGGTCGAGCTTCTGGAAAGCGCCCGCCTTGATCTGCTTGCCGAGGAAATGGTTGGACGGCACGACCACGTCATAGCCGGTGCGCCCGGCCAGCAGTTTGCCTTCCAGCGTCTCGTTGCTGTCGAAGACGTCGTATTTCGGGGTGATGCCGGTTTCCTTCTGGAAATCGGCGAGGGTATTGGGGCCAACGTAGTCGGACCAGTTGTAGATGTGCACCGTGGGCGCCGCTTGGACGCTGCAAGCCAGCGTCAGACCCGCTCCGGCCATCAAGGCCTTGCGAAAAACAGAAATAGACAAGTGGGTGGTCCTCACAATCAGTGCCTTTGCGGGCAGTAAACCTCGGCCGCACACGCAAAACCGGCGCGCAACTTACCTTCACGGCGTGGATGCCGCAAACTTATTTGCCTTAACCTGCCTCCAGGCCGGGAAACCCCGGCCCAGAGGGCCTTGCATCGGGCTTACTTGCCCGACTTGATCTTGGTCCAGCTGCGGGTGATCTCGCGCTGGGCGGTCTTTTCCGGCGCCTTGATGGCGTACAGCTTGGCCTTCACTTCATCGGACGGGTAGATCGCCGGATCGCTGGTGATCTCTTTGTCCACCAGCGGGGTGGCTGCCTTGTTGCCGTTCGGGAAGCGCACGGCATTGGTGATGCCGGCCATCACTTCCGGTTGCAGCAGGAAGTCCATGAACTTGTAGGCGGCCTCGACGTTCTCGGCGTCTTTCGGAATGGCGACCATGTCATAGAAGGTGCCGGCACCTTCCTTCGGAATGGTGTAGCTCAGCTTGACCTTGTCGCCGGCCTCGTGGGCACGGGCCTTGGACTGCTCCAGGTCACCCGAGTAACCCACGGCCACGCAGATGTTGCCGTTGGCCAGGTCCGAGATGTACTTGGAAGAGTGGAAGTAGGTGATCGAAGGACGGATCTTCAGGAACAGGTCTTCCGCGGCCTTCAGGTCTTCCTTCTTGGTGCTGTCGCTGGGCAGGCCCAGGTAGTGCAGCGCGGCCGGGATCATCTCGGTCGGGGCATCGAGGAAGCTCACGCCGCAGCTCTTGAGCTTGGCGATGTTCTCAGGCTTGAACACGGCGTCCCACGAGTCGATCTTGTCCACGCCCAGCGCGGCCTTGACCTTCTCCGGGTTGTAGCCGATGCCGATCGAACCCCACATGTAAGGGAAGGCGAACTTGTTGCCTGGGTCGCTGGCATCGCCCACGGCCTTGAGCAGCGCCGGGTCGAGGTTCTTCCAGTTGGGCAGCTTGGAGCGGTCCAGTTCCTGGTAGACGCCCGCCTTGATCTGCTTGGCCAGGAAGTTGTTGGACGGTACGACGATGTCATAGCCCGACTTGCCCGCCAGCAGCTTGGCTTCAAGGGTCTCGTTGCTGTCGAAGACGTCGTAGACCACCTTGATGCCGGTCTGCTTCTCGAAGTTGGCCACGGTGTCCGGGGCGATG
This sequence comes from Pseudomonas sp. P65(2024), assembly GCF_057480955.1. NCBI lineage: Bacteria > Pseudomonadati > Pseudomonadota > Gammaproteobacteria > Pseudomonadales > Pseudomonadaceae > Pseudomonas > Pseudomonas sp. P65(2024). Next base: position 507,279 of record NZ_JBLIYX010000002.1, read on the forward strand.
TAGTCCGACCAGTTGTAGACGTGCAGCACCTTGTCGTCAGCCTGAACAGCGGTCGCCATGGCACCCATCAGGGCCGCGGCCAGCAGCGTCTTGCCCAATTTCTTCATGCGTAATGCTCCAGAATTTATTATCAAGCCATCTGTTCAGCAGCCAGGTACCACGGGACGCGCGCTGGGCGACTAAACAGCCGTTAGTCTGGCAAGTTACAAGGCGCTGTTTCAACAGAAGCAGGGCCTTGTAACGACTTAATGTCACCTCGCCAGCCTAGCAGACTGTCATTTGACCGCTTCGTAGGTCAGGTCCAGGCACTTGCGCGCCTTTTCCACCAGTTCGTCGATCTCTTCGCGACTGATCACCAGCGGCGGCGCGATGATCATGGTGTCGCCCACCGCGCGCATCACCAGGCCGTTCTCGAAGCAGTGGGTGCGGCAGATCATGCCAACGCCCTTGCCCTCGTAACGGCTGCGGGTGGCCTTGTCCTTGACCAGCTCGATCGCGCCGAGCAGGCCCAGGCCGCGTACCTCGCCCACCAGCGGATGGTCCTGCAGCTCACGCAGTCGTTTTTGCAAATACGGTGCCGTTTCGTTGCGGGCACGCTCGACAATCTTCTCGTCACGCAGGATGCGCAGGTTTTCCAGACCCACCGCCGCCGCCACCGGGTGGCCGGAGTAGGTGAAGCCGTGGTTGAAATCGCCACCTTCGCTGATCACCTTGGCCACTTTGTCACGCACGATCACACCGCCCATGGGGATGTAACCGGAGGTCAGGCCCTTGGCGATGGTCATCAGGTCAGGCGCAAGGTCGTAGTAGTCGGAGCCGAACCACTCGCCGGTGCGACCAAAACCGCAGATCACTTCGTCGGCAACGAACAGGATGTCGTACTTGGCGAGGATCTCCTTGATCTTCGGCCAGTAGGTCTCAGGCGGAATGATCACCCCACCGGCGCCCTGGATCGGCTCGGCGATGAAGGCGGCGACATTGTCCTCGCCGACTTCGAGAATCTTCTTCTCCAGCTGTTCGGCCGCCCACACGCCGAACTCATCCGGCGTCATGTCGCCACCCTCGCCGAACCAGTACGGCTGCGGGATATGCACGATGCCCGGAATCGGCAGGCCACCCTGCTCGTGCATGCCGCTCATGCCGCCCAGGCACGCACCCGCAAAGGTGGAACCGTGGTAGCCGTTGATGCGGCCGATGATGGTCTGCTTGTGCGGCTTGCCCTTCAGCGCCCAGTAGTGACGGACCATGCGCAGCACGGTGTCGTTGCCCTCGGAGCCGGAGCCGGTGAAGAACACATGGGTCATGCCCTTGGGCGCCACGTCGGTGATCGCCTTGGCCAACTCCAGCGCCGGCGGGTGAGCGGTCTGGAAGAACAGGTTGTAGTACGGCAGCTCACGCATCTGCTTTTCTGCCGCCTGCACCAGCTCTTCACGACCATAGCCGACCGCCACGCACCACAGGCCGGCCATGCCGTCGAGGATCTTGTGCCCCTCGCTGTCCCACAAATGCACGCCCTGCGCCTTGGTGATGATGCGCGGCCCCTTCTCCTTCAGCTGCTTGTAGTCACTGAAAGGTGCAAGGTGGTGCTCGCCGCTCAGGGTTTGCCATTCACGGGTTTGCGGGTTGTTGACGCTCATGTGCCTCTCCATTTTCCGGTGGCCGCCCGCAGGCGGCCTCAGGGTTGATCACACAGCAAACAGCAGGAACTCACGCTCCCAGGAGCTGATGACGCGCTTGAAGTTCTCATGCTCGGCGCGCTTGGTGGCGACGTAGCCGGTGATGAATTTCTTGCCCAGGTACTGCACCAGCGCGCGGCTGTTCTCCATGCGCTCGAGGGCGTCCTCGATGGTCAGCGGCAGGCGCAGGTTGCGCCGCTCGTAACCACGGCCCTGCACCGGCGCGCTGGCCTCGATGCCTTCGACCATGCCGATGTAGCCGCACAGCAGGCTCGCGGCGATGGCCAGGTAGGGATTGGCGTCGGCGCCCGGCAGGCGATTCTCGACCCGGCGATTCTGCGGGCCGGCATCGGGTACGCGCAGGCCAACGGTACGGTTCTCTTCGCCCCACTCGACGTTCACCGGTGCCGAGGTGTCCGGCAGGAAGCGGCGGAACGAGTTGACGTTGGGGGCGAACAGCGGCAGCGCCTCGGGGATGAACTTCTGCAAGCCGCCGATATGGTGCAGGAACAGCTTGCTCATGCTGCCGTCGGCGTTGGAGAAGATGTTCTTGCCGGTGGCCACGTCGACCACGCTCTGGTGCAGGTGCATCGCGCTGCCCGGCTCGCCGGTCATGGGCTTGGCCATGAAGGTGGCGGCCACGTTGTGCTTGAGCGCGGCCTCGCGCATGGTGCGCTTGAACACCAGGATCTGGTCGGCCAGGTGCAGGGCATCGCCGTGACGGAAGTTGATTTCCATCTGCGCGGTGCCGTCCTCGTGGATCAGCGTGTCGAGGTCCAGCTGCTGCAGTTCGCACCAGTCATAGACGTCCTCGAACAGTGGGTCGAATTCGTTGGCCGCCTCGATGGAGAACGACTGCCTCCCAGTTTCCGGACGGCCGGAACGACCCACCGGCGGCTGCAGCGGAAAGTCCGGGTCTTCGCTACGCTTGGTGAGGTAGAACTCCATCTCGGGCGCGACGATCGGCTGCCAGCCCTTGTCGGCGTAGAGTTTCAGGACCTTCTTCAATACGTTGCGCGGCGACAGTTCGACCGGGTTGCCCTTCTTGTCGTAGGTGTCGTGGATCACCTGGGCGGTCGGCTCGATGGCCCACGGTACGAGAAACACCGCGTTCTCGTCGGGGCGGCAGATCATGTCGATGTCGGCCGGGTCGAGCAGTTCGTAATAGATGTCGTCGTCGACGTAGTCGCCGGTCACGGTCTGCAGCAGCACGCTTTCAGGCAGGCGCATGCCTTTCTCGGCGATGAACTTGTTGGTGGGCGAGATCTTGCCGCGGGTGATGCCGGTCAGGTCGCTGATCAGGCATTCCACTTCGGTGATCTTGTGCTCTTTCAACCAATCGGTGAGCTGGTCGAGGTTGTGACTCATAAATACCTCAGGAGGTAATGTGGCGCGATTGAAGGCAACCGGCGGCCACTGACGCCAGGCGTCGGGCAAAGTCGGCGCGCAGGGCGCCGAGGGGCCTGGAAAGGCCCGCGCCTTGATTCTGGATGCTGTGCATGGCTAAAGCAAAAACCCTCGCGCAGGACGACAGTGGAGGCACGCCATGACGGCGCGTCCGGACAGAAAGCGAAGGGCAGAAGGAAAGGAGGTGTTGCGGTAAAGCGTTACGAGGTATGGTTTTTTTTCGCGAACCGTCAATTATTGCGGCCAGCGCGGCGCCCCTTTGATACAGGCGTGCGATGACCGGACGGCAACCGGGAGATGTACCTGAACGCACCGTGCATGCGGCGCTGACAGGTCTCGGCAAGCGGACCATGTGACCCTCGTATTATTGTGTTCTGGGTTGTGACCGAGCTTATCCTCGTTCATTTTTTTACACAACCTCTCCGTAAAAAATAAAACACGCCCCGCTCGGGATAACCCTTCAGGGCAAAAATAGCGGATAATGGCACGCCCCGATATGCAGCAAATCTGCCGTAGATGTGCCATTTAAGGGCATCATGGGGTTGGCTTGACTTCACCTGGTCTTTCCGATTGACTGAGGTTGCAAGCCCCCCTTGATTGATATTTTTAACAACAAAGGTGTTGCATCATGTCGGTACCCCCGCGTGCCGTTCAGCTTAACGAAGCGAACGCGTTCCTTAAGGAACATCCTGAGGTTCTCTACGTTGACCTTCTGATTGCAGATATGAATGGTGTGGTGCGTGGCAAGCGCATCGAGCGCACCAGCCTCCACAAGGTTTACGAGAAAGGCATCAACCTGCCTGCCTCCCTCTTCGCCCTGGATATCAACGGTTCAACCGTCGAAAGCACAGGCCTTGGCCTGGACATCGGCGACGCCGACCGTATCTGCTACCCCATCCCCGGCACCCTCTCCAACGAACCCTGGCAGAAGCGCCCGACCGCGCAACTGCTGATGACCATGCACGAGCTCGAAGGCGAGCCCTTCTTCGCCGACCCGCGCGAAGTACTGCGCCAGGTGGTGAGCAAGTTCACCGAGATGGGCCTGACCATCTGCGCCGCGTTCGAGCTGGAGTTCTACCTGATCGACCAGGAGAACGTGAACGGCCGTCCGCAGCCGCCGCGCTCGCCGATCTCGGGCAAGCGCCCGCAGTCGACCCAGGTCTACCTGATCGACGACCTCGACGAATACGCCGACTGCCTGCAGGACATCCTCGAAGGCGCGAAGGAGCAAGGCATCCCGGCCGACGCCATCGTCAAGGAAAGCGCCCCGGCGCAGTTCGAAGTCAACCTGCACCACGTCCCCGACCCGCTCAAGGCCTGTGACTACGCGGTGCTGCTCAAGCGCCTGATCAAGAACATCGCCTACGACCATGAAATGGACACCACGTTCATGGCCAAGCCCTACCCGGGCCAGGCAGGCAACGGCCTGCATGTACACATCTCCGTGCTGGACAAGGATGGCAACAACATCTTCACCAGCGAGGATCCCGAGCAGAACGCCGCGCTACGTCACGCTGTCGGCGGTGTGCTCGAGACCCTGCCTGCCTCGATGGCGTTCCTCTGCCCGAACGTCAACTCGTACCGCCGTTTCGGCGCGCAGTTCTACGTGCCGAACGCGCCGAGCTGGGGCCTGGACAACCGCACCGTGGCCCTGCGCGTGCCGACCGGCTCGCCGGACGCCGTGCGCATCGAGCACCGGGTGGCCGGCGCCGACGCCAACCCGTACCTGATGATGGCGGCCGTGTTGGCCGGCGTGCACCACGGTCTGACCAACAAGATCGAACCGGGCGAGCCGATCGAAGGCAACTCGTACGAGCAGCTGGAGCAGAGCCTGCCGAACAACCTGCGCGATGCCCTGCGCGAGCTGGACGACAGCGAGATCCTCAACAAGTACATCGATCCGAAGTACATCGACATCTTCGTCGCGTGCAAGGAGAGCGAGCTGGAGGAGTTCGAGCATTCGATCTCCGACCTCGAGTACAACTGGTACCTGCATACCGTGTAAACGAAAACGCCGCCCACAAGGGCGGCGTTTTTCTTTGCCATCGCATCGCGGGTCAAGCCCGCTCCCACGTGTGCCAGCCCGTGTACACCGTGGGAGCGGGCTTGACCCGCGATGGCATCAGAGCGGCTTCTCGAAGATCTTCGAATTGCGCTGGTAGTTGTACAGCGAAGCCCGCGCCGCCGGCAGCCGTTCCACGCCACTGGGTGCAAAGCCACGCTCACGGAACCAGTGCGCGGTGCGGGTCGTCAGCACGAACAGGGTGTTCAGCCCCAGCGCCCGCGCCCGCTCCTCAATGCGCTCGAGCAGTTCGTCGCCACGCCCGCCATGCCGGTACTCCGGGTTCACCGCCAGGCACGCCAGCTCCCCGGCTTCGGAATCGGCAATCGGGTACAACGCCGCGCAGGCGATGATCATGCCCTCGCGCTCGACCACGCTGAACTGCTCGATCTCCCGCTCCAGCACCTCGCGCGAGCGACGCACCAGGATGCCCTGCTCTTCCAGCGGGCTGATCAGCTCCAGCAGGCCGCCGACATCCTCGATGGTCGCCTCGCGCACCACTTCGAACTGCTCCTGAGACACCAGCGTCCCGCCACCGCCACGGGTGAACAGCTCGGTCAGCAACGCACCGTCCTCGGCATAGCTGACGATATGGCTGCGCGCCACGCCCCCCTTGCAGGCCTCGGCGGCGGCATCCAGCAACTCGGCCTGGTAGTCGCTGCCCAGGCGTTGCAGGTGCGGCGCGATCTGCTGTGGCCGCAGCTCACGCACCAGTTGGCCATGCGCATCCAGCAGGCCAGGTTCAGCGCCGAACAGCAGCAGTTTGTCGGCGCCCAGTTCGATTGCGGCACGGGTGGCCACGTCCTCGCAGGCGAGGTTGAAGATCTCGCCGGTCGGCGAATAGCCCAGCGGCGACAGCAGCACGATGGAGCGCTCATCGAGCAGGCGGTTGATGCCTTTGCGGTCAACCCGGCGCACTTCGCCGGTGTGGTGGTAGTCGACCCCTTCGAGCACGCCGATCGGCCGCGCCGTGACCAGGTTGCCGGAGGCCACCCGCAGGCGCGAGCCCTGCATCGGAGAGGCCGCCATATCCATCGACAGGCGCGCCTCGATGGCCAGGCGCAAGGCGCCCACCGCATCGATCACGCAGTCGAGCGTTGCCGCATCGGTGATACGCATGCCGTGATGATAGTGCGGGGTCAAGCCGCGGGCGGCCAGGCGGCTTTCGATTTGCGGGCGCGAGCCGTGGACCAGCACCAGCCGCACACCAAGGCTGTGCAGCAGCACCAGGTCGTGGACAATGTTGCCGAAGTTCGGGTGTTCGACGCCATCACCGGGAAGCATGACCACGAAGGTGCAGTCGCGGTGGGCGTTGATGTAGGGAGACGCATGACGCAGCCAGTTGACGTAATCGGGCATGACAGGGCCTGTGGATAAGTGAACGGAGAACGAAAAGGCGCACAACGTTCGAAAGTCATCGTCGGAACAGGCTTGCGGTCACGCGCGGTCTCCTCTGGTCAGGGAAAGATCAATGGCTCAGGCAATAGTGCCGGATCAGGTCACGGAGTAGACGCACAGTAGGCTCGATTCGTGACATTTCCAGGTATTCGCCGGGCTGGTGGGCGCAGGCGATGTCACCCGGGCCGAGCACGATGGTCTGGCAACCGAGCTGCTGAAGATAAGGCGCTTCGGTGCCAAAGGCCACCGCTTCGGCGCGGTGACCGGTCAGGCGTTCGGCCAGGCGCACCAGTTCACTGTCGGCGTCCTGCTCGAATGGCGGTACTTCGGGGAACAGCGGCGCATAGTCGATACGCACGTCGTGGCGTTCGGCCAAAGGCGCGATCTTGCCGCGAATCGCCGCGCGCAGCTGCTCGACATCCATGCCCGGCAGCGGGCGCAGGTCGAACTCCAGGGCGCACTGGCCACAGATGCGGTTGGGGTTGTCGCCACCATGGATGCAGCCGAAGTTCAGAGTCGGCGTCGGCACCGTGAACTGCGGGTTGCGGTACTGCTCCTGCCAGGTACGACGCAGGCCCATCAGCTCGCCCATCACCGCGTGCATGGCTTCCATGGCGCTGCGGCCCAAGCTCGGATCCGACGAATGGCCACTGCGCCCGAGGATGTCGATACGGTCCATGAGGATGCCCTTGTGCATCCTGATCGGCTTGAGCCCGGTGGGCTCGCCGATCACCGCCGCCCGTCCGAGCGGCTGGCCGGCCTCGGCCAGAGCGCGGGCGCCGGACATCGAGCTTTCCTCGTCGCAGGTGGCGAGGATCAGCAGCGGTTGCTTAAAATCGTGCTCAAGCAGCGGGATGACCGCGTCGATGACCAGGGCGAAGAAGCCTTTCATGTCGCAGCTGCCCAGCCCGACCCAGCGACCATCGACCTCGGTCAGCTTGAGCGGATCGCTGCGCCACAGCTGCGGGTCGTAGGGCACGGTATCGCTGTGTCCGGCCAGCACCAGGCCGCCCGGGCCGGTGCCGCGGCTGGCCAGGAGGTTGAACTTGCCGGGGCTGACCTGCTGGATCTCGCAGGTGAAGCCCAGGTCGCCCAGCCAGCCGGCCAGCAGGTCGATGACCGCGCGGTTGGACTGGTCCAGCGCAGGCTGGGTGCAACTGACCGAGGGCGCGGCGATCAGGGCGGCGAACTGGTCTTTCAGCGACGGCAACGGCATGCGCGGACTCCTCGACGGCGTGAAAGGCATCATAACAATGGCGACCCGTCACCTGGCAATCCACAGCATCCTCGTGGAGCAAGTACTGTAGACTGCCCAGCAACGATGCCCCTCCTTCCGAGCCCGCGATGCACAAAGAAACCGAACTCAAACTCCGCGCCAGCCGCGAGACCCTTGCCGCCCTGCGCGAGCACCCCCTGCTGAAGAAGCGCAACAAGTCCGGCTGGCAGACCCGCGAATTGCTCAACCAGTACTTCGACACCCCCGAGCGCGACCTGTCCGCCGCCCGTGTCGCCCTGCGCCTTCGCCGTGATGGCGAGGTCATCATCCAGACCCTCAAGTGCCGTGGTCAGAGCGTCGCCGGCCTGTCCGAGCGCAACGAGCACGAGTGGCACCTGGACAAGGTCAAGCTCGACCTGAAGAAGCTCGACGCCACCTGCTGGCCCGAGCAACTGGCCGAGCTGGACAAGAAGACCATCAAGCCGCTGTTCACCACCGACTTCACCCGCGAGTACGCCGAGATCGCCTGGGGCCGTGGCAAGGCGAAGGTGGTGATCGAGGCCGCGCTGGACCAAGGTTTCGTGATCGCCGGCAAGCGCAAGGAAGAAATCTGCGAGCTGGAGCTGGAACTGCGTGAAGGTCCCCCTGAGGCGCTGTTGGAGCTGGCCGCCGAGCTGGCCGCCAGCCTGCCACTGATGCCCTGCGACATCAGCAAGGCCGAGCGCGGCTACCGCCTGCTCGATCCGGACAGCTACGAGTTGGGCCTGCCGGTGACCGAACTGCAGGCCGAGATGCCGCTGGACGACGCCTACGCCGCCCTCGCCTGGCAACTGCTGGGCAGCAGCCAGCGCCTGGCCGAGCAGTATCGCCACAATGGCCACTGGCGCCTGCTGCAGGACTGGGTTCGCTGCCTGGCCGAACTGCGCGCCCTCACCGCAAGCCTCGGCCAGGCCGCGCCGCGCCCGACCACCCGTGCCCTGCGCGCCAGCCTCGACGCGCTGCTGGAAGACTGGCGCCCGCTGGTGCTGGCCGGCAACGATGACGAGGACATTCGCCGCGCCGCCCCCGAGCAGTTCGCCGAAGAACTGGAAGACCCGCGCTGGGGCCAGTTCTCCCTGGAGACCGCACGTTGGCTGAGCGCCCGCGCCTGGACCGCCGAGCGCAAGGGCCGTGGCGAGCGCCAGGGCAAGGCGCAGCTGGCCAGCTGGCTGCAGCACCTGCTGGGTGAGGAGTCTCGCGCCCTGAAGCTGCCGCTGTACGTGCAGCGCCCGGAAGACCTGGCCGAACAGCTGCCACGCATCGAATGCGTGCAGAGCTGGCTGCACCACGCCCGCCAGGTGCTGGACCTGCCGCAACAGGACCGCCTCTACGGCGAGCTGAACAAGCTGCACGAACTGGCCGAGCAACCCCTGGTGGAAGAAGGCAAGGAAGAACTGCTCGAAGCCCGTATCGAGCAGGCCCGCGCCATTGAGCAGAACCGCGCCTGGAAACACCTGCTCAAGGCCTGAGTCCGCGCTGCCCGCTCCTGCACTTCGTGGGAGCGGCGGTGCGCCGTTGCGACTTGCCCCGCAATCGACTCGTCAGGGTCTCAATGGCAAGCTCGTGGTCGACTTGATCTCCGACAACGCCACGATCGAGTTCACTTCCTGGATACCCGGCACGTTCGACAGCTTCTCGAAGAAGAACCGCTCATAAGCCTCGATATCCGAGGTAACGATGCGCAGCAGGAAGTCCACCGCCCCCATCAGCACGTAGCATTCCAGCACTTCGGGAAACCCGCGGATCGCCTCGGTGAACTCGGCGAAGTTCGAGCGCCCATGCGCATTGAGTTTCACCTCGGCAAAGATCTGCGTGTTCAGCCCCACCTTCTTGCGATCCAGCAGGGTCACCTGCGCGCGGATCACGCCCTCCTCCCTCAAGCGCTGGATGCGCCGCCAGCATGGCGACTGCGACAAGCCCACGCGCTCGGCGATCTGCGCGCTGGACAGCGACGCGTCCTCCTGCAGCAGCTCGAGGATGCGCCGATCATAGGCATCCAACCCACCATGCATTATCAATTCTCCAAAATTCAACTTTGCGAATTAAACTATTCTCAATAGATAGAAAACGCTCAAATCATAGCGAAAAAATACCACCACCAACGTGCAAGAATTTCTTCACTTTCGTGGAGAAACGCCATGCACTCAGCCGAACAGCCCAGGATCGATGCCTGGGCCGCCAACACCGCCCACAGCACCGTCCACTATCGCCTGCAGGCCGAGGCGGAACCGGACAGCCTGTGCCGGGTGCTCAACCTGTTCGCCCTGCAGTTCCTCACACCACATAGCGTCCAGGTCAACCAGTGCGATGACCTGCTGGACATGGAAATCGGCATCGGCGGCCTGAGCTGGCACCGCGCCGAAGTCATCGCGCAGAAGCTGCGCAACCTGGTCTGCGTGGCCGATGTCAGCCTGGAGTGCCGGCCACGCCTGGCGCAGGCCGCCTCGGCCTGAACGCCCCCTGGCAAGATTCCGAAACCCTTTATTCACCCCACCATTGCGTCCTCTGACTAGCCTTGCCAGCGTCATGGATCACCTGGCAGGGATCTCGCCATGTTTGCCAACGCTAGCCAAGACCTGGACCTGAACCGGCTGCTCGACGCCTTGCTCGCCGAACAGCGGATCGCCGCCTGCGATGCGCTCAAGGCGCTCGAGCGGGCCAGGCAACACCCTGACGAGCATCCCCTGGAGCTGATCGCCGCGCTGGCCCTGGCAGATCCGTTACACCCTAGCCAGCACCTGGACCTGCATGCGCTCTGCCACTGGTTGGCCGATCAGGTGGGCCAGCCATTCCTGCACATCGACCCGCTGCAGGTCGACCTGGCACAGGTTGCCAGCCTGATGTCAGCGGCCTTCGCCGAACGTCACGGCATCCTCGCCGTGGCGCTGGACGACAGCAGCGTGACCGTGGCCAGCGCCCAACCCTATCGACGTGACTGGGAGGCCGACCTGTGCCACGGCCTGGGCAAGCGCGTGCAACGTGTGCTGGCCAGCCCCCGGCAGATCCGCCAACTGACGCCCACCTTCTTCGGCCTGGCGCGTTCACTGCGCAATGCCCAGCAGCCCCCGGCGCCCGGGCTCGGCGAACTGGAGCAGCTGCTGGAGCTGGGTGCCAGCCAGGCCCAAGCGGGCGCCGAGGATCAGCATGTGGTGCGCATTGTCGACTGGGTGCTGCAGTACGCCATCGAGCAGCGTGCCAGTGATATCCACCTGGAACCGCGCCGCGAACTGGGCCACCTGCGCCTGCGCATCGATGGCCTGCTGTACCCTGTCTACGCCTTCCCGGCGGGCGTCGCACTGGCCATGGTCAGCCGCCTGAAGCACCTGGGTCGGATGAACGTGGCGGAGAAGCGTCGGCCCCAGGACGGTCGCCTGAAAAGCCGCCTGCCGGATGGCGCGCAGATCGAGCTGCGCCTGTCCACGCTGCCCACGCCATTCGGCGAGAAGCTGGTGCTGCGTCTGTTCGATCCGCAGCTACGCCATGAAACCCTCGAGCACCTCGGCCTGGAGGCGCCCTTGCTGGCCCAGTGGAAAACCCTGCTGCAACGGCGCCAGGGCATCCTGCTGGTAACCGGCCCCACTGGCTCGGGCAAGACCAGCACCCTCTACGCCAGCCTGCGCCACCTGGCCACGCCCCAGGTCAACCTGTGCAGCATCGAGGACCCCATCGAGCGCCTGGAGCCGGCGATCAACCAGCTACAGGTGCAACCCGGCCTGGGCCTGGGCTTCGCCGATGGCGTGCGCGCTCTGCTGCGGCAGGATCCGGACATCATCATGATCGGCGAGATCCGCGACCAGGAAACCGCCCAAGTGGCGGTACAGGCGGCGCTGACCGGCCACCTGGTACTGTCCACCTTGCACACCGACGATGCCTGCGCGGCAATCACCCGCCTGCAAGAGCTGAAGGTGGCCGACTACCTGATCAGGGCCACGTTGCTGGGGGTCATGGCCCAACGGCTGGTGCGCACCTTGTGTCCTGCCTGCCAAGGCATGGAACACACCGATCGCCCCGCCTGCCAGACCTGTCGGGGCAGCGGCTTTCATGGCCGCACCGGGCTGTTCGAGCTGCTACGGGTCGACAGCGCGCTACGCCAGCGCATCACCCCAGGCGCCGACCTGGAAGTGCTGCGCCAGCAGGCGATCGCTGATGGCCTGCACGACCTGCGCCGCAGCGGAAGCCGCCTGGCCGAGCAACGGCTGACCTCCATCGAGGAGGTGCTACGGGTCTGTGGATAAGTAAGAAATCTCCCGTGTGGTCGGGAACTTGGCCGCGGTAAAACGGATCAAACCGGCATTCCGACAGCCCTCATCGACCGAGGTGATTCATCATGCGTTTCAAAACAGCCATCGCAGCCACCGTCCTCTGTTCGCTGCCCCTCGGCTCGGCCATGGCCGACACGTTCTGGCGCAACATCATCTCCTCCGGTGCCACCACTGCCTCGACCTACCTGACCTTCAAGGACCACAAACTGATCGTCGCCGCCCAGGACGACGCCGGCAGCTTCGTCGCCAGTGAGGGCGCCATCCGCGGTCCGTTCCTGGAAGCCGCGATTCGCCAGGTACGCGCGGACAACCCGGGCGTGCAGGCCAGCGACATGGAACTGGCCAACGCGATCCTGGCCAAGAACGCCGTGGCCGAGTAAGTCCCGGGCTGCTTTGCAGCCCATCGCAGGCAAGCCGGCGATGGGCCGCACAGCGGCCCCAATGCAAGACAGTTTCCCCTCCCACGCCAGACGCTAGCGATACGCCTCCACCGGCACGCACGCACAGAACAGGTTCCTGTCTCCATACACGTTGTCGACCCGGTTCACCGCCGGCCAGTACTTGTGCTGGCGCGCGTGAGCGCTGGGGGCGATGCCCTGCTCGATGCTGTACGGCCGGTCCCAGGGCGCGAGCACGTCGGCCAGGGTGTGCGGCGCATGCTTGAGCGGATTGTCCTCGGCCGGCCAGTTGCCCTCCTGCACTTGGGCAATTTCGGCCCTGATCGCCAGCATCGCCTCGACGAAACGGTCCAGTTCGGCTTTCGACTCGCTCTCGGTGGGCTCGACCATCAGCGTGCCCGGCACTGGGAACGACATGGTCGGCGCATGGAAGCCGTAGTCCATCAGGCGCTTGGCCACATCTTCCTCGGTGATGCCGGTCAGCGCCTTGAGTGGCCGCAGGTCGAAGATGCACTCATGGGCCACCCGCTGGTTGCGCCCACGGTAGAGCACCGGGAAGGCATCGCGCAGTTGGCTGGCCAGGTAGTTGGCGGACAGGATCGCCACCTCGCTGGCATCGGCCAGTTGCGGCCCCATCATGGCGATGTACATCCAGCTGATCGGCAGGATGCTGGCACTGCCCCAGGGCGCCGCGCTCACCGCGCTGTTGGTCGGCTCCAACCCCGGCACCGGCACCACCGGGTGGCTGGCGACGAACGGCTTGAGGTGGGCGCGAATGCCGATCGGCCCCATGCCCGGGCCACCACCGCCATGGGGGATGCAGAAGGTCTTGTGCAGGTTCATGTGCGAGACGTCGGCACCGATGTCCGCCGGTCGCGCCAGCCCGACCTGGGCATTGAGGTTGGCGCCGTCCATGTACACCTGCCCGCCATGCTGGTGCACCACCTCGCAGATCTCGCGGATCCCCTCCTCGTACACGCCGTGGGTGGAGGGGTAGGTCACCATCAGGCATGACAGCCGCTCGCCGGCGGCCCGGGCCTTGGCCTTGAGGTCGTCGAGATCGACGTTGCCGTCTTCGTCGCACTCCACGATCACCACCTCCATGCCGGCCATCTGCGCCGATGCCGGGTTGGTGCCATGGGCCGAGGACGGAATCAGGCACAAGGTGCGCCCGGGCTGGTGGCGGCTGCGGTGGTAACGGGTGATGGCCATGAGCCCGGCATATTCGCCCTGGGCACCGGAGTTGGGCTGCATGCAGATGGCGTCAAAGCCGGTGATCGCGCACAACCAGCTTTCCAGCTCGTCGATCATCGCCTTGTATCCTTGCACCTGGGCGGCCGGGGCGAAGGGATGCGGCAGGGCGAACTCCGGCCAGGTGATGGGGATCATCTCGCTGCTGGCATTGAGCTTCATGGTGCACGAGCCCAGCGGAATCATCGACTGGTTCAGCGCCAGGTCCTTGTTCTCCAGCTGCTTGAGGTAGCGCAGCATCTCGGTTTCGCTGTGGTGCAGGTTGAACACCGGATGCCCGAGGATTGGCGTACGGCGCATCAGCGCCCCAGGGATGCCTTCGAGCAGCGCCTGCTGGTCGAGCGTGGCGATGTCCAGGCCATGGTCGACGCCGAGGAAGATATCCAGCAGCTTGAGCACCGTGGCTTCGTTACAGGTTTCGTCCAGGCTCACGCCCAGGTGCCCGCGTCCGAGGATGCGCAGGTTGATGCGGGCGGCCTCGGCGCTCTCGATGATCGCCGCCTGGGCACCGCCGACATCCAGGGTCAGGGTGTCGAAAAAGTGCTGGTTGAGGCGCTTGATGCCCTTGGCCTCGAGACCGGCGGCAAGGATGAAGGTCAGCCGGTGTACCCGCTGGGCGATGCGCTGCAGGCCCTCGGGGCCGTGGTAGACGGCGTAGAAGCCGGCGATGTTGGCCAGCAGCACCTGGGCTGTGCAGATATTGGAATTGGCCTTCTCCCGGCGAATGTGCTGCTCGCGAGTCTGCAGGGCCATGCGCAGCGCGGTATTGCCGCGGGCATCGCGGGACACCCCGATGATGCGCCCGGGCATGGCCCGCTTGTAGTCGTCGCGGCAGGCAAAATAGGCCGCGTGCGGCCCACCGTAGCCCATCGGCACGCCAAAGCGCTGGGTCGAGCCGAGCACCACGTCGGCTCCCAGTTCGCCCGGCGGCGTGAGCACCACCAGGCTGAGGATATCGGCGGCGACGCAGGCCAGGGCCTGCTGGGCGTGCAACTGGTCGATCAGCGGGCGCAGGTCGCGCACCTCGCCATGGGTGTCCGGGTACTGCAGCAACGCCCCGAACACCTTGTGCTTGGCCAGGTTATCCACAGAATCGATGATCAACTCGAAACCGAAGCCCTCGGCCCGGGTCTTGAGCACCGACAGGGTCTGCGGGTGGCAGTGCTCGTCGGCGAAGAAGGCGTTGCTCTTGCTGCGCGCCACGCGCCTGGCCATGGCCATGGCCTCGGCGGCGGCGGTGGCCTCGTCGAGCAACGAGGCATTGGCCAGGGCCAGGCCGGTGAGGTCGATGACCATCTGCTGGTAGTTCAGCAGCGCCTCCAGGCGCCCCTGGGCGATCTCCGGCTGATAGGGCGTGTAGGCGGTGTACCAGCCGGGATTCTCCAGCACGTTGCGCAGGATGACGGTGGGGGTGATGGTCGCGTGATAGCCCATGCCGATCAGGCTTGTCCACAGCTGGTTCTGCGCGGCATGGCCCGCCAGCCTGGCCAGCGCGGCCTGCTCATCGAGAGCCGGCGGCAGGTCCAGCGGGCGGTTGAAGCGGATGCCCGGCGGCACCGTCTGCTCGATCAGCTCGCTGCGGCTGGCGACGCCGAGGGCATCGAGCATGGCCTGCTGCTCCTGGGCATCGGGCCCCAGGTGGCGGCGCAGGAAGGGGTTGGGCTCTTGCAGTTGATGCAGGGATGGCGACTGGGACATGGCGACGATCTCTTCCTGGACCAGTTCTCATGGGAGACTTACAAGTCTAGGAAGGATTGCCGGATGTGCGGGGATTATTGCATTGGCCGTGCAGGCCTCATCGCGGGGCAAGCCCTCCCCCACGATGAGGCCAGTCCTGTCACTCGCCGATCAGGGCTGCGTAACCAGCGGCATCCAGCAGCTTGCCCAGCTCAGCCGGGTTGCTTGGCTTGAGCTTGAAGATCCACGACTCGTAGGGTTCTTCGTTGAGCAGCTCCGGGCTATCGGCCAGTTCTTCGTTGACCGCGATCACCTCGCCGCTTACCGGTGCGTAGATGTCCGACGCAGCCTTGACCGACTCGACCACGCCAGCGGCGTCGCCAGCAGCGAACACCTTGCCGACTTCGGCCAGCTCGACGAACACCACGTCACCCAGGGCTTCCTGGGCGTGGTCGCTGATACCCACGGTCACTGTGCCATCGGCTTCCAGGCGGGCCCATTCATGGCTTTCGGCAAAACGCAGGTCGGCGGGGATATTGCTCATGTCTTGTCTTCCTCGATTGGGTCAGCGGTCGGCCCGCCATTTGAGTGTTCAGATCAGGATCTTGCCATGGCGCACGAAGGTCGGCTTGACCACCCGCACCGGGTACCACTTGCCGCGGATCTCCACTTCGGCACGGTCGCCGGTGGCCATGGGCACGCGGGCCAAGGCAATGGATTTGCTCAGCGTAGGCGAGAAACTACCACTGGTGATCTCTCCTTCGCCAATCCCGGATACACGGACCACCTGGTGGGCACGCAGTACTCCGCGCTCCTCGAGCACCAGGCCGACCAGTTTTTCCTTCACGCCCTGCTCGATTTCCGCCAGCAGGCCGGCACGGCCGATGAACTCGCGGCTTGCCGGCTCCCAGGCGACGCTCCAGCCCAGGTTGGAGGTCAGCGGGGTATGGGCTTCGTCGATGTCCTGGCCGTACAGGTTCATGCCGGCCTCCAGGCGCAGGGTGTCACGCGCGCCCAGGCCGCTCGGGGCGATACCGGCGCCGACCAGGTCGTTAAAGAACGCCGGGGCCTGCTCGCCGGGAAGGATGATCTCCAGGCCGTCCTCGCCGGTGTAACCGGTGCGGGCGATGAACCAGTCACCGTCGGCGAGGCCTTCGAAGGGGCGCAGTTCGCGAATCAGCGCGGCACGCGAGGCGCTGAGCAGGGCGGCGACCTTTTCCCGGGCATGGGGGCCCTGGATAGCGAGGATGGCCAGTTCGGGGCGAACTTTGAAGCCAACCTTGAATCCTTCGCTCTGCGCTTGCAGCCAGGCCAGTACCTTGTCGCGGGTGGCGGCGTTGGCCACCAGGCGATAGCCGTCCTCGGTGCGGTAGGCGATCAGGTCGTCGATCACCCCGCCATCGGCGTTGAGCAAAGGGCTGTAGAGGGCCTTGCCGGGGCTTTCCAGACGCGTCACGTCATTGGCCAGCAGGTGTTGCAGCCAGGGCGTGGCGGCGCAACCTTCGATATCGATGACGGTCATATGGGAGACATCGAAGACCCCGCAGTCGCTGCGCACCTGGTGGTGCTCCTCGACTTGCGAGCCGTAATGCAGGGGCATGTCCCATCCGCCGAAATCGACCGTCTTGGCGCCGAGCGCCAGGTGCAGGTCATACAGAGGCGTACGCTGTCCCATGGGTTTCTCCTTCCGGGCGTGGCGAGGCGGCGGCGGTCGGCGATGTTCAGGCATCACCTGTTCTTGTAGGACCCGTCGCTGCGAATGCCGCGCATTGTAGCCGCAAGGAAGCGGCGTGACACCCTCAGCGCGGGTGTCCCGGACGATGGGCCGAGCGACGGATCAGGCCGATCACCGGCAGCAGACCGACCAGCACCAGAGTCAGGGCCGGCAGCGAGGCCCGTGCCCATTCGCCCTCGCTGGTCATCTCGAACACCCGCACGGCCAGGGTGTCCCAGCCGAACGGGCGCATCAGCAAGGTCGCCGGCATCTCCTTCAACACGTCGACGAACACCAGCAGGGCGGCGCTGAGCGCACCGGGCACCAGCAGCGGCAGATACACCTTGAAAAACAATCCCGGCCCGGCGACCCCGAGGCTGCGTGACGCCTCCGGCAACGACGGGCGGATCCGCTCCAGGCTGCTCTCCAGCGGGCCATAGGCCACGGCGATAAACCGCACCAGGTAGGCCAGCAGCAGGGCCGACAGGCTGCCCAGCAACAATGGCTTGCCCGCCCCGCCCAACCATTGCGACAGCGGCACCACCAGCTGGTTGTCCAGGTAGCTGAACGCCAGCATGATCGACACCGCCAGCACCGAACCCGGCAAGGCATAGCCGAGATTGGCCAGGCCGACCCCGGCGCGGATGGCCGTGGTCGGTGCCTGGCGCCGGGCGAAGGCCATCAGCATGGCCACGCTGACCGTGATCAGCGCCGCCATGGCGCCGAGATACAGGGTGTGCATGACCAGGCCGAGGTAGCGCTCGTCCAGATCATGCCGGCCCCGCTGCCAGAACCACGCCAGCAACTGCAGCATCGGGATGACGAAGGCGCAGGCGAACACCAACAGGCACCAGCCGCTGGCGGCCAGGGCCTTGATGCCCCGCAAGTGATACAGCGCCTGACCCCGTGGTCGCTCGTTGCCACTGCGGCTGGCGCCCCGGGCACGGCGCTCGCCATACAGCACCAGCATCACCGCCAGCAGCAGCAGGCTGGCCAGCTGCGCCGCGCTGGACAGGCTGAAGAAGCCGTACCAGGTCTTGTAGATGGCGGTGGTGAAGGTGTCGAAGTTGAACACCGCCACCGCGCCGAAGTCGGCCAGGGTCTCCATCAGTGCCAGGGCGATGCCGGCGCCGATGGCCGGGCGCGCCATGGGCAGGGCCACCCGCCAGAACGCCTGCAACGGCGACAGCCCGAGCACCCGCGCGGCCTCCATCAGGCCCTTGCCCTGGGCCAGGAACGCGGTGCGCGCCAGCAGGTAAACGTAGGGATAGAACACCAGCACCAATACTGTGATCACCCCGCCGGTGGAACGTACCCGCGGCAGGCGCATGGGCCCG
The DNA here is from genome assembly GCF_057480955.1 of Pseudomonas sp. P65(2024). Taxonomy (NCBI): domain Bacteria; kingdom Pseudomonadati; phylum Pseudomonadota; class Gammaproteobacteria; order Pseudomonadales; family Pseudomonadaceae; genus Pseudomonas; species Pseudomonas sp. P65(2024). The sequence goes on from NZ_JBLIYX010000002.1 coordinate 525,716, forward strand.
AACACCTCGCGCAGCGCCGTCTGCACGGGGCCTGCGAAGTCCAGCAGACCGACGAAGACAAACGCCAGGACATAGGCCGGAATCGCGAACGGCAGCATTAACGCCCAGTCCAGCCAGCGCCGACCGGGGAATTCACAGAGGCTGGTCAGCCAGGCCAGGCTCACCCCCAGCACGGTCACGCCAGCGCCAACGCCGACCACCAGCGTGAAGGTGTTACCCAGCAGGCGGCCCATCTGGGTGTCGAGCAGGTGCGACCAGATCTGCATATCGACCGATTGCCAGGACAGCAGCAGGACACTCAGCGGGAGCAGGACCAGGGCGGCGGTCAGGGAGACCGGCAGGTACCAGCGGCGTTGGGGGGTGTGAGGCAAATCGAAGGTCTCGATGACTGGGCGATAGCATCGCGGGGCAAGCCCGCCCCCACGTCTGCATGGTTCGTGGGAGCGGGCTTGCCCCGCGATTGGTTCTCAAGGATAAGGCGACAGGCTCAGTTCCAGCCAGCCCGGTCCATCAAACGAATGGCTTCGGCCTGGCGCTTGCCGGCGACTTCCACCGGAATGCTGTCGGCCTTGAAGCTGCCCCAGGCCGCGACTTCCGCAGAAGGCTTGACCTTCGAATTGGCCGGGAACTCCTGGTTGATGTCGGCGAACAGCTTCTGCGCCTCTTCGCCGGTCATCCACTCCACCAGTTTCTTCGCCGCTTCCGGATGCGGTGCGTGCTTGGTCAGGCCGATGCCCGACAGGTTGACGTGCACGCCGCGATCAGCCTGGTTGGGCCAGAACAGCTTCACCGGCAGGTCGGGCTTCTCCTTGTGCAGGCGCCCGTAGTAGTAGGTGTTGACGATGCCCACGTCGCACTGGCCGGCGGCAATGGCCTGGAGCACCGCGGTGTCGTCGGAGAACACATCGGTGGACAGGTTGTTGACCCAGCCCTTGATCAGCTTCTCGGTCTCGGCCTCGCCGTGGTTTTCGATCAGCGTGGCGGTCAGCGACTGGTTGTAGACCTTCTTCGCCGTGCGCAGGCACAGGCGGCCCTCCCAGTGCTTGTCGGCCAGAGCCTCGTAGGTGGTCAGCTCCGCCGGTTTGACCCGGTCGGTGGAGTAGGCGATGGTCCGCGCGCGCAGGCTCAGGCCAGTCCAGTCATGGGACGAGGCACGGTACTGCGGCGGGATATTCTGGTCGATGACCGCCGACTTGATCGGCTGCAGGATGCCCATCTGTTCGGCCTGCCAGAGGTTGCCGGCATCGACGGTGAGCAGCAGGTCGGCCACGCCGTTCTCGCCCTCGGCCTTGATGCGCTGCATCAACGGAGCTTCCTTGTCGGTGATGAACTTGATCTTGACGCCGGTCTTGGCGGTATAGGCGTCGAACACCGGTTTGATCAGCTCGTCGATGCGCGAGGAGTACACCACCACTTCATCGGCCGCCTGGGCGGTGCCGCCGAAGAGAGTGAGGGCCAGGGCGGCCATTAGGGGCTTGCGGGGCAACATCGGGGGACTCCTCGCTGGGTTGAGAGGTGTAAATGGTAGTGAATCCCATTTTCCTGCTCATCTGCTTAGCCGTTACCGGATGTTGCAAAGGGCCGCTGCGCAGTCCTTTCGCCGGCAAGCCGGCTCCCACAATGTCAGCGGCCCAGCGATATCAGGCCCTGGCCAGCGCCGGGAGATCTCCGGACAACCCCAGCGCCTGGCGCACGAACAGCGCCTTGGCCTCGGGCATCTGCTCAACCAGCTTCAAGCCGCTGTTGCGCAGCCAGCGCAAGGGCAGCGGATTGGCCTGGAACAACCGCTCGAAGCCTTCCATCGCCGCCATCAACGCCAGGTTGTGCGGCATGCGTCGCCGCTCGAAACGGCTCAGCACCTTCACATCGGCCAGGCGCTCGCCACGCTCGCAGGCGCGGACCAGTTCCTCGGCCAGCACCGCGGCATCGAGAAAGCCCAGGTTGACCCCCTGCCCGGCCAACGGGTGAATGGTGTGGGCGGCATCGCCGATCAGCGCCAGCCCCTCCTCCACGTAGCGCTTGGCATGGCGCTGGCGCAGCGGCACGCAGACCCGCGGATCCGCCTCCAGCACATCGCCCAGACGCCCCTCGAACGCCCGTTCCAGTGCCTGGCGGAAGCTCGCGTCGTCCATCGCCATGGCCTGCTCGGCCTGCTCCGGGGTGGTCGACCAGACGATCGAGCACCAGTCCTGGCGACCATCGCGGCTGAGCGGCAGGAATGCCAGCGGGCCTTCGTCGGTGAAACGCTGCCAGGCCGTGGCCCGGTGCGCCTCGCTGCAGCGCACGCTGGTGACGATGGCGTGGTGCAGGTAATCCCATTCACGGGTCGCGCAGCCGGCCAGGCGGCGTACCGCCGAGTTGGCGCCATCGGCTGCGATCACCAGCGGCGCGCGCAGCTTGCGGCCATCGGCCAGGGTCAGCAGCCACTCATCGCCGGAGCGGCGCAGCTGCTCCAGGCGGGCGTTGGCCAGCAGCCCGACATCGCTGTCGTGCAGGCGCTCCAGCAGGCCGTCCTGGACCACGCGGTTCTCGACGATGTGACCCAGCACCTCGGCATGCACGCTGGCCGCGGAGAAATGGATCTCGCCAGTGCCGCTACCGTCCCAGACGTGCATGTCCGAATACGGCGAGACACGGCGACGGGCGATGCCGTCCCAGGCCCCGAGGCGCTCGAGAATGCGCTGGCTGGCCGCCGACAGGGCGCTGACCCGCGGCTCGAAAGGTGCCTCGCCGTCAAACGGCTTGACCGTCATCGGCCCGCCGTCGAGCAGGAGCACCTCCAGGCCACTGTGGCGCAAGGCCAAGGCCAGGGCACTGCCGACCATACCGGCACCGACAATCAACAGATCTGCGCGCATTTCCATGCCTTACGCCTGCCTCGCTTGCGGCTTGAGCCGCACGTATAGGGTTTTGTCGACCCGCGCCACCAGCTCGCCGGCACCGTCACGGATCTCCACCTGCAGCCGGGGCAGGTACTTCTTGCCGCTGGCGGTCTGCTGGCGGATCTCGTCCAGCAGCGCGTCGTCGACGTGGAACTCGGCATACACCGGGCCCTTGCCCGGCGAGATGAAATCGATGCTGGCGGCCTTGTCCCAGACGATGTAGTCACGCCCCAGCTGCTCGATCAGCAGCAGCATGTAGAACGGGTCGACCATCGCGTACAGGCTGCCGCCGAACTGGGTGCCGACGTAGTTGCGATTCCACCGCGTCAGCTTCATGCGCACCTTGACGCTGCGCATGTCCGGGCTGATTTGCTGGATATGGATGCCGGCGCCCAGGTAGGGCGGGTAGAAGTTCAGCAGCCAGCGCAGCATCCGCGCCCGCCGTGCGAGCCTGCGCGCCGCGCTCATGGGCGACCTCGCGGGTCGGGGCGCGTGCCCAGGCCCATGGCCTGGCGGGCGAACCAGCTTTTCGCCGGCGGCAGCAGGTCCAGGCCGAGCAGGCCGAGGTTGCGCCCGGCAGCCAGCAATGGCTGGCTGCTGCCGAACAGGCGGGTGACCTGGTCGGAGAAGCCGATGGTCAGGGCCTGGTCGAGGCGCTGGCGCTGGTGGTATGCCTGCAGCGTGGCCAGGTCGCCCGGCAACGCCGGGCCGGCCAGCAGGGCGTCCGCCAGCGACTGCACGTCGCGCAGCGACAGGTTGAAGCCCTGGCCGGCGATCGGGTGCAGGCTGTGGGCGGCGTTGCCCAGCACCACCAGGTGCGGGCGTACCTGCTCCTCGGCCTCGACCAGCGACAGCGGATAGAGATGGCGGGCACCGACCTGGCGCAAGGCGCCGAGGCGGTAACCGAAGGCCTCCTGCAGCTCGCGCAGGAAGCTGCGCTCGTCGAGCTCGGCCAACCGCCTGGCGTCCATCCCCTGGCGGGTCCAGACCAGCGCGCAGCGGTTGTCCGCCAGCGGCAGCAAGGCCATCGGCCCTTGTTCGGTGAAGCGCTCGAACGCCTGGCCGGCGTGGGCTTCGCCCGGGGTGATGTTGGCGATCAGCGCGCTCTGGTCATAGGGCGTGTTGCGCACATGGATGCCCAGTTGCTCGCGCAGGCCCGAACGACCACCGTCGGCCAGCACTGCCAGGTCGCATTCCAGCGACGTGTCGTCATCCAGCTGCAAGCGATAGCCGCCGGCAATAGCCTGCATCGCCTGCACCTGCGCCGGGCAACGCCAGCTGATCACTTCGTCGTCGATGGCCTGCCACAGGCACTGGCCAAGCCAGGCGTTCTCCACCACGTAGCCGAGAGCCGGCACGCCTTCTTCCAGGGCGTCCAGGCGGGTGGCGCCGAAGCGGCCGCGGTCGGACACCTGGATCTGTCGGATCGGCTCGGCGCGGCGGCTGATGGTCTGCCACAACCCCAGGCGCTCGTAGATCTGCCGGGTGCCGTAGGACAGCGCCGAGGAACGTGCGTCATAGCTGGGCTGGAAACTGTCGCCGGGCGCGAACGGCTCGATCAGCAGGATCTTCCAGCCACGGGCCTTGGCCGCGCCCTGCAGCGTCAGGGCCAGGCTCGCGCCGACCAGGCCGCCACCGATGATCGCCAGGTTGACTCGGTTCATGCGGCGTCCTTGCGGGCGTCTCGCATCAGCGCCTCGATCTCGGCGACCGTGCGTGGCACGCCTGAAGTCAGGATTTCACAGCCTTGTCTGGTCACCACCACGTCGTCCTCGATCCTTACCCCGATGCCGCGCCATTTCTTCGCCACCGCCTGGTTGTCGGCAGCGATGTAAATGCCAGGCTCGACGGTCAGCGCCATGCCCGGCTCGAGCACGCGCCACTGGCCACCGACCTTGTATTCGCCCACGTCGTGCACATCCATGCCCAGCCAGTGTCCGGCGCGGTGCATGTAGAAGGCGCGGTAGGCCTCGCTGTCGATCAATGCCTGCACCTCGCCCTTGAGCAGCCCCAGCGCCACCAACCCTTCGGTAATCACCCGCACGGTCGCCTCGTGGGCGTGGTTCCAGTGCTTGCCCGGGGCGATCTCGGCGAACGCCGCGGCCTGGGCCGCGAGCACCAGCTCATAGATGGCTTTCTGTTCCGGCGAGAACCGCCCGCTGACCGGGAAGGTGCGGGTGATGTCGCTGGCGTAGCAATCGATCTCGCAACCGGCGTCGATCAGGACCAGGTCGCCGTCCTTGAGCGGCGCGTCGTTCTGCTGGTAGTGCAGGATGCAGCCATTGCGCCCGGCGGCGACGATCGAGCCGTAGGCCGGCATCTTCGCCCCGCCCTTGCGGAACTCGTAGTCCAGTTCGGCTTCCAGGCTGTACTCGTGCAGTCCGGGGCGGCAGGCCTGCATGGCGCGTACGTGGGCCCGGGCGGAAATCGCCGCGGCCTCGCGCATGACCTTCACTTCCGCCGCCGATTTATACAGGCGCATGTCGTGCAGCAGATGATCCAGGGCAACGAACTCGTTCGGCGGCTGGGCGCCGAGGCGGGCCTTGGAACGGATCACGTTGATCCACTCCATCAGCCGGCGGTCGAACTCGGGGTTGCTGCCCATGTTGCTGTAGACCCGCTCGCGCCCTTCGATCAGGCCCGGCAGGATCTCGTCGATATCGATGATGGGGAAGGCGTCGTCGGCGCCGAAATCGCGCACCGCGCCTTCCTGGCCGGCGCGCAGGCCGTCCCATTGCTCGCGTTCGGGATTGCGCTCGCGGCAGAACAATACGTACTCGCCATGCTCGCGTCCCGGAATCAGGGCGATCACCGCCTCGGGTTCAGGAAAGCCGCTCAGGTACTGGAAATCGCTGTCCTGGCGGTAGACATGCTCGACATCGCGGTTGCGGATGGCAACCGCGGCCGCCGGCAGGATGGCGATACTGTTGGGGACCATCTGCGCCATCAGCGCCTTGCGCCGACGGGCGTACTCCGCCTTGGGTATGTGGCTCATGGGCAAACGACCCCGTTCAGATCAGTGCAGCGATGGCTTTGGCGCGGGCGCTTGCGGCTTGGCCAGCTCCGTGTACAGCAGCAGCGGGGCGACGCGCAGGTACTCCATGACTTCCATGTAGTCGCTCTCGCCGTCCTCGGACTCTTCCAGCGCTTCCTGGACCTGGGAAATGGCCACCAGGTCCTGGAGCACTTCCTTGGCATCGGTGGACAGGTCCTTGCCGCCGGCGTTCAGGCCGAAACCGGTGATGAAGCCCTGGCACCACTGCCCCAGCGCGGTGGCACGGTCGGCCAGCGCGGCGTCGTCGGAAGGCAGCAGCAGGACGATGGCGACGTCCTCGCCGGTCAGCTCGGCCTTGACCATCTCTTGCAGGCCGACCAGGGCGTTGCGCACCGAGTCACCGGGCTCGGTCTCGAGCAGCTGGGCGGCGTCGGCCAGCCAGGCATCGGCATCGAAGCCGGCGCCGGCGCAGCTGCGGCCGATCAGCAGGCCATGCAGCTCGGCGGGAGTGACAGGGTGGCCATTGCTCGAAAGCAACATGGCGAAGGCGATGTAGGGCGATTGGGTATTGGGCATGGGCAGCTAGGCGCCAGACGGCGCAATGACTAGAATGGAGACCTTGTATCCTAGCACCGGCAGGCGCGCCAAGACCATCGGCACTGGCCGTCGCGCCCTTGGGGCAGGCATGATCGTCAGGCGAGTCAAGGAATCGAGTGCAATACATGCAAGAGAACGACCTGCAAGCGCTGATGGGCCGGTTCGAGTTGCTGATCGAACGGGTCGAGCAACTAAAGCGGCAAAATGCACTCTTAGTAGCTCAGGAACGAACCTGGCGCGAGGAGCGCGCCCACCTGATCGAAAAGAACGAGATCGCCAAACGCAAGATCGAATCGATGATCCTGCGCCTCAAGGCCCTGGAGCAAGACTCATGAGTTCAAGCAATAGCGTCACCGTCCAGATCCTCGACAAGGAATACTCGATCATCTGCCCGCCCGAGGAGCGCAACAACCTGGTCGGCGCCGCCCGTTACCTGGACGGCAAGATGCGCGAGATCCGCAGCAGCGGCAAGGTGATCGGTGCCGACCGCATCGCCGTGATGGCCGCGCTGAATATCACCCACGAGCTGCTGCACCGCCAGGAACGCCCCGAAGTGACCAGCGGTGGCACCACCCGCGAGCAGGTGCGCGACCTGCTGGAGCGGGTCGACCAGGCCCTGTCCGACGATCCGGTTAGCAAAAACGACTGAGATTGGTATACTGGCGCCACTCCCTGGGGGATGCGCCAGTCGGTTATGTCCCTGAGCCGATACGCACAACCACGGGGGTTGCACGCTGGGGCAGGTGTGCATGTCCGCCCGACGGAAAGCCTTAACGCCCCCTGCAATCTCCACCTTGAACTTTCGGGTTCAAGGGCTACACCGATAGCGGTCTTGTCGGGGAGCCTGCATTCAGAACTGCCCGCCTCCAACGGCGGGCTTTTCGTTTCTTCTGGGATCGCCCGTGCCATGACCGACACCGCGCCGCTTACCCGCCCCCAGCTTCGCCGTCTCCTGCGCAACGCTCGCCGCGCCCTCACACCCGCCCAGCAACGCCAGGCCGCCGAAGGCCTGTATCGCCAACTGGCGCAGGATCCGCTGTTCCGCCGCGCCCGGCATATCGCCCTGTACCTGCCCAACGACGGCGAGATCGACCCGCGCCTGCTGCTGCGCGAGGCGCACAAGCGCGGCAAGCGCGTCTACCTGCCGGTGCTGCACGCCTGGCCGCGCACGCGCATGGTGTTCCAGCGCTTCGAGGCCGGCGAGGCACTGCGCCCGAACCGGTTTCGCATCCTGGAGCCGGTGATCGAACGCAAGCGGCAACGGCCGATCTGGGCGCTGGACCTGATCCTGCTGCCGCTGGTCGGTTTCGACGAGGTGGGGGGACGCCTGGGCATGGGCGGAGGCTTCTATGACCGCAGCCTGGCCTACCAGGGCCGGCGCAAGGCGTGGAAAAAACCACTGCTGCTGGGGCTGGCGCACGAATGCCAGAAAGTGGAGCGACTCAACCAGGCGAGCTGGGATGTACCGTTGCAAGGCACGGTCTCGGACCGTGGCTGGTACCTGGCGCCCAAGTGAGGCGCGCGAAGGGGAATCAGCGGTGCTGTTGCTGCGCCGGATCGACAGGCGCCTGCTGATAGGCGGCATCCAGCTTGCGTTCCCACAAACCTTGCGCGTAACCGGTGGTGACCACGCCCAGCCCGAAGATGAACGCCAGGATCCAGAGCAGGTCCGGTTTACGTTGTTTCATTGATTGCCCCCCAAGAACAACTGTCCAGGCTCGGCGGCTTTCTTGATGGCTGCCGGAGCGTATAGCTTAAAATCGGCGCATTTTCCGACAACATGAGCCGCCAGGCAAACGTTGACGCCAACCGACTGTCGGTTTCATGCAACGAGTTATTTCAAACTTTTTCAGGAGCAGCCTCCATGGCCTACTGGCTGATGAAATCCGAGCCCGACGAGCTTTCCATCGAAGCCCTGGCACGCCTGGGCAGCGCCCGCTGGGACGGGGTGCGCAACTACCAGGCGCGCAACTTCCTGCGGGCCATGAGCGTAGGCGACGAGTTCTTCTTCTACCACTCCAGTTGCCCGCAACCGGGTATCGCCGGTATCGCCCGAATCAGCACCGCCGCCTACCCGGACCCGACCGCCCTGGATCCGCGCAGCCACTACCACGACGCCAAGGCCAGCGCCGAGAAAAACCCATGGAGCGCAGTGGATGTCGAGCATGTGCGGACGTTCCGCCAGGTACTCGGCCTGGGCCTGCTCAAGCAGCAGGCGGCGCTCGAGGAACTGCCCCTGGTGCACAAAGGCAGCCGCCTGTCGGTGATGCCGGTGAGCGCCGAGCAATGGGCCGCGATTCTCGCGCTGAGCTGATTGTGCGGCTATTGTCAGGGGTTTGACCAATATCAACGCGCAAGGAAGCGCGTCGCGCCAGGATAAGGCGTGCCAGCCGCAGGATGCAGACCGATGAATCGAAAAGCCCCCAGAATCTTCGCCTCCGCCTTGGTATTGCTGTTGCTGGCGGCAGGCGGGCTGGGCTACTGGAAGTCCCTTCACGACCGCCTGCCCGAAGGCCTGAGCATGGGCAACGGGCGCCTCGAGTCCACCGAGGTGCAGATCGCCAGCAAGATCCCCGGACGCCTGGCCGAGGTGCTGGTCGACGAAGGCGACAAGGTCACCCGCGGCCAGTTGCTGGCGCGCATCGACACCCGCACGATGGAAGCCCAGCGCAGCCAGGCCGAGGCCGAAGTGCTGCGCGCCCGGGAGAACTACGCCGCTGCACAAGCCAGCGTGCAGTTGCGCCAGAGCGAGCTGTTGCTGGCCAGCCAGGAGCTTAAGCGGATTCGCGAGATCTACCAGCGCAAGTTCGCCAGCCAGCAGTTGCTCGACCAGCAGCAGGCCCGCTACGACACCGCCACCGCGGCCTTGGTCGCGGCCCGGGCCCAGCTGGCGGCGATCAAGGCCGCCATCGGCGCCGCCGAGGCCCAGGTCGCCCAGCTCACCAGCGAAATCGACGACAGCAGCCTGCGCGCGCCCATCGACGGCATCATCCAACTGCGCCTGGCAGAGCCCGGCGAAGTACTCGGCGCAGGCGGCCGGGTGCTGATGCTGATCGACCCCAGCGACCAGTACATGAACCTCTACCTGCCCGCCGCCACCACCGGCCGGTTGACCGTCGGCGACCAGGCGCGGATCGTGCTCGACGCCCTGCCGGACAAGGCCCTGCCGGCCAAGGTGGCGTTCGTCGCGGCCAAGGCGCAGTTCACCCCGAAGCAGGTCGAGACCCGCGATGAGCGGCAAAAACTGGTGTTCCGGGTCAAGCTGCGCCTGACCGAACCGAGCGCCGTGCCCCAGGCCAAGCCGGGCATGCCCGGCGCCGGGTACGTGCGCACCGCCGACGTGGGCTGGCCGGCCAACCTGCAATGAACGCGGCGATCGCCCTGCGGGCCGAAGGGGTCAGCCACCGCTATGGCGACCTGCAGGCCCTGCACAGCCTCGCGTTCAGCCTGCCGGCCGGGACCCGCTGCGGCCTGATCGGCCCGGATGGCGCCGGCAAGTCGACCCTGCTCGGGCTGATCGCCGGGGTCAAGCGCCTGCAACAGGGCGAGTTGCAGGTACTCGGCGGCTCGATCCGCCAACGCCGCCACCGCACCGCGCTGTATCCCAAGGTCGCCTTCATGCCCCAGGGCCTGGGCAACAACCTGTACCCGGAGTTGTCGATCCGCGAAAACATCCGTTTCTTCGCCACTCTGTTCGGCCTGGGCCGCGCCGAATGCGAGCAGCGCATGACCAGCCTGCTGCGCGCCACCGACCTGGAGCGCTTCGCCGAACGCCCGGCCGGCAAGCTCTCGGGCGGCATGAAGCAGAAACTGGGGTTGTGCTGCGCGCTGATCCACGAACCGGACCTGCTTATCCTCGACGAGCCGACCACCGGCGTCGATCCACTGTCACGGCGGCGCTTCTGGGAGCTGGTCGAGCAGGTGCGCGCCCAACGCCCGCAACTGACCCTGCTGGTGGCCACCGCCTACATGGAGGAGGCCGAGCAGTTCGAGCATTGCCTGATGCTCGACGCTGGCCGCCTGCTGGCCGCCGGCCTCAGCCGCGAACTGGCGGCGATTACGCCCAGCGGCAAGCTGGACGACGCCTTCACCCACTTCCAGGGCGCCGGACGACCACAGCCCGAGCCCTTGCGCATCCCGCCACGCCAGGCCGACGGCGGGCCGATTGCCATCGAGGCCCACGACCTGACCCTGCGTTTCGGCGACTTCACCGCGGTGAACAAGGTCAGCTTCGCCATCGGCCGCGGCGAGATCTTCGGTTTCCTCGGCTCCAACGGCTGCGGCAAGACCACCACCATGAAGGTGCTCACCGGCCTGGTGCCGGCCAGCGAGGGCAGCGCCAGTCTGCTTGGCCGCCCGGTGGATGCTGGCGACCTGGCCACGCGCAAGCGGGTCGGCTTCATGTCCCAGAGCTATTCGCTGTATGGCGAGTTGAGCGCCCGGCAGAACCTCGAACTGCACGCTCGCCTGTTCGACCTGGCCAAGGCCGACAGCGCGCCGCGCATCGCCGAGCTCATCGAACGCTTCGACTTAGGCGCCATCGCCGACCAGCCGTCCGGCGCCCTGCCCCTGGGCCTGCGCCAGCGCCTGTCGCTGGCCGTGGCGGTATTGCACCGCCCGGAAGTGCTGATCCTCGACGAGCCGACCTCGGGTGTCGACCCGGCGGCCCGCGACGACTTCTGGCGCCTGCTGGTGGAGTTGTCCCGCGAGCAGGGCGTGACCATCTTCCTGTCCACCCATTTCATGAACGAAGCCCTGCGCTGCGACCGCATCTCGCTGATGCACGCCGGCCGGGTGCTGGCCTGCGACACCCCGCGGGCCCTGCAAGTCAGGTTCGGTGGCGACACCCTGGAAGACGCGTTCGTGCGTTGTCTCGAACAGGCCCAGGAGGCGCCCCCCCAGACACAAGCCGACACCACGATGGATCAGGCCGCTGCCCCAGCGCCCGCCCTGCGCCAGGCCTTCAGTCTGCGTCGCCTGCTGGCCGTAGCTAGCCGCGAAGGCAAAGAGCTGCTGCGCGACAAGGTGCGTCTGGCCTTCGCCCTGGCAGGGGCGTTGTTCATGATGGTGATCTTCGGCTATGGCATTTCGCTGGATGTGGAGAACCTCGCCTTCGCCGTGTACGACCAGGACCAGAGCCCGCAGAGCCGCGCCTACCTCGAGGCCTTCCGGGGCTCGCGCTATTTCGCCGAACAGGCGCCGATCCGCGATGCCCGCCAGTTGCACCAGCGCCTGCAACGCTCGGAGATCAAGCTGGCCCTGGAGATCCCGCCGGGCTTTGGTCGCGACCTGCATGCCGGGCGCCAGCCGGTGGTGGCCGCGTGGCTCGATGGCGGCATGCCGTTCCGCGCCGAGACCAGCCGCAACTACGTCGAGGCCGTGCACCAGGCCAACCTGGAGCAGCTGGCCGCCCTCGGCCCGCACCCGGTGGCGCGCCAGCAGCCGGTACGCCTGGAGACACGCTTTCGCTACAACCAGGACGTGGTCAGCGTGAACGCCATCGGCCCCGGCGTCATGGCGCTGATCCTGGCCTTCATCCCGGCCATGCTCACCGCGCTGGGCATCGTGCGGGAAAAGGAACTGGGCTCGATCACCAACTTCTACGCCACCCCGCTGACCCGCCTGGAGTTCCTGCTCGGCAAGCAGGCGCCCTACCTTGCGGTGAGCCTGGTCAACCTGGCGCTGCTGGTGGCGATGAACCGCTGGCTGTTCGGCGTGCCGCTCAAGGGCAGCCCGCTGGCCCTGGCCTGCGGCGGCCTGGCCTACCTGCTGGCGACCACCAGCCTGGGCCTGCTGATCTCGGCATTCACCCGCACGCAGATCGCGGCGATCCTCGGCACCATGATCATCACCAGCCTGCCTACCATCCAGTTCTCCGGCCTGATCGTGCCACGCTCGTCGCTGGACGGCGCGGCGGCGCTGATGGGCCAGTTGTTCCCGGCCGGCTACTTCCTCGACATCGCCGTCGGCACCTTCACCAAGGCCTTGGGCCTGCGCGAGCTGTGGCCGCAGTGCCTGGCACTGCTGGGCTTCTTCGCCGCCTTCACCGGGCTGAGCCTGGCCATGCTGAAAAAACAGGAGGCCTGAGATGAGCCGCCTCTCCCACACCCTGCGCCTGGGCCTGAAGGAACTCACCAGCCTGCGCCACGACAGCGTGTTGCTGCTGTTCCTGCTGTACGCCTTCAGCGTGGCGATCTACATGCCCGCCGCCGGCTCCGTGATCGGCGTGCACAACGCCAGTGTCGCGGTGGTCGATGAAGATCACAGCGCCGTCTCGCGCAAGCTCGCCGAGTCGCTGCAGCCGCCCGAATTCCAGCCCGCCGTAGCACTACCGGCAAATCGGCTGGACCAGGCCATGGACAGCGGGCAATACACCTTCGTGATCAATGTGCCGGTGAACTTCCAGGCCGACCTGCTGGCCGGGCGCTCACCAGAGCTGCAGGTCAACGTCGATGCCACGGCCATGAGCCAGGCCTTCATGGGGGCCGGCTACATCGGCCGGATCTTCGAACGCGAGCTGCTTGAATACGCAGGGCGCAGCACCAGCAGCCCGGCCCTGCTCAACCCGAAGGCACTGTTCAACCCCAACCTCGAAGGCGGCTGGTTCCTGGCGGTGATCCAGATCGTCAACAACATTACCATCCTGGCCATCATCCTCACCGGCACCGCGTTGCTGCGCGAACGCGAGCACGGCACCCTCGACCACCTGCTGGTGCTGCCGCTGACGGCGCTGGAAATCATGCTGGCGAAGATCGCCAGCAACGCCCTGGTGGTGGTGGCCTGTACCTGGATTTCGCTGGAAGTGGTGGTCAAGGGCGCCCTGGGCGTGCCGCTGGCGGGCTCGATGGGGCTGTTTTTGGGGGTGACCGCGCTGTACCTGTTCGCCAGCACGGCACTGGGCATCTTCCTCGCCACCCTGGCGCGCTCGACGCCGCAGTTCGGCCTGCTGGCGATTCCGGTGATCATCCCGATGCTGCTGCTGTCGGGGGGCAGCACGCCGCTGGACAGCATGCCGCAGTGGCTGCAGTGGGTCATGCAGGGCTCGCCCTCGACCCACTTCGTCAGCCTCGGCGCGGCGATCCTGTTCCGCGACGCCGGGCTGAGCGTGGTGTGGCCGGATGTGGCGGCCCTGGCCGCGATCGGCCTGGTATTCTTTGGCGTGGCTTTGGCGCGCTTTCGCCGCAGCCTCGCCGCTTGATCACTGCACGATCAGGTTGTTGAACAGCAGGTCCTCGACGATCGGCTTGCCCTCTTCGGATTCCATCACCTGCTGCACCTGCTTCAGGGCTTCCTGGCGCAGTTTTTCCTTGGCCTCGACGTTGCTCATGTTGTCCACGCCCTGCTGGGTGAACAGCGCCACCAGCTGGTTGCGGATCAGTGGCTCGTGGTGCTTGACCGCAGCGGCGGCGGCATCGCCGGTCACGCGCAGGGCGACATCGGCCTTGTACACGCGCAGCTTGGGGCCGCCGTCGAGGGCGTAGTTGCCGACGAAGGGCGGGCTGAGGCTGATGTAGGCGACCTTGGGCTCGCCTTCCTTTTCCTCGGCCATCGCCGCCACTGGCAGCATCAAGGCCAGCACCATCAAGATCCACGCTTTCACGAATTCGCTCCTCAATACAGTTGGCGCCAGCTTACCCAGCGCGCCGGCCAAACCCAAGCCCGGGCTTATGCCGGCTCATCAGGGCCGGCCATGCTCGTTGACCCTCGGGACGGCCCTCCTACACTTATCGGCCACCACACGCAAAGGAATAGCCCTGATGAAAGCCTTGTTGTGCAAAGCCCTGGGCCCGGCGCGGGACCTGGTCCTGGAAGAGGTCGCCAGCCCCACGCCCAAGAAGAACGAGATCCTCCTCGACGTGCACGCCGCAGGGGTCAACTTCCCCGACACCCTGATCATCGAGGGCAAGTACCAGTTCCAGCCGCCGCTGCCGTTCGCCCCGGGTGGCGAGGCGGCCGGCGTGGTGGCCGCGGTCGGCGAGAAGGCCGGCGCGTTCAAGGTCGGCGACCGGGTCATGGCCCTGACCGGCTGGGGCGCCTTCGCCGAGCAGGTGGCGGTGCCGTTCTACAACGTGCTGCCGATCCCGGCGGGCATGGACTTCACCACCGCCGCCGCGTTCGGCATGACCTACGGTACCTCGATGCACGCGCTGACCCAACGCGGCCAGCTCAAGGCCGGCGAAACCCTGCTGGTGCTCGGCGCCTCGGGCGGCGTGGGGCTGGCGGCGGTGGAGATCGGCAAGGCCCTGGGCGCGCGGGTGATCGCCGCGGCCAGCAGCGCCGAGAAACTGGCGATCGCCCAGGCCGCCGGGGCCGACGAACTGATCGACTACAGCCAGGCCAGCCTCAAGGACGAGATCAAGCGCCTGACCGGCGGCCAGGGCGTGGATGTGATCTACGACCCGGTCGGCGGCGCGCTGTTCGACCAGGCCGTACGCGGGCTGGCGTGGAACGGGCGATTGCTGGTGGTGGGCTTTGCCAGCGGCACGATCCCGCAACTGCCGGTAAACCTGGCCCTGCTCAAGGGCGCGGCGGTGCTCGGTGTGTTCTGGGGCGCCTTCGCCCAGCGCCAGCCGGAAGACAACGCGGCCAACTTCCGCCAGCTGTTCGCCTGGCACGCCGAAGGCAAGTTGAAGCCGCTGGTGTCGCAGACCTTTGCACTGGCCGAGGGTGGCGCGGCGATCGAACGCCTGGCGCAGCGCCAGGCGGTGGGCAAGCTGGTGGTGATGATCCCGCGCTGACCGCTCAGGTCTCATCGCCTGCAAGCCGGCTCCCACAGTTTTACGCCGCGGTCATGGGAGCCGGCTTGCCGGCGACAGGGCCGACCCTGCAGTTCTTCTATTCATATTCCTAAACGGTAGTTCATAAACTTTTTCTAAACGAATAGGGTATATCGACCGGACCACCGGACCAGCAAACGTCTGTCGCCAACAGCTGAGGCGACGCTTTCAACTTTGTGAGGTTAGGAATGGTCAGGATCACAATCACCCCAGTGCATAACGCCAGGGCATTGAGTGCAGCCAAGGAGCGGTACTGATGTCCAGCCAACCAACTACCCGATTCCACAGCGATCTCGACAGCTCGCCGCTGCTGCTGCCGGCCACGGTGTTGCGCAACGACGAAGAGGCCCTGCAGGCTGCCCGTGAGCTGGCCGAGGAGGCCCGCCAGCAGGCCGCCAAGCGTGACCAGCAGCGCAAGCTGCCTTGGGCCGAGATCGAACAGTTCACCCGCAGCGGCCTGGGCAGCATCAGCGTGCCCAAGGCCTTCGGCGGCCCCGAGGTGTCCTTCGCCACCATCGCCGAAGTGTTCCGCCTGATCAGTGCCGCCGACCCGGCGCTGGGGCAGATTCCGCAGAACCAGTTCGGCATCCTGCAACTGGTCCGCCTGACCGCCACCCAGGCCCAGCAGGCAGTGATCTTCCGCTCGGTGCTCGACGGCTGGCGTATCGGCAATGCCGGCCCCGAGCGCGGGACCAAGGACACCCTGACGCTCAAGGCGCGCCTCACCCGTGACGGCGACGGCTATCGCATCAGCGGCGAGAAGTTCTATTCCACCGGTGCCTTGTACGCCCATTGGGTGGCGGTCAAGGCGCTGGACGACGATGGTCGCCAGCGCCTGGCGTTCGTCCGTCGCGGCAGTCCGGGGCTGCGTATCGTCGACGACTGGTCCGGCTTCGGCCAGCGCACCACAGCCAGCGGTACCGTGCTGCTCGACCAGGTACCGGTGGACGCCGACCTGGTGGTGGACAACTGGCGCCTGCGTGAGGAGCCCAGCATCCAGGGCGCCGCCTCGCAGCTGATCCAGGCAGCCATCGACGCCGGCATCGCCGAAGCGGCCATCGAGGACACGATCCAGTTCGTTCGGGAGAAGTCCCGGCCGTGGATCGAAGCCAAGGTCGAACGCAACAGCGACGACCCCTATGTGATCGCCGACATCGGTCGCCTGAAGCTCGAGCTGCACGCCGCCGAGGCCCTGCTGCGCAAGGCCGCCAAGGTGCTCGACGAAGTGAACGCCGGCGTGATCGATGCCGCCGCCGCGGCCCGTGCCTCGATTGCCGTGGCCGAAGCAAAGGTGCTCACCACCGAGATCTCGCTGCAGGCCAGCGAGAAGCTGTTCGAGCTGGCCGGCAGCCGCGCCAGCCTGGCCGAGTTCAACCTCGACCGGCATTGGCGCAACGCCCGGGTCCACACCCTGCACGACCCGGTGCGCTGGAAGTACCACGCCGTCGGCGCCTACCACCTCAACGGCACCCTGCCTGCCCGCCATTCCTGGATCTGATTCAAGGCCCAGGGGCTGCGGTGCAGCCCTTTCGCCGGCAAGCCGGCTCCCACAAGGACGTCAGTGAACGCTCACTGTGGGAGCCGGCTTGCCGGCGAAAGAGCCGCACGGCGGCTCCAAGTGCCCGGAGAGCAAAATGACTGCATCCATCATCACCACCGACGCCCAGGCCCTGGCCGTCGCCGACGAACTCGCCCAACACCTGCACCAGGACAGCGCCCTGCGCGACCGCGAGCGCCGCTTGCCCCATGCCGAACTCGAACGTTTCGTGCAGTCCGGCCTTTGGGGCATCAGCGTGCCCAAGGCCTTCGGCGGCGCCGGGGTGTCCAATGTCACCCTGGCCAAGGTCATCGCCCGCATCGCCCAGGCCGACGCCTCGCTCGGGCAGATCCCGCAGAACCACTTCTACGCCCTGGAAGTGCTGCGGGTGAATGGCAGCCCCGAACAACAGCGACGTCTCTACGCCGAAGTGCTCGCCGGCCGCCGTTTCGGCAACGCCCTGGCCGAGCTCGGCACCAAGAACGCCCACGAGCGCACCACCCGCCTGAGCCGCGATGGCGACCATTTCCGTATCGACGGCCGCAAGTTCTACTGCACCGGCGCGATCTACGCCCAGCGCATCCCGACCCTGGTGATCGACGACCAGGATGTGTCGCACCTGGCCTTCGTGCCCGCCGACAGCCAGGGCATCGAGGTGATCGACGACTGGAGCGGCTTCGGCCAGCGCACCACCGGCAGCGGCTCGGTGGTGTTCAACCACGTGGCGGTCCGCGCCGAGGACGTGGTGCCGTTCCAGAGCGCCTTCGAACGCCCGACCACGGTCGGCCCGCTGGCGCAGATCCTCCATGCCGCCATCGACACCGGCATCGCCCGCGCCGCCTACGAGGATGCCCTGCACTTCGTGCGCACCCGCAGCCGACCATGGATCGACTCCGGCCTCGACAAGGCCAGCGACGACCCGCTGACCCTGAAGAGCTTCGGCCACCTGGCGATCCGCCTTCACGCCACCGAGGCGCTGCTCGAGCGCGCCGGCGAAATCCTCGACATCGCCCAGGCCGACAGCAACGCCGAGACCCTGGCCGCCGCCTCCATCGCCGTGGCCGAGGCCCGGGCGATCAGCACCGAGATCTCCCTGGCCGCCGGCACCACGCTGTTCGAGCTGGCCGGCAGCCAGGCCACCCTGGCCGAGCACAACCTCGACCGCCACTGGCGCAACGCCCGGGTGCACACCCTGCATGACCCGGTGCGCTGGAAGTACCACGCCATCGGCAACTACTACCTCAACGACGAGAAGCCGCCGCGCCGGGGGACCATCTGATGGCGAAGCAGATCCTGCTCAATGCCTTCAACATGAACTGCATCGGGCACATCAACCACGGTTTGTGGACCCACCCACGGGACACTTCGACCCAGTACAAGACCCTCGACTACTGGACCGACCTGGCTCGCCTGCTGGAGCGGGGACTGTTCGACGGGCTGTTCATTGCCGATATCGTCGGCACCTACGATGTCTATGGCCAGTCGCTGGACGTGACGCTCAAGGAGTCGATCCAGCTGCCGGTCAACGACCCGCTGCTGCTGGTCTCGGCCATGGCGGCGGTGACCAGGCACCTGGGCTTCGGCCTCACCGCCAACCTGACCTACGAGGCGCCCTACCTGTTCGCCCGACGCCTTTCCACCCTCGACCACCTGAGCAATGGCCGGGTCGGCTGGAACATCGTCACCGGCTACCTCGACAGCGCCGCCCGGGCCATGGGCCTGGAGCAGCAACCCGAGCACGACCGCCGCTACGATCAGGCCGACGAGTACCTGCAGGTGCTGTACAAGCTGCTCGAAGGCAGCTGGGCCGACGATGCCGTGGTCGCCGACCGCGAGCAGCGGGTCTATGCCCGCCCTGACAGGGTGCGCAAGGTCGAGCACCACGGCGAGTTCTACAAGGTCGAGGGCTACCACCTGTGCGAACCCTCGCCGCAGCGCACGCCGGTGCTGTTCCAGGCCGGCAGCTCGCCGCGCGGGCTGGCCTTCGCCGGCAACCATGCCGAGTGCGTGTTCATCAGCGGCCAGGACAAGGCCGCCACCCGCGCCCAGGTCGACAAGATGCGCGCCGCGGCCAAGGCGGCCGGGCGCGATCCGCAGGCGGTCAAGGTGTTCATGGGCATCACCGTGATCGTCGCGCCGACCGAGGCGCAGGCGCAGGCCAAGCACGCCGAGTACCTGCGCTACGCCAGCGCCGAGGCCGGGGTCGCGCACTTTGCCAGTTCCACCGGTATCGACTTCTCGCGCTACGAACTGGACGAGCCCATCGGCTTCGCCAAGGGCAACGCCATCCAGTCCGCCACCCGCCAGTTGCAGGAAAGCGCCTGGACCCGCCGCCGCCTGCTCGAGCAGCACGCCCTGGGCGGTCGCTACGTGACCCTGGTCGGCGACGCCGAGCAGGTGGCCGAGCAACTGATCGCCTGGATCGACGAGACCGGCCTGGACGGTTTCAACCTGACCCGCACCGTCACCCCGGAAAGCTACGAGGACTTCATCGAACTGGTGGTCCCCGCCCTGCAACACCGCGGTCGCTACAAGACCGCCTACGCCGAGGGCACCCTGCGCGAGAAGCTGTTCGCCAGCAGCGAGCCGCATCTGCCCGCCGGACACCCCGGCGCCCGCTACCGCAACACCCCCGACCCTGCCCCGACTGGAGCCCTGCACCATGCTTGAGAAACTGTTCCGGCCCATCGCGGCCATTGCCCTGGGCCTCGGCCTGTCCGCCGCCGCCTTGGCCGCCGAACCGCTGAAGATCGGCACCACCGCCGCCTTCGCCATCCCCCTGGAGGCAGCGGTGGAAGAGGCCCAGAAACAGGGCCTGGAAGTGAAGCTGATCGAGTTCAGCGACTGGATCGCGCCCAATGTCAGCCTCAACAGCGGCGATATCGACGTGAACTACTTCCAGCACATCCCGTTCCTGGAAAACGCCAAGGCCGCCGCCGGCTTCGACCTGGTCCCGTACGCGCCGGGGATCATCAACAACGTTGGCCTGTACTCGAAAAAGTACAAAAGCTTCACCGAGCTGCCCGAAGGCGCCAGCGTGGCCATCGCCAACGACCCGATCAACAGTGGCCGTGGCCTGCAATTGCTGGCCAAGGCCGGGCTGATCACCCTCAAGCCGGGCGTGGGCTACAAGGCCACCGAGGACGACATCGTCGCCAACCCGAAGAAGATCCGGATTCTCCAGGTCGAAGCCGTGCAACTGGTACGCGCCTATGACGACGCCGACCTGGTCCAGGGCTACCCGGCCTACATCCGCCTGGCCAACAGCTTCGACGCCACCTCGGCGCTGCTGTTCGACGGCCTGGAGAACAAGGAGTACGTGATCCAGTTCGTCATCCGCCCGCAGGAGAAGAACGACCCGCGCCTGGCCAAGTTCGTCGATATCTACCAACACTCGCCGGTCGTGCGCGCCGCCCTGGACAAGGCCCATGGCAAGCTCTACCAGGCCGGCTGGGAAGGCTGACATGGCCCAGGCCAGCGCCCTCAGGGCGCCCGTCCCGCCCGCCGAACCGTTCAAGGCCGAGGAAACCGCCCTGCGCCCGGAGGTGAACCAGGCGCACATCCGCTTCATCGGCCTGGGCAAGACCTATCCGGGCCAGGGCCAGCCGGCGCTGCAAGGCATCGACCTGAACATTCGCCGGGGCGAGATCTTCGGCATCATCGGCCGCAGTGGCGCCGGCAAGTCCTCGCTGCTGCGCACCATCAATCGCCTTGAACAGCCCAGCCAGGGCCGGGTGCTGATCGACCAGGTGGATATCGCGCCGTTCGACGAGGACCGTCTGGTGGCGCTGCGCCGGCGCATCGGCATGATCTTCCAGCACTTCAACCTGATGTCGGCCAAGACCGTATGGCAGAACGTCGAGCTGCCGCTGAAGGTGGCCGGGGTGGACAAGGCCGAGCGCCAGCGCAAGGTGCGCGAGCTGCTGGCACTGGTCGGCCTGGAGGAAAAGCATCATGTCTATCCGGCGCAATTGTCCGGCGGGCAGAAGCAGCGCGTCGGCATCGCCCGGGCGCTGGTGCATGACCCCGAGATCCTGCTGTGCGACGAGGCCACCTCGGCGCTGGACCCGGAAACCACCGCCTCGATCCTCCAACTGCTGCGCGACATCAACCGGCGCCTGGGCCTGACCGTGGTGCTGATCACCCACGAGATGGCGGTGATCCGCGACATCTGCCAGCACGTGGTGGTGCTCGAACGGGGTGAGATCGTCGAGCAGGGCGAGGTCTGGCAGGTGTTCGGCGCGCCACGCCACGACGTCACCCGCACCCTGCTCGCACCGCTGCAGACCAAGCTGCCGGCAGCCTTGCAGGCCAGCCTGCGCGCCCAGCCGGTCAGCCGCGACGCGGCCGTGGTGCTCAAGCTCGACCTGCTCGGCGAGCCGGAACTGAGCGCCCTGTTCAACGACCTGGGCGGACGCGTGCGGCTGCTCCAGGGCGGCGTCGAGACCATCGGCGAGCAGGCCCTGGGGCAGTTGATCCTGTCCGTGCGCGGCTCGCCGCTGGACACCCATCAATTGCTCGAACGCGCCCGCCGCTGGGCCGCGAATGTGGAGGTACTCGGCCATGTGGATTGATCGCCTGCTGCAAGGCCTGTTCGACACCCTGCTGATGGTCGGCGTGTCCTCGCTGGTCGCGCTGCTGGTCGGGGTGCCGATGGCGGTGCTGCTGGTCACCAGCGACAAGGGCGGGATCTTCGAGGCCCCGGCGCTGAACCGGGTGCTGGGCGCCATCGTCAACCTGTTCCGCTCGATTCCGTTCCTGATCCTGATGGTCGCGCTGATCCCCTTCACCCGCCTGGTGGTCGGCACCACCTATGGCGTGTGGGCGGCCGTGGTGCCGCTGACCATCGCCGCCACGCCGTTCTTCGCGCGGATCGCCGAGGTCAGCCTGCGCGAGGTCGACCACGGCCTGATCGAAGCCGCCCAGGCCATGGGCTGCCGGCGCTGGCACATCGTCTGGCACGTGCTGTTGCCCGAGGCCCTGCCGGGCATCGTCGGCGGCTTCACCATCACCCTGGTGACGCTGATCAACTCGTCGGCCATGGCCGGAGCGATCGGCGCCGGTGGCCTGGGGGATATTGCCTACAGGTATGGATACCAACGCTTCGACAGCCAGATCATGCTGACCGTGATCGTGATGCTTGTGGCATTGGTGGCGCTGATCCAGCTGGGCGGGGACCGTCTGTCCAAAGGGTTGAACAAACGTTGAAATATTATTGGTGTAGGAGCGGCCTTGTGTCGCGAAAGGGCCGCGAAGCGGCCCCAGGATTTCAGCGTTGATGCAAAGATCGCCGGGGCCGCATTGCGGCCCTTTCGCGACACAAGGCCGCTCCTACAACGGTATGCACATGGCTCAGCCCCAGTGCAGCTCCGCCGCCGGCACCGGCCGCCCGAACCAGTACCCCTGCCCCAGCTGGCATTGCTGCTCCAGCAGGAACCGCGCCTGCTCCGCCTGCTCTACCCCCTCGGCGTGCACCTGCATGCCCATGCTCCGCGCCAGGGCGATGATCACCCGCACGATGGCGATGTCGTCCTCGTCATGGGGCAGGCCCGCGACGAAGCCCTGGTCGATCTTGAGCTTCTGCACGGGCATTCGCTTGAGCCGCAGCAATGACGAGTACCCCGTGCCGAAGTCGTCGATGGCCAGTGTCACGCCCAGCTCGCGCAGGCGGTAAAGCTGCTCCAGGGCAACCTCGGGGTCTTCCATCACCGCGCTCTCGGTCACTTCGAGCTCGAGCAGCGCTGGGTCCAGCCCGGTGTCGTGCAATGCATCGGCCACCTGCCGGTACAGGTCGCGTTGGCTGAACAGGCGGCTGGAAATGTTCACCGCAACGAATGCCAACTGCCGTCCCTCGGTCTGCCACTGCACCATCTGCCGGCAGGCCTGGTGCAACATCCAGGCGTCGATCTCGGCGATCAGCCCGGTGCGTTCGGCGATAGGGATGAACTCACCGGGTGGGACCAGACCACGCTGCGGATGCTGCCAGCGCACCAGTGCCTCGACGCCTATCATCCGCGCGGTGAACAGGTCATGCACCGGTTGGAAGAACACCCGCAGCTCCTGCTGCTCCAGCGCTCGGCGCAACTCGCCGGCGGTTTCGACCCGCTGCTGGGCATGGGCGGTGAGCTCCTCGGTGTACAGCGCATAGCAGGCTCGGCCGTTGCTCTTGGCCTTGAACAGCGCCGAGTCGGCGTTGCGCAACAACTGCTCGGCACTCAGCGCGTCGCTGGGGAACAGGCTGATGCCGATGCTGACACTGATGAACAGGCGATTGCCTTCGAAGCAGAACGGTTCCTTCAATCGCTCGATGATCGATTGCGCCAGCTTGCCGGCCTGGCCGACCTGCTGGCAGTTCTCGGCCAGCACGCCGAACTCGTCGCCGCCCAGCCGGGCCAGGGTCACGCCGCTGCCCAGCACCTCGCGCAGGCGCTCGCCGACCAGCTTGAGCAGCTGGTCGCCGATGGTGTGGCCGAGGCCGTCGTTGATGCTCTGGAAATGGTCGAGGTCGAGCAGCAGCAGGGCACAGCCGCGCTTGTTGGCCTGGGCCGCGGCCATGGCCTGCATGGCGCGGTCGTTGAATAGCAGACGGTTGGGCAGGCCGGTCAGCGGGTCGTGATGGACGAGATAGGCCAGTTCTTCCTCGGTGTGCTTGATCGCGCTGATGTCGCTGAAGACCGCGACGTAATGGCTGAGCGCGCCACTGTCATCGCGAATGGCGCAGATCGTCTGCCATTGCGGGTAGATCTCCCCGCTTTTACGGCGGTTCCAGATCTCCCCGCTCCACTCGCCCTGCTCCGCCAGGGCGGCGTAGATCTGTTGGTAGAACGGCGCGCCATGCCGACCGGACTTGAACTTGCTCGGGCGCTGGCCGATGACTTCGTCCTGCTGGTAGCCGGTGATGCGCATGAAGGCCCGGTTGACGTGCACGATCAGGCCATTGCGGTCGGTCACCAGCACACCCTCCAGGGTGCTGTCGAACACCGCCGCGGCCATGCGCAGGCGCTCGCGGTCTTCACTGCGCAAGCGGGCGCCGATGCCGATGAAGTTCAGCAGGCGGGCACGGGAGACAAAGATCAGCAAGGCACTGAGCAGCACCCAGACCACCACGTTGATCTGCCGGCCCACGGTCAGCGCCAGCGGGTCGTCGGTCATGCCCTGCAGGACCAGCTCGGACAGCACCAGCCAGAGGATCGAAAGCACCACGTAGAGCCCGGCCATGCGCAAGGCGTCGCGAACGGAAACAGACATGTCGGGTGGATGAGCCCATGAAAAAGGAAGGGGCATTATAAGGGCTGAAACACCCTGTGACCTCCTATCTAAAAGGGTGACTGGTTTTATTTCCCCGCCCAGGGATAATGCGAGCGCTGTTCCCCTGAGTTTTCGAGGGTCTTTCCCGTTATGTGGTACTACGGTCTACTCGACTTGTCGGCCTGGCAACTGGTCGCCGTCACCCTGCTGATGACCCACCTGACCATCGTCAGCGTCACCATCTACCTGCACCGCTACTCGGCGCACCGCGCCCTGGAGCTGAACGCGGGGCTCAAGCATTTCTTCCGTTTCTGGCTGTGGCTCACCACCGCGCAGAACACCCGCGAATGGACCGCCATCCACCGCAAGCACCACGCCAAGTGCGAAACCCCGGACGACCCGCACAGCCCCGTGCACAAGGGCCTGGGCACCGTGCTGCGCAAGGGTGCCGAGCTGTACCGTGAAGAGGCGCGTAACGAGGAAACGCTGCGCATCTACGGCAAGAACTGCCCGGACGACTGGATCGAGCGCAACCTCTACACCCGCTTCAAGCTCGGCGGCATCGCCCTGATGGCGGTCATCGACCTGCTGCTGTTCGGCACCATCGGCATCACCATCTGGGCGATCCAGATGATGTGGATCCCGTTCTGGGCCGCCGGCGTGGTCAACGGCCTGGGCCATGCCGTGGGCTACCGCAACTTCGAGTGCCGCGACGCCGCCACCAACCTGGTGCCGTGGGGCATCATCATTGGTGGGGAGGAGCTGCACAACAACCACCACACCTACCCCAACTCGGCGAAGCTGTCGGTGCGGCGCTGGGAATTCGACATGGGCTGGATGTGGATCCGTCTGCTGAGCCTGCTGCGCCTGGCCAAGGTCCAGCGTGTCGCGCCCATCGCCCATCGCGTGGAGGGCAAGGCGTCGCTGGACATGGACACCGCCATGGCCATCCTCAACAACCGCTTCCAGATCATGGCCCAGTACCGCAAGCTGGTGATCGGCCCGCTGGTCAAGCAAGAGCTGGACAAGGTCGACGCCTCGCTGCGCCACCGTTTCCGCCGTGCCAAGCGCCTGCTCTCGCGGGAAACCAGCCTGCTGCAGGACCGCCACCACGTGCGCATCGAGTCGATGCTGGCCCACAGCCAGGCTCTCAAGACCATCTACGAAAAGCGCCTGGCGCTGCAGCAGATCTGGGCGCGCACCAGCGCCAACGGCCACGATATGCTCGCCGCGATGAAGGATTGGGTACACGAGGCCGAGGCCAGTGGCATCCACTCGCTGCGTGACTTCGCCGCCCAGCTCAAGACCTACTCGCTGCGCCCCAATGGCGCCTGAGCACCGTTGATCGGCATGCCCCGCAACGGGGCGTGCCGACCGGAACTTCCCCCCCGCAAATCGACTCAAATCCGGCATATCGCCCGCGTGGCGGGCCGGACCGTGGCCGCACGCCCATCGTCGAGAAACGTTCCGTGCTCATGGCCAAAGACCTCCCACCCACACCTGCCGGCACTCCCCGCCCAGAAGCCGCCCAGACCCTGCTGGCCCTGCTCCATGCCCAAGGCGAAGTGGCTCGCCTAAGCGAACGCGAGCAGCTGTACAGCTCGCTGCTCGACAGCGTCAACGCCGTGCTCTGGGCCTTCGACTGGGAAACCCGTCAGGTGCTCTACGTCAGCCCCGCCTACGAGCGCATCTTTGGCCGCCCGGCCAGCCTGGTACTGGCCGACTACAACGAATGGCGCGACGCCATCTACCCGGACGACCTGGAGTACGCCGAACGCAGCCTTGCCCAGGTGCTGGTCAAGGGCACCGTCGAGGACCGCGAATACCGCATCCTCAATGCCGCCGGCGAGGTGCGCTGGCTCAGCGACAAGTGCTACATCAACCAGCAGCGCGAGGGCGACCAGCGGGTGATCATCGTCGGCATCGCCGAGGACATCACCGAAAAAAAACAGCTCGAAGGCGAGCTGCAACGCCTGGCCACCACCGATGTGCTGACCCAGAGCAGCAACCGCCGGCACTTCTTCGAGTGCGCCCAGCAGGCCTTCGACAGCGCACGCGAGGACGGCGCGCCGATGGCCTTCCTGCTGCTGGACATCGACGATTTCAAGCATATCAACGACACCTACGGCCACCAGGAAGGCGACCAGGTGCTACAGCGCATCGCCGACAGCGGCAAGGCCGTGCTGCGCCGTGGCGATCAGTTCGGACGAATCGGTGGCGAGGAGTTTGCGGCCGTGTTCCCCGGCTGCACCGCACAAGTGGCCGAGCAGATTGCCGAGCGTCTGCAGCGGGAGATCCAGCGGTTGAGCTTCAGCCATGGCGAGCACACCTACGGTGTTACCGTAAGCCAAGGGCTGACCGGGTTGCAGGATGAGGATGAAACGCTCGACAGCCTGTTCGCCCGGGCGGACGCCGCCATGTACCGTGCCAAGCGCCAGGGCAAGAACCAGATCGTTAAAGGCTGAAGCGGATCACTTCGCGGCTGCGGCACTCCACTCGTAATCGATCAGCCCGCTACGTCTCAGGCCTGCTCCTCACCCCCCGCGGGATCAGCATCAATAGTCAGGGCAGCGATGGGAGCAACCTGCAGCTTGCTCTCGGCCGCTTCCGCCGCCAGACGCTCGGCCTCCTCCCGCGCCAGCGCCTCCGGGTCCACCTTGCGCAGCCGCGACAGCTCCGGCAATCCAAGTTTTAGCAGGCGCGCCGTCTTGCTGCTGGCGACCTTCTCCAGCCCTTCGCTGGGCTTGAGCCGCGACAGCTGCCCGGCCAGGTTCATCGCCAGGATCTCCCGGGAGTAGACGCCGCCGCCCAGCTGGTACACCGCGGCGATCAGCTCGCGCAGGTCCAACGGCAGACGCCAGCGGGTGCGCAGTGCCGAGCCGAACGGCGCGCCGAACTCGTTGAGCGACAGCTCCACCTGGTCCTCGTCCAGCTCGCCACCGGCCAGGCGCCACTCCTGCAAGGTGCGCAGCACCGCCAGGTCACCCAGGCAGTGCAGCAGCCCCGCGCAGTAACAACGCGCTTCGTCCACCTCGAGCATGCGCGCCAATGTGCGGCCGTACTCGGCGGTGTGCAGCGACAGGTTCCAGTAATGGGTGGCGTGCCGCTCCAGCAGCGGATCGGTCAAACGGGCGCTGCGCTTGAGCGTGAGGCCGAGGATGAGGTTCATGCTCTGGGTGCTGCCGAGCTTGTTCAGCGCCTGCAGCAGGGTCTGTACCGGCGCTTCACGGTGCAGGGCGGCACTGTTGGCGGCGGCGATGAGCACGCCGGTGATCTGTGGGTCGTTGCGCACCTCTTCCTCGAGCACCTTGAGGTTGAGGCCATGGGGGTTGAGGGCTCGCTTGACCGCCACCTGCACATCGGCAAACAGCGGGCCGCCGTCGGCGGTGGCCCGGCGCTGTTCCAGGTAGGCCGGCAGTCGCGCGCCGGGCTGCAACGGCGGTACCGGGCAGGCGATCTGCTCACCTACTGCCAGCAGCAGGTTCTCCAGGCGCTTGCGCAGGTTGTCCAGGTCAAGCGGCTTGCTCAGGTAGGCGGTCGGGTGCAACGGCAGCGCCTCGCGCACACTGGCGCTGTCGGTGCGGTCACTCATGAGGATGAACGGCAAACCGGGCTTGTCGCCCTTGGCGCGCACCTTGCGCAGCAGATCGAGGCCGTCGAACCCTGAGAGTTCACGGGCAGCGATGATCAGGTCGGGTTTGGCCGCCAGCGCACTCAGCGCCTCGGAACCATCGGCACAAACCTGCAGGCGGGCATCGCAGCGCACGCTAAGCAGCATTTCGCTGAGCATGTCGCGCACCCAGGGATCGCCTTCGGCAATCAGCACGCAGGGGGGGACGGGGTCGACAGCGCTCATGGGCTATTCTCCAGGCTATGACGCGCGATCCATCGCAGCTTCCACGGAATCCTCGTACAACCTTAGCGCCTGATACCGGCGAACGGCACAAAAAAAACCCGCCGAGGCGGGTTTTTTTCTAAAGCATGTCACATTCTTCAGGCCAGTTCGGCGAAGCACTCTTCGATGATGGCCAGGCCTTTGTCCAGCAGCGCGTCTTCGGCGGTCAGCGGAACCAGAATCCGCAGGACGTTGCCGTAAGTGCCGCAGGACAGCAGGATCAGGCCTTTGTCGCGCGCCTTGGCGACCACCTGGGCAACAGCGGCGGCGTTCGGGGTGTGGGTGCCTTTCTCAAAGACTTCCACCGCGATCATCGAGCCCAGACCACGGATATCGCCGATGATCGGGTGCTTCTTCTGGATTTCACGCAGGCCGGCGGTCAGGCGCTCGCCGACAGCCTTGCTGCGATCCAGCAGTTTCTCTTCCTCGAACACTTCGATTACGGCCAGGGCCGCGGCGCAGGCGATCGGCGAGCCGGCATAGGTGCCGCCCAGGCCGCCCGGGGCGATGGCGTCCATGTACTCGGCCTTGCCGCACACACCGGCCAGCGGGAAGCCGCCGGCGATCGACTTGGCGAAGGTGGTCAGGTCAGGCGCGACGCCCATCTGCTCCATGGCGAAGAAAGTGCCGGTGCGGCCAGCGCCGGTCTGTACTTCGTCGGCGATCAGCAGGATGCCGTGCTGGTCGCACAGGGCGCGCAGGCGCTTCATCAGCTCTTTCGGCGCCGGCAGGAAACCGCCTTCGCCTTGTACCGGCTCGAGGATGATCGCGGCGATATCGCGTGGCTCGGCGTCGTTCTTGAAGATGCGCTCGACCGAGGCAATGGCGTCATCGACGCTGATGCCGTGCAGTTCGCTCGGGAACAGGGCGCGGAAGATGCCGCCTGGCATCAGGCCCATGCCAGCGGAGTACGGCACGACCTTGCCGGTCAGGCCCAGGGTCATCATGGTGCGGCCGTGGTAGCCGCCGGTGAAGGCGATCACGCCGGCACGGCCGGTGGCGGCACGGGCGATCTTCACGGCGTTTTCAACGGCTTCGGAGCCGGTGGTGACCAGCAGGGTCTTCTTGTCGAAGTTGCCTGGGACCAGCTTGTTGATCTTCTCGCACAGCTCGACGTAGGGCTCGTAGGCCAGCACCTGGAAGCAGGTGTGGCTGACCTTGGTCAGCTGCTCTTGCACGGCCGCGACCACTTTCGGATGCAGGTGGCCGGTGTTCAATACCGCGATGCCGCCGGCGAAGTCGATCAGTTCGCGGCCTTCGACGTCGATCACCGTCGAGTTCTTCGCGGTATCGACGAAGATCGGGTGAATCTGGCCAACGCCACGTGGGACGGCGGCGACACGGCGTTGCATCAGGGATTCGTTGGTCTTGCTCATAGTGCCCTCAATTGCGCCGGTTCTGCGGCGCTTTTATTCGGGGGTGGCTGGATGCAGGCGTGCACAGTATTCGTTGATCGACTGCCACACATGCCCTGGCCACCAGGTACCGCTATGTCAAAAAGGCCAGCGAGACGTCGCTCTCGCGCCCCGCTGGCAGAGGTAAAAGCGTTTACCTGGCGATCAGACGCTGATGCACAGGTATTTGATCTCGAGGTAGTCCTCGATACCGTACTTGGAACCTTCACGGCCCAGGCCCGAAGCCTTGATGCCGCCGAACGGCGCCACTTCGTTGGAGATCAGGCCGGTGTTGATACCCACCATGCCGTATTCCAGGGCCTCGGCGACGCGGAACACGCGGCTCATGTCGCGGGCGTAGAAGTACGAGGCCAGGCCGAACTCGGTGTCGTTGGACATGGCGATGACTTCGGCCTCGTCCTTGAAGCGGAACAGCGGCGCCAGCGGGCCGAATGTCTCTTCCTTGGCGACGGCAGCGGTCTTCGGTACGTCGACCAGGATGGTCGGCTCGAAGAAGTTGCCTTCGATGATCTTGCCGCCGGACAGTACCTTGGCGCCCTTGGCGACGGCGTCCTCGATGTGCTCCTGGACCTTGGCGACAGCCTTGCCGTCGATCAGCGGGCCAGTGGTGGTGCCTTCTTCCAGGCCGTTGCCGATCTTCAGCTTGGCCACGGCGGCTTTGAGCTTCTCGGCGAAGGCGTCGTAGACGCCGTCCTGCACGTAGATACGGTTGGCACAGACGCAGGTTTGGCCATTGTTACGGTACTTGGAGATGATCGCGCCCTCGACCGCCTTGTCCAGGTCGGCGTCGTCGAACACGATGAAAGGCGCGTTGCCGCCCAGTTCCAGGGAAACCTTCTTGATGTCCTTGGCGCATTCTTCCATCAGCTGGCGACCGATCTCGGTCGAGCCGGTGAAGGACAGCTTGCGCACCAGCGAGTTGCCGGTCAGCTCGGAGCCAACCTCGCCGGCGCTGCCGGTGATCACGCTCAGCACGCCAGCCGGGATGCCGGCACGGGTGGCCAGCTCGACCAGGGCCAGGGCGGAGTACGGGGTCTGCGAAGCGGGCTTGAGCACCATGGTGCAACCGGCGGCCAGGGCCGGGCCGGCTTTGCGGGTGATCATCGCGGCCGGGAAGTTCCACGGAGTGATGGCGGCGGTGACACCGATCGGCTGCTTGATGACGATCAGGCGTTTGTCCGGCTGGTGGCCTGGGATGACGTCGCCGTACACGCGCTTGGCTTCCTCGGCGAACCACTCGATGAACGAGGCGGCATAGGCGATCTCGCCCTTGGCCTCGGCCAGTGGCTTGCCCTGCTCGGTGGTCATCAGGCGGGCCAGGTCGTCCTGGTGCTCGATCATCAGCTCGAACCAGCGACGCAGCTTGCCGGCACGCTCTTTGGCAGTCAGTGCGCGCCAGGCCGGCAGGGCCTTGTCGGCGGCCTCGATGGCGCGGCGGGTCTCGGCGGCGCCCATCTTCGGCACGGTACCGATCACCTCACCGGTGGCCGGGTTGGTCACCTTGATGGTCTGACCGCTGTCCGCATCCAGCCATTCACCGTTGATGAAGGCTTGCTGGCGGAACAACTGAGCGTCTTTGAGCTGCATGTCGGCTTCCCTTTACTGCGAATTATTGATTGTTGAAAAGGCGCCCCCGAGAAGGGGGCGGCCGTCACAAATTCGTGCACCAGGGTGTTCGACGCCTGGGTGCCGAGCGTTTGAAATCTCAAACGGAATGCTAAGCGGGGGTTGGGGTGTTGGACAATAGGCTGTTCGAAAAAAAGAACGAATGGTTGAACACCCCCCTGGCAAACGGCCCAATCGCGGGGCAAGCCCGCTCCCACAAGGAGCGCAGGGTTCCTGTGGGAGCGGGCTTGCCCCGCGATTGGGCCGTAAGAGGTTAGACCATCGGTCAGAAGGAAGGGTCAGAACGCCTTGTCGAGATCGATCACCAGCGCCCGGTAGCCCACGCTGCCCGGCTGGCGACTGTGCACTTTCAGCTCCACCACCACCTCCTGGGTGCCGCGACGCACTTCATTGAGCACGCTGGTCGTCAGCTTCTCCGGCGTCAGGAAACTCACCGAAGCCGAGTAGATGAACTGGGTATCGGTCTGCGCCTGGTACGCCACCACCGAGGTGATCGGGCTGTACCACTCGTCACCGCGCTCCTTGCCGTACTGCCACACCTGCTCGACCGTGCCCTTGGCCTCGTCGATGCGGTACTCCACCGCCCGGCTGTAGTTGCCAGTCAGCCTAGTCGGGCCGAAGTCGCGGCCCCAGCCGTTGTCGAACACAGTCAGCGTGCCGTGCCCGGTCAGCCAGGCGGTGTGCTGGGTCCAGGACCACTCGAAGCCCTCGCCCACCGGTTTGAGCACTTTGTCCTGCAAACGTGCCGGCCAACCTTGCGGCGCGGCGAGGATCCACTTCACCTGCTTGTCGCGGCCGATCTTCACCACGCCCTGGTGCCGTGCTGAAACGATGATACTGTCGTCATCGGCGTCGTAGTCGATGGCATTGACATGGGCCCAGTTGCGCCCGGTACCGACACCGGGAACGTCGCCGAACGGCAGGTCGCCTTCAGCCAATTCGTTGGCCAGCCGCTCATCCTGTTTCTGCACACCGTCCGGCAGCTGGATCGCGGCCTTGCCCAGGGTTTCCAGCAGCTCGCCGCGGTACGGATCGAGGATCTGGTTCAGGTCCCAGAAATCCAGCACGTCGCCAGCCTCGTTGACCTCGATGATATGGTCGCGGATCGAGCGCACGCGCTTGCCGTCCGGGCGACGGTAGTCGCTGGTGCCGACCCGCAGCAGGTAGCTGCCGTTCACCGTCTCGCGGATCTCGTGGGAGAAGTCGGCGAACTTGTCCGGCAGGTTGCGCTGCCACACCTTGCGCCCCAGCAGGTCGTACTTGGAGTAGGTCTGGCCCTGGCCCCAGATCAGCTTGCCGTCGCGGGTCTGGTGGAAGCCCATGGTGCCGCCCAGGCCGTCGCGATGGTTGGAATCATGGATCTGCTCGATATCCAGGTACCAGCGCACGTCACCGTTGCTGTCGGCGATCCAGTTGTTGCCCACCGAGTCCCACTCGGCGGCGCCGCCCAGGCCGTTCCACTTGAAGGCGCGCCCACCCGGGATCTCGGCCAGCAGGTGATTGAACAGGTACAGGCGCTTTTCGAAACCGGGGGCGACCTTGACCGGCTCTACCTCGGGCAGCGCGGCAGTCTGCTTGGCCACCACCGGCAGGCGCACCGCCGGGGCGTAGATTTCGTAACGTTCGCGGATGCGTTCGCCATCAAGCTTGTAACTCACCTCGACCTGGTTGACGTGGTCGGGGTACAGGCCGAACACCGGGATGCCGCCGTAGGTCCACAGCGAGCGGTCGGACACGTCGTAGACGATATCGACACCGCGCTCGCCGCGGCCCAGCACCCGCACATGGGCGGCACTCAGGGTACGCCCGCCATCACGGATGATCGCGGTCAGCGGCGCCAGCCGGTACGGGTTGACCACCACGTCGCCGAGCAGGGCTTGGTCGCGGTCGGGCACCTTGGCGGTGAGGCAGGCGCCTTCGGGCAGGTCATGCGGTTGGGTCTTGGCATTCATGGCAAAGCTCCTTGTGCTCAGAAGTCGTAACGGGCGGTGGCGCCCACGGTGCGCGGGGTGCCCAGCACGCCGGCATAGCCGCCGTTGGCGGAGTTCCACAGGCTGGTGAAGTAGGTCTTGTCGCCGGCGTTCTTCACCCACAGCGACAGGTCGAGCACGCCGTCGCCCTGGTCCAGGCGCACGCCGGTGGACAGGTTGACGATGGCGTAGCTGGGGATCTGGCCGTAGTCGGAATCGTCGATGGTGCCGACGGCCTTGGAGCGGAACGCGTAGCTGGCGGTGACGTAGGGCTCGATGCGTTCGCTGAGCTGCCACTTGTACTGGCCGTTGAGGTTGGCGATGTACTTGGAGGCGCCGACCACCTGGTGGCCGGACAGGTCGCAGGTGGCGGCGGGGTTGGCCAGGCTTACCTCGGGCGGGCACGGCGCGTCCTTGTAGTCGGTGTAGCGCACGTCGTTCCATGAGCCGTTGAAGTTCAGCGTCAGGCCTCGGATCGGCAGGGCCGTGGCTTCGAACTCCAGGCCGCGAGAACGCACGCTGCCGGCGTTGGCCAGGTACTGCACACGGTTGGCTTCGTCGTAGACGTTGGCCTGGTAGCCGTGCACTTCAGTCCAGAACAGGTTGGTGTTCAGCTGCAGGCGGTTGTCGAACAGGGTGCTCTTGAGCCCGAGTTCGGCGTTGTTGGCCCGCTCGGTACCCACCAACAGCGAATCGGTGCCCAAGCGTGGGGCGGCACCGACAGTCAGGTTGACACCCCCGGACTTCTCGCCGTGGGACAGGCTGGCATAACCCAACAGGTCATCGGTGAATCGGTAGCTCAGGCTGAGCAGCCCGGAGGGGGCGAAGCTGTATTGGTTAAGGTCACCTGAGTCGTACGCGCCCACCCGGCCCTGGCGGGCGGCCGCGGCCGCACCGGTGACGGCCGCGCCGCCGGACGGCGCATCGCGGGTCACCCAGGCGCTTTTCTCCTCGTAGGTGCCGCGTACCCCGGCGGTGAAGTCCAGGCGCTCGGTCAGGTGCCAGGTGCCCTGGGCGAACAGGGCGTAGCTGTCGGTGTCGATGTGGCCATTGCCGATGGTGTTCACGTTGGCCAGGGCGCCGGCGGGGGTCAGGTTCCAGATATCGGCCTGCGGCCCGTAGTAAGTGAACGATTTATTGTCCAGGTCCTGCTTGAAGTAGTACGCGCCCAGTACGTAGTCGAAGAAGCCGCCGGTGGGTGAGGCCAGCCGAAGCTCCTGCGAGTACTGCTTGTCCCGCACCGAAACCCCGGCACTGTAGAACACCGGCACGTTGAGGCCGTCGTCGTTGCGCGGGGTGAAGTCCCACCAGCGGTAGGCGCTGATCGAGGTGAGGGTGAAGTCGTTGGGCAGGGTCCAGTTGGCCTCTACCGAAGTGCCGCCCTGGAACACCTTGACCATCTGGTCGGCATCGAAGTTGACCTTGCGGTCCTTGCCCGACACCAGGGTGGCGCCAGCCTGGGCGGCCAGGCTTTCGTAGCGGTTCACGCCATTGATGGTCGGGCCGGTGCTGTAGAGGCTGAGGATGCCGTTGTCGGAGTCTTCTTCGTTGTACTCGCCGATCCAGCGCAGGTTGAAGGTTTCGCTGGGCTTGAACAGCAACTGGGTACGAAAGCCCTGGCGCTTGCCGCCATTGAGGTCGTGGCCGTTGTAGATGTTCTTCACATAGCCGTCGTCCTCGGTGTGGTAGGCGCTGATGCGCCCGGCGAGGGTGTCGGTCAGGGGGCCGGAGAAGCTGCCCTGGGTCTGCCAGTAGCCATCCTCGCCCAACGACGACTGCACGCTGCCTTCCTGGTGGAAGGTCGGCTTGCGGGTGGTGATGTTGAGCACCCCGGCAGTGGTGTTCTTGCCGAACAGCGTGCCTTGCGGCCCCCGCAGCACCTCCAGCTGCTCGACATCGAGCAGGTCGAACACCGCCATGCCCGGGCGCCCCAGGTAGACGTTGTCCAGATACACGCCGACGCTGCCTTCCAGGCCATCACTGGCCGGGTTGTTGCCCAGGCCGCGAATGGAAATGCTCGACTGGCGGGCGTGCACATAGGCGACGTTGGTGCTCGGCACCAGCTGTTGCAGATCCTGCACGCGAT
Source organism: Pseudomonas sp. P65(2024) (assembly GCF_057480955.1). Taxonomy (NCBI): domain Bacteria; kingdom Pseudomonadati; phylum Pseudomonadota; class Gammaproteobacteria; order Pseudomonadales; family Pseudomonadaceae; genus Pseudomonas; species Pseudomonas sp. P65(2024). The sequence continues at coordinate 560,744 of NZ_JBLIYX010000002.1, forward strand.
AGATGCGCTGGGTCTCCAGGGTTTCGCTGCCCAGCACGCTGATCGGCGTGGGCACGCTCTGGGCGGTCTCCTCACGGCGCCGGGCATTGACAGTGACGGTGCCGAGCTTGGCCTCCTGCTCGACAGCTGGCGCAGCCGAGCGCGGCTCTTCGGCGAAGCTGTTGCCGGCGGCGGCCAGCAGCACGCCAGCGGCCAAGGGTTGCAGGGCGAATACCGACGCGCGCGCCGGCCAACGGGAAAGTCGGGACATGCAGATGCTCCTTGGAGGCACAGGCCCTGGCGAGCATTTCCGTTGGCGGAACCGAATCGCGATCAGACGGGCTTTATTCTTTTAAGAGATATAAATATTTGTATTTCATATTTTGTGGAATAAGTGACTCCCTTTATAAGGTTCCCAACCCTTCCCAGCAATTGCATTCCACCGAAAGTTTCCATGTAGAAAATGCATATCGACCTGCGCCAGCTCCGCCACTTCATCGCCCTTGTCGAGCACCGCAGCTTTGTCGCCGCGGCGGCGGCGGTGAACCTCTCGCAATCGGCCTTCAGCCGCAGCATCCAGACGCTGGAACACAACGTCGGCTGCCGCCTGGTCGATCGCGCCAGCAAGGAACTGGCGCCGACCCGCCAGGGCCTGCTGGTGCTGGAGCATTCACGGCGGCTGGTGCACGGGGCGCACAACCTGGTCAACGAGATCAACCAGTTCAACGGCGCCACCACCGGCGTGGTGCGCTTCGGCTCGGGGCCGGCCCCCGCCGGCGGGCTGGTGCCAAGGGCGGTGGCGCGGTTCGTCGCCGAGTACCCAGCGGCCCGCACCTGCTTCCAGGTGGACAACTGGCAGGCGCTGAACCGGCGGCTGATCGCCGAGGAGATCGAGTTCTTCGTCGCCGACACCCGCCAGTTCGAGGCCGACCCGGACTACCAGGTGCACAAGCTCAGGCCACAGCGCTGGCACTTCTGCTGTCGCCGGGAACATCCATTGACCGAGCTGGCCGAAGTGCGGGCGCGGGACCTGTTCGATTACCCGCTGGCCACCACCTTTCGCCCGCCGAACATCCGCAAGATCCTCAGTGACTTGAGCGGGCGGCAGGACTTTCTGCCCAGCGTGGAATGCGAGCATGGTTATGCGCTGCTCAATGTCGTGCTGCATTCGGACACCATCGGTATCGCCTGCAGCGCGAACCTGCGGCCCTATGACGGCCTGGTGGCCCTCAAGCTGGTGGATCTGGCGCCGGAGCAGGAGGAGGCGTTCTATACCCGCTATGGGGTGGTGAGCCGGGTGGGGTATGGGTTGTCGGCGCTGGCGCAGGGTTTGGTGAGGCAGTTGATTGCCTGTGATAGCGAGTTGTAGCCGTAAGGGGCTGCTGTGCAGCCCTTTGGGACTGCGCTGTCGCGCAGGGAACTGCCCTCCTGTGGGAGCGGCCTTGCGTCGCGAAAGGGCCGCAAAGCGGCCCCAACGAGGGTGTCAGAAATTTTGTGTTCGGGCATAACATGAGTAAGAGGTGCATGTATGCCAACCAAAAAGAAACCCTTGCGTGACCTGCCCAAAATCCCCAAAGAGCTGCTGGAGCAGTTCGGTGAGGGCCTGATGACCGCAGAGGCTATCGAGGATGCCTCTGCGGCGTTCAAGAAGGCCTTGATCGAACGCGCTCTGCACGCCGAACTTGGCCACCACCTGGGTTATCCGCCGGGCGCGCAGCGCCCAGAGGATGAAACCAACCAGCGTAACGGCAAGAGTGGCAAGACGGTTTTGACCGGCGATGGCCC